>NZ_CP046401.1:600870-1201740 GCF_009762775.1 Maribellus comscasis | reverse complement strand
TTGTCTTCGATGTTGTCATTTTGATAATAAAATTTTAATATTTATTTCAAAAAGCATATAAGTGGGTTTGTGGTTTTGCAAAATGTTTAACTCGGTTGGAGATTGAGTTATGCTTATTTTAAAATTCTGGTTTTAAGAAAATATTAATTCATTGTGTAGTCTTACTTAAAGGAAAACAATCTATTTAAAGTATTGTTGAAATGGTGACAAAAGCAAAAAACAATGCCCGTAAATATTCCAGAAACAAGTCAGCCCCGAGTTCTGATTATTGGTGCCGGATTTGCCGGATTGCGGCTGGCACGAAAATTATATAAACACGATTTTCAAATCGTATTAATCGACAGGAACAACTATCATCAGTTTCAGCCGCTGTTTTACCAGGTGGCTACATCTGGTTTGGAGCCGAGTTCAATTTCTTTTCCTTTACGAAAGGTTTTTCAAAAAGTAAAGAATGTATTTATCCGGGTTGCCGAAGTAAAAAAAATTAACCCGCAGGAGAAGATTATTGAAACCAGCCTGGGGACAGCTTGGTATGATTACCTGGTGATTGCCTCGGGTGCTACAACCAACTTTTTTGGCGTAGATAGTTTTGAAAAGAATGGTATTCCTATGAAGTCAACTTCGGAGGCTTTGTTTTTACGAAATAAGCTGCTTGAAAATTTTGAGACAGCGGTAACACTTCGTGATCCGGACGAAATTGATCGTTTGCTGAGCATAGTAGTTGTTGGAGGTGGACCAACCGGTGTTGAAGTATGCGGGGCACTTGCAGAAATGAAAAAATTTGTCCTTCCCAAAGATTACCCCGATTTGGATTTTAATTTAATGACAATTACTCTTGTAGAAGCCAATGAACAGCTTTTGCACGGAATGAGCCGGGAGGCTGGTGTAAAAGCGCTCGAATACCTTACCAGTCTGGGAGTAAAAGTAAAGTTAAATCACAAAGTAAAGAGTTACGATGGAAAGGAAATTGAGCTTGAAGATCAGGAGAATTTCCAAACACGAACCTTAATTTGGGCGGCCGGAGTGAAAGGCCAAATGCCCGACGGAATCTCTGCTGACAATATAGTTGCAGGTAATCGCTTAAAAGTCGATGAATTCAATCGCTTAGAAGACTTTCCCGAAATTTTTGCAATTGGCGATATCGCATACACGGAAACAAAAGATTATCCCAAAGGGCATCCGCAGGTCGCACAGGTTGCGCTCCAGCAGGCAGCTCTGTTGGCAAAAAATCTGATAAATATTAAAAACGGGAACAACCTGGTTCCGTTTCAATATCGCGACAAAGGTTCAATGGCAACTGTAGGGCGAAACCGCGCAGTAGTTGATTTGCCCGGATTCAAATTTTCAGGTTTTCCCGCCTGGCTGGTGTGGATGTTTGTCCACCTGATGTCGATTGTAGGTGTAAAAAACCGACTTGTTATTTTTATTAACTGGCTCTGGAATTATATGACCTACGATCAATCATTACGATTGATTATTCGTCCGAAATCAAAAAATACCTAGACACGATAAACTCTTTTATTTCTTTTTTTGAAAGGTGTTAACGCCGAAATCTGATTTCGACATCTTCTCCTTTTTGCGAAAGATTAAAGATTCCCTTGTTTACAAGCGAATAATTATTTTCTGAAGAAACCTCAGTCATTCGGCTGTACAAATCCTTTTTATCATTAGGATTACAATCGACATGGAAAAAGCAAAATAAATTTTTATCGTTGCTGTCGTCAAACTGGATTAAAAAGGCCATATGTTCAGGGAAGACTAAATCATCATAGGCATAAGTAATATCAAGTCCTGTAGCTTCTTTTACAATTGCTCGTACAGCTTCAAGATTTCTAAATTTCATATTGTTAATTTTAAAGGATTAAAAACCACATTTTTAGTTGCTGAAAACGTTCGGCCTGCTCATATGTCTGGCATTTTACCAGTTCCATATTAATGGCATCTTCAAACTCGCCTTCGTTGAAATCGAGCTTTTTTAGAAGTTCTTCTTTCGAATTGTATTTATAGCATGATTTACGGAGTTCATTATCAACTCCTATCTGTTTTACAAATTTTATTGCTTTTCCAAGTGCCATACTTTTTTATTTTAATTGCATGTAGAACCACAGCTTGAGCATGAGTTGCTATTACACGATGATGAAGAGATAAGTCTTGATTCCTCTGTTGTAAAAGATTTCAGTTCACTTGCCTGAAACAACCTGATGTTTTTTTCAACATCAAAACTCCGGGCTTTAAATACGTTTATGCCATTTCTGTTAAACATCGACAAAACCATGGGGGTGATGTTCATGCTTATGATGGAAAAAATATTTTTTTCCAACAACCCTGAGTTCAGCCCGCCTGGTGTTTCGCTAATCTCTTTTGCCGAAATCCATTCCGTCGTTTTTAAATCAGTGTCGTGAATACAAACATGTCCGAGGTTGTGAAATCCCTCTGCAACCTCGTTCCTTCTCGTTGTATCATCTTTTACAGGTAGCAATACTTTCATATTTTAATTTTTTGAATGCAAAAAAGCAGGCAAACCCGGTGCCATAAAAGATCACTTGTTGATTTTTAGTAGTTTAGCTTAATTAAAAGAATGGAAGTCTTTCATTTTTGTAAGAAATTTTAAGCGGAACCTACATAAATGTAGTTTTTATATTTCTTTTTCAACAGATATTTTCTTGTTTGCTTTTCCTGGCTTCAGGTAGTATTTTTAGAGAATAATTTCAGAAAGTATTTTGATGGTAATTCAAAAAAACAGAGACGATAGTTTTAGGAAGGAAAAGGATTTTGAAACGCAACTTTCCGAAATAAAAATGGAGCTGGAGGAAATCCGGGCTGCGTTGGAGGAAGAAAAGAACCAGCGGCAGTTTTATCAGTTTGTGGCCGATTTTACTTTTGGCTGGGAGTTGTGGCTCGATCCGTCGGGAAAAATAAAGTATTGTTCTCCTTCTTGCCAGGACTTAACAGGTTTTACTGCAAACCAGGTGATTGCTTCCGAAAATATTAGTGTTTTATTGATTTATGAGCCAGACAGGGAAAAATTTAACCATTTTATTTCCGATTCGCTCAACCAGTTAATAATGAACCAATCACTGGAGTTTCGTATTTTGACCCGCCATAAACAACTTTGCTGGTGTTCGGTGAATGTGCGTGGAGTATATAATAAACAAGGAAGATATTTGGGAATTCGAGCTTCTGTACATGACATCACTCGTTTGAAGAGAGCGTTGGGACATATTCAGGAACTTTCAGAAGGAAAAGAATTCGAAAACCGCGCAAAATGGCGAATGAAATCGAAATTGGACAACAAGGAGCGTGAAGTGATATCCTCTTTGTTGCAGCTTTCGCAAAAAAACGAACTTTTGGCATTGGTTCAGAAACAGCTAAAAAAACTTGTTTCGGGGACTTCTCAACAGGCTCATCAAAAAGCATCCGCTCTGTTGAAAACATTGGAAAGTGTTTCTATATCACCAGTCGATTGGGAAATGGTTGTTCAACAGCTCGAGAATTTGCACCCTGGTTTCATCGACAGGCTAAAACTTAAACACCCGAATTTAAGCTCAAAAGAAGAAAAGTTGTGTTCTTATCTTCGTCTCGGTCTTTCAAGTAAGGAAATTGCCGGTTTGCAAAATATCAATTCCAAAAGTGTTGAAGTCTCCAGAGGCAGGCTTCGTAAAAAATTGAAACTTCAACGGGAGGAACGCTTAAAGGAATATGTAGACCACATTTGAATTTCTGTTTATTGTAGTGTTTATTTGTATTTGTATATTTTATTTGTAGTGTTATTATGTTCTTTAATATGTTGTTTTATATTTATTTATATTAATATTGTATGTTTTTATTGGATTATGTATGAGTTGATGTATTGTTTTTTTATTATGTTTTTAGATTGATTTAAAATATATTTGAAGCATTCTAAAAAGATAAACATGTCCAAATTCACAGAAAAAAAATCTTACCGTTCGTTATATGATGAAGAAATAGGTCAGTTGGTGCATCAGGGGTGTTCTTCCACTGACTGGAGTCTTGTAAGAGTTTCAAATGATTTTATTCCCGATAATGTTGAGAACTGCAAGCTAACAGGTCATATCCGGTTAAACAGTTTTAGTCAAACAGTTGAGTTAATAGGTGGTATAACTTTTAAGGCCGGAATTTACAATGCCTGGTTGCACAATTGCGAAGTAGGAAAGAATGCACTTATTCACAATGTGCGGAGTTATATTGCTAATTACAATATTGGAGAAGGTGTGATTATCCACAATGTAACCACGGTTGCAGTTGACGGTGAAACTACCTTTGGAAACGGAATTCGTGTTGAGACAATTAACGAGGGAGGTGGTCGCGAAATTCCAATTTATGATCATCTTTCAACACATGTTGCCTATATGATGGCTTTGTACCGCCACCGTCCTAAGCTGGTGGAAGCCCTGGTTCAAATGGTGGATGAATATTCCGGCTACGTAAAAAATGATGTTGGAGTGATTGGTGCACATTCGAGAATTATAAACTGCAATACTATTTTAAATGTGAAAATGGGACCGGCAACCGTTGTTGACGGCGGTAAAAAATTGAAGAATGGCAGCATTAACAGTAATTTTGAAGCACCGGTGGAGATAGGTGAAGGTGTGATAATGGAGGATTTTATTGTATGTTCCGGCTCCCGCGTTACTGATGCAACGCTGGTTGCAAAATGTTTTATCGGTCAGGGGTGTATCCTTGATAAACACTATTCAGCGGTAAACTCATTGTTTTTTGCCAACTGTCAGGGGTTTCACGGAGAGGCATGTTCCATATTTGCCGGGCCGTACACGGTAACGCATCATAAATCCACTTTGCTCATTGCCGGAATGTATTCTTTTTTAAATGCAGGAAGTGGTTCCAATCAAAGTAATCATTTGTATAAGCTGGGGCCTATCCACCAGGGAATTATGGAGCGAGGCGCCAAAACAACCAGCGACTCTTATGTTTTGTGGCCTTCGCGAATTGGAGCATTTTCGCTTGTGATGGGGCGGCATTATAAACACAGTGATACTACTGATTTCCCATTTTCATATCTTATTGAGAGTAAAGATGAGAGTATTCTTGTGCCTGCTATAAACCTAAAAAGTATAGGTACTATTCGCGATTCGCAAAAGTGGCCAAAACGCGATAACCGGAAAGATTCAAACCTGCTTGATTTAATCAATTTTAATTTGCTTAGTCCTTACACCATTCAGAAAATGATGAATGGAAGGAAAAAATTGAAAGCCATCCGAAAGACATCGGGTGAATTTGCCAGCGAGTACAGCTACGAAAAAATGAAAATCGAAAAGAAGGCTTTGGATCGTGGAATTGATTTGTATGAAATGGCCATCTGGAAATTTTTGGGTAACTCACTGATAACCCGCCTTCAGGGGAAAGAGTATCAAAATAATGATGAGATTCGTGAAACAATGAAAAAAGACACAGCGCTGGGAGTTGGTTTGTGGGTCGACTTATCAGGTCTTATTTGTCCCTATGAAGCTTTGAATAATCTTTTAAAGTCTATTGAAGATAAAGTCATAACCTCATTGGAAGAAGTTAATTCAGCCCTGACAGCACTGCATAAAAATTATTACAATTACGAATGGACCTGGGCGCATGATGTTTTGGGAAGGTATTACTGCCGGAAACCGGAGGATTTTACAGCCGAGGATGTTATTGATATTGTTGAAAAATGGAAAGGAAGCGTTTTGGGAATTGACAGGCTGCTCTATGAAGACGCACAAAAAGAGTTTTCGCTTACTAAAATGACCGGTTTTGGAGTTGACGGGCAAAATGGCGACAGGGAAATGGACTTTACACAAGTTAGAGGAGAATTTGAAGAGAATGTTACGGTAAAGGCTATAAAAGTGCATATGGAGACGAAAGAAAGATTGGGAGAAGAGCTCATAAGCCGGATGAAAAAAACAATAAGCAAACGAGTTTACGTGAATCAGGATTAATCACCAGATAATAAATCAAATATGTGTGGAATTGTAGGTTATATTGGTAACAAGGAAGCATTTCCTGTTTTGATAAATGGATTAAAGCGATTGGAGTACCGTGGTTACGATTCAGCAGGGGTTGCCATTTTAAACGGAACACTGGATGTTTATAAACAGCAAGGTAAAGTAGGTGAGTTAGAGGAATTTGTTCTTTCGCAAAAAGTGCAAGGTAATGTTGGCATTGGTCATACCCGATGGGCAACCCACGGCGAACCAAGTGATGCAAATGCTCATCCTCATTTATCAATGAATGGGAAGTTTTCTGTTGTTCACAATGGGATAATTGAAAACTATGCCCGGCTGAAAGAAGATCTTGTTAAACATGGTTTTGTGTTTTCAAGCGAAACCGATACCGAAGTGCTGGCCAATTTAATTGAATTTTTCTACAATCAGGCTGACGATATCAGTGCTGAAACTGCGGTTCAACTTGCGCTTTCAAAGGTGGTTGGAGCCTACGGAATTGCGGTTTTATGCAGCGAAGAAAAAGATAAAATTGTTGTGGCCCGCAAAGGAAGTCCTTTGGTGGTTGGCCTGGGAAATGGCGAATATTTTGTTGCCAGTGATGCCTCTCCAATTGCCGAATTTACAAACCATGTTGTCTATCTGAACGATGAAGATGTTGCTGTACTTGACAAGAATAATTTTACATTGAAAAATATTCAAAATAACCCGGTTTCAATGAAAATAACCAATCTTGACCTTGAAATTGGAGAACTCGATAAAGGTGATTTTGAACATTTTATGCTGAAAGAAATTTATGAACAACCCAAAACCATTGAAGAAACATTCCGTGGCCGCTTAAAACCTGAATATTCAGAAATCGTTCTTGGCGGTTTGTTAAACGTGTTTCCACGGATTATGGAAGCCGAACGGATTGTTATTGTGGGCTGCGGAACATCGTGGCATGCAGCCTTGATTGGAGAATACATGCTCGAAGAATATGCCCGTGTTCCGGTAGAGGTGGAATATGCTTCGGAGTTCAGGTACAGAAAGCCTGTTTTGACTGAAAAAGATGCTGTTATTTTTATCAGTCAGAGTGGTGAAACTGCCGATACAATGGCGGCATTGCATCTGGCAAAAGAAAAAGGTGCGCTGGTTTTGGGAATTTGTAATGTGGTAGGTTCATCGCTTTCACGTGAAACCGATGCCGGAGTTTATACGCATGCCGGAGTTGAAATTGGCGTTGCCTCAACAAAAGCATTTACTGCGCAGGTAACAGTTTTAACCATGTTTGCCTTAAAACTCGCGAAGGCAAAAGGTAATATTGGCGAAGAAGAATACCAGGAACTGGTGAAAGAGTTGTCGCAAATTCCGGAAAAAGGAAAGCAGGTTCTGGAAAATAATGAAGCGATTAAACAGGTGGCCGAAAAATATAAAGACGCTGTAAATGCATTGTATTTGGGACGCGGATATTTGTTCCCTGTGGCTTTGGAAGGTGCTTTGAAACTGAAAGAGATTTCATATATCCATGCTGAAGGTTATGCAGCCGGCGAAATGAAACACGGACCAATTGCTTTGGTAGACGATAATTTGCCGGTAGTTGTGGTTGCCCCTCACGATGCATATTATGAAAAAATTGTAAGTAATATTCAAGAGGTAAAAGCACGGAAAGGAAATGTAATTGCTATTGTAACCGAGGGAGACAAAGGATTAAAAGAAATGGCAAACGATGTTATTGAGATTCCAAAATCGCACCCGGCTTTGGCGCCGCTCCTGGCAGTTTTACCTTTGCAGTTGCTCGCCTACCACATTGCACTGTTGCGTGGATGTAATGTTGACCAGCCCCGAAATCTGGCGAAATCAGTTACAGTAGAATGAAACATTATCCTGGAATAAGCTTTTTAGCTTAAAAGAGAGTAGGAGATTATATTTTAACCTTCGGTTTGATTTGGTAGCCTGTCAGGGAGTGCTTTTCATCGATTATTTTTTTCAATACAAATTGTAAAAATTAGCTTTGGATAAGATTAAAAATAAATCACCTTTGTAATATCCGGTATAGCTAAACTAAATGAATTCCAATACAGGCGAAAAGAAAGTAAAACTTTCAAAGATTATTATTTTTTGTGTTACAATAATTCTAGCTGTTCTTATTGTTTCTTTTACTGTGGGGAAGGAATTTTACGAAGGGAAAAGCGACAGCATGTTTTCTTTTGGAGCAGTTCATTTTGCCGGTTACCTGTTTTTTCTGCTGATGCCCGTTGAAGCGGCTTTTGTTTATTATCTTTCGTTTTACGAAGAGTCGAAACTTATAGCAATTGCTTTGGGAACTGCTTTTGTTGCGCAATTAGTCGACTACCTGATTGGATATTCATTCAGTTTAAAGTTTATACACAATTTTGTAGGCGAAAAACGCCTCATAAAAGCTGAGAAACACATTCGGAAGTATGGCAATCTAACCATTTTTATTTTTAATTTATTCCCGTTGTCATCGCCTGTTATAGCGTTGGTTGCAGGAATGCTGAAGTACAAATTAAGAGATTTGATTGTTTTCAGTTTGATGGGATTGATCCTAAAATATGTAATTCTGAGTTTGATTTTTTAGCCGTTGCTGACTTCTTTTTTCCTGATTAATTTTGAAGGAAAGATTCGTGTAGAAATGTCAAATTTTATCTGGCCAACGAAAAAGCTTTATATTTGCATCGAATTTTAAAAATAGAATTATGAAAGCATTTGTTTTTCCCGGTCAGGGAGCACAGTACCCGGGAATGGGAAAAGATTTGTATGAAAATTCGGCAGAAGCAAAAGCTTTGTTTGATAAAGCAAATGAAATTCTGGGTTTTAATATTACCAATATTATGTTTGAAGGCTCGGTTGACGATCTGAAACAAACCAAAGTAACACAACCGGCTATATTTTTGCATTCGGTTTTACTGGCAAAAACATTAAAAGATTTTTCTCCAGACATGGTTGCAGGCCATTCATTGGGTGAATTTTCAGCATTGGTCGCCAATGGTGCATTAAGTTTTGAAGATGGTTTAACACTGGTTTCAAAACGTGCGATGGCGATGCAAAAAGCCTGTGAAATTGAGCCTTCAACGATGGCTGCAATTGTTGGATTGGAAGATGAGATAGTTGAAGAGGTTTGCAGAAGTATTGAAGAGGTTGTAGTTCCGGCCAATTATAATTGTCCGGGGCAGTTGGTAATTTCCGGCTCAATGACGGGCATTGATAAAGCTTGTGAAATTTTGACAGAAAAAGGTGCGAAAAGAGCTTTGAAATTAGTAGTTGGAGGAGCTTTTCATTCTCCGCTTATGGAGCCTGCCCGGGAAGAATTGGCAGCGGCAATTGAATCAACTGTTTTTAGTAATCCTGTTTGTCCGGTTTATCAGAATGTAAACGCAAAACCTGTGACAGACCCGGATACCGTTAAAAAGAACCTGATTGCTCAGTTGACTGCGCCGGTTCGCTGGACACAAACAGTTCAGAATATGATTGCAGATGGCGCCGCTTCGTTTACTGAAATTGGGCCAGGAAAAGTATTGCAAGGTCTGGTTAAAAAAGTTGACCGGGCGATGGAAACATCAGGAGTAAATAGTTTTGAAGGATAAGTACAACTCAGATAGAACGCAAAATCCCGGAAATTCTTCCGGGATTTTTTATTTAGGCACCTTCAGCAGTAAAGGTCTTCGGACAAAATCGGGTAAAATCTCCTTGATATTTTTTCCCGATTTTGATAAAAGAATCTCTTTTTTTTGTGTCGATTGATTTTATGACGAAAAAAGGCCGGAATTGGGCATAGTTTTCCCATTTGCCTAAAGATTTTGAATAAATTGATTTGATTTTAGGCAGCTTGTTTTTGGAGCGCCATTTTTCGGGCTATCCTAACTGCATTTGCTGTATGTACACCAAAGAAAATCCAGAGTTCTTCATTTTTCCGGGTCATGGCCCTTATTTTCTTTAAGCCGTAGTGTTCTTTTTCTGTTCCAAAGCTTCCTTCCATTCGCGTGGCTCTTTCTTTACGAAGTACAGAATGAAGTATTTTCCGGTGCTGTTCATGTTTTCCTGCCCTTCCTTTTCGTTTAAACCCATGGATGATATTCTCTTTCCTGCACCAGGTGCGGTTGGCATTGGTGGCATAAATATCATCGCCCGAAAGGTGTGTTGGTTTACCTACCAGCTGGCGACCGTAACGCACAGATTGCTTAAGCCTTATCCCCTCATGAAAAGCGCTGAAGCTTATGTGCTCGATAAAATTAATCCCTCCAAATTGTATCATATTTACCTTGGCTCCAAATTCAACAGGTTTAACTTCTTTTCCTCGTACAATTGGCCGGATATAAGCTTTTGAAAGGCTGACTATACGGTCGGGTACACTTTTACCTGTATCAAAAATTTCTTGTTGTTGAGATAATACCGTGGTAATTATTTTGATTTGGCGATAATATCTGGCTGGCATGGTAAATTCATAAAGATAGTTCTGCTGGGTTTCTTCCAGTAAAAACAATAATTTCCCCAGTAAGTGCAGCAGGCTCCGGGTAAGTATTCTACGCTGCTTTTTCGATTTCCTGCGCTTTCGGCTGTAGTGACTATACCTTTCTTTTTGCTTGAGATATTTGGTTCGGGGTGTTCGTATCTTTAAATACTTACAGCTTAATTTCAATTGACCGTAACACCAGTCTACACTTTCCCACAGTAGTTTTATATTGGTTGGGTAACGCATCGAAGTTTCGTAACATGTTGCATCGGTAAGCATAATGTTGGGATGTTCAATAAAGGGTTTCCAATGTTTTGCCAATATTTTTTGAGCTTCACTAATAGCTAACCTTGATGACAAAAAAGTACGTATCTGGCTGACAATTTTATAATTGGTAAGCCTTTCACCTTGTAGCCAGATGTCACAAAAAAGCTGAAAGTGGATATTGCCGTTTAAGTGCTCAATTAGTTTTCGGTCTGAACACCCCACATAAGACTTAAGGAACATCAATGCAATCATTCCCCCGGGACTAAAAAAACGGGAAGGTCCTTTCTTATTTTCTTTGATTTTAAAATGCCGGACTAAATCATCCCAGGGTAAGGAGACATAGAGTTTACCAATTTCAGATGTTAAAAATGATTTCCAGTAAAGAGAAAATTCCTGACGTGGTGAATTAAAATTAATTTCAAGGGGCGTTTCATAAATTCTTTGTACTTTCACAATTAAGGATTTTGAAAATTACCCCGATTTTTGGCGATTCAGGCCTTTTTCGGGGTTTTTCTTAAAAATAACAAAACCTATCGTATTTATTGTCAATAGGTTTTGATACTTATGAACATCCCTATTTAAGTAACCAATGTTTTCTTTTGCAACATTCTGTAAATTGTCGATTTTCCAATCCCAAGTTTTGATGCTACCAGTCGTACATTTTGATTGTATTTGTTCAGAAAATGTTTTATAATTTCATTGTTATATTCTTCAAGTGTTTTTTCATTGGCGAGCAAATTCTGAACGCTGTCATCTACATTCATATTTAAGTGACTTGGTTTTATAACATCGCGGTTTGTCATTACACAGGCCAGCTCCATAACAGCTTTTAATTCCCTTATATTTCCGGGAAAGTGGTACGTCAGTAGCATTTTTTTAGCTTCATCGGAAATCGATTTGGGCTCCATTTCATTTTCCTTGCAAAATTCATCAACAAAATATTTTGCCAGGAGGATGATATCATTGCCGCGTTCTCTTAATGGGGGAAGTTCAATGGGCAGTCCCAGCAGGCGGTAATATAAATCCTGTCTGAATTGTCCTTCGGCTACCAGATTTGAAAGATTTTTATGGGTAGCAGTTATTATTCTGACATCCAGGGGTATGGTTTCGCTTCCCCCTAAGCGGGTAACTTCGCGTTCCTGAATTACCCGCAACAATTTAGCCTGAATGGCAATGTCCAGATCGGCGATTTCATCAAGAAACAAAGTTCCTGAATTTGCCTGT
This sequence comes from Maribellus comscasis, assembly GCF_009762775.1. Classification (GTDB taxonomy): domain Bacteria; phylum Bacteroidota; class Bacteroidia; order Bacteroidales; family Prolixibacteraceae; genus Draconibacterium; species Draconibacterium comscasis. The sequence continues at coordinate 1,189,845 of NZ_CP046401.1, read as the reverse complement.
TCAAATTTTCCTATTTTTCTAAAATCAGCACCTGTAAATGCGCCTTTTTCGTGTCCAAAAAGTTCACTTTCAACAAGGGTTTCAGGAATAGCCGAAACATTAACCGCTACAAAAGGTTTTGTGCTTCTTTTTGAGTTATAATGAATACCTTTTGCCACCAGTTCCTTTCCTGTGCCGGTTTCACCTGAAACCGAAATGGATATTTGAGTTTGAATGGCTTTTTCCATCAGGTCAAAAACATGATCAATTTCGCGGCTGTTCCCCTTTATTAATTTTCTAAAATTGTATTTTTCTTTTACCGCATCCTTTAGAAGAATATTTTCATTCTTCAGTTGGTCGCTTTTATAGATGTTTTTTATGATGTTGCTTAGCTTTTCCCGGGTGTCGGGAGCTTTCATAATGTAATCGTAAGCCCCGCTTTTCATCAGTTCTATCGCTGTAGTTATATTTTCCTGGGCTGAGATTACAATGACGTGTGTGTCAGGTAGTTTTTGTTGTATTTGTTTTAATACTTCCTGTCCGGTCATGTCGGGCAAAGTATAGTCGAGGGTAATGATGTGGGGATTTTCACCCAAATTTGCAATACAATCCTTACCATTATAAAATACTTTAACCTGAAACTGATCGCTAACCAGTTGTTTTTTTAAGACTTGTGCATACAACTCATTATCTTCAACAATGAAAATCTTGTAATTGTGGTTTATTTTATGATTGGGCATGTGGTGAAATTTTGGTGTTTTCTACTATTCCAAATGCAAATTTTGTAAATCTGTCTCAAAATAGGAATTTTTTCTCATTTTTTTCTCTGATTGGAAAGAAATTTTTGTTTTTGGAAATTTTTCAATTAAAATTTGTATGCGGCCTTTTGTAAATCTTCCAATGTTTTAAACGGATTTTCTGGTTTTAGGTATTTGGCAAGATGCTGATGGATTTTTAACCGGATTTCTTTTCCGGTTTTAGTATCCATTCTGTCAAATGAATGTCCTCCCGGTAAATCTTCAAAGATTTTGTATTCAAATGGTTTTCCTTCAGCTTTTAACGATTTAATCAGGTGTTCCACTTCCAGAACGTTTACATCATCATCGTTGGTGTTGGTGTGAATCAATAGTGGCGTCCCGTCAAATTTATGAGTGTTCCATACAGGTGATCTTCTTCTGTATTCCTGTACATTGTCATTGGCACTTTTCCCGATGTGATAGTCTGCCTCGTATAAGTCACGATAACTTTGGTTATGGTACCCCATCCGTGCGATCAGATCACTGACAGGGACTCCTGCAAAGGCCACCTGGTATTCATCAGGATGATCAAAGATATTCATCAATGTAATTAAACCACCATGGCTCCACCCAATAATTCCTACCCGGTTTTTATCGATGAAACTGTAATTCTCAATCATATAATTTCGGCTGTAATATACATCTTCGGTTTCGAGTCCACCGTAGTCTATTTTTTCGTAATGACCTCTTCCGTAACCCGTACTTCCCCTGTATTCGGGAGCTACAATTACATAGCCCTCACTAATCAACTCGCGTACTATGTGGGTGTAGTATGTTGTAAAATCGGAGTGAACTCCACCGTGTGGCAAAACAATTAAAGGGTATTTTTTTGATATATCAACATCTGACGGGATAAAAACGTAGGTCCAGAATTTTACCGGATTTCCGGCGCCTTTTGCTGTTGGATTTTCTTCTTTCCATTTAGGCGGGCCATAAATATAAAGTTTGTCAACATGTGCAATATCACCCACTTTATTAAACCACAGAACATCATCAATCATTTTTGCCAACTGATCTATCCGGTGATCCATGTTTTCATCCGAGTTTTGCAGTTGCTCAATCTCTTCTTTTAATGAATCTGTGTTTTGTGCATTCGTAAATAATGCACATAAGGTAAAAAGCGTAACAAGCATCGTTGATTTTTTCATAATTTTAGATATTATTTCGTGTTTTATCCCAGAAAAATATATATTATCCGACTAATTCCATATTTCAGGAATTAGTTTTATAAAATTAAAAAAATCTCGTTATTTGAATAAGTTTTCGATTTTGTGAATAAACAGGCCGACTAAAATGTTTTATAGAACCGGTTAATATTCGCTAAGCGAGATACTCAAATTGATTTATTGAATTTTCAAAATAAACCAACAAATAAATATTATGAAATACAAAGCTTTTCATAGGTTGTCATATGGATTGTATCTAATCGCTACAGAGCTTGAAGGGAAAAAATACGGATATATTGGAAATACTGCTTTTCAGGTAACCTCAAGTCCCTCACAAATTGCTATTAGCAGTCATAAAAAAAATAACTCTACTGATAAGATTATTAATAGTAAAAAATTTTCGTTATCGGTTTTAAAAAAAGAAGTAAATACCACGTTGATAGGTGAATTTGGCTTTATGTCGAGTACGGATATCGATAAATTCAGAAACATAGAAACCAAAACTTCAAAAACCGGGGCCCCGATTGTAACAGATTCCTGTGTTGCCTGGTTTGATTGTAAAGTTGTTACTACTGTAGATGTTGGTTCTCATATGTTAATTATTGGAGAGGTTGTGGATAGTGATGTCCTTTCAGGAGAAGAACCGTTGACTTATGCTTATTATCGCGAGAAGTACAAAATGCTGTCACCCAAAAATTCACCTACATATGTTGAAAGAGATCGGCTTGACAAAGAAGAAGAACCAAAAGCGGAAATACAGGAAGAGCGTGAGAAGCAACCTGAGAAAGATTCCGGTTCGGACAATATGAGTACTTTCACTTGTACAATTTGCGGATTCCGCTACGATCCGGAGGAAGGAGATCCAACAATGGGAATTCCTCCCGGCACTCCGTTCGAAGATCTACCCGATGACTACAAGTGTCCGATTTGTAATGCGTCTAAAGATTACTTCAGAGAGGATTAACGGTACTAATTTCTGTTACTTATTACAAAGAATTGTGGGTTCCGTCGCAGTACGGTTTATTTCCTGTTTGTTTACACCTGCAAAGCCAGGTATCTTGTTTTTCTTCAATTTTAAACATCACAGGAGTAAACTCAGTGCCTCTGTGCGAACCATCGCAGAATGGTTGGTTGTTACTTTGTCCGCAGGCACACCAGAAGTGTGTTCCCGGCTCGAGTGATACTTGAATTGGACTTTTTGCTGCAATTTTCGGTTTTGTCATAGTTTAACAAATTTAAAGGTTCTTTTTTTTAGTTAATTATTTTATATGCTACCACATGATTATCATAAAATGTTGGTACCAAAATTAAGTCGTATTTCGATGCAAAATCAATGTCAGCCGTATTTATTTCCTCGGCTGTTGAATCCAGGAGTTTGCTTGTTTGCCCATTTTGATTGATAAAAATACGTCCCGGCCAGTTCGAGAATACTAAATCACCATCATTATTTTTCTCCAGTCCGTCAACACCACCGGTGTCTTCAATAATGGAGTTGATCTTTTGTGTCAGAATGTCAATTTCGTAAATATTGGTGTCGCCAACATATAATTTTCCTTTTTCAGTAAACAGGCCGTTTGGCGATACGAAAGGTTCTCCTGCCATCCAAACTTTAAATTCACCGTGGTTTAAAACATAAATTTTTGCTGTTTCAGAGTCCGATACAAAAATCATCCCGTTCATGCATACTGCAACGTCGTTTAAGAATTTAGCCCCTGCCGCTTCATATTTTTTTAAAATTTTCCCTCTTTCTATGTCTATCTCGACTAGTTGATCGATGTCAGATACATATAGTTTGCCATCAAAAATGGCCATCCCTTTAGGAGCATTTAGTTTTTTTATCCAGTATAAATCTTTTTCACTTCCGTCAGGATTTAAAATACTGATAAAGCCGTTTCCATCTTTTTCCAAGGGGTTACCATCAATGTTCGCGACATAAATTACATCGCTTTCAGCATCGTACAACACTGATTCAGGAGTTTTTAATTCCGCTTTGGTTTCCCAGACCTTTTCCAATTTTATTGCATTGGAAGAAAAAATACAAAAACTAAAAATAAAGGTTAAAATGATTAAGATTGCTTTCATGGTTAAATCATTATATATTTAACTCAAAAGTTACTAAGTTTCAAACCATTTAGCAAATGAAAACTTTTTTGTTAAAATGTTTTCTGGAAAATACAATTAAAAATGAAAAATTTGTTTCTTTATTTACTCCTGTTTAGTAGTACTTTAGTGGGTTTCGCCCAGGATACCGAAGATTGGAAAAAATTATATGTTGGAACTTTTACTTCGGAGGGTGCGGAGGGAATTTATCTCTGTAATTTTAATCTTAAAACCGGAGATATTCAGCTCGAAAAAACGTTTAAAGCAATCGACGATCCTTCCTTTTTGAAAATTTCTCCTGATAAAAAATACATCTATGTTGCCGGAAGGGCGAGCGACAAAATTGAAAAAAACGGGGGATATATTTACGCTTATAAAATTGAAAAAAATGGTGACATTTTATTTTTAAACAAACAGCTTTCGCACGGTAAGGATCCGTGTCATGTAGATGTTTCAGCGGATGGTAAGTTTGTTGCCGTTGCGAATTACACCAGCGGAACAACAGCGCTGTATCCGGTGGCCCAAGACGGGACAGTAAACCCTGCGTGCTCGGTAAATCGAAATGAAGGTTCAGGTCCCGATAAATCACGACAAGCATCGCCTCATGCACATTCCATAAAATTTTCGCCGTTTGATTCAAGTGTTTTTTCTGCCGATTTAGGAACTGACCAGCTTGATATTTTTTTACTAAAAAACAAAAAGTTGACAGAAGCTGAACAGAAGTTTGTGAAAATACCTGAGGGTTCAGGGCCACGTCATTTTGATTTTCACCCTAATGGGGAAATAATCTACGTTATTAATGAATTAAATTCAACGGTTTCTGTTGTGAAAAATCAAAATAACGAATGGAAGGTTGTTCAGAATATTTCTTCATTGCCTGGTGATTTTGCAGCGGAAAGTTATTGTGCCGATGTGCACATTTCCAATGACGCTCGTTTTTTGTATGGCTCAAACCGGGGGCACAATTCTATAACTGTTTTTGCAATAGACGATTTAACGCAGAACTTGGCATTCAAAGGAGCCGTCAGTGTGGAAGGGAACTGGCCACGCAACTTTACTTTAAGTCCTGACAATAAATTTATGTTGGTAGCCAATCAGCGTAGCGGGAATATTACTGTTTTTAAAATAAATGAAGAAACCGGATTTCCGGAGTTTACCGGAAAACAAATTCAACTTCCGGCACCTGTTTGTTTGGAATTTCTTAACTAAATTTTGTGCTAATCAGTTTTATAAATTCACCGCGGGTCGCTTCTTTTTGAAATGCACCCGTAAAATCAGATGTTGTGGTAATAGAGTGTTGTTTTTGTATCCCCCGCATTTGCATGCAGAGATGTTGTGCCTCAATTACAACAGCTACTCCAAGGGGTTTCAATGTGTCCTGAATACAGTCCTTTATCTGCGAGGTTAACCGTTCCTGTACTTGTAGCCGGCGTGAAAAAACGTCGACAACACGTGCAATTTTACTCAAGCCGGTAATTGTTCCGTTAGGAATATATGCTACATGTGCTTTCCCAAAAAAAGGTAAAAGGTGGTGTTCGCACATGGAATATATTTCAATATCTTTTACAATTACCATTTGCCGGTAGTCTTCTTTAAACATCGCCGATTTTAAGATTTCAACCGGATCGGTTTTGTATCCCTGTAATAAAAACTGCATTGATTTTGCTACTCGCTCCGGAGTTTTATCCAAACCTTCTCTAAAAATATCTTCACCAATTAATGAAAGTATATTCTTGTAGTTTTTTGAAAGTTCTTTGGTGATGGTTTCATCAAAATTTTCAATCTTTTCGTAGCCGTTAGAAGTATCAATTTTAGGCGAACACATAATATTACAAATAAAAATTTAACACAAAGATTAACTTTTTTTCATAAAATCAGTAAGAAAGGTTGTACGCTTTTCGTAAATGGAAAATTTTACCAGTTTTTAACTATGAAGATTTTAATTGTAGCGGCTACCTGGATGGAGGTAAAATTGTTAATCGATGAATTCGATTTTGTAGCAGAGAAAACTCACTTTTTATATGAATATCAACTGGCAGGAAATAGAATTGATGTATTGATTGCCGGCATTGGAACAACCTTTGCAACTTTTCATTTAACAACCACATTGCAGAAAACCAGTTATCATTTGGTTTTGAACGTTGGCGTTGCTGCAAGTTTTACAAACGATTTAAAAATAGGAGAGGTTGTAAATGTAATTTCGGAAGAATTCGCCGACCTCGGAGTTGAGGAGAAGAGACAGTTTTTGACTCTTTTTGAGTCGGGATTTATGGAAGGAAATGAGTTTCCTTTTGAAAATGGGATTTTAAAAGCAACTCCTTCCAATGGATTGATGAACCTTAATAAAGTACGTGGAATTACAGCAAATAAGAGTCATGGAGAAAATTCGAGTATAGCAGCCTTAAAGGCAAAATTCTCGGCTCATGTCGAGTCAACAGAAGGAGCAGCAGTTCTGTATGTTTGTATTTGGTACGGAATTCCGTGTTATGAAATAAGAGCCATCTCAAACTATGTAGCACCCCGGGAAGTTGCTCAATGGAATATACCTCTTGCTTTGGAAAATCTAAAAACATCAGTTTTGGAAGTTTTGACGAAAGTCACTATTGCAGTTCACTGATTTTTTTAATTTTGTGGTCGTTTTCTTTAGGATATTTTTCTTGTCAGAGTTTTTATCATGAAGAAACCGAAAAAAAAATTAGAATTTTCTAAACATTTGGGCAATAAACCAGAATAATGCAAGTTTTAATTACAGCCAAATTTCAGAAAACAGAGATAATTGCTGTACCAGACAAACCGCTTAGATAAATGATAGTTATTACAGGAGCAGCCGGATTTATCGGCAGTTATTTAGTTGGGAAGCTCAATCAGGCAGGTTACAACGACCTTATTTTGGTTGACAGAATGGATGACCCTCTAAAAGATTTAAATATTCTTCAGAAGAAGTATCGGAAATTTATAGACCGTGACAACTTTTTTAAATGGTTGATAAAACATTCTTCAGAAGTGGATTTTATATTCCATTTGGGAGCCAGAACCGATACAGTGGGGCAGGAGCCTGAGTTATACCAACAGTTGAATGTTATTTATTCGCAGCGGCTCTGGAATATATGTGCAGAGATTCAGGTGCCGCTTTTGTATGCTTCTTCAGCTGCAACTTACGGAAATGCCGAAGATGGTTTTTCTGATTCACATTTAAGGATTCCTAATCTTCGTCCGCTAAATTTATATGGCTGGTCGAAGCACGATTTTGACGTGTGGGCTTTAAAACAAACACACACTCCTCCTTTCTGGGCAGGGATGAAATTTTTTAATGTTTATGGCCCCAATGAATATCATAAAAAGCGGATGGCTTCTGTTGTTTTGCATGCATATCAAAAGATTAGGGAAACCGGGAAAATGAAATTGTTCCGCTCGCATCATAAAGATTACAGAGATGGTGAGCAGCTTCGCGATTTTGTATACGTAGATGATATTGCGGATGTAATGATTCATTTTATGGAGACACAGGAAAATCCCGGAATTTATAATGTTGGAACAGGTCATGCACGCACTTTCCTTGATTTAACGCGTTCTGTTTTTGATAGTATGAAATTGAACCCTGAAATTTCATTTATTGACACTCCTGTTGAGTTGCGGGGAAGATACCAGTATTTCACTGAAGCTGATATTCATAAACTCAGGGAAATTGGCTATACAAAAGCATTTACAGAGCTGGAGGAAGGTGTGGAGAATTATGTCGGGAAGTATTTGCTGGCCGATACATGTTATTAATTTTCAATTTGTTCTCAAACTCAATTATTTTTATTTAGATCGAATAGTTCTATTTTTATAGAAAATATTCAGAATGAGAAAAATTCTCTTTCATGTCATCTTCTTCATAATTATCGCAGGAGATCTGAGCGGAAAGTGGTTTCAACTTGAGAAATTGGATTATATTTTCAAACCTCTGATTATGGTTTGGATTGCCGGATTCTTTCTTCTTTACAGCCGCAATGTTGACAGAAAAGTGGTGCAATTTGCAGTTTTTGCTTTTTTATTTTCATGGTTTGGCGATATTCTGCTGATGTTTGGCAACGACAGATTCTTGTTTTTTGTTCTCGGCCTGGCAGCTTTTCTGATAGCTCAAATTATATACATAAGTCTGTTTTTGCATACAATCAATCTTTCAGGTAAAAAGCCTTTTTTAAAGAAAAGACCATTTTGGCTGATTGCTTATATTGCTTACGGACTTATAATCTATATTTTATTGTTTGAGCAGTTGGATGCGATTTTGAGAGTGGCTGTTTTTGTTTATATGCTTGCTCTTTTGGGAATGTCGGTGATGGCATTAAACCGTTTTGGAAATGGGCATCCTGTCAGTTTTAGTTTGGTTTTTTCCGGTTCGGTTTTATTTGTTTTGTCCGATACTATGATTGCGATAAATAAGTTTCTTGTGACAATCCCCTATGAAGGGATTTTTATAATGGTGACTTACATCGGAGCACAGTATCTGATAATGACCGGACTTTTGAAACAATATGAATAAAAAATCCCGGCTGGAAACCGGAAATCCCTATTTTATAAATTGTTTTAAGATGTTCTGATTTTTGAGCTTAGAAATCTGTCAATAAATACCAGAAAAGAAGATGCCAAAAGGATGCCGGCGATACTAAGCGGTACAGATCCTATTCTCTGAAAGAAATTTTCGTAATCCTGGGTAACCGTATTTGTATTTAGTCCCGGAATATATTTTCCAAGTCCGCCGGTATCACCTCCCGCCGATGAAAATACAAACATTGCTGCAAAGAGAGCAATAAATAAGGCCAGTATTATCCAAAATCCTTTTCCAAGAACCTTTTCCCGTTTTGCCTTTTCAAGAAGAGATTCTTCATGGAAGATTCTGTTCATCACATTCAATGAAAAATCAGTACCGGGCGACTCCAGTTTTACTGATTTTAATACCGATTTCAATTTTTTATCTTCTTCAAAGGTTTTCATAATATCGTATAAATTTCTTCTTTTAACATGTCATTCAAAATTGTATAAAGCTTTTTTCTTGCTCTGAACAATTTTACTTTCGCATTACTTTCCGAAATACGAGTCACTTTGCTAATTTCCTCAATACTTTGGTCTTCAAAATAGTAAAGTAAAACAAGTGTATATTCATCTTCGGGAAGTTTTTCCAACGCGGCTTTTATGTATTTTTCCCTGTTTTCTTCGGGAAGTCCGTCAAGGTTGAAATCACTGTCATCGTCTTTAATTTCAATATCGTCGGTGGAAGCAAAATGTATTTTCCTTTTCCTGACCTCCGATATGCAATTATTATAAGTGATCCGGTAGAGCCAGGTAGAAAACTTTGCTTTTCCTTTAAACGTATGCAACGATTTAAAAGCTTTTATAAAACTTTCCTGTGCCATTTCTTCGGCATCTTCACGATTTTTAAGAACTTTCAGTGCAATGGAAAAAACAATATCCTTATATTTTTCAACAATATAAGAGTAATATTGGGTTTGCCCGTTTTTTACCTTTTCAATATAGTAAATATCGTGTTTACTTTCCATCTGTCACTTTGACGAAAAAATAGTTTTCCGGTTACAATAAAATTACAAAAAAAAGAATTTTGTAAAAAAGTGTAACCGCAAAAACAAAGTTGCGTCCAAAAGGCAGAAAACGAAAAAATAAACATTTAAAAACAGAATATCATGGAAGGAATATTTGTACCAATAGGATTTTTTCTGGCACTGTTTGCCATTTTGTATGTGTACTGGACTACAAGGACAAAAGAACGTCTGGCTTTAATTGACAAAGGGGCAGATGCCAGTATTTTTAAGGGCGGTGAATCAAAATACGCGTTGTTAAAATGGGGTATATTTATGATTGCTCTTGCCGTAGGTGTAATTACCGGCTACGCTTTGTCAGGGGTAATTGACGAAGTTGCAGCATTTTTTACAATGATACTGTTTTGCGGAGGTTTGGGCTTAATTGTTGCATACCTTGTAACCAGTGCGTTGTTAAAGAAAGAGTAAGTTGTAAAAACACATAGGAAAACGACGGACATATTCTTTGTCCGTCGTTTTTTTTATTCGGTGTAATACTCAATCACTTTTTTTATCGCTTCAGAACAAACGGGGCAGAACTTTCCGGCTTCATTACTTTTCATTCTGCAGTCAATGTGCGGGCTGTAAATTCCTTTACTCAAATATCCACCTCCTTCATAAACTCCTACAGTATTCCTGTATTTTGACTCTCTGGGGGTAGGTATCGGTGTTGATTTATTAATTAATTTTTTCCATTTCGAATCGAAATCAACAAGTGTAGTAAGGTTCGGTTCCCAGGGTTCAGTTTCAAGGTTGTAGAAATCTTCATATGCGACTGTTGAGGTGTAGTATTCATCGCCCAGACCAGCAAAGCCATGACCAAATTCATGCACAAAAACTTCTTTTGTTAATGCATTGTCTGCTGTGCAAACGGTAATAAAGTTGTAAAATCCGCCTCCGCCATATCTTTCAGTATTCACCAGCATGTATATTTGATCGTAGGGAACCTGGGCGGCGGCATCATAAACGGTTTTCATATCGCTGGTGGTCAGGTATCTTGGCAGATCAAATGTGTAGAAGGTGGAATTAAAGAAGGTGTTATGATAAACACCTTCTCCGGGAATGTCCGTTCCTGATTCAACCGAAGGTGTAAAAACAGCTTTGATGTTAAAGCTTTCTTTCTCTGATTTGAACGGCTCTTCATCCAAAAGACAGGCGCTTACCCGTTTCGCATCTTCAATAAACTTGTTCATTTCGCTTTTTGTATAACCTTCGGCGAGAATTACCAGATCAACTTTTTGTGATGATTTTCCGTTTTTTAAAACATCAAAAACTTCGAAAGACGTTGGCGTTTCTTTCTGAATAAAATAGTTGTCGGGAGCGATTTCTGACGAATAAAGTGTTTTAAAAGTTCCATCCCACTGTCTTGCGTCAATATCAATTCTGAAATTTTTCTTTGGAAAAGGAAATATGGCAGCCTGGTAGAATGTTTTTGTTGTAGTTTTTGCCTCAGCTGTTGTTTGCCACTCCTGGAAGAGCGTACTAAATCCTTTGGAGAAAATAAGGCTGTCTGATTTGATATCAAAAATTCGGAAACGATAAGAGCCATAGTTAAACGGATCAATTAAGTTGGTTTTTGAACCTGCCCAAAAAGGTTCCTGTTTCATTTGTTGGGGAAAAACAGTTACTTCTTTGTTATTTCCTCCCAGCAAAAAATCAAAACGAAATGATTTATTTATAAAATATTTTTGATAATCTACCTGCGCATTGGTAAAACAAGGAACAAACAGGATAAAAAGAAGAATCTTCAATTTCATGTCAGATGCATTTACTATTTTTGGGTGAAAATAAGAAATATCAACAGACCAGAACATGAGAACTGTCTATAAATTTTTGTTGGATCATTTGAGAGACCTGGAAGGCCTAAGTTTTTTTGCCAAACCCATTTCGGTAATAGTCTGTATAATTATTATTGTTTTGGCCGCTGGTCTGGCGCATCTTATTACCCGTAAGATTTTATTGCAGATTGTATCCAGAATCGCAAAAAGAACAAAAACGACCTGGGATGACATTCTTGTAAAAAATAAGGTTTTCAAAGGATTGGCTCATTTGGCACCGGCTTTTATTTTTTATTTTACCTCTAATTTTGCCTATCCGGTGCTTCATCAGGAGTTAAGCGAGTTGGATCCATCGGTAGTTGAGATTCTTTCTCAGGATTATTATTTATCGCTGGCCGGAATATTGTTAAAATTAACGCAGGTTTATTTTACACTTATAATAGTTTTTGTGTCCAATTCGTTTTTAAATGCCGTTTTGGAAATTTACGATACAACCGATTATTCTCATCATCGCCCGATAAAAGGGTACATTCAACTGGTTAAGATTTTTGTGTTTTTTATGTCAGGGATCTTAATTATCGCCGTATTGTTGGAGAAAGACGTAACAGGCCTACTTGCCGGGCTTGGAGCTATGGCAGCTGTTTTACTGCTGGTTTTTAAAGATACCATTCTGGGCTTTGTGGCTTCTATACAACTTTCTGCAAACGATATGGTGAAAATAGGAGACTGGATTGAAATGAAAAGCCGGGGGGCAGATGGAACAGTGATTGATATCACGCTGAATACAGTAAAGGTGCAAAACTGGGATAAAACCATTTCAACGATTCCAACTTATTCTCTGGTCGCTGAGTCGTTTAATAATTGGAAAGGCATGGAGGAGTCGGGTGGAAGAAGGATAAAACGTTCTGTGAATATAGACATGGCAAGTATCAGGTTTTGTGATACAGATATGTTAAACCGCTTTGAAAAATTTGAAATAATTCGTGACTATGTCAAGCAAAAAGAAAGTGAAATAACAGATTACAACACCAGCAAGCATATCTCAGAGGAAGATGTTATTAGCCGGCGCCGTCAAACCAATGTCGGTATTTTTAGGAAATACTTGGAAGTGTATCTTCACAATCATCCGATGATTCGTCAGGACCTCACATTTTTGGTTCGGCAGCTGCACCCAACCAGTAAAGGATTGCCTATTGAGATTTATGTTTTTAGCAAGGATATTGTCTGGGCAAACTATGAGGCAATTCAGGCTGATATTTTTGATCATATTCTGGCTGTTGTTCCGGAGTTTGAACTCAAAGTTTTTCAGGAACCAACAGGAGCAGATATTTCAAGAGCGATTTCCAGGATCTAAATCAGATTGCGCAACTTTTAACTATATTTGGTACAGGAAATTACAATTTGTAACAATTGTCATGTTTTAAAGCATTGTAATTTATAAATTGCCAAAAATTTCTACATTTGTTTAATAATTTGTAACCGGATAATTACAGAAAGTTGAAATGAATACAAAAGAATACCTTGAGCAGGCGGCGGATATTGACGAACTGGATGAAAAGATTTTGAAGTTAATAACTAAAAATGCAAGAATTCCCTTTTTGGAGGTGGCAAGAGAATGTGGGGTTTCAGGTGCAGCTATTCACCAAAGAGTACAGCGGTTATTAAATATTGGGGTTGTTTCAGGGAGCGAATTTGTTGTTAATCCGCAGAAATTGGGATACAATACCTGTGCTTACATGGGAATTTATCTCGATAAGGCTAAGTTTCACACTCAGGTAGTTGAGGCATTACGTAATATTCCGGAAGTAGTGGAATGCCATTATGTAACGGGGCAATATGCCATATTTGTAAAAATTCAAACAAAAACAAATAAACATCTTAAACAGTTAATCGATCAGGAATTGCAAGATGTTGAAGGGATAGCACGAACAGAAACTTTTATTTCACTGGAAATGGATTTTAAAAGACAAGTTCCTATAAAATAAGAAAGCCGGGCATTCCCCGGCTTTCTTATTTTTCTGTTGATATTCTTATTCTTCTTTATAAACAAAATCATAAGATTCATCATGCTGGCTGATATCAAGGCCAATTTTTTCGCCATGAGGCGAGATTCTCAGCGGAACGATTAAATCTGTTATTTTATACATTAAAATAGATCCTCCAAAAGTAAAAACGCCAACTATAACAAGCGCAAGCAGGTGGAACAGGAATGTTGTAATGTGCCCGTGTATTAAGCCTACTTCGTTAGCAAAAACTGCTGTAGCCAACATCCCGACGATGCCGCCCATACCGTGTGCCGGGAATACATCGAGTGTATCGTCCAGCATTGATTTAGTTCTGAGTGCGATAGCATAATTACTAATTATCGCGGCGATAACACCAATAAAGATGCTTGAGCCAACATTTACAAAACCTGCAGCCGGAGTGATGGCCACAAGTCCTACGACCAAACCAATAGCTGCACCAACGGCCGATGGTTTTTTCCCTTTTGCAGCATCAAAAAATATCCAGGTTAGCATGGCAGCAGCCGACGCGGTATTGGTGTTTACCAGGGCTGTTGCCGCAACTGAGTCAGCTGCAAGAGCAGAACCGGCATTAAATCCGAACCAACCAAACCAAAGCATACCAGCCCCCAACAAAATATAGGGGATATTGGCTGGCTTAAATTCTTTGTGAGCATCTTTTCTCCTTCCCAAGAACATGGCTCCGGCCAATGCTGCAAAACCTGCCGACATATGTACAACAGTGCCTCCTGCAAAATCAAGTACTCCCCAATTTCTGAGAAATCCATTTGGATGCCAGGTCCAGTGTGCCAGTGGCGCATAAATAAATATTACAAACAAACACATAAATAACATATAAGCCCTGAATCTTACCCTTCCTGCAAAAGAACCAGTAATTAAGGCCGGAGTTATTATTGCAAATTTTAGTTGAAACATAGCAAAAACTGCAAGTGGAAATGTGGGAGCCAGATCCGGATCGGTTCCTCCGCCAACTCCTCTAAACATAAAGAAAGTCGCAGGATTACCAAAGAGACCAAATCCTTCAGGGCCAATACTGTCGCCAAAAGCTATACTAAAACCCACAATTACCCATAAAACGCTAACAATACCCATGGCTATAAAACTTTGAAGCATGGTAGAAATAATATTTCTGGGTTGCACCATGCCGCCATAAAAAAATGCGAGACCCGGAGTCATTAATAACACAAGACCTGTTGCGGTTAACATCCAGGCAGTATCACCCGCAACCAGGTTTGAATAGTCTTGTTCTCCCATACCGGTAGGAATTACTACGCCTAAGAGCGCAGCAATAACGAGGAGGCCAAGAATTAGCCACCAACTAACTTTGTTTTTCATTATAATATAAATTTAAATTGCTGTCTGTCTGATATTCAAACTTTCGTAAAAATATCAATCCACAAATAAAGCCAATAATTTTAAAGAAAATTGAAACTATAACGAAGTATTTGTTAACAATTTGATAACAACTTGGTAGTGGTTTAACATTCAGAGGGTATTATTTTCATATTGTTAGATTTTGCTGTCATGTAGACCTATTTATAGAATTTTTGTTTCTTTTTTGGTATTTTTGTTGGAAAATTGTAAAAACATGACACTGAGGAATAATTTGGACGAGGTTGATTTGAAGATATTGGATATAATCACCAGGAATGCGAGAATACCATTTAAAGATGTAGCCAAAGAAGTGGGGATATCAAGAGCTGCTGTTCATCAGCGCGTAAACAGAATGATTGAACTGGAGGTTATCACAGGCTCGGGGTATCATATAAATCCCAAAAAGGTTGATTTCAGAACCTGCACCTACATTGGAATTTTTTTGGAAAAGGGTGGACTTTTTTCGGAAGTCGTAAACCGGTTAAAATTGATTCCCGAGATTGTTGAATGTCATTATACCACTGGCGCATATGCCATTTTTATTAAGGTATATGCCAAAGACAACGAGCATTTAAAAACGATTTTGAGCGGAGAAATTCAAAAAATACCGGGTGTAGCCAGCACCGAGACTTTTATTTCTTTGGAAGAGTCATTTAAAAGAACTATCCCTGTTCATAGTTGAGACCGTTGACGAACAACTTCGTACATTATAATTGCTGCTGCAACTGAAACGTTGAGTGATTCAATTTTGCCTAAAATTGGTATCGTTAACTGTTCGTCGGTAAGTTGCAGGATTGGATTTGAAATCCCGGTGTCTTCGGAGCCCATAACAATAGCCAGGGGTATATTTAGTTTTGAATCAGAATATATCGTATTCGCCTTTTCGGTTGCAGCAACAATCTTTATTCCTGAGTTCTTGAGAAATTCGATTGTTTTTGCCAATCCCTGTACTTTACAAATTGGTACATGGTGGATAGCTCCGGCTGATGTTTTTACCGCATCGGCTCCAATTCTTGCCGTTCCCTTTTCCGGAATCACAATTGCGTTTACTCCTGCACATTCGGCCGACCGCACCATAGCCCCGAAGTTTCGGACATCGGTCACCTGGTCGAGAATTAAAATTAGGGGATCTTTCCCCGATTCGTAAATGCCGGGTAACAGTGTTTCGATATTATGGTATTCAATTGGGGATAAAAGTGCCAAAACACCTTGATGGTTTTTTCTGGTAATCCGGTTTATTTTTTCCAGAGGCACAAACTGAAATGGAATCTGCTCTTCTCTTACCAGTTGAAAAAGCTCCTGCGAAAGCTCATTCTTCAGCCCTTTTTTTAAAAATATTTTGTCAATGTGTCGATTGGTTTTTATTGCTTCAATTACCGCCCGGGTTCCAAAAACAAATTCATCTTTATTCATTACCATATTTTTTTTGCCTGCCAGCTTTCCAGCTTTTTTTGCTGTTGTTCCCAATTTTGCATCGTAATTTCAAGCTCGCTTTTTAAATCATTGTATTTTTCAAAAACCGAATGATCATCGAGATTTTCGGGTTGGGATAAAATTGCATCTAATTTAGCAATTTCTTCTTCCAACTCTGTGATTTTATTTTCGGTATTTTCCACCTGTTTTTCATACCTGGAGATGGTTTTATTTATTTCTTTTTTGTCTTCAAAACTAATTTCATCAGCAGATGAATTTATCTGTACTGTGCTTCTTGAACTGGAGTTGTTTTTTACTTCCAGTTCTTTTAACGATTCTATTTTCTTTTTTTGAAGAAAATCATAGATGCCTCCAAGATGTTGTTTGATTTTTTTATTTCTGAATTCATAGACACAATTGACCAGTCCATCCAGAAAATCGCGATCGTGGGAAACAACCAAAACTGTCCCCGAAAAATCAGCAAGGGCGTTTTTTAAGATTTCTTTTGATTTCATATCCAGATGGTTGGTTGGCTCATCAAGGATTAAAAAATTAACAGGCTCCAGCATCAGTCGTATCATGGCCAAACGCGATTTTTCACCTCCGCTTAATACTTTCACTTTTTTATCAATGTCCTCGCCAGGAAAGAGAAAAGCGCCCAGGATATCTCTGATTTTTGTTCTTACATCGCCAACAGCAATTTCATCAATGGTTTCAAAAACCGTTAATTCATTATTTAGCAATTGGGCCTGGTTCTGTGCAAAATATCCGATTTTTACATTGTGCCCCAATGTAAAGTCTCCCTGGTATCCCAATTCATTCATGATAATCCGGGCGAGCGTGGTTTTGCCTTCCCCGTTTCGTCCAACAAAAGCTACTTTTTCGCCCTTTTCGATGTATAAATCTACATTGTCAAGAACCAAATGATTGTCATATTTTTTACTGATGTGTTTTGCTTTTACAATATCTCTCCCTGAGTGTGGCGCAGGGGGAAACTTTATATTTATTTTTGATTTGTCCTCTTCTTCTATTTCAATCCTGTCGAGTTTTTCAAGTTGTTTTATTCTCGACTGAACCTGCACGGCTTTAGTTGCTTTGTATCTAAATCGTTCAATAAATTTCTCCGTATCGTCGATTAACTTCTGTTGGTTT
The DNA here is from genome assembly GCF_009762775.1 of Maribellus comscasis. Taxonomy (GTDB): domain Bacteria; phylum Bacteroidota; class Bacteroidia; order Bacteroidales; family Prolixibacteraceae; genus Draconibacterium; species Draconibacterium comscasis. The sequence continues at coordinate 1,172,486 of NZ_CP046401.1, read as the reverse complement.
CTGTATGCTGCCAGTTGAATTTCTTTCTGCTCATTTTTCCAGTTTACAAAAGAGGAATAGTTCATTTTCTGGTCATTTATTTTTCCCAGTGTTATTTCAATTGTACGGTTGCAAACTGCATCAAGAAATGCCCTATCGTGTGAGACTAAAACAACTGCGCCTTTATAATTTTTCAAAAAATCTTCAAGCCACTGAATCGATTCGATATCCAGGTGGTTGGTTGGCTCATCCAGAAGAAATACATCGGGTTTTTTTAACAGAAGTTTTGCAAGTTCTACACGCATTCGCCAGCCACCGCTAAATTCTGAAGTAGGCCGGTCAAAATCACTTCTTTCAAATCCGAGGCCCAGGAGTGTTTGTTCCAATTCAGCTTCATAGTTTTCCCCACCAAGTATTGAATACCTTTCGTTGAGTTCCGTTAATTTATCTAAATTTCTTAAATACTCCGGCGAGTGATAGTCTTCGCTCTCAGCAATCTCCTGGTTTGTTTTTGTTATTTCTTTTTCAAGGCTGATTATTTTGTCAAATGCGAGGGTTGTCTCTTCAATTAGTGTTCGGGTGTCAGTAATATGCATCTGCTGCGGCAAATAGCCGAGAGTAGTATCCCTGGGCAAAGTAACCGTTCCCGATGAAGGTTTTTCAATTCCCGTGATTAATTTGAGTAAAGTTGTTTTACCCGCACCATTTTTGCCTACCAGTCCGATTCTGTCTTTGGGATTGATTAGAAAACTTATTTCTCTAAACAAATCAAAACCGCCAAAATTTAAATATATTTTATCAAGTGAAATCATAAAGAATATTGAAAAGTTGCCAAAGATAATGATTAAAGATGAATTGTGAGAGATGAATGTAAAAGGCAAAAAAATTACCCTTACGGGTAAAAAGAAGGAAGGGGAAAGCACTATGGACGCTTTTTGAAGATGATTGATGATTTACAAACCCCTAAACACAAAACCAATCATAAATACAGAAGTCGCTTTCCCCTATAAAGTTTTATTTATTGAAAATAAAACCAACCATTAAATCAGTTCAAAGATAAGTAAAAAACTTTCATACGAACAAATCAATCATAATTAAAAAATGTGTAAAAGACAGTAAGTCGGGTGGTTTTCTCATTTTGGGAAGGTCATTTTTCATATGGGAATCAAATTGGGAATAATTTCAAAAGAAATTTAGGTAAAGAGTTTATATTTGCCAAAAAAGAAAGTGGGAAGAAAAAGAAAGAAGCCTTTATATGAAAAGGTTAAAATAGAAGATATCGGATCTGAAGGTAAAGCTCTTGCGAGAGTTGGGGATAAAGTGGTTTTCACACGCTTGGTTGTTCCCGGAGATGTTGTTGATTTGCAGGTTACCAAAAAACGGAAGAGATACGAGGAAGCTTTTGTAACAAAGGTTCATGAATATTCAAAAGACAGAGTGGATGCTTTTTGCGAACATTTTGGTACTTGTGGAGGATGTAAATGGCAGTTCTTACCCTATAAGAAACAACTGTTCTACAAGGAAAACCAGGTCAGGGATCAGCTTAGACGAATCGGAAGGCTTGACTTACCCGGTGTTTCACCAATTCAGGGATCTGCAACTGATACTTTTTATCGGAACAAGCTGGAGTTTACTTTTTCCAATAAAAGATGGCTTTCGAACGATGAAATTAATTCTGAAAAAGAAGTCGGAAATCTGGATGCACTCGGTTTTCATGTTCCGGGCTTGTTTGATAAGGTAATAAATATAAAAAAATGCTGGTTACAGCCTGAACCGTCAAATAAAATAAGAAACTTTATATACAATTACGCGATTTCCAATTCTTTAGATTTTTTTGATATAAAAGAACAGGAGGGATTTTTGAGAACGATGATTGTTCGTACAAGTAGTACTGGAGAAGTGATGCTGATAGTATCTTTTTTTCACGAAGATGTGGATAAGAGAGAGAAGCTGCTTGAGGCTGTGAAAAAGCAGTTTCCTGGAATAACTTCGCTTATGTATGTAATTAATCAGAAAGGGAATGATACAATAACAGACCAGGAAATAGAAATTTTTGACGGTCGCGATTACATTTGGGAGGAGATGGAAGGACTTAAATTTAAAATTGGACCGAAGAGTTTCTATCAGACCAATTCAAAGCAGGCGTATGAATTGTATAAAGTTGCGCGCGATTTTGCACAGCTTACCGGAGCTGAAACAGTTTATGATTTATATACCGGGACCGGAACTATTGCAAATTTTTTGGCTGCAAATGCAAAAAGAGTGATTGGGATAGAATATGTTCCGGAGGCTATTGAAGATGCAAAAGTAAATTCAGAAATCAATGGTATTAATAATACTTCGTTTTTTGCAGGCGATATGAAAATGGTATTGAATGGTGGTTTTGTGTCAGAGCATGGGAAGCCTGATGTGATTATTACGGATCCGCCAAGAGCGGGCATGCATGCCGACGTGGTACATACCATTTTAAATATCAGACCGGAAAGAATTGTTTATGTTAGTTGTAATCCGGCGACTCAGGCGCGCGATCTGGCGATGATTTCAGACTATTATAAAATTCAAAAGGTGCAGCCGGTTGACATGTTTCCGCATACACATCATGTGGAAAACGTTGTTTTGATGGGGTTGAAATAATTGATAAAAAAAAAGGTTGCTCAACAGCAACCTTTAAATATCTTAACCAAGATATGATTTCAATAATTTGCTTCGCGATGTATGGCGTAACCGCCTGATCGCTTTTTCTTTGATTTGACGAACTCTTTCACGAGTCAGGCCAAATCGTTCCCCAATTTCTTCCAAAGTCATTTCCTGGCAACCGATGCCAAAGAATAATCGGATAATGTCACTTTCCCTTTCGGTTAATGTAGCTAAAGCACGGTGAATCTCTCTTGCAAGCGATTCCATAATCAGGCTTTTATCGGCGTTTGGTGAGTCGTTGTTCACCAGCACGTCAAGCAGACTGTTGTCTTCTCCGTCCACAAAAGGAGCATCCACAGAAACATGTCTTCCGGAAACTCTTAATGTATCTGCTACTTTATCGGCAGGGAGTTCAAGTGAATCAGCTAATTCCTCAGGTGAAGGCTTGCGTTCGTGTTCTTGCTCAAATTTTGAGAATGCTTTGTTAATCTTATTTAACGAACCTACCTGGTTCAATGGTAAACGAACAATTCTCGACTGTTCAGCAAGCGCTTGAAGAATGGACTGACGTATCCACCATACTGCATAGGAAATAAACTTAAAACCGCGGGTTTCATCGAATTTTTCTGCTGCTTTGATTAATCCCAGATTACCTTCATTAATTAAGTCGGGCAAGCTTAAACCTTGGTTTTGGTATTGCTTGGCAACCGATACTACGAATCGTAAATTGGCTCTGGTCAATTTTTCTAAAGCAGCCTGATCTCCTTTTTTAATCCTTTGTGCTAATTCGACTTCTTCTTCTACAGTAATAAGCTCTTCTTTTCCTATCTCCTGAAGATACTTGTCTAAAGAGGCACTCTCCCGATTAGTAATTGACTTTGTGATCTTTAGCTGTCTCATAAACTCTCCTTAAAAAACGTGCAAATATAGAACATTATAATTTAATGATCAAGGAGAAAACTTATCAAAGAAAAATTTGATAATAAATAGTTAAAGATAGTTCCGGAAGTTTTTTTAATCCGTTCCAAAAACGAAATATGCTAATTCTCCGTTTGGATAAATACCTTCAACTAAAATTCCTCCTCTCGCATTTCCAATCTCTCTTTTTAAATCATTGACCTCATAAATGGGCTTTTTGTTCACGTTTGTGATAATAAATCCTTCTTTGAGGCCAGCATCTCGTAATTTTCCTTTGTTGAGATTTTTGATTTTGATACCGTATTTGATATCCAAATTATTTTTCTCATTGTTGCTAACTTCTTCAAAGTCAGCGCCCAAATATGATGATCTGTCTCTTACAATTTGTGTGTCACCGTGTTTATTACGTAGTGTTACGGTAAATTGTTTCCTTTCTCCGTCCCGAAGTACAACAATTTTTACATCATCACCCGGACGGAACTGACTTATCTTTTCCTGTAACTCCGCAGATGACCTAACTTTATCGCCCTGGACACTTACGATTACATCTTCTTCTTTTATCCCCGCTTCTCTGGCAGCACCATTTTCTGTAACACCTGCAACATAGACTCCGTCAACATTGTCAAGGTTTAATTCCTCTGCTATTTCGGCATTCACATCTCCAATGTTAACTCCAAGCAGCGCCCGTTGAACTTCACCAAATTCTTTCAGGTCAGCGACCACTTTTTTAACAATTGAAACAGGAACTGCAAATGAGTAACCTGAATATGAACCCGTTCTTGAAGCAATGGCAGTATTTATTCCTACCAGTTTGCCTTGCTGATTAACGAGTGCACCACCGCTGTTGCCCGGGTTCACTGCAGCATCGGTCTGAATGAATGATTCTATTGCCATTTGATCGGTATTGATTCCAAGATTTCGGGCGCGTGCGCTAACAATACCTGCTGTAACTGTTGAGGTAAGATTAAACGGGTTGCCAACTGCCAAAACCCATTCCCCCAGTCTTAGATCATCGGATTCACCATAAGTTAAGTATGGTAAGTCATCGGCATCTACTTTTAAAAGTGCAATATCGGTGGAAGGGTCTGTGCCTACCAAACGGGCATCAAACTCTCTTTTGTCGTTTAAAATCACTTTAATTTTCTGTGCTTCCTCAATTACATGGTTGTTGGTTACAATAAAACCATCTTCGGACAGGATAACACCTGACCCAAATCCCCGGGCTATTTGTGGTTGTTGATTTCTTCTTAACCCAAAAAAGTCATCCAGAAACGGATTTCCACTCGACCAGCCTCCGCCTCGAACCGATTGTGTGGCAATATGCACCACTGAATGTATTGAATTCTCAGCAGCATACGTTAAATCTGGTAATACTGCGCCGCTTTCACCAGGAAGAGCCGCATATTTTAATGGTTGTTCCTCTTTTATTGTTACTACTTCCTGTTTGTCGAAGAATTTGCTGTAAGTCCAAACGGCGATGAAAGCTCCTGCAACTACCAATAATAGTGTAACTGAATATCTACTTAATTTTTTCATAGCTAAAAACAATTATTAGTTCTTACTTAATTCTTTAATTATTTGCATTTGGATAAAACGCAAATATATTGCCGTTGTTTGAATAGGTATAATAAGAACCATATCATTTTGCATTATTTAACAACACAGGCGAATTTTTGTTAAAAAGATAAAATCAAAACATCTGCACCATGTAATTTTGTCAGTTATTAAACTTCCTTTTTAGGTACAACAAACCATTTTCTATCCAGTTCAACCGGAATATAGTTAATCAAATAATCTATCACTTCTTCTGCCGTTTTTGCAACATAGAACGATTTTCTGTTGATTTCTCTGGCAAACATTTCTGAGTATGATGTCTCAAATTGTTTGATCAGATATTTGTAAAAATTGTTTGTATTTAAAAAAACAATAGGTTTTGTATGATACGACAACTGTCGTAAGGTTATAACTTCCAATATTTCTTCTAAAGTTCCAAAGCCTCCCGGCATTGCTACAAAGGCGTCAGATATTTCACGCATTTTTGCCTTTCGCTCCTGCATGTCAGCTGTTACAATTACTTCGTGAGCGTTATCTGAAGTAAGCGAATAACCATTTAAACGTTCCGGGATAATCCCCACTGTTTTTGCTCCTGCTTTTTTGGCAGCTATTGTTGTAGCTTCCATCAAACCTACATTGGCTCCCCCGTTTATTAAGGTGTGTCCGCCTTCTCCGATGAGCTTTCCCAATTTTTCCGCTTCCTGGAAATAAACGTCAGAAATAGCGTTGCTGGATGAAGAAAATACGCAAATATTCATAGTGTTTCAACTTGGGTTAACGATTGCCTTAAGCATCAATATTTGCATAAGTAGCATGATCCTCTATAAACTTACGGCGGGGCGGAACATCATCACCCATTAACATTGAGAAAATATGATCTGCCTCAGCCGCATTTTCAATGGTTACCTGCTGCAACATACGCGATTCCGGATTCATGGTAGTCGACCAAAGCTGCTCGGCGTTCATTTCACCCAAACCTTTGTAACGTTGCGTATGAACTGCACTTTCGTTACCATCAACCCAGTCATTAATTATTTCCAGGCGTTGTTTTTCTGACCATGCATAAGCTTCTCTTTTTCCTTTTTTTACAAGGAAAAGCGGAGGAGCTGCGATGTATAAATATCCTTTTTTAATTAAATCCTGCATATAGCGGAAGAAAAAAGTCATTATTAATGTTGCAATGTGGCTGCCATCCACATCGGCATCGGTCATAATCACAATTTTATGATAACGGAGTTTTTCCATATTTAATGCCTTGGAATCTTCTTCTGTTCCGATATTCACCCCCAATGCGGTAAAAATATTTTTAATCTCTTCGTTTTCAAATATTTTGTGCTGCATTGCTTTTTCAACATTCAGGATTTTACCCCTAAGAGGAAGAATAGCCTGTGTTTTGCGGTCGCGGCCTTGTTTGGCAGTACCTCCTGCAGAGTCTCCCTCAACAAGAAAGACTTCACATTTTGCCGGGTCCTTTTCGGAACAGTCACTTAGTTTTCCCGGCAAGCCACCACCCGATAATGCATTTTTTCGCTGCACCATTTCACGGGCTTTTCTTGCGGCATGTCTGGCCTGAGCAGCCAGAATTACTTTGTTGACAATGGTTTTGGCCGATTTTGGATTTTCCTCCAGGTAAAATGATAATGCTTCGCTAACCGCCTGGTCTACAGATAAACTGACTTCTGAGTTCCCCAGCTTTGTTTTTGTTTGTCCTTCAAACTGAGGTTCGGCAACTTTTACTGAAATAACGGCAGTCAGGCCTTCTCTAAAATCATCGCCACTGATATCAAATTTTAATTTGGTAAGCATTCCTGAATGATCAGCATAGTTTTTCAGGGTTCTTGTTAAACCACGGCGAAAACCGGTTAAATGCGTACCTCCTTCAATGGTATTAATATTATTCACATAAGAATGAATATTTTCCGAAAAGGAAGTATTGTATTGCAATGCAATTTCAACAGGAATATTGTTTTTTTCTGTAGTGATATGGATTACCTCAGGAGTGAGCGGTACTCTGGTATCATCGAGATACTGGACAAATTCCTTCAATCCATCTTCTGAAAAATAATTATCCGTCTTTGGATCTCCGTTTTCGTCCTGCTGTCTTTCGTCAATAATGTCAAGCTTAATTCCCGCATTCAGAAAAGCAAGCTCTCTTAACCTGGCAGCAAGAATTTCGTATTTGTATGTTGTTATTTGGAATATTGATTCATCGGGTTTGAAAGTTACAATTGTTCCGGTAATATCGGTGTCACCTATTATTTTTGCTTCATACTTTGGTTTGCCGATTGAATATTCCTGAACCCAGATTTTGCCGTCGCGGTGAATTTCTGCTTTTAAATGTGTTGAAAGTGCATTTACACAGGAAACACCAACACCATGCAAACCTCCTGAAACTTTGTATGAATCTTTATCAAACTTTCCACCGGCATGCAATACTGTCATTACAACTTCCAGTGCCGATTTATTTTCTTTTGTGTGTTTTTCAGTGGGAATTCCCCTCCCGTTATCTTTTACAGTAATTGAATTGTCTTCATGAATGATAACTTCTATTTTATCGCAATAGCCGGCAAGAGCTTCATCAATTGAATTATCTACAACTTCGTAAACCAAGTGGTGTAATCCCTTTTCGTTGGTATCGCCAATGTACATCGACGGTCTTTTTCTTACCGCTTCAAGGCCTTCCAGTACCTGAATACTGTCTGCAGAATAATTTCCATTCCCTCCGTTTGTAAGGCCGTTTTTTTCTAATTCACTCATTCTTGTATTACTTAAATTATATTTTCTCTTTTTCCATTAAAATAAAATAGTTTCCATGTCAAAAAGTATAGTTTACTTTCGATAGGAAACTAGTTGATTATCAATTTTTTATTTTGATTTTTCAATCATCGTAAAATCATCGGCCAAATATAGCAAAAATTAACGAAGAAGCCTTGATTTCAAGGCATTTGTTAAGCGTTTTTTTTAACAATTTATGAACTTGAAAATGAGTAAGTAAAACAGGGTGTTTTAAACTAAAAAAGGAGGTAAAATACCCCTCCTTCATTATGGTCGTTTTCTATATTTTAAAATGCGTAGCTTAAACCAGCCAGAAAATTAAAACTTTGTACAGGGTAACCGAACCACCTTTCATACTTCTGAAAACCAAAATTATTAAGCTGGCCAAACAGTGAAAAGTTTTGGGTTATTTTGTAACTGGCGTTAAAATTCATATCAATCACGGTGTTCAGGTTGTATGATTTTAATGTTACTGTTGGCGATTCTGTCAATTCAATAAAAGGGGCTGGTCGTGGATCAAAGCCTGTGGATTCTGCTATTAAGGCCGTTCTTGAGCCTATTGCATAAATATCGGATGAAACACTTAACTGATCGGAGATTTTGTATCCCAGCGAAAGTTTAGCATCCCAGTCGGGGAGATTCCAGGCTTCTTCCTGTTCGTTCATTTTGTATACATAGTAGTTTCCGGTAAGTAAAAGATCAAGTTTCTCTGAAGCAGTATGAAATATTTCAGCATTAAATTTAAGTAAGTCTAAATCGTCATATAAGATATCAAAATCATTATCGACTACTGAAGGACTCGGGAGGGGCCCCGTGGTTGGATAAACATATTCAAACAGATAATAAAGCGGCTGCTCGTTTATCATGGAGTAGTCCACGGAAAGTTTGAAGTTGGTTTTGGTTGCAAATTTCCCGTCGAAACCGCCGTAAAAATGTAATTTTTCAAAACTGTTTACTACATCATGTTCCGGATCAACAAACGGATTTTCATAAGCAATCTTTGAGTAGTGGTTATTTACATAGTTTCCGTCAACACCGGCAAAAATATTGATGATTTCTTTTACCGGTGCAAAATTTAGCCGGACATTGGGTGCGATTTTAGCCACCAAATCTGCATTGTTGTCCTGAACAATCCAGGAGTTAAATCCAATCCTGATATTTGCCATGTCGCCACCTAAATAATAAGCTGGCTTTACTGTAAACCACATCTGCTGGCTTGTTGCCATTGTATCGAGGTGTCGGTTAAAGACGTTATCCGCTTTTACAAAAGTAATTCCGGCATTTAGTATTGCAGAGCCGGTATTCAACGGTTTATTTATGTCGGCGCTGAATTCGCCAAAATGTTCCCGCTGGTCGGTTTTGGTACCAAAATAGTCATAAAGAAAATTGAAATCAAAAGTAAAATCTTTCCGGTTGTTGTTTTCGCTTTGAAGGTTGATGTTTATTCCTCCTTTGCTAAAGGTTTGTCGTTGCCCCAAATAGTTTATTTGCTGATCTTCCTCCTTAAGAACAGCCGGGATGGAATCAACCGGATAACCGTAGTAATTAAAGCCATTGTGCGTAAAATCGAGATTTACGGACAAAATGGAACTTCTGAACAGGTGTTTTATAAACATTTCAGCTTCATTCTCCGAAAATGGAGCTTTTACTTTGTCGCCACCTTCCAGTTTTAATTTTCCATGCGATGACAAGTGTTTTCCGTGTAACCCGAAAATGGTGTTTTTTGTGTTTTGACTGTTAAAAAAGACTTCGCCATAGGGTTTGTTATAATTTCCCAGACCGGCACGTACCAGGCCAAAACCGGTATTTTCTTCCGGTGGCATCGAAACTGTGGCTGCTTTCAACTCGTTTACCGAGAAGGCGTTATAGATGGGTTGGCTGAAAATACTGTAATTAAATGTTGGTTTCTGATGTTCTTCCTCCTCAATTTTGGGCATGTCATTAATTTTGTTGGCATCCGAAATTGTAGGGTTGTAGGCTTTTACAACTTCCACCTCCTGGGTTAATGTCGTGTCACGCTGCGCACGGGCAACAGTAACGGCAAAAATCAACAAAATTGAAAGGATGTATTTTATATTCTCGCTTCTCATTTTTTCTGCTTTTAGTTTTCGTTTTCTTTTTTGTTTAATTCCAGTTGTAGAGAATTATCGATGGCTTCCTGTTGTTCGCGTTTTTCACTGGCCTCTATGGTTGCCAGTTTTCTGGAAGCTTCATCTTTTATTCCATCTGTATCGTTGTTGTAGTTTTCAATCAGGCTTCGCAATGTGTGTTTTGCGTCAAATTCCTGGTTGTTGTCCATGTAGATATCAGATAGCAAAAGGAAAGCTTTTCCAAGCCAGAATAAGTAGGGAGTTCCTTTTGAAATAAAGTCGTCGATTTGATTTTCAGCTTCGACCTTATTGTTTTGATGAAAATAAATTTCTGCAACCAGATATTTTGCTTCAGCTCCTTCTTCCAGTTTTGTATCCAGCGATACTTTTCGGAGTTCGGGCAGCGCCAGGCTTAAATTATCCTGCTCGTAATATGCTTTTCCTGTTATGTAGTTTGCCTCCCGGATTAAAGCCTCATTTGCGATATCCGATTTTTTAACTTTTGCCGCAGCAGTTATTGCTTCAGGTAAGCGGTTGCTTCGGAAGTGACAACGCATTTGTCCGGTATATGCTTTTAATACATTCCATTTGCTGTTCGCCGCATTTTCAAGACGGTTGAACATTTCCAGTGCCTGTTCGTAATCCTGGGCGTTATAGGTAAGCTCTGAAGCCCGCGAAAGCGCTTGTTCACTGAATATGTTGGAGGGTTGCATGGCTACGGTTGTATAGTGTTCATTTGCTTCTGAATATTTTCCTTCTTTATATAACGATTCCGCCAGGTAAAAATGAGCGTTGAGTGTATATTTTCCGTTTGGAAATTGTTGCAGGTAACGCTGCAACTGTGTTGAAGAGCCGGAGTCTCCGGCCATATATGCTCTTTCAGCTGCCTGGTAACTCAGTTCATCCTGTTCGGAGGTTGTTACACTGGCGCCGCTTCCCAAACGCTGTGCGTAAGAAAAATATTCATCTACATTATTGAGCTCCACATAACAATTTCTGATTCCCGATAAAGCTGCTTGAGCTTCTTCTGTTCCGGGAAATTTTTCAGCTACTTCCTTATAATGGGTAAGCGCCTGAGCGTAGTCTCCGTTGTTGTAATTGATTAAACCCAGCTGGAGTTGGGCTTTTCTGTAATAACTTCCCTGCGAGTAGTTGGCAATAATTTGCTGGTACTGTTGTTGTGCATCATAGCCATGCCCGAGCCGCTCGTGCGCGCGTCCGAGTTCATATAGGGCGTCGTCCTGATATTCTGATTCGGGATAATCGGCCAGCAAACGTTCCAGGTTACTAATTTTTTGTTGCTGATTTCGGCCGAGCCCCTGGCAGAAAGCAATTTGAAAAAGAGCATAGTCGGGCTCATAGATTTTCATATTGTATGATTGCTGGTAATATTGCAGAGCTGTTGAATAATTGGTATTCAAATAATAGTAATCGCCAACGCGGTTTAATGCGTCAGCCAGTTTGGCAGTTCGCTGCCCCTTCATCGCATTAATGTATTTTCTGAAATGTGACGCTGCCGCTTCGTAATCTTCCAGTTTAAAATAAGCGTAAGCCTGGTTGTACTCGGCATTTTGAAACTCCGGGAGTGAATAAGACCCCGCTGTTCGCAAAAACTGGTTGTAGGCGGAAATTGAATTGTTGTAATCACCCACCCGATACAGTGCTTCAGCTTTCCAGAATAATGCCCGGGCATTTAATTCACGGTCATAACTTCCGTTTTGAAGAGAAATATCAAAATAATCGATCGCTTGGTTGTAGGCCAGATTGTTAAACAATTCAAGCCCGCGGTAAAATGTGACTCTTTGATAGGCCCGCAAAACAGCAGGTGTTTTATTTTGAATTTTTTCAATGGAATTGATTGCATCACTGTAATTCCGTGTTACCATAAATACTTCAACCAAATAGCGATAAGCTTCCGCGTTTCGTTCTGAATTCGGATATAAACTGATGTATTTGTCAAAAGCTTTTATGGTTTCATTAAAAGGAGAGTAGGATAATTCGTAGGTTAGTTTTGCATAACTAAATAAGGCGTCTTCTTTAATCCGGTCGTTAAAATCCAATTCCGAAGCAGCACCAAAAGCAACACGCGCCTTTTCTTTTTCATCCAGTTGGATGTAGGAATCGGCCAGGTGATAATAGGCGTTCTGTGCCATTTCATCGTTTCCCTTTGATGCTTTTTCAAGAAGCGGAGCCGCCTTGTCGTAATTGCCTGCATGATAATAGCAGAAACCTAAAATGTAGCCGTCTTCGCGGGTTTTTGGCCCCGGGGAATTGTAATAGGTTTCCAGATAGGGGATAGCTTCAGCATATTGATTTAAATGAAAATAAGAGTCCCCCAGAATTTTTGATAATTCTGTTTTGTGTTCCTCCGCAACATCATCAATAATCGAACTGGTATAATTAATTACCTCGTCGTATTTTTCCTGTTTGTAATATATATGGCTCACATACAGAGGAATGACTTGCGAGTAGGTCGGATCTCCGTCGAGTTTGGAAAAACCCTGCAATGCTGCTTCGTAATTTTCATCAAGGTACATAATATGAGCCCAGTAGTAGGAGGCCGGTTTGCTGTAAAAATTATTGGCATCTTTTATCTGGTAAAATTCTGATGCAGCCTGTTCAAGGTTATCGGTCATTAAATGAGAATATCCCGTTTGATAATGAAGCTTGATTTGTTCTTCCTGTGTGATATCAGACCTGTCAACATTTGAGAAACTTCTCAGGGCGACTAAATATTGGCGTTTTCCAAACTGGTAGTCGCCCAGGTTGAGCCAGGCCCGGTTGATATACGGACTCTCCGGGTGTTCTTCAATAAAGTTATCAACCATTTTCCCTCCTGCAGAATGCCCGGCACGAAGTGCTGCTACCGATTTGTAAAACTCCGCTTCAGAATAGAGTTCCGATTTCTCTTCTACTTTTTTTTGTATTTTTTCAAATTGGTGGAAAACAGCGTTGTACTTTTCCTGCTCAAATAACTCTTTTCCAAGTTCAATGTCTTTTTGAATATCCGTAAAGTACTCGGTTTGCTGTGCAAACAGCTGTTGTTGAGTAAAAAGCAGTAAAGGTAATAGAATTAGAATTGGTATTGTTTTCATGTTCCTTTTGTTTCTTTTCCTAAAATGAAATCTTAACCATTGTCAAGATTTATCTTTTTTTTATTAAACTCTGTTTTGGGTAAATTTATTTTTCTAAAATAGAAATAAACATTGGGTTGCTGCCTCCCAAATGATTGTATTTTCTTAACAAGAAACTGTTTATTTCTTTCGTTTATTATATTATTAGTTCAGAAATTTACATTTATATTCGGTTACATTTTGGGTTTATGGAAAAAAGTAAGGTTATTGAGTTGGTTGGAGCGGATATTTATCAGAGAGAAAACAAAATACTTTCTGATGTAAATCTTTCTGTGAACGAGGGGGAATTTGTTTATATAATTGGGAAAGTGGGAACCGGTAAAACCAGTTTGATAAAAACGTTAAATGCAGAAATTCCTTTGATAAAAGGGCTGGGTATGGTTGCGGGAATATCACTTGAGAATTTAAAAAATAAAGAAGTGTATTTGTTGCGTCGGAAGTTAGGGGTTGTTTTTCAGGATTTCAGATTGCTTACCGACAGAAACGTGTATGAGAACCTGGCTTTTGTTTTACGTGCAACGGGTTGGACCGACAAAACTAAAATAGAATTGCGTATTGAGGAAGTACTTGAAAAAGTTGGCGTTGCTGATAAAATTAAAAAAATGCCCCATCTGCTGAGTGGCGGAGAACAACAACGCGTAGTAATTGCCCGTGCTATATTAAACGATCCTTTGATTTTGCTTGCCGATGAACCAACGGGAAATCTTGATCCGGAAACTTCGGAAGAAATACTTGATTTATTTATTCAGCTTAACGAAGCCGGAAAAACGGTTTTAATGTCTACCCATGATTATGCAGTGATTGCCAAAAAGCCCACCCGTACTTTAGTATGTGCTGCGGGGGTGTTGAATGATTCAGAAACAAATAAAACCATGGTCGATTTTGAAAGCATGCTGGATGCCAATTGATTTCCGGTTAAAGAAAATTCTTAAAAATATCGTGCAAAACTTTTTCTTCCTTCTCCCACGTCAGTTCTTTTGCTGCTGTCGTCAGATTTTTTCTCCGGACTTTTTCCGCATCTTTATCAAACAAAACCTTCTTAATTTTTTTTGCTAAAAACTCAGGTTCAAGCGAAGAAGTAATTTCTCCGATTTTATATTGTTTTACAATGGCTGCCATTTCGGGCAGATCGCTTACCAGCACCGGCACCTGGGCCTGAATATAATCGAACAGTTTGTTGGGCAGGGCAAAACGGTAATTTAGTCCCATGTCTTCTTCAATGGATAATCCCAGGTCAGCCTGTGGAGTAATTTTCGATAGTTCTTCTATACTCAAACGGCCGGTAAACTGAATTTTGTTTTCCAGCTTTTTTTCCCTTACCAGTTTTTCCAATTCAGGTTTTATATCTCCATCACCCGCAATTATCAGCTTTACACCTTCCATTTCCTCCATGGCTAAAATTGCCTGTTTTAATCCACGCCCTACATTCACAGCACCCTGGTACAAAACTGTTTTTCCGTTGTTTCCTTTTAAGGAATTTGCCGAAACAGAACCCGCAAAAGGAACATTTCTTACTACTTTAAAGGCTGTGCCATATTTTTCAGAATAAATTTGAGCAATGGAATTACAAACCGTGTAGGCATATTTTATTTTAGGGACTATTTTTTGTTCCAGCTGCTTCCATATTTTCTGTATCTGCGGCCGGTTTATCAGTTCCGGCACTTCGGTAAAATATTCGTGGCTGTCGTAAACCAGCGATTTTCCTTTGATTTTTGAAGCAAGAAAATTTGCGGGCAGCGTATCCAGATCGTTGGCAAGCAAAACATCGGTTTTTGAAAAGAACAGGAAACAAAACAAGCGTAAATTGAAACAGACATAAAAAAACGGCCCCTTTTCAAAAAGTAATTTAAACCGGCGGGTTTTGTATTTGCGGGATTGCAGGGGCAAACTGTCTCTTTTTTTGCGGCCAACCAGCAAAACATCGAATCCCATTTTTAACAGCGAGGTGCAAACTTTATGCACACGGTTGTCTGAAACCAAATCGCTGGTTACAGAAACAATGATTCGTTTTTTGGTTGTTTTTGCCACCTTCGTATAATTCCCGGTAAAGATAGAACTTTACTTTTGGGAAAATATTTTAACCATGTGTAATTTTGGGCTACAGTTTAATGTTGTTTTATTGCTGCTGTTTTTTCTTTGGCAACGGTACTGGCGTTTTTCCAAGGCCTGAATACCAACCATCATTATTCCATAAATATCACAGGTATTTAATAATGTGTCGCACCCAATTATATCTAATTCATCCTTTCCGAAATACTTTATATACCTCCTGTGCTCTCGGTCCATAATGCCTTAAATTTGAAGACCGTTGTGATTTGTAGTTCCAATTTCCAGGTTTCATCTTTGAAATACTTTCCAAAAAATATTCTCCATTGGCGTCTAAAAAGTTCTCTTTTTTTGCAGAGTCTGAAACAATCCACCAAGCTGATTCTTCGGGGGAAAGATAAACTCCCGAACTACAGTTTTCATTTTTGTTCGTTTTAGTAATCTTAATCTAAAAGCATGGATTACAAATCCGTGCCAGCGAGGGGAGCCAAAGATTTGGGAAAATTACACCCAATCACTCAAGTTTTTCCTGCAAAAGCAATTCAAGTTTCTTTTCAAGTTCTTTTATCCGTTCTTCCTGTTGTTGGTTTATAATTTTTGGGGTCTCTAATTCACCCAAAGGCGGTGATTTTATCTCATACTCATTATCAGCCTGGATTGCGGAGTAACTTCCGTCAATATTACGTGGGAGCGAACGGTCGAAAGGTTCTTTGTTTTCTTCTGCTTCCCTTATTTCGGCACTTTTTAAAGTTGCACTTCCGGTGCCGCCTGTCGGGAAATAAATTGCCTGCATATTAATATCTCCCATTTCAACCAATGAAGAACTAAATACCCGGTCAGCCCATAAATTATATGTATATGTTCCGGCAGAGCCAACATTAAATACCCTGGAGTAAGCAAGAGGGCTGTATTGGTCTGATGAATCCTGACAACCTTTGTCTGTATCTATCATTAAATAGTCAAAATACTTATTCCCAAATGACACGGAACCTGTTTGAATATTATCTGGAAGTGCACTCAACCTGTAATAATCACAACCTGTACTTTCCCAGTCGGCATAACCCGTTGCCTGGATCAAAACTTTACCTGGACCATCGACTGTTATTTCTACAGTTTTCATAAGTGTTGGATTATATGGGTCTGTTGACGTCACTTGTTTTCTGTAATCACCACCACTATATCCCAATAATGATTTCACATTGGATAATCCGCTTCCATCTCCATTTAGCAACCCCTGCCCGTCAACACCAAAAACAACTGTTCCATTGTTTTTTGAGACTTTTAAACTGCTGTTATCATCGTTGGTTGGTAATCTTAAAATAGTTCCGGTACTATTACTCATCGTTAAGGTTTCGTTACCTGCTATATCAACCCGAAGCATATCTTCATCAGGACTTTCTTCAACTTGTATTTTTGTATCCTTATCGGCATCGGCTAATGTTGTGGCAAGCGGTAGTTTAACGTAATCACTGTTTGAAAGGTATATTGTGTCATTACTGATAGAAAGGGCTTGTAATTCGTTGGTTGAGTCTGAATCTTGTCCCCAGCGAGTTGTATCGGCCTCTGTAATATTCTTTGCCAAAGAATTGTTCCAGCTTTGTACACCTGTTTTTATAAAAGCACTGTCGGCAGCGTAAATCGGGTCTTTTTCATCTGCTGTGGTAAAATCGTCGCTTGCGTCTTTGTCCCAACCATCAAAAGCAGTTTCGTTTCCGGTAATGCTGTCGCCGGTAAAATGTTTCAGGTCGGAAATTTGTGATTCGGTAATTGTAATGCCGGTACTTTTGTCCCACTTGCCAAATACCGGGTCGCTCTCGTTAATAACATACGGCAAGGTTACGGAATTTCCGTTTGAAATGTCCAGGTAGCGGTTGTTGTACAATTGAAGAGTTTGATTATCGGTTCCGGTTCCGTCCTGTAATGCTGATAAATTAACAGAAGACCCCTGCGAAATGGAAAGTTCTGTGCCCGACAGGCTGATGTCCTGCAACTCGTTGGTAGTGCTTGTATCAAGCAGTCCGAGTACAGGAGAGAGGTCGATGGAATTTCCCTGACTAATGGATAACTGGTTGTTCTGAAAATCTAAAGTCTGGATTTCGTTTTCGGGGTCGTTGTCGTTATCTCCGCCAGCTACCGAACCGGCGACAAGTGCATACGGAACACTCAATAACTGGCTGGTTCCCATCACGGTTCCATCTACCGAAATTTGAATAAAATACGGCCCGGAACTCCAGTCAATGTTTTCCATACCGGTAGTATTTACCGAACCAATTTGCAGGTTTACCAAGCCTAAACTGTTGGTTGTTGCAGAATGTGTTTCGGAAAACACTTCGTTTCCGGTTCCGCTACCCTGTAAAATAGCAATACTGATTTCTACATCTTGGTTCGCTATTACCTGTCCGCCGGCATCACGAAGGACAGCTTGGTAATTCAACCTTTGGGGGATTTGGGCAAAGGTTGTCAGCCCAAGCATCAGAATAAAAATTGATGTGATTAGTTTTTTCATTTTTGTTCTTTTTAGTAATCTTAATCTAAAAGCACGGATTACAAATTCGTGTCAACGAGGGAGACTGTTTATTTGAAAATGTCAAAGAATTATTAAAGCTTCTTCGATAGTAGCAATTCAAGTTTCTTTTCAAGTTCTTTTATCCGATTATCTTGTTGATTGATTAATATTTTTAACTCTGAAGGCTCATCCTGAGAGGGTAACTCATCAGAAACAGGGGGAGAATTACCATCAACGCTGCCTTCAATGAAACTGTAATTTTGCACACTATCGGGTAACTGGGTTGTTTTGAGCATTGACTTTGTTGCAGGTCCTGAGCCACCGGTTGGAAAAAACAATACCGTTAAATTAATATCTCCAACTTCGGTTTTTGAAGAAGAGGTGTATTTATTTGCCCACAGGTAAAAAGTATGCTCCCCTGCACCAACAGAAAAACATCTGTGCTGGGCATAAGTGGTATATTGATCGGAAGAATCCGTACAATTGTAGTCTGTTATAATATTCAAATAATTATACCAATGATTTTCAGCAGTCCATGAAGAATTTGGGTCTTCATCCATTAAAATGGATGTTAAAAGCAAATCCCAGCCTTTTGATTCCCAATCAACATAACCACTGGCCATTGCAAAACATATTCCACTTGATGGAACAGTTAATGTTACCTGCCTTACACAGTTATACGAACCATAATTAGCAGTAATCTGATAACGTTGGTTTCCACCGATATAATCTGCAAGAGCCCTGACATTGGAAAGCCCGCTTCCATCGCCTGCCATTTGTCCGGCTCCATTTACTTTAAATACGGATGTACCATTGTTTTTAACAATATTAAAACTACTGTTTTCATTACTTGTCGGCAAATTTACAATTGTACCTTCAGCATCCATTGTCATGGTTTCTTTTCCGGCAATATCTATTCTTACTTTGTCTTCATCAGGACTTTCTTCAACTTGTATTTTTGTATCCTTATCGGCATCGGCTAATGTTGTGGCAAGCGGTAGTTTAACGTAATCACTGTTTGAAAGGTATATTGTGTCATTACTGATAGAAAGGGCTTGTAATTCGTTGGTTGAGTCTGAATCTTGTCCCCAGCGAGTTGTATCGGCCTCTGTAATATTCTTTGCCAGTGAATTGTTCCAGCTTTGTACACCTGTTTTTATAAAAGCACTGTCGGCAGCGTAAATCGGGTCTTTTTCATCTGCTGTGGTAAAATCGTCGCTTGCGTCTTTGTCCCAACCATCAAAAGCAGTTTCGTTTCCGGTAATGCTGTCGCCGGTAAAATGTTTCAGGTCGGAAATTTGTGATTCGGTAATTGTAATGCCGGTACTTTTGTCCCACTTGCCAAATACCGGGTCGCTCTCGTTAATAACATACGGCAAGGTTACGGAATTTCCGTTTGAAATGTCCAGGTAGCGGTTGTTGTACAATTGAAGAGTTTGATTATCGGTTCCGGTTCCGTCCTGTAATACTGATAAATTAACAGAAGACCCCTGCGAAATGGAAAGTTCTGTGCCCGACAGGCTGATGTCCTGCAACTCGTTGGTAGTGCTTGTATCAAGCAGTCCGAGTACAGGAGAGAGGTCGATGGAATTTCCCTGACTAATGGATAACTGGTTGTTCTGAAAATCTAAAGTTTGGATTTCGTTTTCGGGGTCGTTGTCGTTATCTCCGCCAGCTACCGAACCGGCGACAAGTGCATACGGAACACTCAATAACTGGCTGGTTCCCATCACGGTTCCATCTACCGAAATTTGAATAAAATACGGCCCGGAACTCCAGTCAATGTTTTCCATACCGGTAGTATTTACCGAACCAATTTGCAGGTTTACCAAGCCTAAACTGTTGGTTGTTGCAGAATGTGTTTCGGAAAATGCCTCACTGCCGGTTGCACTGCCCTGTAAAAGGACAATACCAATTTCCACGTCCTGATTGGCCAGAGTATTTCCGGAAGCATCGCGCAAGACGGCCTGGTAGTTAAACATTTGTGGGGATTGGGCAAAAGTGGCCAAACAAAAAAGTAGGCCAATAAATAATGTAGTTATAAATTTCATATTTTTTTTATTAATTTTAAAAATCAGGTTTGGGGGCAACACATTTATGGTATGGAATTGAGGAAAGCCAAAATTATTTTTTTATGATTTTGAATGTTTTTAACACATTGTTTTTATTAAAAACCTTTAAAAGATAGGTCGCGGATACATAAGAGTACATTGGAATTTCGGAAACGGATGTTTCGATTTGTTTTTGAGCCATTATTCTTCCATCCAGGCTGTAAAGTGTATAAAATAAATCCTGCTGCCCGGTTTTTTCTATTTTAACTTTTAAATGGTTGCTGGTTGGATTAGGGTAAGCCGAAATATCAAAAGACAGCTCCGGAAATTCATCCACAGCAGTTACAATAATTTTTGACTGATGAAATCCCTGCGTAAGTACAGTATTCTGGTTTGACAGTGTTGAAATTACTGACTCGCCCAATGTCCAGTTGAGTTGTAAATTGTTGTTTGTAAAACTATTCCCGGCAGTAGCAACAACTTCCTGTGCTTTTACGCCAGAGAACAGACAAAGAAAAATAATGATGATACAGACCTCCGATTTTCTCATTGCAAAAAAGATTAATGTTAATTTTTGGTATCGGGCTAAAAATATTAAATGTTAGGTTGTTATCGGGTAAAAAACACCTAACAAAGTCTATACAATCGGAAAAATATGTCCTGAAAAAGCGTTTGGAGAAGGAGCTTGAAGTAAATTTTAAATGAATAGTTAGGTGAGTTTATTTGATGTTATTTATCACATTGTCAAGGTTCTCTGATTTGTTCAATCCCATCTTTCTTCGAAGGCGACACCGTGTCATATGAATACTCTCAGGATTCCGTTTTGTTATGCCGGCAATTTCTTTGGTTGTTAGGTTTAATTTAATAAATGCACATAGTTTTCGCTCGGTTCTTGTCAGGCCCGGATATTTTTTATTGAGTAACCTGTAAAAATCCGGATGAACCTGTATAAAATGAGTCTCAAATTCTTCCCAGTGATTATCGTTCATTTTTGAACTAAGATTTGAAATTACCTCTTTGATATCTTTCACTTTTACCGAATTATTTTGCACTTGTTTTTCCAGATGAGAGGTTACATTTTTGATTAGCATTTCTTTTTGCGATATAGCGAAAACTTTGGTTGCTAAATCGCGTTCTTTCAGGTTGATTTGTTCCCGAAGTTTTTGGGCTTCTCTTTCTTTAGCCAGTTTTTCATTTTCTAAACTGGCATTCTTAAGTTCAAACTTTAATTTTTCAAGCCGCTCGTTTTGGTAAGTGAAGTTTATGGCTACAGTAAAAAAAATCAACTCAATAAAAAAACCACTCTGAAAGAAATATCCGTGGCCCGGAGTCTCATTCTGAAAATTTAGTACGATAGTTGAAAACACCCCTGCGACTAAAAATACAGAACCACTTAAGACAATTTTTACCGTGTTTGATACCTTTCGAAACAATAAAACTACAAGTAAAACAACAATTATTGAATTTACAATAGAATAAATATCATCTACCAACACACCTGTCGTATAGTCAAAAAGTGCGATTATAAGAATAAGCAGGGCAAAAGCCGAAACAGTAATTGCATATTTTTTTACTATGCTTCGTACAAAGTCATTAACATCTGTTTTTAACAATTCGTACAGGAACCAACAGTAAACTACGGGAATAAAAGTTGCCGAGAAAAAAAGGTATAAGCTCACGTGGGGGTGGTTGGCAAAATAACCCGTTTCGAAATATTGAAAGGCGTAAATAAAATAGATACTTGAAAAAATTGCGTACAGCATGTAATAAAGGTATATTCTGGTTCCGGTGGAGAGGAACAGCAGAAGATTAAAAAAACATAAAATAACAACAATCCCTAAAAAAATGCTTTGTATCTGTTTGGTTTGAATAAAAATACGATTGAATGATTTTGAATCAACTATCCAGATTTTTTTTGTATCCAGATATTTTTCTATCTGGTTTTCTATTTTCAGATATAAAATGGTCGAGCTTCCGTTTGAAATTGTAAAAGGAATTTTATCTTTAATAAAGCCTTTTACTGTTTTTAATTTTTCAGGTATCAGAACGCCGGATCGCTCTTCAATCCATACACCGTTATCATTTTTCTGGTATAAATAAATATCATCCAAATGACTATTAAAATGAATAAAATACTCATCGGTTGCAGCCTGTTGGTTGTCAATTACAATTTTAAGCCAGAAAACTTCTTTTTCGGAGATGGTATAACTTGTAAATTCTTTAAATAAATTTTCAGGCAGGTTGTGAACTGAATCAACCGATAAATCTTCGTGACCCTTGTAAAATTGTAATTTTGAAATTATTTCCGGAAGTTCCTGCCTTAACTCTTTTTTCTCTTTTGAAAATAATTTAGCAGGCAAAAGAACAGCGAGCAGTATGATTGTGAACAAGCATATTCTTTTATGATGAAAATACATAGAACGAGACGAAATTAGATTATTTGGATGCGGGTGAAATTACTAAAGAATTTTTTTATTCGGAAGTAAAATAAACTTATGTGTAATAAAAATAAAATTTGTTTTTTTATACCAATTGTATTATTTAGTGCCGCGTAGCAAAATAAAAGATTTTGCAATGGATAATGCCGATACATTGAAGAACTGCATATTGAACAAAATGACAATATGCAGGCGATCGGTATTTCCGGTTGGTACTCTTTCAAAAGATAATGGTTTTATTGCCGTTAGAAATAAAATGCTCAACAGAAGATTTTAACAATTAAAATTATCTTTACAAAAAAAAGTCAATGATCCGGTTTTTCGAAAATTACTCTCTCCAGCCATTTAATACATTTAACATAGAAGCAAAAGCAAAGTATTTTTTTGAATTTACAGAAATTGCTGATTTAACAGTTTTCCTGCAATCCAACGAAAGCTGGAAAGAAGAAAAAATACTGGTAGTAGGAGAGGGGAGCAATATTTTATTTCTGGAAGATTTTGAAGGTTTGGTTATTCATCCGAATATTCCCGGAGTGTATGCAATTAACGAAGACCGGCAAAATATTTGGATGGAGGTTGGTGCCGGTGAAATTTGGGATGAGTTTGTAAAATATTGTGTCGATGCTCAATTGGGAGGTATTGAAAATCTGTCGCTTATTCCGGGAACAGTTGGGGCTGCTCCAGTTCAAAATATTGGTGCCTACGGACAGGAAGTCTCCGAAGTTATCGAAAAAGTAAAGGGATACGATCTGGAAAAAAATGAGGCAGTTGAATTTTCCAATCAGGAATGCCGGTTTTCTTATCGCAACAGTATTTTTAAGCAGGAGCTAAAAAACCGGTTTGTCATTACATCCGTGGTTTTTAAACTGGATAAGTTTCCCGAATTCAGGCTCGACTACAGTAATCTGGAAGCAAAAGTTTCCGAGAAAGGTGTAATTAGTCTGGAAAACATTAAAAAGGCAGTAGACGAAATTCGTTCATCAAAATTACCCGATGTAAAAGAATTGGGCAGTGCAGGAAGTTTCTTTAAAAATCCGCTTGTTGAAATGGATAAGGCAGAAGAAATTGAAAAAGAGTTTGGTGAAATTCCGGTATATCGGGCAGGAGATGGTAAGGTGAAGATAGCCGCGGGTTGGCTGGTTGAAAAGGCCGGTTGGAAAGGTTTTCGTGATGGAGATGTTGGTGTGCACGAAAAGCAGGCCTTGGTTCTGGTAAATTACGGGAAGGCTACCGGGAAACAGATTTATGAACTCTCGGAAAAAATTAAACAATCGGTTTTGGATAAGTTTGGAGTAGAACTGGAACGAGAAGTTAACTGCATTTAATATAATTTTTGTTTCAAATTGAAAATTCGTGCAAATTAATTCCCCCTTCCAAAAGGAAAGATATTTTTACTGATAAATTTTGTTGGCATTTAAAAACGCCCTGTAAGCAGCAGCGTTTCTGTTATGCTGTGCCAAAGTGGCCGAAAAATTATGATATCCGGAAAAATCGGGTTTGGCACACATGTATATATAGTTGTGTTTTTCGTAATTTAAAACAGCATCAATTGTAGCGGTTTCAGGAAAATTAATAGGGCCCGGTGGTAAGCCTACATATTTATAAGTATTGTAAGGCGATTCAATTTCAAGGTGTCTGTTTAGTATTCTTTTTAGCGAAAAATCGCCAACGGCGTATTTTACCGTCGGATCGGCCTGCAAAAGCTGACCGCGTTTTAATCGGTTGATATACAATCCGGCAATAACCGGCAACTCTTCTTTTTTTGATGTTTCGGACTGAACAATGGAAGCAAGTGTTATAACTTCCACCGGGGTCAGATTTAGTTCTGCTGCTTTTGCCCGGCGTTCTTCATTCCAAAAGCGCTCATATTCCAGTTTCATCCGGTCGGCAAATTCATCTGCCGAAGTAGTCCAGTAAAATTCATAGGTATTCGGAATAAACATGGCGCGGAAAGTTTCAGGTGAAAAACCGTATTCCTTAATTTTTTCGTTGTTATAAAAAAGATTCAGAATCGAAAGAGAATCTGCCTGGATGTACTTGCTTACTTTTCCGGCCAAATCTTCTTTAAAGTGTACATTGTTAAAAGTCACATCAATTGGTTCCTGTAATCCCCCGCGAAGCATATTTACTATTTCATTGCTGTTCATGCCTTTTTCAAAAAGGTAGCGGCCCGGCTTAATTGCCATTGGGTAATTTTTCTTTTTTGCCACCCATTTGAACGCTTTCACACTTATAAGTATATCGTTGGTAACAAGGCTATCGGTAACTTGGCCATAGGTCGCATTTTCAGGAATAATCAGAACATATTCATTTTTTACATTTTCTTCAAAAACATATCGGTAGAGCTGATATGCCCGCACCCCGGCAACAATAAATGCGATAGAAAAAAAGATGATAATAAATTTCCCGATTTTTGGGAACATCATAATTTTGCTTTTCTGATCAATGGTCATCCTTTTGTTTTTACAAAATCTGCGTGTCAAAAATACGATAATTTTATAAACCGCTCCGAAACGCTCCTGATTTTGTATTATCTAATCGTTTTTAATTCTCTTTCTGGTTTTTGCGAATGTATTGCTTTCGGTTCAAAATGATTAAATTCGCGCCAAAACAGTTGAATTTAAACCATCAGAATTATGCAACAGGTAAATCTTTCGGAAGACATTTATTTTTTAGGGTTTAACGATCGTCGTACCCATCTTTTTGAAAATATCTGGCCTATTCCGCATGGAATTTCATATAACTCCTATTTAATTGTTGACGAAAAAATTGCACTTGTCGATACAGTTGAACGCTCGTTTATTGATGAGTATTTGGATGAAATTGAGGGAATTATCGGAGATCGTGCCATTGACTATTTAATCATAAACCACATGGAACCCGACCACTCGGGTGCATTAAAAAGTATTATTCAGAAATATCCGGATATCAAATTAGTTGGAAACAAAAAGACGTTTGGTTTTGTGGAAAGTTTTTACCTGACACCTAAAAATGTGGTGGAAGTGTATGATGATTATAGAATTGATTTGGGAAAACACAAGTTGCAATTCCAGATGATTCCAATGGTTCATTGGCCCGAAACCATGGTTACATACGAGGAAACTTCAAAAATTGTATTCTCGGGCGACGCGTTTGGTAGTTACGGTACACTTGATGGTGGTATTTTTGATGATGAGATAAACCTCGATTTTTATGAAGTGGAAGTTATGCGTTATTTCACCAATATTGTTGGGAAATATTGCCCGCATACCCAGCGCGCCATTAAAAAGCTGGCGCCGCTTGATATAAAAATGATTGCCGCTACCCACGGGCCTATTTGGAGAAGTGATTTGGATTGGGTACTTACACGTTATAACAAATGGAGTTCGTATGATTTAGATTGTGGTGTGGTTATTGTTTATGGCTCGATGTATGGAAATACCCAGCGGATGGCAGAAGTTATTGCACGCCAGCTGGCGGTTCGCGGTATCAAAAACATTCGGGTTTACGACGCCTCAAAAACCCACTCTTCATATATAATTAACGATATTTTTAAATATAAAGGATTTATTGTCGGGAGCCCGGCTTACAATAATTCACTATTCCCGAATGTTGAAATTTTGCTTTCTACCATCGAACATATGGCGCCCAAAGACCACTACCTTGGAGTTTTTGGAAACTATTCCTGGAATGGCGGAGGTGTAAAAAATCTAAAATTATTTGCTGAAAAAATAAAATGGGAAATGGTGTATGACCCAATTGAAGAAATGGGGGCATTAAAGACCGATAAAAAAGCAGAATTGGTAAAACTGGCTAATGCAATGGCCGACAAATTACTTGTGGAAAATTAGACTTCACCACATAAAAAACAGAGCGCTTCCGATTTTTCGGAGGCGTTTTTTTTTTACACATGTTGATCAATCAGAATCACATTACCGTCAGGATCAAATAAAACGATATTTTCCGGACCACTGGTGTTTTCATCGGCTTCACGTTCCAGATTAATACCTTTACTTTTTAAATCTTTCTGAATGTCACGCACATCGTCAAAATTTTTGAGCGTGTTGGCATTCTCGTCCCAGCCGGGATTGAACGTCAGGATATTATTTTCAAACATTCCCTGGAATAAGCCAATCAATGAATTTTCATTTTTCATGATGAGGTAATTTTGTGTTACATCTCCTGCAAAAACGGAGAATCCCAGGTTTTCATAAAATTGTTTTGAAACTTTGATGTCTTTCACATTCAAACTCACAGAAAACGCTCCTAATTTCATAATACAATCCTTTTGTTTTGCAGTAAGATAATAAAATAAACCGACTCGCAGGTGATTTAAGGCTTTTTTGTCTGAAATTATTTCATCTGAAATTTTCAACACTTAGTTTGTTTGTTTTCTTTTGCGGGAGAGAGCCGGGAGCCAAAATTCGCATAAAAAAAAGATATTGTAATCGTGATAATGAAGGTCTTCTGTTAAAGGTTATTGTTCTTTCACTTTTTTAATAAAAAAATCTTCCAGTTTTTTAGTTCCGTATCGGGGAGCCACCATTTCCATAACCATTGTTGAAAGAAAAAATTCGATGGGGCCATATGTTTTTGATGATGTAAATGTTCTTACTGTCCAAAGTGTAACTTTTCTTATCCAGTCGGGCAAATGTACTATTTTTACTGGTTTTGAACAGGCTTTCAGGGCAAGTTCTGCAATTTCATTCTGGCTCAGAATATCAGGGCCTCCAACATTAATTTCCTTTTCTTTTGAACGGATGGCATGAATACAAACCTCTGCCAGATCGTCGCCATGAATCGGATTGAGTTTTAACTTCCCGTCGCCAAAAAGATAAACTTTTCCGCTTTTTGCCATTTTTAAAAAATCAGCCATGTCAGAAAAGAAACCATTGGGGCGTATAACTGAATAATCCATCCCTGAATTTTTCAGGTAATCAACCAGTTTTTCTTTTGCTTCGCCAATTTTCAGATGGCGAAGTTTCTGCCCGTTAAGCACAGAAACATAAATGAATTTTTTGACCCCGCCGGCCCTGGCAGCGTCAATTAAATTTACGTTGGCCTGGTAATCTACATCCATATATGTCAACCCGTCCTTCTGCCGTGTTATGCCTACGGTGCTGATAACATAATCGACTTCGTTAAAAATGTTTTTGAAGGTTTCCGGTTTTGTTACTTCTGCTTCAACCACATCATAAACAGATAAATTAAATCCTGATTTTTTCAGGTTACGAACGATGAGCCTGGAATCGTATTCCGAGTGTACTATTTGTTTGGTAATGTGTCTTCCCAAATACCCCGATGCACCGGCTATCAATACTTTTTCTGTTTTCATTGTTTTTTCAAACAAAGGTAATTTACTCTTTTACAGATCTTCTTGACCTTCGTCAAGAATTAGCCCAGCACTCTTTTTTTTATTCTGCAGAGCGTTTCAGGAGATACACCCAGAAACGACGCGATATACTGCTGGGGAACCCTTTGAAACAGCTTCCCGTTGTTGTTTAGCAGTTCCTTGTATCTTTCTTCAGCAGATTGAGTAACAAAAGATGCAATAATTTTTTGACAGCTTATCAACTCATTTTCGGTTGCTATCCGTGCAATTAACTCAAATTTTGGGGAAATTTTCAGTAGTTTATCTGTATTTTTCCGACTAAATATCATAAGCGTAGTCTCTTCAATGGCCTGAAAGTTTTCTTTTGCAGGAACCTGAAAGGTGTAGCTTTCGCCTGCGCAAATAAACTGGCCTTCGGTATAGAAAAACGCTGTACGGTCTTTCCCGTGCACATTATAAAAAAACCGTACACAGCCTTTTATTACAAAATATATGTCGTGAGAAATCTTACCTTCACAAAAAATCATTTCATTTTTTTTATACACTTTTTTTCAGAAAAAGTATACAATTTTGAAATATCTTCTTTATCGAGAGGAATGTAGTTTTTCAGATATTCGATGAAATTGTCGGTCATTCTTGCAAGATACAAATTTGTTTGACCAGGGCTCACCGCTTAAGTTTGTTTTATATTCCGCAAAACACTATTTTAAGTTGTCTATATATTGCTGCAATTCATCAATATATTTTCCGATATGCAAGCCGTCAACAAGAGCGTGGTTTACCTGAACAGAAAATGGTAAGCAAACTTTTTCGTCGCGTTTAAAATATTTCCCCCAGGAAATTCTTGGGACAGAATCGTTTTTGTTTAAGGAAATTGTGTGCGAAATATGCGTAAAAGAAATCCATGGGATACAGGTAATAAAAATCAAATCATCCCGGCCTGCCAGTTTTTCAAATTCAAAATACTCCGTTTGGTTTTTGTTCGCCTCTTTTGCTTTTTTTTCAAATGTTTCAATATCACCCCGCAAATCGAGTGTGACGAATTTAAACAATCCGGCGTTTTTATCTTCATCCATATCGGTGAATGAAGGATGTATCTGATCGTGCAAAACAACTTTACCGTCTCTTATCCGGTATCTGAAATTTTTTATCCTGTTTAAAGCAGTTGATGCAACATAAATCATCGAATAGTAAAACGATAACTTTCTGGCTTTTATAAAAGCCAGAAAGTTTGTGACATCAATATCCATACAAATGTTATATTGAGGATAATCCATCCGACTAAAGAACAGAAAGTGTTCTTTTCTGTCCCAGTTTTCGATGTCGATAGTTTTCATTGCAGGTTTTTTATTACGTCTTGTAACTATTTTAAAGTAACATCCAGATAAACCGAATGCCGTCCATATGTTTCATAAAAAGGTTTAAAAACAACACCGTCAATGGTAAATTGCAGTTGTTCAGCATCACCTGATATTGATTTACTTATATCTTTTGCATTCAGTGTTATTTTTCGCCATTCTTTTCGTGGTTCATCTTCCTGAGCGGCCAGTAAAACCGGTCCGTAAAATAAACTGGCAATATTTTGCTGATCCATAACGGGTTCCAAATGAAACTCAAACGGCATAATCAACTCAACTGTATCTCCGTCTTTCCATTTACGGCTTAATGTAAGATAGCTTCCCGGGCTAGCCTTAATTTTTTCATCTTTCCCGTTTATTTTTACAAAAAATCCTTTTGTTGCCCAGTGTGGCACACGTACATTAATGTCAAAACTGCCGTTGCCATTTATGATTAACCGGGTATGGTCTTCTTTTGGAAATGCCGTTGTTTGTGTTACTGTGATATTTTTTTCTGTCCAGTTTAGTGTAGAAGGCACATAGAGGTTTATATACAAAGCCTTGTTGTCGGCACTTTTGAAGTAAATTGAGTTTTGAAGTTTTGTGCTACTTTCAAGAGCCGTCCCGTTACAGCAGGTAAAACCGCTCATGTCGGGGTTCCCAAATCGTTTTACAGAACCTGGTCTGAGAGGAACATGATAGGTGTTGGCAGGACTGTGCTCCGCAACTGAAGCAAGAATATGATTGTAAAGCCCGCGTTCATAGTAGTCCATTAACTCAGCCCGCTGCTCAAATAGAAAAAGATTCCGGGTTAATTTTAGCATATTGTATGTTGCACAGGTTTCATTCTGTCCACCGGCAGAAAATCCGTTCTCATAAAGCGTTGCCGGTTGACTGGTAAAACATTCCGCATTCGCCGGATTACGTGCGCCTGCAACTCCTCCGATACTGTACATATAATCGTTTGTCGCCATATTCCAGAAATTATCGGCTATATGATAATATTCCGGCAAATCAGAATCGCGATAGATTTCAAGCGCCCCCATAATTTGAGGTATGTGCTGGTTGGCGTGTAATCCCCGAAACATATCCACATTTTTTGCCAGTCCGTGAGCATGTTCAGCATCGCCAAAAAACACTCTGATGTTATCAAATAGTTGCGCAACTTCCATGTAGCGAGGTTCGTTTGTCAGGCGGTATAGTCTTGCCATCGCTTCGTTCATTCCTCCAAACTCTCCGGCAATGTATCTGTTCCACATACTTATTAGTGTTTGGGTTGGCACCTCACTCAATCTAACGAATACCCAGTCGCCCATGCATTTTACTATTTCCAGTGCCTTTTCATTGCCACTCACTTCATAAATGTCCATTAGGCCGGCAAGGATTTTATGTAAGGTGTAATAGGGAGCCCAAATCTTTGTATTATCTGTTCCATAGCTTGCCCCATTTTCCAACATAATAAATTGGTCTGGCGGATAGGCGCTGATAAATCCTTTCCCCCAATTCCAGTAATCTGTTCTGATTCCCTCAACACTCAAATCTGAATCAAAGTCTGATTTTCCCGGACCGGGAGGTACCGCCAATGGGTCTGACACATTTTCTCCTCCGGTTGTTTTTGGCTGTCCCGACATTTGCGACAATTCATACAGTGTATTCACCATATACTCCATTTTATCAGCGAAGTTGGCCTGGACTGAGGCATCGTAACCAGTACTGGCATATGCCTGAGCGATGGCACTAAGATAATGTCCTGTGGCATGGCCACGCAGTTTTGTTTCCTGACTGTCCCATACACCCAGTGGTTGAGCTCCTTCAGGTTGTTCCTGCCCAAAGGCATTCCGAAACATGTAAAGGAAATTGTCCGGATTTGTTTTGGCGAGGCCTGTTATAAATTTATCACGGTTTTCTATAAATTTTGTTTTGTGATGATGAAAATCTGTATTTAGTACCACCTGATCAAGATTAAAAACCTCCAGTTTTCGGTTGGGGGTGGCAGGGTCTTTTTCCTCATTTACTTTTACAAATGCTTTGGGCTGTATGTCTGTTCCCGCCACTCTTCCCGTTATCGTGTATGTGCCGGGGCTAAGTACCTGGCTGTTATCTTCAGGTGATGGCCAAAGTACCCTCACATCGGGTCCTTCAATTTTGTTGCTGTACACTCCTTTTACATAGCGTGGTAAACTCGGAAGATATCCAACTACGGTCTCTACCTGAATATCCGGAACGCTGGTTAAATAAGCATTATATAATTGAGGTGTTGTTTCTGGAAATTTTGGAAGATCCCGGTCTGGTTCTATTCTTGTCCTGACTACCGCCTCTTCCTCTTTCAGAGCATTATCATGAATTCTTTTAACTTGTCTTTCACTTAAAGGGATTCTGTAGATTCTGAAATCATACAATTTGGCATTTAAAGACGGTTTGTCTGAAGCCATTGATTTTCCGATGTAAAGTTTATTATTTTCCCCTGAATTGTTATCAAAAAGCTGATTTAACTCCATCTCTACACTTTTTGTCTCACCAGCAAGTTCTCCATTAAGGTAGGTACTTAATGTTTTTGCCGAAACATTTAGTACAACAGCCAGGTGGTTCCACTTGTAAGGAGCTACTGCCGGTGAACTTGCAATATATTTATCCGATTTTGTTATAATTTGAGCCAGAAAGCCTTCTTCGTTCCCGTTGCCTGCCGGGGCAACAAAGAAATGCGACTGGCTGTTTTTCCCAAAATCGAAAAAAAGCTGCCCGCTTTTTGCGGCACGCAGGTAGATCCAACCGGTGATACTTAACGATTCTTCTCCAATCACGGATTGTCCCGGGATTGAGATAAACGCTTCACCATCTTCCGGCAAAGAGAGTACCTTGCCAAACAAATCGTCATCTTCAAATTTGAATCCGGAGCCATGAATGCTGCCGTGTAGATTGTTACGGGACCAATCTTTTGCATTCCCTTCAAATGTATAGCGGGAAATTAATCCCGTTTCTCCAATCCCGTCTAAAATCTGATCTCCACCTTGGGCAAATACCGAATTTGTGCCCAATACATAAAAGCTGATTATCATTCCAACGAACAGTTTACACATTTTCATAATTAAATTCTTTTTAGTTGTTTTTGAACTTTGAAGAAAGGATGATTAAGTATTTTAGAAGTTCAAATTAAACAATATATTACTAAAGTTCCATGTACTGGACTTGAAATTTTCTCAATAAATGTATTTTTAACACCTATAGCTATCCGATTATGGCAGAGTTCGGTTACAAAGTACGATTGATTCCCGGCGAGTTGCAAAATGGTTGTTGTTTCTGTCTGTGATTTTTGCTTAGGAATTTGCCATGATTGTCTTTCTTCGTTAATTGTAAGGTTTAATTATTTGCTTATCTGTTTACCCACTTTAAAATGGAATGATGATGGCTGTTGAGGTACCTTTTTTTTTATTTGTATTTAGATACCGATTTCTTTTCTGAATAGTTCGTTTGTTTTAGTATTCGTATAAAATCTGATCTCCTGAGTTTGTTAAATTCAGCAAGACCTTGTTCCCATTGACTTGTAAACCTCTGACATCGAATGTTATTTCTTTCCCGATATAAGCATCACACAGTTCCTGGTTTTTTAACGACAATCTTAAATTTCTTTGAGGTGGATTAGAATATAGAACTACTCCGGAGTCGATTAACTTTACTTCCCATGAACTTCCGCTGCATCCGCTTGACGCAAAATTTATTTTTAAACAGTTGTTGTTTAATTCAGCGCTGATTATTGTTAGCTGGTCATCTGGAGCGGAGATATACTGGTCTTCACTAATAATAACGGACTGTTCGCAAACTTCGGAAAAGTTATTGGTTTCTTTGTCACAGCATGTAAATAACAGCCCGATTACAATTGTTTCAAGTATCAATTTTACAGCTTTCATAATTCTGTTTATTTACAGATGCAAATGTTTGATAATTAGTTGCGTAGTATCTCAGTTGTTTGATAATGCGGTGAATGTTGGCTTGTTTTGCATTTTTTTGTTTATCGGGAAAAAAGAAACCGGCTGCAATGTCATAATTTCCGTTTTATTACCGTCACAATAATATTTTCAGAAAGATAACACGATTTTTGCGTCACTTTTATAAAATCTTCGTTAGGGAGATCACGTTTAACGACATAGTTTTTAGAGCCTTTAGCTTTTCTGCGCTTTTTTTAACAGCATAAAACAAGGTTTATTGATGAACCTTTCTTTTTAATTGTTCTTTTTTGCCGGGAAAACTTTTTATTTTTAGGCTTTCAATTCATTAAAATATTACCAATGAACCTTTCAAGAAGAAATTTTATAACCAGAACCGCTGCCGGAACTGCAGCGTTGGCGAGTATTCCGGCAATTGTAGCAAATGCAGTGCCTGTAAAAAATAGTACCTCAAAACAAAAATATTCATTGTTTGGAAAAGGAAATACCGTTCTGTTTCAGGGCGATTCAATTACCGACGCCGGGCGTGAAAAAGAAAAGGAATTGCCTAACAGTCCCGGCTCGTTTGGACACGGATATGCTTTTTTGGCCGCTTCGGCTTTGCTAAATGCTTTGCCCGAAGAGCAACTTAAAATATATAACCGCGGGATAAGTGGAAACAAGGTCTATCAATTGGCCGACCGCTGGGAAAAAGATTGTCTTGAACTTAAACCCGATGTCCTGAGTATTCTGATTGGCGTTAACGATTACTGGCACAAAAGAAATGGACGATACGACGGTACGGTTGAGATTTATGAAAACGACTATCGCGCTCTGCTAAAACGGACCAAAGAGAATTTGCCTGGAGTTAAGCTCGTGATTTGTGAGCCATTTTATGTTTTGAATACAAAGGCAGTTGATGAAACCTGGATAGAACCTATGAAAGAGTATCAGGCCGCAGCGAAAAGAATAGCAAAAGAGTTTGGTGCATTTTGGGTGCCTTTTCAAAGTGTTTTTGACGAGGCAATTAAACATGCTCCTGAAACCTACTGGACAGGCGACGGCGTTCATCCTGCAATGCCTGGTGCACAACTTATGGCAGAAGCCTGGCTTCAGGTTGTGAAATAGAAAATCCAATTACTAAAATAAAGAAGCAGGAAGATTTGAACCAGGAAACCAGTTTGAGTTGTACCCTGCTTTTTGCCGATTATTAAAGATATATTTATTGGTTTATGCTGAATTCAGCGCACTTTTAACCCTATGTCTTGGCAGTAATTTAAAACCGATTTTGTTCTCTTGTTATGAAAATATTTTTCTTTACACCAGTCATTGTAGTTTTGTTGGCCGTTTGCGCCTGTTCAAATACCAAGAAAGAAAGTAGTGAGTACACAGAGCAGGACAAACGTCCCAACATCATTTTATTGATGGGGGATGATCACGGTTGGGATGAGGTTGGATACAACGGTCACCCTTTTGTGAAAACGCCGGTTTTAGACGAAATGGCAGCCAGTGGACTGCGTTTCGATCGGTTTTACTCTGCCCACCCCAGCTGCTCACCAACACGGGGAAGTTTTATGACTGGAAGACACCCCAATCGTTACGGAACTTTTTCTCCCAACTGGTCTATTCGTCCGGAAGAAATAAGTATTGCTCAGCTCTTAAGTGATGCCGGTTATGCTTGTGCTCATTACGGCAAATGGCATCTGGGACCAGTGAAAAAAGATTCGCCAACAAGTCCGGGGGCCATGGGATTTGATGAATGGCTGTCACACGATAATTTTTTTGAAATTGACCCGGTTTTATCCCGTAATGGAGGAACGCCGGAGAGAATTGAGGGTGAAAGTTCAGCAATAATTGTTGAAGAAACCATCCGTTTTATTAAAAAAACGCGTCAAAATAAACAGCCTTTTTTTGTAGTTGTGTGGTTTGGTTCTCCGCATGAACCATACAGTGGTTTGCCTGAAGATATTGCTCTTTATGAAAATCTACCTGACAGTTTAAATCGATTAACTGTTCAACTTACTTCCAATAAAACAGGTGAAAGGGTTGATCGTTCGCTTCGCGATGTGTTAAAAGAACGTTATGCTGAAATTACTGCAATGGACCGATCTATTGGAACATTAAGGGAATTTCTTAAGGAAAATAAATTGAAAGATAATACTTTGGTATGGTATTGTGGTGACAACGGAACTCCACCAAGTGCAGGCAGAACCGGAATGACAGTCCGTGCTCAGAAAGGTTCATTATACGAAGGAGGTGTTCTTGTTCCCGGTGTGTTGGAGTGGCCGCAGGGAGTAAAGAAACACGGAGTAGTTGAAAGTTCGGCCATAACCAGCGATTTTTTACCAACATTGGCGGAACTTACAGGGCAATCACTTCCCGACCGGCCTCTTGATGGCATAAGTCTTGTTTCGTTTTTTAATGAGCCGGAAAAGCTGCGTGGAGAACCCATTTTTTTCTGGCAATTTGAATCCGGAAAAGTGTTTGACGATGAAGCTGAACCATATATTGATCCCGAATTGCAGGAAGGAACAACGCCGCTGGTGAAAATGATGAACGGAAAATATACGCGAACTTTTAGAAATCTGAAATATGACGTTATTTCCGAGGCCGATTATGGTGGCGAACGTACAGTGGTTAACGATCGTTTTAAACTGGTTGTTGATGGTGTTTCACCCGGTGATGCAGGTTTTGAATTGTATGATCTCCAAAATGACCGGGGAGAAACAATTAATCTTGCTTCTGAATTTCCTGAAATTGTAGAGCAAATGCAAAAAGAGTTGAGAAACTGGCAGGAATCAGTATTAAAAAGTCTGACCGGGGCAGATTATAAATAAATTCGGAAAATGAGGTTATTTCAAATAATCTTCCAATTTTATAATCTTCGCATAATTCCTTAAAGTGGCTAAAGTAGAGAAGTGAACATCTTTCGCTTCTACGGTAACACCTTCAAATGTGAGATCCCGTGTAGCACAGGCATCTTCTATTACGGTACAGGCATAACCATAATCGTGTGCCGCCCGGGCTCCTGCTTCCAAACACATATGGGTTTGCATGCCACACAAAACTACATTTTTAATATGGTTTGCCTTGAGATAGTCGTTTAGTCCCGTATTTAAAAACGCATTAACTTCTTTTTTTGAGAAAATTTTTTCTCCATCGACCGGTTTTACACGTTTATTGATATCACCACCCGGCTCAAAAAGATGTTTTACATGAACTACCAAACCGTTTTTTTTTCGAAAATGGTCAAGAAGGACAGCAGCCTGATCGGCAGCCTTTTCGGGTTCCACTAACTCTGATGCTCCTCCCGGGAAATAAAAATCCTGGATATCGATAATAATCAGAGCCGTTGAATCAATTTGCTGTGCTGTTAAGATGGTACCTGAGAGAATCATTAATATGGAAAGGGTAAGAAATTTCATCGTTCATTTATTTATTCTGTGTGTACTTTTTTTCAGGCTTTTGTTTTCGCTAATGTAATGAAAATTCAAAAAATAAGGGGAGTTAAAATAAAGCTTGAGTATCAGCTCTTTTTTTCATGATGAAGTACCAGTTTTCGATGCATTGTGAATAGGGGCGGAGCAAAAGCTGTATATAAAAAATGCCCTGCAAAAGTTACAGAGCATTTTTTTAATATTTTAAAAGAAGGTTTAAGCAAGTAGTTCTTTTACCTGGTTGTATACATTTTCCTCATTGAACCCGAGTTTTTCATCAAGTACTTTGTAAGGCGCAGAGAAACCAAAGGAATCCAGCCCCCAGGTTTTACCATTTTCTCCAACCAGCCCGGCTAAGGTTACAGGTAAGCCCGCTGTCATTCCAAAGCGAGGCACTCCGGTTGGAAGTACACTTTCCTGGTAGTCTGCGGCCTGATTTCTGAATAAGCCTTCAGAAGGAGCGGAAACCACCTGAACTTTTAGCCCGTCTTTATCAGAGAGAAGCTTAGCTCCATCAACCAAAGTCGCAACTTCTGAACCGCTGGCAACCAAAACCACATCAGGTTTAGTTTCCGGTTTTAAAACAATATAAGCGCCTTTTTCAGCTTGCAGAGCCGATTCGTACGCATTTCCTTCAACCGGAAGGTCGTTGATATTCTGACGGGACAGAATCAGGGCAGTTGGTGTACTTGTATTCTCAATAGCCATTTTCCAGGCTACTGTTGTTTCATTGGCATCAGCCGGACGAAGAACAAGCATACTGTTTTCACCGCTGTGGTTTTTGAGTTTTTCCAGCAAGCGAATCTGCGCTTCCTGTTCAACTGGCTGGTGCGTTGGCCCGTCTTCACCCACGCGGAATGCGTCATGAGTCCAAACATATTTTACAGGCAATTCCATCAGTGCTGCCAATCGAACTGCTGGCTTCATGTAATCAGAGAAGACAAAGAATGTTCCACAAACCGGAATTACACCACCGTGCAAAGCCATTCCGTTTGCAATACATGCCATGGTTAATTCGCTTACTCCTACTTGCAGAAAAGAACCACTAAAATCACCTTTTTTAAACGGCGTGGTTTTTTTCAGAAATCCGTCTGTTTTGTCAGAGTTGGAAAGGTCGGCTGAAGCCACGATCATATTTTCTATTTTACCTGCAAAAGAAGCCAGTGCTGTTCCGGAAGCTCCGCGTGTTGCTGTATTTGCTTTTTGTTCAATTGCAGCGAAGTCGAATTTTGAAGCTTCCCCGGAAAAGAAACCTTTTAACTTTTCTGCCAGTTCCGGATTGGCTTTCTCCCATTCAGCCTGTTTTGCTTTTTGGGCAGTAGCAGCATCTTTTAATTCAGCTTTTCTATTTTCGTAGAATTCTTTTACTTCATCAAAAATTGCAAAAGGATTTTCAGGATCTCCACCTAAATTGTTGATTGTTTTTTCAAAGGAAGCGCCAGCATTTGATAATGGCATCCCATGCGTTTCCACCTGTTTTTCATAACTACTGCCAGAGTCGGTCAGCGCACCTTTTCCCATAATGGTTTTCCCGATAATCAGCGAAGGTTTTTCTGTTTCAGCATTTGCTTTTGTAAGCGCTTCTCTGATTTGACCTTCATTATTTCCATCAATAATAGAAACGCTCCAGCCCCATGCTTCATATTTTTTTGCTGTGTCCTCAAGTGAAACGACACTTGTTTCAGTAGAAAGCTGGATGTCGTTTGAATCGTAGAACATAATGAGGTTGTTTAGTCCTAAATGTCCTGCTATTCGTCCTGCACCCTGCGAAACCTCTTCCTGGACTCCACCGTCAGAAATATAAGCGTAGGTTTTATGGCTCATCCATTCACCAAAACGTTCAACCAGAAACCGTTCTGTAATTGCAGCACCCACTGCCATCGTATGTCCCTGACCCAACGGGCCTGATGTGTTTTCCACTCCTCTTTCTACGTCTACTTCGGGGTGACCAGGTGTTACACTTTCCCACTGGCGAAAGTTTTCCAGGTCTTCCATGCTGTAAAATCCTGCCAAAGATAAAGCTGCATATAACATGGGTGACATATGACCTGGATCAAGGAAAAATCGATCGCGGTTAGCCCACGTCATATCTGAAGGATCGTAATTTAAAAATTCAGAATATAAAATGTTGATAAAATCGGCTCCACCCATAGCTCCCCCAGGATGTCCTGATTTAGCCTTTTCTACCATTGCTGCAGCTAAGATGCGAATATTGTCGGCTGCTTTTGTCTTGATACTTTTTGTCATGTTTGTAATTTTAGTTCTAAATTTTACGGAAGTTCAGGAAAGTGCAAATTTAAAAAAAAAGAGGAACTCTCTTGAATCCCTCTTTCAATTTCAGAATTTTTTAATCTTGAATAATTCGAACCATAAAAACTCCTTCAATACTTTTGAGTTTGGTTTTTACTGATTCATCAATATCTTTCTGCGCAACATCGATGATGTTATATGCAATGTCGTCTCTTTTTTTGTTTAACATGTTATCAATGTTGATACCTTCAGCAGCTAAAACACTTGAGATTTGGCTGACCATATTGGGAATATTCTTGTTGGCGATTAAAATTCTGCTTCCACCGTTGCGCTCCATTGCTGCCTCGGGGAAATTAACTGAATTTTTAATGTTTCCGTTTTCAAGAAAATCCTGAACCTGTTCCACCGCCATAATTGCACAATTTGTTTCAGATTCTTTTGTTGAAGCTCCAAGGTGAGGAATTGAAATAACATTGTCCATTTTTAGCATTTCTTCGTCAGGAAAATCGGTGATATAACGCGCTACTTTCCCTGATGCAATGGCTTCTCTCAGACTTTCTGTATCAACCAGGCCTCCACGGGCGAAGTTTAAGATACGGACTCCGTCCTTCATCATCCGGAATTTTTCTTTGTTGATGTAGCCTTTGGTTTCCGGAGTTAATGGAATATTGATGGTTACATAATCGGCTTGTGCCAGCAAAGGTTGAACTCCTTCCATCCAGGTAACTTCGCGGCTTAATTTTAACGCATGTTTTACTGACATGTATGGATCATAACCCACTACATTCATACGAAGTGCAGATGCAGCATTTGCAACCAACACGCCAATGGCTCCCAAGCCAATTACTGCCAGGGTTTTTCCTTTTATTTCCTGTCCTGCAAAATTCTTTTTACCCTGTTCTATTAATGCAGGCACTTCATCGCCTTTGCCAATTAGTGTTTTTGCCCAGGTAACCGACTCAACAATATCGCGTGAGGCGAGTAGCATACCAGCAATCACCAGTTCTTTTACACCGTTTGCATTTGCCCCGGGAGTATTAAAAACAACAACTCCTTTTTCTGTACACTTTTCGATTGGAATATTATTTACACCCGCACCTGCCCGCGCTATTGCTTTTAAAGATGACGGCAGTTCCATATCGTGCATTTTGAAACTTCTTAAAATAACGGCGTCAGCATTCGGTATTTCACTTGCTATTTCGTAATTACTAAGAGGGAAAAGTTTTAGTCCTTCCGGATCTATTTTATTTAACGTTTGTATTTTAAACATTTGGCTAATTATTTAATAGGTTGTCTTACTCTGTAACTGAATTGTGACAAATATCATCAAATTATTGAAAATCCCGAAGTTAAAACGGGGTTAAGTTTTTAAAATGAAATTAACATTAACTAATTTATAATGATTTTAGATGGAGACTCAGGCAGCCCGGTGAAGCATTGATGAAAATAGTTAAACGAAAAAGCCAGATTCCACTGAATCTGGCTTAACAACCTTCAACTACTAACCGATTTTATAACCCAAAAAATTTTGAAGTAATAGTTATGAACTATTAACTCTGAATTGTCTGCTGCAAATAAAATAAGACTTCAAAAAGTGGACTGTAATAAAAGTCACAAAAGTCCGGAAAAATCAATAAAATTTCTTGAAAGTTGAATTTTTCCTTCTTTTTCCAGTTTTTTCAACAACCTGGAAATAACTTCCCGTGAAGTATTTAGCTGAAGTGCCAAATCCTGATGTGTTCCGTTAAATGTTTTTAAACCCGATTTTTCGTTCCGGTCTACAAAAAATTTAACCAATCTTTCATCCAGTTTCAAAAAAGCAAGTGTATCAACCGTGTCAATCATTGCCCTGAAGCGGTTTTGAAAGGTTTGCATAACAAACTGTTTCCATGACGGGTATTTACACATCCAACTATCCAACAACGAAACGGGAAGCATAATAACTTCAGTTTCCTCTTCTGTAATCGCTTGTACGTTGCTGGTTGAATTTGCCATACAACAGGTCAGCGACATGGCACAAACTTCATTATCTTTTAGATAATATAACAGCAACTCGTTTCCGTCGTCGTTGTTTCTGGTTATTCTGATTAATCCTTTTAAAACCAGCGGGAAACTTGTGATGAACTGGCCTTCACGAATGAGAACTTCGTTGGGCTGGAAAGTTTTTTGAATACCTACGTTGAGAATCTCTTCCTGCAACTCTTTTTCGAGAAATTGATATTGTATATTAAAGTTATTCACAGAAAAGTTTTAACACTAATAAATGTAATGAAATGTTGTTGCGGTAGTATATCCGCAAGAAATATGAAGATTTTGAATAAAAAATACAGATGTTTAAATATTACATGAAAGTTGCACTATTCTTTCCTTTTTCCTGTAATTGGGGCGTCTCCCTCGTATGATGAGCCTGAGAATTTTTCTCTTTCAAAATTTAACGTGATTTTATACAAATCATAATCGGTTTTGGCTTCAAAATAAAATTGGTTTGCCTCTTTTTGTTCCAGTTTCGTGAATGGAATTTTATATCCGTCATCCGACAATATTTCCCCCGCCAACTGGCCATCTTTTTCATAAAAATGAAAAACACCTGTCAATATTGTTCCTCCGGCATCAACGGAATAACTCCATTTTCCTAAAATTTGTTTTGAGGTGTTTTGTGAAAAGCCACAAAATGTAATTACCACAAAAAATAACGAGATAAATATTTTTTTCATCGTCAGTAGTTTATTGGATTGTTAATACTTTAAAAATAATGAATTAAAAGCAACAATCTGATAAAGTCTCGAAAAATATTTACCTCGTTTTGAGGTGTTTCATTCAAAGATATCCCTCATTTTTTCAAAAAAAGTTTTTTCCGAGGAGGAAGGCCCTCCCTGAAAGCCAGGAGAATTTTGAAGCTTTTCAAGCATTCTTTTTTCTTCGGCATTTAATTTTTTAGGGATCCAAACATGAACCCGGACAAGAAGATCTCCTTTTCCGTAACCATTTACCTCAGGAATTCCTTTGCCCCTTAACCGTAATATCTTTTCAGGTTGGGTGCCGGCCTCAATTTTTACCTTTACTTTCCCTTCAACAGTCGGAATTTCAGCCGTTGTACCCAGTGTTATTTCAGGGAATGAAACAAATAAGTTGTAAATCAGATTGTTTCCGTCACGAACCAGTTCCGGATGTTCTTCTTCTGTAATTACAACCAGAAGGTCGCCATTTATGCCCCCTCGTCTTCCTGCGTTTCCTTTTCCGGTAACATTAAGTTGCATGCCTTCACCAACTCCGGCCGGAATTTTAATATTGATTACTTCTTCGTCGCGAATCACTCCTTCTCCGGCACAATGGTTACACTGGTCTGTTATCATTTTCCCATCACCCTGACATGTAGGACACGTGGAAGTTGTTTGCATCTGGCCAAGTAAAGTATTGGTTATCCTGGTTACCTGACCTGTTCCTCGACAAGTACCACAAGTTGAGTAGGATGAACCATCTTTCGCACCTGTGCCATTACAGTGTTCACAGGCGATATATTTTTTTACTTTTATTTTTTTATCGACACCATTTACAACTTCACTAAGGTTGAGTTTTACTTTTACCCTCAGGTCAGAGCCCCGGCTTACTCTTCTGCCTCCGCGGCTCCGGCTGCTTCCTCCAAAACCGCCAAAACCACCGAAGTGACCACCAAAAATATCACCAAACGCCGAAAAGATGTCTTCAATATCGGAAAATCCACCACCAAATCCACCTCCGGCAGAACCGCTCATTCCAGCGTGTCCAAACTGGTCGTATCGTTGCTTTTTTTCAGGATTGCTTAATACTTCATAGGCCTCGGCAGCCTCTTTAAATTTTTCTTCCGCTTCGGTATTTCCCGGATTCTTATCAGGGTGATACTGAATTGCCTTTTTCCGATAGGCCTTTTTTATTTCCTCCGGTGCAGCATTCTTCCCAACCTCTAATACTTCGTAATAATCTCTTTTCGCCATTTTTCTTGTGTAATTATTATTCTCCGATTACTACCTTGGCAAACCGGATTACCTTGTCATTCAATAAATAACCTTTTTGAACCACATCAACTATTTTCCCTTTTAGTTTTTCTTCGGGAGCAGGAATTTTTGTGATAGCTTCATGCAAATCGACATCAAATACCTGGTGATGGGCTTCAATTTCTTTTATGTTATTTTGTTTCAGGAATTCTTTAAACTTGTTGTATATGATTAAAGTTCCCTGCTTGCCTGCATCGTCGTCGGCGATATTTTTGAGCGAATCAAGAGCCCTTTCAAAGTCATCGACCACCGGCAGGATATTTACCAAAACAGATTCTCCTCCTGACTTTATAAGGTCTGCTTTTTCTTTTATCGTTCGACGTCGGAAGTTATCAAACTCAGCCTGAAGGCGCAGGTGTTTGTCTGAAATCTCATCAAGTTTTGCCGCTAACTCTTCAATTTGAGCATCTTTTTTATCCTTTTTCGATTTTTTCTTTTTGCTTTCCTTCGCCTCTGCTTTTTCGTTCTTCTCTTCTTCTGTCGTTTTTGTTGTTTCTGTTGTATTTTTGTCCTGCACCTCTT
The DNA here is from genome assembly GCF_009762775.1 of Maribellus comscasis. Classification (GTDB taxonomy): domain Bacteria; phylum Bacteroidota; class Bacteroidia; order Bacteroidales; family Prolixibacteraceae; genus Draconibacterium; species Draconibacterium comscasis. The sequence continues at coordinate 1,129,550 of NZ_CP046401.1, read as the reverse complement.
CCGGAGCATTCATCTCTTGTTCTTTTTTGACTTCTTTTGCCATTTTGCTGATTTTTAATTTGCTACCTTATTAATCAAAAAATTTGCCATGCAAATATAAAAGACAAATTGACACTCCTTTTAATCAAAGAGTGCCAATTTGAATGATTTGAAATATTTTTAAAATGGAGGTGTGTTAAAATGTCTTTTTATTTTACATATTTTTCAAGTGCTGACTCCAGCGCCGGTCCACGAAGGTTTCGGGCTACAATAACCCCATCTTCGTTAATCAGAAAATTTGTTGGGATACTTCTTACTCCATAGACAGCGGCATGTTTTGACTGCCAGTATTGCAAATCACTTATGTGATAAGGCCATACCAATTTGTCGTCGGCAATCGCTTTTTTCCATGCAGCTTCTGTTCTGTCGAGCGAAACGCTAAACACAGTAAATCCATCCCCGTTTTCAAATTTTTTATCTTTAAATTTCTGATAGGCACTAACAACTGTCGGGTTTTCTCTCCGGCATGGACCACACCAGGCCGCCCAAAAGTCGAGCAGAACAAGTTTTCCTTGTGTTTCTGAAAGTTTCATTGTTGAACCGTCCACTGATTTTCCTATTAATTCAGGTGCTTTATTCCCAATATTAATACCAATTTTGGGTTCTTGCGCCAAAGATATACCTGTTCCCAAAACAACAGCAAAAATGAATAACACCAATTTCTTCATAATAAACTTCTTTTGTGTTCAAATTTTTTCAAAAATATAAATTTCGATTTAATATGTAACGAAAATTATACTTTGAAAGTTTATAAATAATGAATACATATAAATATTTCGATACTTAAAGTCTGGTGATTTTAGCTCCCAAAGAATTTAAACGAGCATCAATGTTTTCGTATCCCCGGTCGATTTGCTCGATATTGTGAATGGTACTTTTCCCTTTGGCAGACAGAGCCGCAATAAGTAAAGCAATCCCTGCACGAATGTCGGGTGAAGTCATGTTGGTAGCCCGCAGACAGTGTTTTCTGTCCAGACCAATAACGGTAGCGCGGTGGGGATCGCACAGAATAATCTGAGCTCCCATGTCGATCAACTTATCCACAAAAAATAAGCGGCTTTCAAACATTTTCTGATGGATAAGAACACTGCCTTTTGCTTGTGTAGCAACAACAAGAAACACGCTTAAAAGGTCGGGAGTCAATCCCGGCCAGGGAGCATCGGCGATGGTCATGATTGATCCATCAATATAAGAGTCTATCTCGTAATGTTCGGTATCTTTTACAACGAGGTTATCCTTTTTCTGTTCTACATTTATTCCAAGCCTGCGGAACGAAGCGGGAATAATTCCCAGATGCTCCAATCCTACATTTTTAATTGTGATATTGGATGCTGTCATAGCTGCCAATCCAATAAAACTTCCCACTTCAATCATGTCCGGTAAAATGCGGTGGGAGCATCCTTTCAACCCGCTCGTTCCTTCAATGACAAGCAGGTTGGAGCCAATGCCTGTTATTTTTGCCCCCATAGCAACCAGCATTTTTGATAGCTGTTGAAGATAAGGCTCGCATGCTGCATTATAAATTGTAGTGGTTCCATCTGCCAAAACCGCAGCCATTAAAATATTGGCTGTTCCTGTTACCGACGCTTCATCGAGTAACATGTATGTGCCTTTCATTTTCTCTGCAGAAATGGAAAACCAGTGGTTATCAGCATCGAATTCGAATTTTGCACCTAACTTTTGAAAGCCGATAAAATGTGTGTCAACTCTTCTGCGGCCGATTTTGTCTCCTCCCGGTTGAGGAATAAATCCTCTGCCAAAGCGCGCAAGCAATGGACCGATTATCATAATTGACCCCCTCAAACTGGCGGCCAATTCCGCATATTCTTTGGTTTTTAAAAAATCGATATTTATTTCAGACGCATTAAAAAGGTATTTGCCTTTTTCTATTCTTTCGGTCTGAACACCCAATTTCCCCAGAATTTCAATCAGCTTTAAAACATCTCTTATTTCCGGGATGTTTTCGATATAGACATCCTGATTTGTAAGGAGTGTGGCACAAATTACCTGTAGCGCTTCGTTTTTTGCCCCCTGTGGTTCTATTGTTCCATTAAGCTTGTAGCCGCCTTCAATTTGAAAAGTTGACATTCCGCAAGTTGTTAATGTCTTTTTTTACCAGTGGTTTTTTTCTTTTTTGGTTTTCCTATAAGCGATTTTATATCAGAAAGCTGCATGTCTTCTTTTAGTTCCAGTTTTTCTTCCGAAAGTTCTTTCAGGTCCATGAGGATTTTGTCGTCTTCAACAGCATCTTTGTTCCATACCAGAAACGACTTTTTCATGTGATTTGCCAGTTGTTTGGTAAGTACTTCTTTTTCTTCACCCTCAAAGTCGGCAATTTTTTGTATCATTTTTTCCATAACCAAACCATAGTGTTTGTATTTAATGCTGTGTTGGTTATATGGAACTTTGTTTGGTTTTTCTGTCAGAATATCAGGAGAAGGCGGTTCATAAGGATAATCAATATCAAGTTTAAAATCAGTCATTATCGCAAGATGGTCCCACAATTTATGGTTGAATTCAGCAACGTCTCTAAGATAAGGATATAAATTTCCCATAACGTCGATAACCGTTTTTGCTGCACGGTTTCTGGCTTCCCTGTCTTCAATTGTTAAAACGTGATCGACCATGTTTTGTATGTTTCTTCCATATTCTGGTAAAGGAAGTTTCTTTCTTTTTGAATTGTAATCCATTGAATGAATTTTATGGTATAAATAATTTATTTTCAGGTAATCTTATGAAAGTTATCGGGGTTGACTGTGCAAAACTAATGATTTCCTTTCAATACGCAATTTTATTCTTTCTTTTTAACACCTGTTCAACTTACTATTTTCAGCTTGGCAAACTTCAACAGCAGTTGTTTATGACCGGCAGTCTGAAAAAAGACGGTGGCTTTTAAATTGGGAATGACACCTTCAACCTTTAAAACCTTGCCAATTCCAAAACGTTGATGTTCCACCTGCATTCCGGCAAAAATTTTTGAAGGATCATCTCCTTCGAAATTAGACTGCGTTTTACCAGCTTCTCTCAGATTAACGAGTTTTTTGTCAAAAATGTTTTGCGTATCTCCTCTTTTGAATGAAGTATGTTGTGTTTGTCGCCTGAAAGAGGGACCTGAAGTTTCCTGCTGGAATTGATTTTCCGGTTGTTTTCGCTGCTTAGGCATCTTGTTAAAGTCAAATCCATCCATATATTTTTCATCCATTTCTTCCAGAAAACGACTTGCGGTGCAGAAATCCAGCTTCCCCCAGCGATATCGTTGGTTGGCAAACGAAAACCAAACATTTTCTTCCGCGCGGGTAAGTGCAACATAAAAAAGTCGCCGCTCTTCCTCCAGCGCTTCCGGTTTGTTTTTTTCATCGGCCTGCCCAGAAGGAAACAGGTTTTCTTCCAAACCAACCACAAAAACATTTTTAAACTCAAGTCCTTTGGCGGAATGAACGGTCATTAAGGTTACTTTATCCCGGTCTTCGTCTTTTTCTGTATCCTGATCGGTGAGTAGCGCCACATCTTCCAGGTAATTCTCCAGTTTCTCAGGCCGGCCTTCTTCTTTTGCGCTGATGCTGAATTCCTGAATCCCGTTAAGCAGTTCCTGAATATTTTCATGTCTGCTTAATCCCTCGGGGGATTTGTCGTTGTATAAATCTTTTAAAATTCCGGTTTCCTCTGCAATTGTTTTTGCTGCCTCAAAAGCATCTGTATTTTGTGCCAGCTCGGTGAATTTTAAAATGAGCTTTGCAAAGTTCAAAACTTTTGAAGTGGTTCCTTTATTCAGATTGGCCGGGTTACTTTGGCTAAGGCCGGTGATTATTTTCCAGATTGAAATTTCGTTATTTATTGCAGCTGTCTCAAGTTTGGCAAGTGTTGTTCCTCCAATACCACGAGCCGGGAAATTGATGATTCTTTTTAACGCTTCGTTGTCAGCCGGGTTTATCGTTAACCTAAAATAGGCAAGCAGGTCTTTAATCTCTTTCCGTTGGTAAAAACTTAACCCGCCATAAATTTTATACGGAATATTCCTTTTTCGTAAAGCCTCTTCAAAAATCCTCGATTGAGCGTTTGTTCTGTAAAGAATGGCATAATCGGAGTTTTTATAGTGATCGTTTAACTGTGTTTTTGCAATTTCCTGGGCAACCAAAAAGCCTTCTTCGTTATCGGTTAAAGCCGAAAGAACTTTAATCGGTTTTCCTTCCTTTTTTTCAGAAAAAACAGTTTTGGGAATTTGTTTTTTATTTTTTGCGATGATACTGTTTGCAGCATTAACAATGGTTTGGGTAGAACGATAGTTTTGTTCGAGTTTAAATATTTTGTGTGTTGGGTAATCAGTTTTAAAGTTCAGAATATTTTCTATCCGGGCACCACGGAATGAGTAAATACTTTGTGCATCGTCGCCAACTACGCATATGTTGTTGTGTGCGGCGGCCAGTTTTTTTATAATAAGATATTGAGCATAATTGGTGTCCTGGTACTCATCAACAAGGACGTAGTCGAATCGTTTCTGGTATTTTTCCAAAACCTCCGGTTTATCACGAAAAAGCAGGTTCGTTTTTAAAAGCAGGTCATCAAAATCCATTGCTCCGGATAAAAAGCAACGTTTTACATATTCTTTATAAATCTCGGCAATTGCCGGCATTCTCATATTTTTGTCAGCCAGCCTGATTTCGGTTTGTTGTGCATAAACATTGGGTGTAATCAGGTTGTTTTTAGCCATGGAAATACGACTGGAAACCACACCCGGTTTATATACTTTATCATCAAGCTGAAAATTTTTTATGATAGTTTTTATCAGACTTTTGCTGTCTGCACTGTCGTAGATGGTAAAGTTCGAAGGAAAGCCAATTGTCTCATGTTCCATGCGTAAGATGCGCGCAAAAATGGAGTGAAAGGTTCCCATCCAGAGATAACGTGCAGCTTTTTCTCCTACCACTTTCGCAATCCGTTCTTTCATTTCCCGCGCTGCTTTGTTTGTAAAAGTCAGTGACAAAATGGTCGACGGACGAGCTCCCTGTTTTAGCAAATGAGCGATTCGGTAGGTAAGTACCCGTGTTTTCCCTGAACCAGCACCTGCAATTACCAAAGCCGGACCTTCTGAACTTAAAACAGCATTTTGCTGCGCTTTATTTAAATCTTTTAAGTATTCGAACACAATGAAACCAGTTTTCTTATTCAAAAAACAAAAGTAAAAGATGTTCAGTGTTTTCCTTTAAAAAAATGATTGGCTTTTATCAACAATATTAAAATTTGCGGAATTTGTAGTTTCAACAGATGATTTTTCGTAGCTGCCGGACAATTAAATAAAAATTATACGTTAATATTGTAGCTTAAAGTTTTCTGTTTTTATGAAGAGACAAAGTAGTTTACCTATAATATTTTTTTTATTGTTCTTTTTAGGTGCCCAATCTTTAATGGCGCAAATATCGGCTCCGGGAGCTGCCGGCGGAGGAGAAACCAACTATCCGTCATTTTCTGAAACAGATAGTATTTTTATTTTTTGTGTTGAAAACGAGTCTACACAGGCAGGTCAGCTAAGTGCAAGCACGGAACTTACGGGAACCAAAACATTTTTATGGGAAGTTTACAACAGTGAAACTGCTTCGTTTGATTTTTATTTTTCTGAAAGTTTGGAGACCGGAACCTCTTCAATTACAGGACTTACAGATGGATGTTACCGTGTAACCGTTTCGCAGGGAGAGACATCAAATGTTTACAGAGCATGGGTTTTTAATACCTGGATTCAAGCCGAAGGAACGGTTTTGTATCCGAGTTGTGAATCATTTGCGCTAGATGGCAGCTTTACTTCTTCTGAAATAAGGTATCGCGATTTGTCTACGAATGCGGAAGTTAGTCTTTCCAGAGATATGAAGGTCCAATGGAAAGAAGGCGATGTCGTTCTCTCCACTGTTCTCAATCCTGAATTGTTTGATCCGCCAACTTCAAATATTGATTACACACTTCGTGTTTACGATCGTTTTGGATGTGAAGTGAACATTAATGTACTATATGAGCCTATTGCAGCAAAAGCGAGTTTTGAGGTAGATGCCGATTGGACAGAAGAAATGACCGGAGAAGCGCCGCTTGAAGTCACATTTACAAATACTTCTGAAAATGCCGACCCAACTGGTTATGAGTGGTTTTTTTATCGCGATTTAAATGAAATCAAGGAAGAAGCAGAGAGCGGGCAAAGCGAGATCGACAGTATCCTGCTTGTAGCGTATGACGAGAATCCGGTTTATACTTATGAAAACACCGGAACATACATGGTTAAACTTGTTGCAAAAAATTTCGCAAATGATACCTTAACATGCGTTGACACCACGATGATGGAGGACTATATTTTTGTTGATTCATCTTTTGTTCAGGTTCCAAATGTTTTTACTCCAAACGGAGATGGTACCAATGATGAGTTTATCGTCAAATTCTGGTCGATGAAAAGTATAAAAATCTCAATTTTTAACCGTTGGGGAAAACGAATCCATTTTTGGGATAAATCAGATATCAGAGGTTTTGAAGAAACCTACGCGGAATCAGTTTGGGACGGGCGAATCGGGGGCAGGTTTGCCAGCCCCGGAGTGTATTATTATGTTGTTGAAGGTCGGGGACGCGATGGAAAAACACGAAAAGCGCATGGATTTGTCCATCTTTTCAGAGGGAAATAGATATTTAATTTTTTGCTTGCCACGAACCGCGGAAATTTCCTTTAATTTTATGAATGGCCTTATATAATTCGTATTGACAAATGGCATCATCGTGATCGCATGTGTCACCTGTGTACAGCATTTCGAGCTGAGGTAAAGCTTCTTTTTCATTCAAAACACCAAGTGCCCAAACGGCTTTATTCTTTTCTTTAATTGTGATTTCGTTGGAATCGATATATGATAAGAGGGCCGCTGTTTTATCCGTATTAAATTTTTCCGAAGCTTTTTTTGCAAACTGGTTGGCATCACTCCAAATCCAGATTCTTAATCCGGAATAGATGATAAAAAGTCCGGCTATTGTGATAAAAAGTGTCCGAATTATCCAACCTTTTAATTTTTTTTTCATTGTTGTGGTTTTAGGTATAATTAATTAACGGTTAAAACGGATACGTATTGTGTCTGAAATAGTTAACTTAATTTTAAAAAAAAGGCTCAATTGCGAGCCTTTTAATTTCGTTAAGCATAAAATGTGTTATTCCATTTTGTAGACTCCGTCAACAATACCATAGTCGATTGATTCATTTGAATCCATCCAGTAATCTCTTTCAAAATCTTTTAAGATTTGCTCCACGTTATGATTACTGTTTTTTGCTAATATTTCAGCCAAAAGCTTTTTTGTTTTAATGATTTGTTTGGCGTGAATTTCAAGATCGCTGGCTGTTCCCTGTAGCATTCCTATACTGGGTTGATGAATCAGCACTTTCCCGAGAGGATAAATAAATCGTTGTTTTTTTTCTCCTGCTGACAACAAAATGGATCCCATTGAAGCAGCCAGTCCCATACAAACAGTTGAAACAGGCGATGAGATTATTTTCATTGTATCAAGAATTGATAGTCCGGAGGTAACAACTCCGCCCGGGCTGTTAATAAAAAAGGTAATCTTTTCTCCGGGCTTGTCTGCTTCAAGATATAGAAGTTTGCTTACAATATCTTCCGCTGAGTCGTCATCAACCTGTCCCCACAGAAATACTTTTCGCTGTTCCAGTAATTTTGATTCAATTCGTTTTTGAACACTTTGCTTTTTATCTTCCATATCCGATTTATGCATTTTTGTCATATCTGTTTTTGTTTATTTAATTTTCAAAAGAAACACATGCTTGTTTGAATTGTTTTTATAATCGATAGTAACAATTGGTTCCCTAAAATTAAGGGTTTTCTTTTTTTCGTAGCAATTAATAATTAAATTTATTTTGGGTCAGGAAGTATTTTGGGAACAAATCTACTTCATTCTGGTAAAAACAGCATTTTACACTATTTATAATTTTTAGTTTAACGACAATTACATTATCGACAATGTTTTGTAATGTGAACTTTGCAAACTCGAATTTTTAATTTTTTTTTGTTTGTGTATCTTAAATTTCAGTTAACAAAACAATGAAATCAAAATAAAGAATTATTTCTTTATATGTTTATGTTTATATTTGATAGTGAAAAATGTAAATCGAAGTTGTAATAGATGAACGAAACAGGAAAATACAAAATGAACCGGAAAGTACCGGAACCGACATTAAAAAGGTTGCCCGGTTATTTGTATTACCTGGATAAAGTCAAAGAGCAGGGAATCATTAACATTTCAGCTCCAATGATTGGAAAAGATTTAAAATGTGATCCTACTCAGGTGGTAAAAGATTTGGCTGTCACCGGCATAAAAGGAAAGCCAAGGGTTGGTTATAATACCTACGAATTAATTCATGCACTTGAGGATTATCTTGGGTTTAACCGCACAAATGAAGCTTTTATTGTCGGGGCTGGTAATTTAGGATCCGCCTTAATGGCTTATCAGGAACACCAGTCATTAGGACTAAAAATTATTGCGGCTTTTGATGTTGACGAGAAGAAGATTGGGACACATGTTGGGAGGATTCATATACTGGAATACAATAAGTTATTTAGTCTTTCAAACCGTTTGGATGTGAAGATTGGAATACTTACCACACCCAACAGCGTTGCCCAGGATGTGGCAGAAGATCTGGTGAACTGCGGCATCAAAGCTATCTGGAATTTTACATCGGCTATTTTACATTTGCCCGATGATATAATTGTTCAGAGTACATCGATGAGTTCTTATGCTGCCGTTTTGCTGAGGCGGCTGAATGATTCTGAAAAGTAAATTAAAAAAACAAGGAAATCATGAAAAGAGAAATTAAAATTATTAAAGTTGTAAACTGCCTATTAAAGAAAATTTTCTCTAATAAAGAAAAAACTGACTTTTATCATGAGTGTGAAGAGGTGCTAAAAAGCACAACGGTAGAGAATGAAACGGAGGTTGAAGAGTATCTGAAAAACTACCAGTCAACTACCCGTTGGCAAACCGTTTGATCTCTGTTTTGTAATAAAAAGGAGTCTGTTGGATTATTGTTAAATATTTGACTTTTAAACATTCAAAGAGTCAAAGTAAAAAATGCACGTATATGCATTTGTTCGTTTGGAATCGCCTGTCAGGAGATATAAATTGTAAGGTTTCAAACAAGAAGCAAGAATGATGAGACAACCCGCTGAACGCTAATCCCAACCTGTTTATTTTCCACTTCACAAAATGATTGCCTGTCTGATTGTTAGATAGTTTTAGTCAAATTAAACGGATACGTGAATTTCCTGAAGCATTTTTTTGCTAAACATATTGACGAATAATGACGTTTTTATTTCTGTAACTGTGCGATGTTGGAGCAGTGAAAGTTGGGGTATTAAATTTTTGTTAGATAACATATGCTTATTTTTTTGATAAATCCGTAAATTTCTATAGCTATTTGGATAAATACCGATAAATATGAAAAAAGTACTTGTAATAGACGATGATACATTTATGTGCGACTTAATAGTAAACCACCTTAAACAAAATAATTTTGAGGCAAAGGGTACTTATACGGGAAGAAACGGTATCAAGCTGATTGAAAAAAATAATTTTGATATTGTTTTATGTGACTATCGTCTTCCCGCCACCGACGGGTTTAAAATTTTACAGGAACTAAAATCAAAAAAGCCACTACTTCCGGTTATTATTATGACAGCTTATGCCGAGGTGCGTATGGCTGTAAAGTTAATAAAATCGGGAGCTTATGATTATATAACGAAGCCGGTTCAGCCGGAAGAGCTTTTGCGGATTATAAACAAGGCTCTGGAATCTACAGATGAAAGAGAAACCTCCAATTCATTCAGAGAGAAATTTATTACCGGAAAGAGCAAAGCCATTCAGGGAGTAATGCAACATGTAAAAGTTGTTGCTCCAACCGACCTGACTGTTTTGATTGAAGGTGAGACGGGCTCAGGAAAAGAATATGTTGCCAAAGCAATTCATTATGCAAGCAAGCGCAGTAAAAAGCCTTTTGTGGCGGTTGATTGCGGAGCTATTCCAAAAGACCTTGCAAACAGTGAACTTTTCGGACATATAAAAGGAGCATTTACCGGAGCGATTAATAACAAAGTTGGTTATTTTGAGCAGGCAAAAGGTGGTACACTTTTTCTTGATGAGGTTGGGAATCTTTCCTATGAGAATCAGGTTAAGTTACTGCGTGCTTTACAGGAAAGATTTATAAATAAAGTAGGTGACAACAAGGTAATTAAAGTTGATGTGAGAGTGATTACCGCATCAAATGATGATTTGTTAAAACTGGTTGAGACCAATGAATTCAGAGAGGATTTGTATCATCGATTGAACGGATTTAAAATACATCTTCCACCCTTGCGCGAACGCGGTGAAGATATGTTGGAATTTGCTTCTTTTTTTATTGAGCAGGCAAACAGAGCTTTCGAAAAATCGGTAGAAGGAATCGACGAGGACGCAAAAAAGCTGATGTTTAAATACAACTGGCACGGTAACATTCGCGAGCTTCAAAATGTCGTAAACAGGGCAGTGTTGCTGTCAAAAAGCGATGTTATTCAGGCTGATGTCTTACCCGATGAGATCAGGTTTAATAATCTTCAAACGGGAGGGAGGCAAAACAATTTTAGTGGTCACCGCGATGTGAAAGAGTTAAAAGAAGCCACACTTATAACTGAAAAAGAGGTGATAACCAATGCGTTGATTGAATCAAATTATAACAAATCAAAAGCTGCTAAAATCCTTAATATCGACCGGAAAACATTGTATAATAAAATAAATCAGTATGATATTGAGATTTAGTTTTTTATAGAACGAAACCATTTTATTTGTTTTTTGTCGGTTTGAATGTGGATTAAATTCTCATTTGTGGAAACATTCAACATCAATTGTCAGCCAAACAATTTTATAAAGCTCTCTATTCACCATTATCAGCCGTTTTTCTAAATGCAGGAAAAAAACGGCACAGGATTTTCATCTTCTTAAACCCGGAAGATTTGAGCAACAGTAGTATTAATGAGGATGAATTTCTAAATAATATTTAGTTAAAACCCGGGAAAACACGTAAACAACTGCCTGACGGACTCAATACAATTATTCAGGCATAATTTTATAAAAAGGATGCACAATCATAATCATCAAAATAGTGAGCCAGATTACTCAACTAAAAAGCGAAGTGGTGAGCATAAACAGCACGACAACAATACTTCACAGCATCATGAGCATGAATCTCATAAAAATCACGGACACAAGCACCACGACCACACAGAACATCACCTGCAAATGATAAAAGATTTTAGAAAACGGTTTTGGATTTCGTTGGGCCTAACACTTCCCATTCTTGTCCTGTCTCCGTTTATTCAAAACCTGTTGAACTACAATTTCGAATTTGGTTTTTCAAAATACCTGCTTTTTATACTGTCAGCGTTTATCTATTTCTACGGTGGCTGGCCATTTATTACCGGACTGGCAGAAGAATTCAAAAAAAGACAGCCTGGAATGATGACGTTGATTGCAATAGCCATTTCCGTAGCATTTGGATACAGTACCGCAACAACTTTTGGTGTTGAAGGCGATTCTTTTTTCTGGGAGCTTGCATCATTAATTGATATCATGTTGGTGGGTCATTGGATCGAGATGAAATCGGTAGTAAACGCTTCGGGAGCATTGAAGAGCCTGGTTGAGTTGATGCCTTCTGAGGCTCACCTTTTAAAAAATGGCGATTCAGAAGATATAAAAGTGAGCAGGTTGAAATCGGGAGATTTGGTTTTGGTACGCCCGGGGGAAAAGATTCCGGTGGATGGTATCATTGAAGAAGGTGAAAGTAATATCAATGAATCGATGGTAACGGGCGAATCAAAACCTGTAAAGAAAAATAGAGGCGATAAAGTTATTGGTGGAACTATCAACGGAAAAAGCTCTGTAAAAGTAAAAGTAAAAGGAGTAGGAGAGGATGCGTATTTAAATAAAGTAATTAAAATGGTGAGGGAGGCACAGAATAAAAAGTCAAAGTCTCAATATCTGGCTGATAAAGTTGCATTTTGGTTAACCATTGCCGCGCTTGTTATTGGTTTTGGAACATTAACTACCTGGCTCCTTATTGGAAAACCATTTGTTTTCGCACTGGAAAGAATGGCCAGTGTAATGGTAATAACTTGTCCACATGCTTTGGGTTTGGCAGTACCACTTGTAGTTGCTATTTCTACTTCTGTTTCGGCAAAGCGAGGCTTGTTAATCAGAAACCGGACGGCTTTTGAAAATGCAAGAAAAATTTCAGTGGTGGTCTTTGATAAAACGGGAACATTAACAAAGGGAAATTTTGGAGTTACGAGGTTTGGCAATTTTTCAAAAAAGACAGAAGACAAAGAAGTTATAAAGTTGGCGGCGTCACTCGAATCGCAATCGGAACATCCGCTGGCAGAAGGAATCTTAAGAAAAGCCAGAGAAGAAAAGCTGAACTGGGATAAAGCTGAAAACTTCGAAAGTATTTCAGGTAAGGGTATTAAAGGGGAAGTTGCAGGAGAAAAGGTAAAAGTGGTAAGCCCCGGATATTTAAAAGAAAATAATATAAAAATTCCGGAAGGAGATTTTAACGACGCACAGGAAACAGTGGTTTTTATTTTGAAAAATGAAAACCCGCTAGGATTTATTGCTCTTGCTGACGAAATAAGAGATGAGGCGTTTGAAGCTGTGGAAACATTAAAAGACAATGGTTTAAAACTGGTAATGATGACCGGTGACAATAAAAAGGTAGCCAAAAGCGTAAGTGAGAAACTTGGACTCGATGATTTTTACGCAGAACTTTTGCCCGACCAAAAATTGGAGAAAATTAAGGAATTACAGAAAAATGGAGAATTTATATGTATGACAGGTGACGGTATTAATGATGCTCCGGCTCTTGCCTCTGCTGATGTTGGTATTGCCGTTGGATCAGGAACCGATGTTGCCGCCGAAACAGCAGATATTATTCTTGTAAACAGTAATCCCGGGGACATCGCATCGTTGATTGTTTTTGGACAGGAGACTTACAAAAAGATGATCCAGAATTTCATTTGGGCAAGCGGGTATAACATAGTGGCTATTCCTTTGGCTGCAGGTGTTTTAATCAGTGCGGGAATAATGATTAGCCCGGCTTTGGGCGCCGTTTTAATGAGTTTTAGTACTGTAATTGTTGCTATTAATGCACAGCTGTTAAAGAAGAAAATGAGAACAGCTTAAAAAGCAAAGTTATTTTCACTTAAAAATATTCTTATGAAATATTATATAGAAAAGGTGTTGAATGCAGATTTTGAGACAGCGGTTTCTTCTGCAAAAAATGAATTAAAAAAAGAAGGTTTTGGTATTCTGACCGAAATCAACATTGACGAAAAGTTCAAGGAAAAGTTGGGAGTTGAAAATTATAATAAATACAGGATTCTGGGGGCCTGCAACCCTGCTCTTGCCTACGATGCATTGGAAATGGAAGACAAGATTGGCACGATGTTACCTTGCAACGTCATCGTAAAAGAAATGTCCCCGGACAAGACTGAAGTAGCAGCAATCAGTCCAATTGCATCGATGCAGGCAGTTCAAAACGATGACCTTAAAAGTTTTGCAAGATTGGTGAATCTAAAGCTTGAAAAAGCAATTGCCGCATTATAAATTTTATCCCCGAAATAAATAAGAAAGTTTAATTTAAATTATACAGATATGAAAACAAATAAAGCTCATGCCAATTGGCAAGGAAATTTAAAAAAAGGCATTGGAACAGTAAAACTTAATGAGTCAGGAAAAGAGGTTGCGTATAATTTTTCATCAAGATTTGAAGATGGGAAAGGTACAAATCCTGAAGAACTGATAGCGGCAGCACATGCCGGTTGTTTTTCTATGGCATTTTCAGGCTTGCTTACCGAAGAAGGTTACGAACCCAAATCGATTGACACAACCGCGAAAGTAACCATTGAGAAAGCGGACGGTGGTTTTAAAATAAGTAAAAGTGAGTTGACAACGGAGGCGGTGGTGCCAGATATTGATAAAAATATTTTTAAAGAGCTGGCAGCAAAAGCAAAAGAAAATTGCCCCGTTTCACAGGCGCTTTCTTCTCTTGAAATTACACTTGAAGCAAGCCTTAAAGAATAGATAGTTTAGTGAACTGTAAAATCAATTTTTATGTTCCAGGTTTTAGATATTACTCAAAAAGATTTGATTGCCATCAAGGTGGATGGCAACAATACAAAAAATGATTACGACAAAATTACGCCGCTTATCGAAAAATCGGTAGAAAAATTTGGCAAAATAAAATTTTACGTCCAGTTGGATAATGTAAAAAGTATCACACCCACTGCATTCCGGGAAGATCTAAAAACATACGTAAAGCATTTCGACGACATTGATAAAATAGCTGTTGTCGGCGAAAATGCATGGCAAAAATTGTGGTCAAACCTGGCAACTCCGTTTGTTTCTGGAACGGTAGAATATTTTTCTCACGAGGATATTGCTGAAGCCAGGAACTGGATAATTGATTAAACCGGAATTGCACGAATTAAAGGGTATTTGAAACAAAAGAGTTGCTTTGAAATTGGTTTGTTTTAATACCCTTTTTGTATGTTTTAGTTTTTGATTTCTGACGGTACCCCCGCATTTATTAAACCGTTTTTTGAAGCGTGCCGGGCGGCCTGAATCGTGTCCTTTACTTCGGTATAAAGCGTTTGTACCTCCAGTAACTTTTCGTCGAGGTTTTCCTGTTTTTCGGCAAAACTTTTCGACCTGATCCTTCTGATATAAATGGCTTCAATCCGACCGGGAAACTCAAATGCAATTTTTGAATAAATGGATGGATCCTGCTGACCGCTGTCGCCAATAAGAATAAATTTTTGTTGCGGGTAAAATTTTAGCAACGCCTTTATTTTTTTATACTTGTGGTCATGATTTCCTCCTCCTGATTTCCAAAATTTATAGATACTGTTGTTTAGTTTTCGCAACAGAAAAACCCCTTTGGGAAGTTTGTTAAAACTGAAAAAATCTTCGAGGAGGTCGTACAAATTCCATTCGCTGCTGGAAACATAAAAAAAGGGATTGTTTTCCTGTTTTTCTTTTCCATTGGTGAGCGATTGGTAAAATTGAGCTACGCCAGGAAATGGCAGACGGGTAAGAGCGTTTTTTAACAGCATCAACCGCAATTTTCTCAGTGTTTGGGTGGAATGAGAGATCATTACAGTGTCATCAATATCCGAAACAATGATTCTTGACTGGTTTCCGGAAATTATTCTGACCTCACCCGTTGTGTAAATTTGTGGTTGATTTTCCACAATTTGATCGAGTAGGCTGAGGTGCACAGTATGCCATTCTTTGGTAAGTAATTCATTTTTTTTATCAGGTAAATAGAAGTGAAAGGAAAAGAATCCCTTTTCATCAGTAGTTGCTATTTGTTTTTCATGCAGGAATTCCGCCTTTACCTTTACGCCGGGGATTTCGTTACTCGAAAAACGTTTAAAGGTTGCCAATATGTTTTGCCAAAGTTGCTGATTATCTTTTGGTTTGGTTAATCCTTTATCCTCTATTACCATACCTTCTATAAAAACGTCTGTTTCATTTCCGTAGCCTTTGTAGGGAAGAATCTTGGGTACATCTAACCATCCGGCTTTTTGTTTTAAAAATACTTTTAAGAATTTAAATGGCTTTTTTATTCCTCTAAAAACAGGTTTAAAATACTTCATGTTTTATGCTCAATTTCTTTGGTATAATTGATGTTACAAGTTTTAAGCCATCATAAAACAAAGAACATTGAAAAAGAAATCAAAACAAAAAATTTTATTTGTTATCAATCCCAAGTCGGGAAACAACCGGAAAGGAGATTATGAAACACAAATCTTAGATTTTGCCAAAACGGAAGGATTTGAGTATAAAATTTACAAAACAACGGGAGAAAACGATAGTAAAGATATCCGCGAGTTGCTGAATATTTACCGGCCTGATAAAGTTATTGCGTTTGGAGGAGATGGAACATTTAATATGGTAGCCGTAGAAATGATTGGCAAAAAAGCTGCACTTGGCATCATTCCGGGGGGATCTGCAAACGGACTGGCTTTTAACCTTGATATTCCAACGCGTTTTTCCGATGCTTTGGAAATAAGTATAAAGGGGCGCGGCGTGCCGATGGATGTTATCCGGGTGAATGACAAATATTATTGTTTCCACTTAAGTGATGTGGGAATAAATGCAAGAATTGTAAAACGTTTTGAAAAAGAGGATACAAGGGGAATGATCGGTTATGGGAAACAGCTTTTTAAAGAACTATTTTCACCCAAGTCTTTTTTTTCATATAACATTGAAACAGGAGGAAGAAAAAAGAGGTTGAAGGCTGAAATGATTGTAATTGCAAATGCTCAGAGCTACGGAACAGGAGTAAAAATAAATCCGGCTGGAAATATTAGTGACGGAAAATTTGAAATTGTAACAATCAAACCTTATCCGTGGTGGTTTGTGTTTAATTTTATTTTTGCGGGTTTTACCGGTAATCTTCATCGTATGGAGTATGTAAAGGTTTATCGGTCAGAAAAGGCAAAAATAACGCTGGATAAAACTCAGGATTTTCAAATCGACGGTGAAGTAATCGGAAAAGTTAAAAACTTGAAACTGGAGATTATTCCGAATGCAATTCAAGTTATTCGGGGGTAGATAAATATTTTTACCTGTAGATTTTTTACACACATTTTTTGTTTAACGGAATTCTGAATGTTCCGTGTTTTTGCGTAATGTATTAATTATCAATTTTTTATTGATTTTTGTTTTGGTGTTTTGTCATCAGAAGTTTCATGGAATAATTTTGGATATTCTATATCTCTGAAAAGAAATATTTAATTAAAAGTGTATTAAATAATGACATTAAAAAGTATAAATCCTTACACAGGAAAAGTGATTCAAGAGTTTGAAACGTTTTCAGATACTGAAATTAATGAGGCCCTGGAAAATTCGGTTGAAGCATTTGATGAATGGATAAGAACCACTTTTGAATACCGTAAGAAGCTGATGTTAAAGGTTGCAGATTTATTAAAGGAAAGTAACAGTTTACTTGCGCAAACCATTACAAAAGAAATGGGAAAAACAAAAGCAGAAGCAACAGCTGAAATAGAGAAATGTGTCTGGGTATGCGAACATTATGCTGAAAATGCTGAGTCGATGTTGCATCGTGAGGCTGTGGCCACAGACGCGCATATGGCTTTTGTACAGTTTGAACCACTGGGGACAATTCTGGGTGTAATGCCCTGGAACTTTCCCTTCTGGCAGGTTTTTCGTTTTGCTGCGCCAACATTAATGGCAGGCAATGTAATTGTATTGAAACATGCTTCCAATGTTCAGATTTCTGCCCGGGCTATCCAGGGTATTTTTGAAAAAGCAGGATTCCCTTCGGGTGTTTTTCAAAATTTAGTAATTGGTTCAGAGAAAGTAAAAGATATTGTTGAACACAAAGCTGTAAAAGCAATTTCTTTAACCGGGAGTGAACAAGCCGGAGCGGAAGTAGCTCAATTGGCAGGGAAAAATATTAAAAAAACGGTTCTTGAGCTGGGAGGAAATAATTCTTTTATCGTACTTGAAGATGCAGAGATTGATAAAGCCGTTGAAATTGGGTTAAAAGCCCGTATGCAAAATGCAGGTCAGAGTTGCATTGCAGCAAAACGATTTATTGTTCATAAAAATATCAGTGAGGAATTTATTGAAAAATTCAGAAAGGCAATAAACAAATTGTCGTTTGGCGATCCGTTTAACATGCAGAGCGATATTGGCCCGCTTTCAAGTAAAAAACAAGCGGAAGTAGTAACTCAACAGGTTCGTAAATCGGTTGAAATGGGGGCAAAAGTTATTGCCGGTGATATGCCCGAAGGAGCCTTGTATCCGCCAACTTTAGTAATTGGGGTAAAGCCCGGTATGCCACTTTTTGAAGAGGAAGTTTTTGGTCCGGTGGCGCCAATAATTATTGCACAAGATACAGAAGAGGCCATTTATTTAAGTAATCTTTCAAATTATGGTCTGGGTGTTTCATTGTTTACCAATAACCTTGAGAAAGCTGAAGAGTTAATTCCTGAGTTTGAAGACGGGGCTGTATTTGTAAATGCTTTGGTAAAATCTCATCCTCGCTTACCTTTTGGGGGGACTAAACAATCGGGTTACGGAAGAGAGCTTGCCTTAAATGGTATTCGCGAATTTGTAAATGTAAAAACAGTTTATATCGATAAATTTCAGGATATCAGAACAGATAAAAAAAGAACGGCGATTAGTATGGGAACACCTGGTTAGCAGGGTTTCTTTTCTCAAATCATAATTAAAAAAAACGGATTGAAAATTCATTCAATCCGTTTTTTTGCTTGTTTTTATAACTACAATATCATTGTAGGTAAAAATGGACTTTTCTTTACATCAAATGTAACCGGAATAATAAGGAGTGAGGCTACTTCTTCATTCTCAACTTCACTCGGTTCCCAGTCTCCTGATGTTGCTTTAATAGCTTCTGCTGCTGCTTGTTCAAGTTTATCAACATGCATGTCTATTGGCGATTCCATGTTTGTACTTGTGGAAATAAAAGGAATTTCTCCATTTTCATCAACAACAAATTTTACAAAAACGGTTCCTTCAACACCCCAGTTTTTTGCTTCATCAGCGTAATTCAGGTTACTTAAAATATCTGTTTTTAATGATTCCCAACCGTCTTCATATTCAGCTTGTTCGTCAACTGAATAAAAAACACCCATTCGGTTGGCTTTGTTTTTCATCCTGTTTTTATTGGTTTTCAGGTCAAATAGTACTATTTCAAGTCTTTTTCTGTCCAGATTATTATTAACCCCTTCCACTACCACGTTTTTAACTTTACCATCTTCTAAGCTGTAGGTGTAGGAAAAGGCAGGATAGTCTTTTACGATTTTGTAAATCTGGTTTAAATAATCCATGTTTTCGTCTTCCATTCTTTCTAAATCACTTATCATGTAATTGTTTTTGTGGTGCATGTGTTTTTGCGCCGAAGCTCCAAAGACGAAGAACATTGCAAATACAACTGCAAATAAACTTGTAATCGTTTTTTTCATTTTTAATTGTCTCATAACTTTTTCAAATTTTTATGGTTATTAACTATTCACTATTAAAAAACAGAACCGGCTATTATGAGCATCAGCATTACAGCAAACAGGAACCAAAAAAAGGTTCCAAGTGTAATGGTTGTTTTTTTGTTTTCTGTTATTTCTTTTTTCTGTAGCTCCAATTCACTTTTTGTCTTTGGGCTGGGCGTCGTTGCTGCCAGTAGAAGTGCAATCAGCAATCCTACAGTCAGCGGAGGTCCCCAATAAATATGGTTGAAAAATATCGGGCCTACCGGACCAACCCATGTGTCGGCTACAAAAACCGAAAGAAGTACTATAGTGAAAAATGGCCAGAAACTTCTCCATGGGCCTCTTCTTTTTAATAAATAGGTAAAGAAGAACGTTATCAGAAACGTTATTGAAACCAAATAAATGATACCCAAAATTAACCCGTTCATTCAATTATACTTTTTAATTATTTCTACTTTAATTATTGAAAATACTATGCCATAGTTTTGATATTTAAATAGATATGTTGAGTAAAATACTGTTTTGTCCTAAATTTATTTTTCTGTTTTGAATTGTTCTGGTTTTTAAAATGAAAATTGTTATTTTTTTAATAAAAAGAAACGAGGTTTTATTTGTAAATTTTTGAATTACAGGTATTTGTATGGTTGTCTGATTAGGGGAAGTATTGTTTTCCTTAAAACGGGGAGCACATTATTTCATAAAAAGATTTTAGTTCTATTTAAGAAGAAATACTCTTTTAAACAGATTTTTTGTAAACAAACTGGCGTCATTGAAAGGTATGTTGAATTTCGGTGAGATACTGTTGAATTATTTCGCATTGCAGTGCATATTTCTAATCCAATAGTAATTCTGGATATGTTTAGTTTTATTTTCGTTATTTTCAAACTAAAATGGGAATCGAACGATTTGTTTGCCGCTACAAATAGATATTAGTTATGTTCTTAAAGTGATATGTGGCAACGTTGCAAAATGTTGAGGAATTATCTTCAAAAGATGTGAATGTAAACTCATTCGGTAAAAATAAATAAATACGAATCAGTGGAAAATGTTTGGAACAATTATTTCTTCGTAATGTTTTTTAATGAATAAGTAAATTGATTATGAGAAATTTTATACAACGAAATTTAAAAAGCCTAAATGGAGTTCTGGCAATCATTTTTGGGTTGGTAGCAATATTTCTTCCGGGAATAACCCTGGCAGCACTTGGAGTGTATTTTGCATTAACAATCCTGGTTGGTGGTATATCCCTGGTAGCAGGAGCTATCCGGCTAAAAAAGCATAACCCAACATGGTATTTTTTACTGCCGGAAGGAATCATAGGATTGTTACTGGGAATTTTAATTCTTTCAAGACCCGAGGTAGTAGCCACTTTTTTTGTAGCAATTATGGGCATCTGGGCACTAATAATTGGTGTAATCCTCATCGTTTCCTTTTTCAGAAACAGGAATGCCAGTTTTTCAAAAACCATAATGTTGTTGGTGGGCATTTTGTCAGTTATAACCGGAGGGATAATTATTTTCAATCCTTTTGAAAGTACCCGGATGATAACTGTTATGATTGGTATTTATGCATTAATCTACGGATTGTTTTCAATTATTAATGCATCCAGATTTAAGTTAAATTAGTTTACTTTCAATTATTTAATTCAACAAAATAAATTGTTATGAATGTTTTAATTACAGGAATTAGTTCAGGATTAGGATTTGGATTGGCAAAACATTATTTGGAGAACGGAGATACGGTTTTGGGAATAGGCCGGAATTCAAATCCTGAGCTGGATTCTTTTAGTAATTTTCAGTTTCTGAAACAGGATATATCAGATTTTGTAAATCTCAGTCAACAGGTCTCTGTATTTTTGAAAAATGTCCATCACCTGGATCTCGTTATTTTGAATGCGGGAATTCTAAGTGAGATTAAGGATGTAAAGGAAACCAGTATAGATGAGATTCAGAAAGTGATGAATGTAAATGTATGGGCAAATAAAATGCTAATCGATATTTTAACCGATGAGATTGGAAAAATTCAGCAAATTATAGCTATTTCTTCTGGTGCTTCTGTTAGTGGGGCGCGTGGTTGGAATGCGTATTCACTATCAAAAGCAACACTGAATATGCTCATAAGTTTGTATGCAAAAGAGTTCCCTGAAATTCATTTTTGCGCACTTGCTCCCGGGTTAATTGATTCCAAAATGCAGGATTATATTTATGATCTACCAGAAAACGAAAATTATCCGGTAGTGCAACGCCTCAAAAAAGCAAAAGGAACAGAACAAATGCCGGGGCCCGAAAAAGCAGCTGAAAATATTTCAAAAAATATTGAGAGGTTAAAAGATTATGAATCAGGTTCATTTATCGATATTAGAACGATATAAAAAAAAGAGAGGTTTTAAACCTCTCTTTTTTAAAAATGATTAGAGTAGTATAATTTGTTCTAATGAATAATTAACTGTTTGGATCTGCAATTCCAATTACACCGCAGGCAACTCTAGCTCCGGCAGCCCCTGTTGGCTGAGAAGTTAAATCATCTTCTCCGGCATGCACAATAATTCCTCTACCTATAATTGAACTTGCACCATTTAGTTTTAACATTGTATCGGTCAGTTCAATATGAGCTGTTCCGTCTTCTCCAGCTTCAATATTTCCGAGGTCGCCCACATGCCTGTCCATATCAGTTGGGCCACCATGATCCTTATGTTCAGGATTAAAATGTCCACCAGCCGATGTTCCGTCGGGTTTTGTGCAGTCGCCATATTGGTGAATATGAAATCCGTGCTTCCCGGGAGTTAAACCTTCCAGGTCGGCAATAACTGTTACAACACCCGTACTGCTTTCGGTAAATGTTACTATGCCTTTTACATCGTTACCTTCGGTTGGATGTAAAACACAAACTGCTTTTATAACTTGTGGTTCAGCTTGCTTCTCGTCTTGTAACATTGGCTGTTCTTCACTTTCATTATCTTGCCCGCTTCTCGTATTTGTTGTACATGACTGGGCTGACAATAAAAACAATACTGCCAGCAACCAACTGAACGATAAACTAATTTTTTTCATAATTCTGAATTTTATAGTGTAACAATTACTTTTTATTAATGTTTCCCGCTTAATGGGTTACTTTTCTGCCATAAAAATCGTATAATACTTTTTCATATTCCGAATTTACAGCCAGGGCAGGATCATACTCAGGAGCGTCTTTTATGGTGTCTTTGGGCAGATTAACAATAGCTTCCTGTTTTTTATAGCTTATCTCCTCAATCACTTCAATAGGGAGGAGGACTCTTTTACTCCAGGGTACGAAATTTTTTGTATCAACTACTACATACATAATCTGCCACAAGTCATCATCAATTATTAAATCATAAATATGACCAAAACGGTCGTCTATGGCATTAATAAAATATCCCCTGATTTCATTAAAACTTCTTAAATGGGTTTCAATTTTATCTTCATTCTCCATGCTTTTGGGCGTTCTCAACGGACCCTGCGGATATATCATCGAAGCTACACCTTCTGCTCCCATGGGATATGCGGGCCAGTATGGTGTAAGTTCATAGTGATCGGTGAGGTCTTTTTCGTAAGTTCTTGAGACTGGTAGATCAAACTCTAAATCAGGAGAATTCTCTATCTTTTTTACAGTCAATTTTATAGGGAAGTGCTCATTTCCCCAGTTAGGCTCACTTAAATGTTCACGTGGAATTAATACTCTCTTTTCAGAAAAGAAACTACCCAAGTCACCTTCAAGATACCTGATAATCCATGTTTCGTCATCAAATAAGAAGTCATTCACTTTTCCTTTTTCGCCATCAATGGCTTGAATTGTATATCCTAATAATTCTCTAATACTACGTTTCATAATTTCTCCTTTTTTATTATATAAATTATGACAAAAATGTGCCAGACCTTCGGGAGAGTATCCTAATAACTTGTGGTTAATACCTCGTTTGTTAGCCTTTATGGTGCGTTTGGAAGCTATACTTTCCTTTTAGAAATATGGAGAATTATAAATGTTTTGTGTAACATTTCCTCATCTCTGTCAGAAATTCCACAATTGTTAATAATAGTGAATTAAAACAGGGACATTTACCTTATCGGCTAGTTTATCCAGGTCATTTTTACTAAACAATTGTTTTACCGGATTTTGTTTTTGAAGCGAAAGCAGTAACAAGTCTGGGCTATTTCGGTTACAATAGCTGGCAATGGAATCAGCGTAATTTTTTCCTTCCAGTGTACTGGCACTTATTTTTGAAGCGGGTATAATTTCTTTTACCAACTCCATCCAGGTTTGACTTTTAAGCTCCTTTTCCGCATAATCGCTGTTTTCTGAAACATCTACAGCAATCAAATACGGATTTATCTTTTTGAAAAAGGGGTGAAGCCCGGTAAATGTATTTACATGGCTGGTGTGGAAATCAACCGGAATTAAAATTTTATGAAGCGAAGAGAATGAAGTCCCTGGTGGAACCAGTAAGCAAATCGCATTATTGTTTTTTACAGTACTTCGTATCTCATTTTTTGAATGAAAAATATTTCCATCGGGTTCAGCGCTGATAACAAAAATCTTGTCTTCACTGTCATTTGAACTGTTTTTTATTGCATCATCAATACTTTCTTCTTCAACAGCTACATTTATTTTCAGCGGATAATTTAGCCTCGATGCTTCGCCACTGAGTAATTTATCCAGATCTTTTTTTACACTCTCTTTTTCTCTGAAAATGATTTCTCCGTGCGAAAGAGTATTTCCGGGTGTAACCGATTGTGAATCGGAAACCGCACTGTATTCACCCTGATGTACCCGCGAGTCGATTGGGTGAAGAACATCAACTTCTGTTTCCAAATGTTTTGCAAGATGTAATCCGAATTTTATTATTGAATCTTTTTTACTTTTTATGTCGCTAATAATAATTGTTTTCATAATGATAAATTTTATTTTTTTATGAATGTGTGCGCCGGATGCCCGTAGAACATTTCGGCGGCTTCCATAATGGTTTCCGAAAGTGTAGGGTGGGGGTGAATGGTTAATGCCACATCTTCTGCAGTAGCTGCCATTTCAATGGCAAGTGCTATCTCGGCAATCATATCTCCTGCATTTCTGCCCACGATTCCCGCTCCTAAAATTCGTTCGTTGTCGGGGTTTACTAAAAGTTTTGTAAATCCCGATTTTTCGTTCATGGCAATTGCCCTACCCGACGCGGGCCACGGGAATTTTACTACTTTGTAACTGATTCCTTTTTCTTTTGCCTCTTTTTCGCTGAGTCCGCAAACTGCAATTTCGGGTTCGGTATATATTACAGCCGGGATTGCTTTAGCATCGTTTGCCGATTTTTTCTCCGCAATTACTTCTGCGGCTACTTTTCCTTCGTAGCTTGCTTTATGCGCCAATAGTGGCGGCCCGGCAACATCGCCAATAGCGTATATATTTTTTTGCGTGCTTTGCATTTGCGCATTTACTTTTATAAAGCCTTTTTGGTCGGTTTCTACTGAAGTATTTTCCAGACCTATATTTTGGGTGTTCGGATTTTGCCCCACCGAAACGAGAACTTTATCGTATGTTTTGCTGAACTTCTTTTTTTTGGCGTCTTCAAAGTCGGCTTCAATTGCTTCACCTTTTTCCCTGAGGGTTTTTAGTTTTGTCTCCGGAAGAATTTCTTTAAAGGTATTTTTATTGACCTTTTTGAATTCATGGACCAAATCTTTATCCATTCCCGGCATTAAATCGTCAGTTAGTTCTACGACTGTTATTTCCGTTCCCAGCGATTTATAAATTGCCGCCATTTCCAACCCAATGTAACCTCCGCCAACAACCAACATTTTATTGGGAATGTCTTTTAATTCGAGCGATTGTGCCGAATGCATTATTTTCGGGTTGCTCATATCAATTCCCGGCAGTTCGATGGGGTTGGCTCCAGTTGCAACGATTGCATTTTCGAATGTTCTCTCTTTTTTATCGCCTTCGTTTGTTTCGATCTGAATGGTTTCCGAATCCAAAAATGTTGCCTTCCCGCGGACATAATTTATTTTTCGTGCTTTTACCAGCTGGCCCAAACCACCGGTAAGTTTTTTCACCACGCCGGTTTTCCATTTTCCAACTTCCTCTGTATTCACTCTTACTTTATCAAAATGAATTCCAAGGTCGCCTGCATGTTCGGCATCGGCTTTTATTCTCGCCAGATGAAGCAGGGCTTTGGTTGGAATACATCCCCGGTACAGACAAACGCCTCCCGGGTTGAGTTCCGGATCAATCAAGGTAACATCAAGTCCCAGATCAGCCGCCATAAAAGCGGCTCGGTAGCCCCCCGGGCCTGCACCTATAATTACCAATTTATATTTTTCTGATGTACTCATAATTTGTTCTTTTTATTGCAAAATGGCATAAGGGTCTTCAATCACATCACAAATCCAACGCAGGAAACGGGCGCCGTCAGCACCATCAATCACTCGGTGGTCGTATGAAAGCGACAACGGGATGATTAAGCGTTTTTTCAACTCATCGTCTTTATAAACCGGTTTGTATTTTGCTCTTGATACACCCAGAATGGCCACCTGAGGCGGCAAAACAATAGGTGTGAATGCAGTTCCGCCAATACCACCAAGATTCGAAATTGTAAAATTGCCTCCCTGCATTTCCTCTGTGGAAAGTTTCTTGTCCCGGGCTTTTTGTGCCAGTTCGCTTAGTTCTGTCGAGAGCTCTGTAAGCGATTTTGAATTCACATCGCGAACCACCGGAACCAGCAAACCCTGTGGCGTATCTGCGGCAATTCCCACATTGTAATAATGTTTGTTTATAATTTGATCGTTTTCAATATCAAGGCTGGAGTTAAAACGAGGGAATTTTTGAAGCGCGAATCCCAAGATTTTTAATAAGATAGCTGTAACGGTAAGCTTTCCACCGGCTTTTTCCACTTTTCCTGCATAATTTTTTCTGAAATCTTCAAGTCCGGTAATGTCGGCCTCATCAAATTGAGTTACATGCGGAATCGTTTGCCATGCTTTTGAAACATTTTTTGCGGTAATTTTTCGAATGGTTGTCATTGATTTTTTGGATGTCGGTCCCCACTGCGAAAAATCGGGTAGATGAGCAGATTTTTTTTGTTCTTCTGTTTTCTCCGGTCTTTTGCTAAAACTTTTTACATCTTCTGCAGTAATTCTTTTCCCCGGTCCACTGCCCTCAACCTGAGTCAAATCTACATCCAATTCACGCGCCAGCCTTCGAACTGATGGTGATGCAGGAATATCACTTAAATCCTTTGTTTCTTTTTCATCTTTTTCAGTTGTATCACTTTCTTTTTTTCTTTCTTCGCCATCTTTACTTCCGGCCTCTTCGCCATCATCCTCAGCTTTTTCTTTTGTCTTTTCCTCTTTTTCGTCTTCCGAGCCAGCGTTTTTTTCTTTGTTTTTGTCGTCGCTTTCTGTGTCGCCTTTCGCTTCTCCTTCGGTTTCAATAATCATAATAACCTGGTCTACTTTTACTTCATCACCTTCTTCCACTTTTATTTCGTCAACAACGCCATCAAAAGGCGAAGGAATATCGGTGGTTGCTTTGTCGGTTTCTATTTCGACCAGGGCTTGGTCTTTCGAAACTTTATCGCCTGCTGAAACCAATATTCCGGCAATTAATCCGGTTTCAACATTTTCTGCTATATCGGGAATTCTAATTTCTTTTTTCATTTCTTTTAAAGTTTTATAAAACAAATACGTGATAGGTTCATTGATTTTTTATCAGATGTTTGCAGGCGACTTTTTATCGCTGTTGATGTTCAGTTTTTCTTTTGCCTGATTTAAAACCGTTTTATTGATTTTTTTCTGATAATACAGATTCAACAAAGTCTCCCAAACAATATGATTCGCATTGATTTCAAAGTGTTCTCTTAATTCATCGCGGTGCTCACTAAGGCCAAATCCATCGGTTCCAAGTGCTGTAAATTTTCCGGGAAACCACCTGGAAACCGAAAGTGGAAGTGCTTTCACATAATCGCTTGCTGCAATAAAGGTTCCCTGGTCGGTGCCTACACATTCCTCGATATAACTTTTCCGTTTTTCTTCATTAAAGCGGTTTACCCGTTCTGTTTCCACGGCATCGTCATACAACATTTTATAACTGGTGACACTCCACACTTCCGGGAAAATATCGTATTCTTTTTTGAGCATGTCGGCGGCTTTTAATGCTTCGTTCAGAATGGAGCCGCTTCCCAGCAAATGAATATTGTGTTTGTTTTTCTGGCTGCTGCGGTATTTGTACATCCCGTTTATAATTCCCGTTTCAATCTCTTTTCGTGCGGGCATTGGCGGCATTTTATATTTTTCATTCATTACTGTGATGTAGTAGAAAATTTCTTCTCCGTTGTCATACATTCTTTTTATCCCATCACGAATAATTACAGCCAGCTCAAAGGCAAATGCCGGGTCGTAGGCTCGTACTGTGGGAATGGTTAAGGCAAGCAGGTGACTGTGTCCGTCCTGATGCTGAAGGCCTTCTCCTGCGAGCGTAGACCGTCCGGCAGTTCCTCCCAGCAAAAATCCTTTTGCCCGCGCATCAGCAGCAGCCCACATAAAATCACCAACCCGCTGAAATCCAAACATGGAGTAGAAAACATAAAAGGGAATGCAATTGATCTGATGCGTTGAATAAGCTGTGCCCGCAGCAATAAACGACGACATGGAGCCAGCTTCGGTGATTCCTTCTTCCAGAATTGCGCCGTTTTTGGCCTCTTTGTAATACAGCAAACTTTCCCTGTCAACCGGTTCGTACAACTGGCCTTTATGGGCGTAAATCCCCGATTGCCGAAACAGCGCGTCCATTCCAAATGTTCTCGATTCATCGGGAACGATTGGAACAACCAGTTTTCCAATATTTTTATCTTTTAAAAGTTTTGAAAGCAGCTGAACAGCAGCCTGAGTTGTAGCTAATTCGCGTTTCCCTGAACTTCTGAAAAGTTCTTCAAAAACCTTAGATTCCGGCATTTCAAATTTTGCTTTCCCCCGGTTTCTTTTGGGAAGGAATCCTTGTAATTCCTTTCGTCTTTTGATTAAATATTTTATCTCTTCGCTTTTTTCGTCGGGTCTGTAAAACGGAGCTTTTGCTACATCTTCATCTGAAATTGGAATGTTAAATCTGTCGCGAAAATGCATCAGCTCTTCTTCGTTTAATTTTTTTTGCTGATGCGTAATGTTTCTTCCTTCACCGGCTTCGCCTAAACCGTAGCCCTTTATGGTTTGTGCCAGAATTACAGTGGGTTTATTTTTTGTATTCACCGCTTTTTTGTAAGCATTAAATACTTTTTGAGGATCATGGCCGCCTCGGCGAAGTTTTTCCAAATCCTCGTCACTCATGTTTTTTACCAATGCTTTTAATTCCTCACTTTTTCCAAAGAATTCTTTTCGAATATAATCCCCCCCTGAAATGGAGAATTTCTGTCTTTCTCCGTCAACCAATTCGCCTAAGCGTTTTTTAAGCGCGCCGTTTTTGTCTTTCTCAAGCAAAGCATCCCAGTTTTCACCTTGGGCTACTTTTATTACATTCCAGCCGGCTCCTTTAAAAGCTGCTTCCAGTTCCTGGATAACAGATCCGTTTCCGCGCACCGGGCCGTCAAGTCGTTGCAGATTGCAGTTGATTACAAAAATCAGATTGTCCAGTTCTTCACGTGAAGCCAGTGTAAGCGCCCCCATCGATTCGGGCTCATCCATTTCACCATCGCCCAAAAATGCCCACACTTTTTGATTTGGAGCCTTGAGCAAACCTTTGTCCTGTAAATACTTATTGAACCGGGCCTGGTAAATGGCCATAATTGGTGCCAGCCCCATTGAAACAGTTGGAAACTGCCAGTAGTCCTGCATTAATCGCGGGTGTGGGTAAGAAGGTAATCCTCCGTCGGGGTTTAATTCACGCCGAAA
Source organism: Maribellus comscasis (assembly GCF_009762775.1). GTDB lineage: Bacteria > Bacteroidota > Bacteroidia > Bacteroidales > Prolixibacteraceae > Draconibacterium > Draconibacterium comscasis. The sequence goes on along the minus strand of NZ_CP046401.1, from coordinate 1,100,542 downwards.
ATTTTCCAGCATCTTTTCTGAAATTCTTCCTTCCAGAAACGAACGGGCGTAAATTCCCGGAGAGGCGTGTCCCTGAAAATAAACAATATCGGCTGGTTTGTCGTCATCACCTCCCCTGAAAAAATGGTTAAATCCAACTTCGTAAAGCGTAGCAGCTGAAGCATAGGTTGAAATATGGCCTCCAATCCCGTCCTTTTTTCTGTTGGCCTGAACAACCATTGCCATGGCATTCCAGCGAATAATACTTTTAATTTTCCGCTCCAACTCGCGGTTTCCCGGATATTTTGACTCTTTTTTTTGGGGAATTGTATTTATATAGGGCGTGTTGAATTGGTGGTTTAACGATATTCCATTTTCACTGATTCTGTTTCGTAATAATTCAAAAATTTCCTCCACACGTTCCGGGTCACTGTTTTTGATGATGTAATCAATGGAATCCAGCCACTCCCTGTTTTCAAACGCTGTAACTTTATTTTTTTCATTTGTATCCACTGCCATATTTTTTTCTTTTTTGTTTCTGCAAAATTTTCTCCCGTCGGTTTTCAGTTTAAGCGAGACAACAGTCGTTCCAACAGAAAACTTTACTTTTCAAAAAAAAAGCAGTGGTGGTTTACTGGTTGAAATGCTTTGGTTTAAGTCGGGTTCCCGGGAATTATGGTAATTGTTTTCCTGTGGAAATGTTTGGATAAGATGAGACTTATTTCTACAGATTTGCAAAAGCTCTTTTCAAAAGATAATTGATAAGATTATAACCAAGCGCCCTAAATGCCGATGATAGCGTAGGATGATCTTTCCGGGAACTAATAGTTACAGATTACACTAAAAGTGGAATATTATTTTCTGTACAAGGGGAAAGGTTAAATATTATGCAGCATCATTCAGAATTTACTTTAAATATCCCCGAGTCGGATAAACCACGCTTGATAATTGTTGGAGGAGGTTTTGGCGGGGCTCATTTATTGCGGAGTATCTCAAAAAAAGATTTCCAGGTGGTTTTACTTGACAGGTACAACTACCACACCTTTCAACCGCTTTTATATCAGGTAGCTACTGCTGGGTTGGAACCCGATTCGGTAGCTGGGCCTTTGAGAAAAATCATGGATCCGGAAAATGATGTTTATTTTCGGATGGTGACGGTTGAACGGGTAATTCCTTCAAAAAATGAAGTTGAAACCAACGCCGGGAGTTTGAAATATGATTACCTGGTGATTGCAACCGGTGCTAAAATGAACTTTTTTGGGAATAAAAGTATTGCAGAAAATTCATTCCCCTTAAAACAGGTGACCCATGCACTTGATTTGCGAAGCCATATTTTTCAGCAGTTTGAACGATTGGAAGTTTCAAGACGAGGACTAAAGAACAGTGCGCCCATCAATTTTGTAGTGGTTGGCGCCGGACCTACAGGCGTTGAAGTTTGTGGTGCTCTGGCCGAATTAAAATATCATGCATTGCGCAAAGACTATCCGGAATTGGACATTCGGAAAGTTAAAATTTATTTGGTTGAAGGCATGGATTGCGTGCTTCCAGCCATGTCGGAGAAAGCCGGAGAAAAAGCTCACATGTATTTGAAGAAGATGGGAGTTCAGGTCGTTTTGAACACTATGATTGAAGAATACGACGGACAAACAGCAACATTAAATAACGGAAATAAAATTCTGACAAAAACGCTTATTTGGGCCGCCGGAGTAAAAGGAAATGTACCGGAAGGTTTTGAAAACGGAAGTATCAAAAAAGGAAAACTTGTTGTAAATGAATTTCATCAGGTTCAGAAAGGAAAATCAACAGATGATGTTTTTAAACGGATTTTTGCCATTGGCGATGTTTCTTTTATGACGACAGACATCTACGAAGTGGGTCTTCCCGGACTTGCACAGGTTGCTATTCAACAGGGAAAACATATGGCAAGAAACCTGAAACGGATGGCGAAAAATCATTCTCCCAAAAAATTTAGATACAAGAATAAAGGAGTGATGGCTACGGTTGGAAAAAATAAAGCCATTGCCGATTTGCCCGGAAATATCAAAGTCTTTGGTTTTGCCGGGTGGTTGCTGTGGATGGTTGTTCACCTTTTATTTTTGGTTGGTTTTAGAAATAAGGCAGTGGTTTTTGCCAACTGGATTTGGAATTATTTTACCTACGACCGCGGAATCCGTTTGATTTTAAGACCCTCTCCAAAGGAAAAGGATCAGATCAGCGAGAAAATGGAATTGGAAATGAACGAAGCAAAAGGATAAAAAGATGAAAAAATTAAACGTCGCACAAAAACTCATTCAGTCTCATCTGCTAAGCGGAGAAATGGTTCCGGGTGAAGAAATAGGGTTAAAAATAGATCACATTTTACAACAGGATGCAACAGGAACCTTGATTATGCTGGAGCTGGAAAAAATCGGCATCAAAAGGGTTTCCGCAGAAGTTGCGGTTCAGTATGTAGACCATAATCTTTTACAAACAGATTTTAAGAATGCCGACGATCATCTGTTTTTACAGTCGGCAGCAAAAAAGTTTGGATACTGGTTTAGCCGGCCGGGAAATGGCATTAGTCATGTGGTTCATATGGAGCGTTTTGGAAAACCGGGGAAATCAATGATTGGCTCCGACAGTCACACCTGTTCTGCAGGAAGTATGGGAATGCTGGCCATTGGTGCCGGCGGACTCGACGTGGCTACCGCAGCTGCAGGTGAACCCTTTTACATTACCATGCCTAAGATATTTGGTGTGGAACTTACAGGAGAATTGCCCGACTGGGTGAGCGCCAAAGACATTGTTCTGGAGATGTTACGACGCTATGATGTAAAAGGTGGAGTGGGGTACATTATTGAATATTTTGGAGAAGGGGTAAAAACACTTTCGGCATGGGACAGACACGTGATTGCCAACATGGGAGCAGAATTGGGGGCAACAACCAGCGTTTTTCCGTCGGATGATATGACCTGGGTAATGCTCAAACAGGAAGATCGCGGAAACGACTGGCAGGGGATTACTGCCGATGAAGGAGCTGAATATGATAAAACTGACCACATCCATCTTCCTGATTTGGTGCCATTGATCGCTAAACCCAGCAGCCCCGGTAAAGTAGTGCCGGTGTATGAAGTGGATGGTGAGCCGATTTCGCAGGTGGTTGTTGGATCTTCTGCCAACCCGGGCTTGCGTGATTTTTGGATGGTAAGTGAAATCGTAAAAGGAAAAGATATACCCCCGGAAGTTTCACTGGATATCAATCCTTCCTCCCGGCAAAAAATTGAAGATCTCAGTAAAATGGGCGCGATAAACGTTTTGATGCAGGCCGGAGCACGTTTTCATCAAACCGGTTGTATGGGATGTATCGGAATGGGGCAGGCGCCTGCTTCCAATACCATTAGCCTGCGCACTATGCCGCGTAACTTTCCCGGCCGTTCAGGTACTGCCGACGATCAGGTGTTTTTGTGTAGTCCGGAAACAGCGGCGGTTTCTGCATTGTTCGGGAAAATAACAAATCCCAAAAAATACGGGAAGTATATGAAATATCCCAAATATGAAGAGCCGGAAAACGCTTCTAAGAATACATTTATGTTGGTTCCTCCTGCACAAAAGAATGAAAGCACAGAACTGAAAAAAGGGCCAAACATAAAGTCACTACCCGATTTTGAAGCTGTGGAAGATTCGTTTAAAGTGCCGGTAGCTTTAAAAATGGAAGATAATATTTCTACTGATGAAATTTTAAAAGCGGGGGCAGAAGTTCTACCGTTACGAAGTAATATTGAAGCCATTAGTAAATACGCATACTATGTAATCGATCAGGGATTTTTTGATAAAGCTTTGAAGATGAAAGAATCGGATGGCGGGCATGTGGTTGTGGCAGGAGAAAATTACGCACAGGGTTCCAGCCGTGAGCATGCAGCAATTGCACCTCGCTATTTGGGACAGAAAGCAGTTATCGCAAAAAGTTACGCCCGGATTGGCTTTCAAAATTTGGTGAATTATGGAATTGTTCCGTTTGTTTTTGAAAACCCTGAAGATTATGATAAAATAAATCCGGGTGATATCCTCGAATTTCAGTTTGTGTGGGAAGCAATTCGTGAGAGCAAACCAGCCCTTGTTGTAAACAAAATTTCAGGGGCGGAATTTCCGGTCGTTTGTAAATTAACGCCGCAGCAAAAGAATCTGTTACTAGCTGGAGGATTAATCAATTTTTTGAGAAAAAGAAAAAAATAAAAAAGGGAAGCATGCCGTTTCCCGGATTTTGCTTCCCTTTTTGACTCTCTGAATCAGGAATATTATCTGTTTCCAAATGGATTATTAAAGTCAACTGAACGCTCCCGTGTTCTGAATTTGCTCGGTTTTACCAAAGAACCAGCCTGTGAGAATGCCTCTTCAAATGAGTCGAAACTTCTGTAAATGTTTTTTTTCAACTCGGGAAACTCGTCCTGTTTCTTTTGTGTTTTGTCGATTTTTTCATATTGTAGCATGATGTTGTTGCGTACTGATTCCAGATGTCGTAAAATAACTGACAAATCCTTTTTTACGTCTGTATTTCCTTTTTCTTTTGAACGCCTTCTTAAATCCACAATTTTTGCGTTTGCTTCACTTAATTTTTGATTTATTTCTGTTTTAAATTTTTCATGTGTTTCCATAACTTCTCCTCTTTTTTTAATAACATAAGTAAATGTTCCAATAATATGCCAAATTTCGGAGCACATGTCTTTTTTATGAGAAAACGCCGTTCCTGTGTTTTATTTCGTTGAAAATAAGAGTTTATTTCTTTTTGTGTTGAAGTTTGGTGTGGAACAGCTTTCCCATCTCCCGTGCATAGAATCCACAATTTTTTAAAATCTAAATGGTTTAAACCGGTTTTTGCGGCTGTTTACCGGTTATTCGGCCAGCTTACAATTCATGGCATATTCTTTTCACTGACTTTAACAGTAAATTATGAATCATAAAAATTGAAATATTATGTTACTATTAAAAGAACAAAAATGTGAACCCTGCAACGGAAATGAAGAACCATTAAAGAGCGAAAAGATTGAAAAATATTTGGAAAGGTTAAAAAACGATTGGAATGTGATCGACAATAAAACAATAAAGTACAGTTTTCCATTTGAAAATTTTAAACGAAGTATGGCTTTTGCACAGGAAGTGGCGCGGATTGCCGAAAAAGAGGACCACCATCCTGACCTTTGTATTCACTACAAAAGTGTTGATGTAGAGTTGAGCACGCATGCCATCGGGGGTCTGTCAGAGAATGATTTTATTATGGCTGCAAAAATTGATGAATTGTAAGAATTACGGGAGTTCAGCTCCCTTTTTTTACCTCCTTTGAGGGGATAGCGCAGGCTTCGTTACAAAGCCAGATTCACCACTGTAATTCCCGCACCACCAAAATCCACATGTTCGTCTTTGTAGCTGCGTACCATGGGTTCCGAACGTAAATAGTCGCGAATGGTTGATTTTAAAATGCCGTGGCCTTTTCCATGAAGAATCCGCAATTGTGCCACTTCAAACATAATGGCTTCATCGATAAATTCCTGAATTTTTGAAATGGCTTCTTCCACACGTTGTCCGCGAATGTCAATTTCGGGTTTAAAAGTTAAGCGCCGTTGCGAGAAATTTTGGGTTAAAGAAGAATTCCCCGTACGTTTTCCTTTTTCCAGTTTTTTTGCTTCGTTATTGCTGATGCGTTCCACCTGTTTTCGGGGTAATGTGGTAATCAGTTGTCCAAATGCAACCACCGCGTTTTTATCATTCAATTCAATCAGGTCGCCCACTGTATTCTGACCTTTAATCTGAACTTTATCACCGGGTTTTAACTCCACCCGTTCTTCCAGTTTCTCTTTTGGAATTGGTTTTTTTTCATCTTTTGGCCGTCGTTTATTCCGCTTATCTTCGCGCTGACGGAGTTTGTCAATTTTTTGCTGAATAAATTTATCGTCGCTGTCACTCTTGTGTTTTACAAGTTTTTTCAGGTCGTCCAGTTCTTCCCTCGCCTTTTTTGTACGTTCTCTCTCTGCCTGTGCATCCCTGATTTCCTGAATGGTATTTTCAATTTTTTTGTTTACGCCCGAAAGCAATCTGTCTGCATCTTCTTTGGCTTTGGCCAGCACTTCTTTTCGCAGCTTTTTTGTTTCCTGTAATTCGCTTTCGTAATTGGCTGCCATTTCATCCAGGATCTTTTCCACCTGGCGAATTTTTTTCCGTTTACTTTCCCAGTAGCGTTTGTCGCGATTGATTTGTCGCAGGTTACGATCAAAATCGATATGTTTTTTCCCCACTTTTTCAGTCGCTTTTTCCAAAATATCTTCGGGCAAACCAATTTTTCGTGCGATTTCAAAAGCAAAAGAGCTTCCGGGTTTCCCTATTTCCAGTTGAAACAAGGGATTCATATGTTGCGAATCATACAACATCGCCCCGTTTTCAATCCCTTCTGCCGATGAAGCAAAATGTTTCAGGTTGGTGTAGTGCGTTGTAATCACCCCAAATGTTCGCAGTTGGTTGAGCTGATCCAGAATTGCCTCTGCAATTGCACCTCCCAGCATGGGTTCGGTGCCTGTTCCAAATTCGTCGATAAGGATGAGTGTTTTTTCGTCGCTGAACTTTACAAAATGTTTCATATTCATCAGGTGCGAACTGTAGGTACTCAGGTCGTTTTCCATCGACTGCTCATCGCCGATATCAATAAAAAGGCGACTGAAAATGCCGGTTTTGCTCCCTTCGCTGATGGGAATTAAAAGTCCGCACTGCAACATGTATTGCAGTAATCCCACGGTTTTCAGGCAAACAGACTTTCCCCCGGCATTTGGCCCTGATATCAGCAAAATATGTTTTTCTTCTGTTAAGCGGATATTTAAAGGAACGATTTTCCGGTTTTCTTTTTTTAATGTTTTTTGAAGGAGCGGGTGAATTGCCTGGTACCAGTCAACAACAGGCCGGTTTTGCACATCAGGTTTAATGGCATCGAACTCAACTGCGAGCATCGCTTTGGCGCGGATAAAATCAATTTCTCCTAAAAAGTCGTAGGAATAAAACAGTTCGTCCAGATAGGGCCGGATGTCGTTGGAAAAGTCGGTCAGGATTTTTACAATTTCACGTCGTTCGGCATATTCCAGTTCGCGAATTTCGTTGTTCATTTCCACGATTTCGTTGGGCTCAACATACGATGTTTTTCCGGTAGCAGATTCATCGTAAACAATACCCTGCAGCTTTCTTTTATTTGATGCTGAAACCGGAATTACAGCCCTCCCGTCGCGAATGGAGATCGTTGCTTCATCGTCAACCAGGCCGTCTTTTTGTGCTTGTTTTAAAATAGCGTGCAGCCGCTTCGACATGCTCGATTGCCTTGAAATAATATCTTTTCTGATTTGTGCCAGTTCGGGTGAAGCGTTATCGCGGATTTTACCAAATTTATTCAGGATACTGTCTATACGATCGTAGATGTACGGAAAAATCTGAACAGCAGTAGTTTTCTTTTTTAACAGGGGAAATACTTCATCGTCCTGTTTGTTAAAAAAGAAAACAATGGCGCGAACCGATTCCAGCGAACGTTTCAAGTCAAACAGTTCTGTTGTCTCCAAAAAACGACCTTCGGTTTTTATTTTCTGCAGAGCACTGCGTAAATCGAAAAAATGAGTGGCCGGGAAGTTGTCAAATTCGCGGATAATCCGACAGAATTCATCAACTTCTCCCAGTTGATTCTGAATATTTTCAACTTCTTCCTGAAAATGCATTTCATCTACCCATTCGCTTCCCATGGTACTCAGGCATTTATTGTGTAGCATTTCGCGAATACGGTCGAACCCAATTTTAACTTCAAAATTTTCAGGATAAATTTTCTGCATTGTCTTTGTTTTTCAGCGCAAAAATAATAAATCAGTTTTAGGTAGAAAGTTTAAAATTTAATGTTTTGAGTTTTGTGTTGTCTGCTTTTTTAGATTTATTCACATTTCTCAAAAAACATACTGTGTTTTGTGGTGTTATTTTTTCGGGATATACATCAAATTACGATGGTTTTGATTTTTTAAATTGTAAAATACTTCTGGTTATGAAACTATTAATGAGTATCGACCTGTACCTGTGGAACCATTTTGTGCCGAAAATAAGCGAAGATTTTTTTAAAAGAAAATTCAATTCTGTTCTGGCAATGTCGTACATTTCTTTGTTTAAACTACCCCGGAAGTTTTTGATGAACTATTTTCGGGGACAGGGAAGAAGTATGGTTGTTGACACGCAGAAGCTTGTTGTCGAAAACGAAACGGTTCTGAATAAGCTGAAGAGTTCTGTACAACAAAGTTTTAGAGAGGGACAGAAGAGCGGTTTCTTTTGTATCAGTCAGGCAGATATTTATAATCCCGCTTACAAGTATTCTATCGGTTCTTTTCGGATAAACTATAAATTTACAGGCACAGTGGTAGAAGTAAATATGCATTCAGATTATCGGTTTCAGGAATCGCCGGATAGAATTACGAGACATATACATCATTGGTTGTTTACCTTGAAAAGTAGAAATAAAACAAACGATTTTGAAATTTTTGGCAAGAGCTGGATGACAAGTGTTAATGAGTTGTTTTCATTTAAAACTGAAAAACAACAAAAAAACGAGCCAAAATTGAGGTTGCTCGTTTAATTATCTGGATACTAAAAAAGTTGGTTCCAGTTCAAATTCAACTGTCCGTGTTTTTTTATATTGCAGGTTAATTTTTTGAAAGATACATTCCAACACTCAAATTTGCTGAATTTACAAAAGTTGAAACACCAGCTTCTTTTAGTGCAGTTTGGCAGATTTTTATATTTGAAATCTACTTTGCTATAGTCCAGTACGTATTTATAACCATCTGTTTTTTGGGCCGGTGCTTTAAATTTTGACATTTCGGAGACGACAACAATTCCTATCCTTATACGAGGAAATGGACGGTACAAACGGTTGTTGTAATCGGTAATAAATCTTCCTAAGTCCTCTGGATTATAATTAACAAAACGGGCATTCTCTTTAATTACAGGGAAATCGGATGTAATTTTCTCTAGCTGATTTTGGAAATATGAATCTTTATGTTTCTTTCCTTTGCGAAGTTCAGAAAAAGAGGTACTGTCCTTTTCTATGAAAAAAGTATGATGTTTTTTTTCGGCAAGATAAAACAGCGTTAGTTCTCCCTCTGCGAGTTCTTCAAGAAAGAAACGCCTGGTTGAATCGGAATATGGTATTTCTTTTGACACGTAGGTTCGTCCATCATTAAATCCATATTCTTTTGCATCATCGGGAGAAAATCTTTGTGTTTTATTCCCTTTTTTTATTTCACACCACAAGGCGTTTCCTACTTTTCCTTTATCCATTATTTTTATTCCACTCAACGTGGTGCTGTCGGTTACAAGATATCCTCTTTGTCCAAATAAAGTATAAGTGAGCAATAATAGTAGCGGTGGAAGAATTGTTTTTTTTAAGAGTTTTAATTTTAGTGTATTCATGTTTGGTTTTATTAATTTGGGAAGGGATTAAATTTTTATAAATGTTTTATTTAGTTCCCAAAGCAAACACCCGCCTTTGGGGGCACGGCGTTGGAAAATAGTCTGAATTTCTGGTCAATTATCTCTGGGTACTTAAGAAAGAGAAAGATATAATTAAGCGATATGTGGTGTAAATATCTCACATTAACTATAGGGCTATAAGAGGTTCTCATTTATTGAAAATTTGGTTTATTTAGGAGGAAATAAAAATAGCCAGATTTCTGTTATAAATTCCGGAAGATTATAATTTAGAATGTTTTTAGTTTATATAAAGAGTCCTTTGATAATTTTTATAATTTGCATTTAACCCAACATAAAAAAGCTACTGTCTTTAACGAACAACAACTGATTTATTTCTGATATATAAAAACTTAATTATCCCTTTGGCAGTTTTTCATCAGGGAAACGGTTTGCATATTCCTGCCAGAATGATTTCACCTCACGTTTCATTTCTTTTGCCAGCGAGAGAATTCCAAATAAATTGGGAATGGTCATCAAAGCGATAGTAATTCCGGAGAGTGTCCAAATAATGGTTGTATCGGTAAATGATGCCAGGAAAAATCCGATAACATAAATGATATGGTAATATATTACTTTGTTTGAGCCCCAGAGATAAGTAACGGCGCGGTCGCCATAATACGACCAGCTTATTGCCGTTGAAAAGGCAAACATCAGTAAACCGATGGATACAATGTATTTTCCATAATCGCCAAACCAACTCCGGGTAAAAGCAACAGTAGTAAGAGGGGCGCTGTGCATTAACGATTTTCCGGTTAATGTAACACCCTGGCCACTTGCGATATTTCCTTCGTCGAATTCTATTTTACCGGTGTATGGCTGATCATTCATCCAAACTTTTATTTCTTCGGCTACCGAGCGTGCATGCAAAACGGTTGGCTGGTTTTCAATGATCCCGTTAGTCACATTTAGCGTTCCGGTAAACAATGGCAGGTCGGCTTTTCCAACCAGGTAATTGTGTAGTTGTTGCACATCCTCCTTATTACCTTCTGAATAAGTTCCATCCAGAACAACCATATCTGTTTCCTGAAAAGTATTTTCCATTTTTTCGGTCCACACCCCTGACGAAAGCAAAACCAAACCGGTTATGGTACAAATAATAATAGTATCAATAAAAGGTTCGAGAAGTGCTACCAAACCTTCAGAAACAGGCTCATGTGCACGTGCTGCTGCGTGGGCAATCGGCGCCGAACCCTGACCTGCTTCGTTGGAAAATAGTCCGCGGTTTACGCCCCGGTTAAAAGCAAATGCAATACTTCCGCCTAAAAATCCACCAGCTGCTGCTGAACCTGTGAATACATCGCCAAAAATGGAAACAAGCGATGGAACAATATTTTCGTAATTATAAATAATTACAGCAATGGCACCTACAAAATATATTAACGCCATAATAGGCACAAGCCTTGATGTTACACTGGCAATTCGTTTAATTCCGCCAATAATAACAAAGCCAAGAAGAACAGCTAATACTCCCCCCGTGAGCATGTGGTTTATTCCAAAGGTCTCGAAAAGTGAATTGGAAATACTGTTGATCTGTGGCAAGTTTCCGGTTCCGAAAGAGGAAAGTATAGTAGCAATAGCAAAAATTACAGCCAGCCACTTTAAATTTAGCCTGTTTTTCATGTAATACATCGGGCCGCCGGCAATGGAACCATCGGCAGCAGTTTCACGGTATTTGTGCGAAAGTGTAACCTCAACAAATTTGGTTGTCATTCCTAAAGCGGCGGTTACCAGCATCCAGAACAATGCTGCCGGTCCTCCCAGATGGATGGCCAAAGCAACTCCTGCAATATTTCCGGTTCCAACAGTTCCCGACAAAGCAGTAGTTAATGCCTGAAAATGAGAGGTATCACCCTTGTCTCCTTCTTTGTCAAATTTTCCACGTACAATTCGAATGGAATGTTTCAGATACCGAAACTGGGGAAATTTTAAGTAAATGGTAAAAAATATTCCGGTTCCCAACAATAAGAAAACGAACCATTGAGATCCGCCAATATAACCATCGATGAGAGAAAGGATGTCATTTAGTTTGTTCATTACAGGCAGTTTTTTTTATTAAGAGTGCTAAAAATAGTAATCTCTTTCTATTTTGGAAGCATTATTGTCAGTCAATAAAATCAGATTTTTAAATTTCTAAATGTTAGCTTAGTGTATTATTTTACATCATTTTAATATTCGTAGCTGATTTTGTGTGTCTTATATCAATTTAATCCCTTATTTTTGTTTGTAATGAAACAATACAATTGTTTATAGTCATTCAATTATTTAACGATAAAAAGATAAAGCCATGTTACCACGATTTTTACTCGCCGACAATTCTCTGGAAACTCCGGATACTATTTTTGTGGTTCATACCGAAAATCCTCGTTTTATTATTGAAGCCGATATTGATGATTTTTGGAATAACCAGGAAATTCACTGGATTGATGGTGAACCGGGAGATGAAGATTTAATTTCGCAACTGGTTGAGGAAGCAGAAGATTTTCTTGAAAAAGAATTTGAGAATGAGGAATTACTGGATGACAGCGAGGAATAAAAGACCCTTTGGAAAACCTGCCCGTTAATACAGCAAAACGAGCAATGAGGAAGGGTGAGTGTTGTTCTCGAAAATTTCGGAACTGAATGTCTCTTGAAAATAAAGCAGATAATTTTCTGAAATAAGGGATTTCAAAACAGTAGATAGTTACCCTGCAAATTAAAGGATCATTCATTGCTAAAGAAATCTCTTTTTTAATTTATTTTCTACCGGATAAATATTTTCGCGGGAAAAATTCCAATTCCATAAATATTATACTTAATTTCCGAACTTGTTAAATCTAAACCAATGAATACAACAAATTTATCCAAAGAACAGGATCGGATTTTTTCAATTGACTTTTTTCGTGGTTTTACAATGTTTATGCTGGTAGGTGGCATTGGCGGGTTGTTTAGTAAGATTGATTTATCCGAAAGTGGCGTTGTTTTACGCTTTTTTCAACAACAATTGGAACATGTTCCATGGGAAGGTCTTCATTTTTGGGATCTTATACAGCCCTTTTTTATGTTTATTGTTGGTATTGCCATGCCGTTTTCGCTAACAAAACGTTGGGACAGGGGAGATAGCTGGATGAAAACGTTCAAACACGTCTTACTTCGGTGTCTTTTTTTATTACTGATTGGTTGGGCAATAAGTTCGAGTCCTACTACTTCAAATTTTAATAATGTAATGGCACAGCTTTCTGTTACATATCTGCTTGCCTTTCTCATCATGCGAAAAAAAATCGTGTGGCAGTTGCTCATCTCATTTATTTTAATTCTTGTTTCAGATTTGTTATACCGTTTTTGGCCTGTTGACGGATTTAATCATCCTTTTACAGCAGGGCAAAACTTTGGGTCGTGGACTGATTTAATGCTTACAGGAAGTCTGGAACATGGAAACTGGGTGCCGTTTAATGCTATTCCCACTTCCGCGCACACTATTTGGGGAGTAATTGTTGGCTACATATTAAAAAATGACTGGCTGCCTAAAAAGAAGATTCTGGTTCTTTTGTCAGTTGGGGTAGCCGGAGTAATTGTTGGTTTTGCCATGAGCCCGTATATTCCGATAATTAAACATATTTGTACCAGCTCTTTTATTATTGTAAGTGGAGGCTGGTGCCTGATTGGAATGGCAATTTCATATTGGATAATTGATGTGTTAAATGTTAAGAAGGTACCTATGTTTTTTGCCGTATTTGGAATGAATCCTTTGTTCATCTATCTTATGGGCGGTAGATTCCGAAGTTTTTTTGCCGGACTGGTTGATCCATTCATCTACCGAATTTTTGGATGGACTGGTGAAGTTTTCCTGATTGTTTTGTCAACAGTTCTAGCTGGTGCTATGTTGTGGTATGTTTGTTATTTTATGTATAAGAAGAGGATATTCATTCGTCTTTAGGTGTTTGATTATCAATCCTACATCGAAGTGGAGTGACTACTGACTCTTGAACGGTTCCATAGTTTACTGCTCCACTCCCCGCATGGAAAGCTGAATCCTTTTGCGGGCGACATCTACTTCCTTTATACGTACTTTTACATGCTGGTGCAGTTTTACTACTTCATTCGGATCCGAAATAAAACGGTCGGCCAGTTCCGAAATGTGTACCAGCCCCGATTGTTTTACGCCAACATCGACAAAAGCGCCAAATTTAGTAATGTTGTTTACAATGCCCGGAATAACAATTCCTTCTCTTAAATCTTCGATGGAAAAAATTCCCTCGGCAAATTCGAAAACTTTAATGGGTTTTCGCGGGTCGCGTCCCGGTTTTTGCAGCTCGTTTTTTATATCGTTTAGCGTTGGCCAGCCGACTTCGTCGCTCAGGTATTTTTCGAAATTAATTTTTGCAACCATCGTTTCGTTGCGCACCAAATCTTTTAGTTCGCATTTTAGGTCTTTGGCCATTTTTTGAACAATTTTATACGACTCCGGGTGAACGGCTGAATTGTCGAGTGGATTCTCCGCATCCGGAATCCGAAGGAAACCGGCAGCTTGTTCAAATGCTTTTGGCCCCATTCGCGGCACATCTTTCAACTCGTTTCGGGAAGAAAAAGCACCGTTCTTCTTTCTGAAAACGACAATATTTTCAGCCAGTTGCGGCCCCAACCCGGAAATGTAGGTTAGCAAATGCTGACTGGCCGTATTTAGGTTTACACCCACCGAGTTAACGCTGAGTTCGACAACAGTGTCCAAACTGCTTTTCAATTTTTTCTGATCCACATCGTGCTGGTATTGTCCCACTCCAATACTTTTCGGATCTATTTTTACTAATTCTGCCAGCGGATCCATCAACCTTCGGCCAATAGAAACCGCACCTCGTACGGTAACATCGTATTGAGGAAATTCTTTTCGCGCAACCGACGATGCCGAATACACCGACGCACCGTCTTCGCTAACCACATACACCCGAATTTCTCGGTTGTAGCGCAGTTTTTTTATAAAGGCTTCAGTTTCGCGGCTGGCGGTTCCGTTTCCTATGGCAACCGCATCAATTTGGTACACTTCCACCATCGAAGTGATTTTTTTTGCCGCCATTTTTCGTTCTTCCTGCGGTTTGTGCGGATAAATGGTTTCGTTGTGCAACAAGTTTCCCTGGGCGTCTAAACAAACCACTTTACAGCCCGTGCGGTAACCCGGGTCGATGGCCAGAATTCGTTTCTGCCCCAATGGCGGCGCAAGCAAAAGTTGCTTCAGATTTTCGGCAAACACTTTAATCGCTTCTTCGTCGGCTTTTTCTTTTGAAAGATTGGCAAACTCAGTTTCAATTGACGGTTGAACCAACCGTTTCATACTGTCTTTTACAGCCAGCGCAACCTGATCCGAACTTTCATTATTCCCTCGAATAAAAAAGCGTTCCAGATTTTCCAAAACACGTTCTTCATCGGGCGAAACAGAAACCCTCAAAAATCCTTCGTTTTCACCACGACGCATTGCCAGTAAACGGTGCGAAGGGCATTTTTTTAGAGGTTCGTTCCAGTCAAAATAATCGCGGTATTTGGCGGCTTCTTCCTCTTTGCCTTTTACTACTTTCGATGAAATAACCGCTCCCAAATCAAAACCGCGGCGAACAATATTTCTTGCTTTTTCGTTTTCGCTTATCCACTCTGCAATAATATCGCGGGCACCTGAAAGTGCGTCTTCTGCAGTTTCCACATCTTCATTCAAAAACGAATTGGCCTGAAAAACGGGATCTCGTTCCACTTGCTTCATTATTATTTTAGCCAGCGGTTCCAGTCCTTTTTCGCGGGCGATGGTGGCTTTGGTCCGGCGTTTGGGTTTGTAGGGAAGGTAAATATCTTCCAGTTCAACGGCATCAAAACAATTCTCAATCCTCGCTTTTAATTCGGACGTAAGTTTTTCCTGCTCGTCAATGGTTTTTAGAATGGTTTCCTTCCTTTTTTCCAGTTCCGTAAATTTCTCGTTTTGCTCTTTTATTTCTGAAATCTGAACTTCGTCCAAACTGCCCGTGCGCTCTTTTCTGTAACGCGAAATAAACGGAACGGTAGCGCCTTCGTTTAATAAATTTATGGTGTTCAAAACCTGATTGGTCCTTACGCCAAGGTTTTGTGCTATAATTTCGATGATTTGAGTTTTCATATTTTTTGTTTTCGGAACACAAAGTTAGCAAAAGAAATTTTTCGAAACTTGTGTTTATACCGGACTCTCGGTTGTATTTTCGGGAAACAATTATCTACAAAGAGGAATTGCTGATAAAATTGCGACAAACTTTTTTTTCTAAACTTTTATCATTCAACTTTAAACTTTATTTTTGCAACTCATTTAGAAAAGTTTTAAAGCATGTTTGAGAATTTAAGTGACAGGCTGGAGAAGTCCTTCAAAATACTGAAGGGCCAGGGAATGATTACCGAAATTAACGTAGCTGAAACGTTAAAAGATATTCGTCGTGCGTTGCTTGATGCCGACGTCAACTTTAGAATTGCCAAAAAATTCACCGATGATGTAAAGGAAAAAGCGCTCGGACAACAAGTGCTTACAGCGGTTAAGCCTGGGCAGTTGATGGTGAAGATCGTAAAAGACGAGTTGACATCGTTAATGGGAGGTAAATTTGAAGATGTGAATCTCACCGGTAATCCTACCGTAATTCTGATGTCGGGATTACAAGGTTCAGGGAAAACCACATTCTCAGGTAAGCTGGCCAATTTGTTGAAAAGCAAAAAAGGACGCCATCCGCTTTTGGTAGCAGGCGATGTTTACCGTCCGGCGGCAATCGATCAGTTAAAAGTACTGGGAGAGCAAATCAATGTTCCGGTTTATACCGAAGAAGGGAACATGGACCCTGTAAAAATTGCAAAGGCTGCGATTAAAGAAGCCAAAAATAAAGGATATGATGTAGTCATTGTCGATACCGCAGGTCGTTTGGCCGTTGACGAACAGATGATGAATGAAATTGCGGCGATAAAAAAAGCAGTTGATCCGGAAGAAATTCTGTTTGTTGTCGATTCAATGACTGGTCAGGATGCAGTAAATACCGCCAAAGAATTTAACGATCGTTTGGATTTCGACGGTGTTGTTCTTACCAAACTCGACGGTGATACCCGCGGCGGTGCTGCACTTTCTATCCGATCGGTAGTTGAAAAGCCAATCAAATTTGTAGGTACCGGCGAAAAAGTGGATGCCATTGATGTTTTCCACCCCGACCGTATGGCTGATCGTATTTTGGGAATGGGGGATATTGTTTCTTTGGTAGAAAAAGCACAGGAACAGTTTGATGCAGAGGAAGCGAAAAAGCTGCAGAATAAGCTTGCAAAAAATACATTCAATTTTAACGATTTCCTGAAGCAGATAAACCAGATAAAAAAGATGGGAAATCTGAAAGACGTGATGTCCATGATTCCGGGAATGGGAAAGGCAATGAAGAACATGGATTTGGATGATGATGCTTTTAAAAGTATTGAAGCCATTATTTTTTCCATGACAAATGAGGAGCGTGAAAACCCCTCACTAATTAACGGAAGCCGCAGAAAAAGAATTGCAGACGGCTCTGGTTCAAATATTCAGGAAGTTAATCGCCTTTTGAAACAATTTACTGAAACCCGGAAAATGATGAAAATGGTTTCACAGGGTAAAAATATGCAACGCGTGATGAGCGGAATGCAGCGCGGAGGAAGAAGGTTTTAAATTAAGCTAAACCACAGAATTTTATTTGATCGTTTAGCAAATATCCGGAATTCAAAAAGAAATTAAATGATTTTAATCGACGGAAAAAAGATTGCTGCTGAGATGAAGCAGGAAATTGCTGCTGAAGTAGCGATAATGAAAGAAAACGGTGAAAAAACACCTCACCTTGTTGCTGTTCTTGTGGGCCACGACGGTGGAAGTGAAACCTATGTAGCATACAAAATTAAAGACTGTGAGGCCGTTGGTTTTAAATCATCGCTTATTCGTTATGAAGATGATGTTACGGAAGAAGAGTTGCTGGCTAAAGTTCATGAATTGAATAATGATGAAGATTTGGACGGATTTATTGTTCAGTTGCCTTTGCCAAAACATATTTCAGAGCAAAAAGTAATTGAAGCCATCGATCCCAAAAAAGATGTAGACGGATTTCATCCGATTAATGTGGGCAGAATGGTTATTGGGCTGCCGTCATTTGTTTCTGCAACACCGTTTGGAATTGTTGAATTATTGAAACGCTATAATATTGAAACCAGCGGGAAAAATTGTGTGGTTCTGGGAAGAAGTAATATTGTAGGCCGGCCAATGAGTGTTTTGATGTCGCAAAAAGCTAATAATGCAACGGTTACAGTTGCACATAGCCGCACAAAAGATTTGGAAGAAGTTTGCCGAAGCGCTGATATTCTGATAGTTGCCATGGGGGTTCCCGAATTTGTAAAAGGGAATATGGTAAAAGAAGGTGCCGTTGTTATCGATGTAGGAACAACAAGGGTTAAATCAGACAAAACAAAATCCGGATTCAAATTAAAAGGAGACGTTCTTTTTGAAGAGGTTGCTGAAAAGTGTTCGTACATCACTCCGGTTCCCGGTGGCGTTGGCCCTATGACCCGTGTTTCGCTGTTATACAATACTTTATTGGCGTCAAAAAAAACAATTTATAAATAGCCTTAGAAACTGATCTTTTCCTTAACTGTCTGTTTTTCATTGGTTTTATTTGTTTGTATGGAATAATTATAAATTAGTACAAAGTGCTGTAAATGTTGAGGTAATATTGCCAATAAGAAGGATATTAAAATAATTTTTTTATTTTTGGAATACTAACATTGGTAAAAAAAATCGAAAACAACAAAGAATGGAAAGCGTTGAAAATAAGGATGGAATGAAGAGTTCTGAAGGCAATTTTAGGCAGGAAATTCATTCTAAAGTAATTAGAGCAGGCAAGAGAACGTATTTCTTCGATGTAAAAAGCACACGTAATGACGAATATTATTTAACCATTACGGAAAGCAAAAGAAAGTATGCTGATAATGGTAAGTTTCATTATGAAAAGCATAAAATCTTTCTTTATAAAGAAGACTTTGAGAAGTTTGCGGATAGCCTTGATGAGATAATAGGGTATATTCGTAAAAATCAACCGGAGTCTGCTTCAGAGGAGGCAGATTTGGAAGAAGAAGTTGTACTTGATGAGCCTGCCAAAGACTACACAAATGTTGATTTTGAGGATATTTAGCTAAAAATCAGTATTTTTTATTGTTCCCATTCACTTAATTCCAACCAGCGAAATTCTTTTTCGTCAAGTTGAGTCTTCATCTGTGTTAATTCTTCCGATTTTGTAAAAAGTTTATCGTGTGGCAAATTACCTGAATTCAGTTCTTCTTCAATTGTATTTATTTTATCCTCCAATTTAGCAATGTCTTTTTCCAATTGCTCAAATTCTCTTTTTTCTTTGAAAGAGAGTTTGCGTTTTTCTGTATCTTTATTGGAAGTATTCTTGGGCTTTTCTTTGGAAACATTGGCCGTTTTTTTTGCTTCCTGTTTTTCTTTATCCTCCAAAACTTTATTTCTGTAAACGGTATAATTTCCCGGGAAATCAGTTACAACTCCGTTCCCTTCAAAAACAAAAAGGTGATCAACTATTTTGTCCATAAAAAAACGGTCGTGCGAAACAACGATTACGCATCCTGCAAACGCCTGCAGGTATTCTTCCAGAACATTAAGAGTCATGATATCCAAATCGTTTGTCGGCTCGTCAAGGATGAGAAAGTTTGGGTTTTCCATTAAAACCGTACATAAATATAATCTTCGCTGCTCGCCTCCGCTAAGTTTTTCAATATAGTTGTATTGAGTTTCCGGGGGAAACAAAAAGTGCGTAAGCATTTGCGTTGCACTCATTTTTGTCCCATCTTCAAAGTAAATATATTCTGCAATTTTATTAACGGCGTCAATAACCCGGTCTTTTGGATCAAACTGAATTCCTTCCTGTCTGTAGTATCCAAATTTTATTGTTTGTCCGATTTCAATTGCTCCGGAATCGGGTTGTAGACTGTTGGTTATCAGGTTTAAGAAAGTAGATTTTCCGGTGCCGTTATTTCCTACAATTCCAACTTTTTCAAAGCGTGAAAATTTGTAACTAAAATTTTCAATCAGTTTAACCCCCGGGAAAGATTTGGAAACATTTTCGAGTTCTATAATCTTTTTGCCAAGCCGGGCTGATTTTACATTCAGATTTACATTTTCTTCTTTTATTTTTTGTGATGCCTTGTCTTTTAAATCATAAAACGAATCGATCCTGTATTTTGCTTTGTGGCTGCGGGCTTTGGGCATTCGACGCATCCATTCCATTTCCGTACGTAAGAGGTTCTTTGCTTTTGAAACCGTAGCCTGTTGAATTTCAATTCGCTCATCTCGTTTCTGAAGAAAATAAGAATAGTTTCCCAGATATCGGTATATCTGGTTGTCTTCCATTTCTATGATCTCGTTACAAACACGGTCGAGAAAATAGCGGTCGTGTGTGACCATTAAAAGTGTCGATTTTGTTTTTTCAAGGTAAGCCTCCAACCATTCAATCATTTCCAGGTCAAGGTGGTTTGTTGGTTCATCCAGTATCAACAGGTCGGGTTTGTTTATCAGAACTTTTGCAAGCGACAACCGTTTTTGTTGACCGCCTGATAATCCTCCCACCAGTTTGTCAAGAATATTAATTTTTAGCTCGGTAAGAATTTGTTTGATTTCAACTTCAAAGTCCCAGGCATTTAACTCGTCCATTTTAGCAGAAATGCTGGCAATTGCATTCTGATTGTTTTTTGATACGGCGAGCTCAAACTCTTTTATTGTTTTTAATTTTTGGTTATCCGATTCAAAAATTTCTTCCAGAACAGTATTCTCAGGATTTAAGTTTGGTATTTGTTCAAAATAGCCAATATTTATATCGTTTGTAAGGGTGATTATTCCCGAATCCGGCGAATCTTTGTCAGCAAGAAGATTAAGCAGTGTTGATTTTCCGGTTCCGTTTTTTGCAATTAACGCAACTTTTTGTCCTTCGAAAATCGTAAACGAAATATTTTCGAAGAGCATGATTTCTCCCCATCTCTTTGAAAGATTTTCAACTTGCAAAAAAGGTCTCATTTCTCAAAATTTTGGTAAAAATAGAAAATGAAATGAACTTCAGAGATGAAACTGCAAATTGTTGAAAATAAAAAGCCGGTCAACACCGGCTTTTTAACGTCTGTTTAATTTGTTAACTTAAAACCATTTCTACAAAAGGGGGGAGAAACGGTATTGTAGTTACAATATCTGTTAATAGGACTGAATAAATAGTGTTTTGTTACACACAAATTCACGAAATTTCAATTATTTTGAGAAAAAGTCAGAAATATGCGTAAAAAAGAGCTTTTCGAATATGTTATCCGTTATTTTGAAAAAGCAATGCCAATTGCCGAAACAGAACTCGAGTACACGAATCCGTTTGATTTGATTGTGGCAGTTATTTTATCTGCCCAGTGCACCGATAAGCGTGTAAACCAAATTACCCCGGATCTTTTAAAACGTTTTCCCACTCCTCAAAAAATGGCTGAAGCAGAATCCGCCGAAGTTTTTGATTATATAAAAAGTTGCTCTTATCCAAACAACAAATCCAAACATCTGGTTGAAATGGCCCGGAAACTCATCGAGTTATTTGATGGAGAGGTGCCAAGCGACGTTGACGATTTGCAAAAACTCCCCGGTGTTGGCCGAAAGACAGCGAATGTTATCGCCTCGGTGGTGTACAATAAGCCTGCGTTGGCAGTCGATACACATGTTTTTAGAGTAGCTGCCCGCATTGGTTTGAGTACAAATGCAAAAACACCTTTGGCAACCGAACTCCAGTTAATGAAATATATTCCAGAGGAATTGGTTCCCAAAGCACACCATTGGCTTATTCTGCACGGGCGTTATGTTTGTATTGCGCGGAAACCAAGATGTGAGAAATGTGGGCTCACCGAGGTATGTAAATATTATATTCAGCAGAATAAAGAAAAAATAAGTGCCGTTTAACCCAGGGCTACATCCAGGAGCATCATTGTTGCAAATCCCAGCATTGCACCTACTGTCGAAAGATCGGATTCGTCACCGGTTTGCGATTCCGGGATTAATTCTTCGACAACAACAAAAATCATTGCTCCGGCAGCAAAAGATAATGCATAAGGGAGAATTGGTGTCATAATTAAAACAAGGTAAGCTCCAATTACCGCTGCAATGGGTTCTACAATTCCCGATAGCTGTCCATAATTAAAAGCTTTTAATCTTGAAAAGCCTTCTCGCCGAAGCGGGATTGACACAGCGGCTCCTTCAGGGAAGTTTTGCAAGCCAATTCCTAAAGCTAAAGCAACTGCTCCTGCCAGTGCACCTGTATCAGGGTTGTTGGAGAGCGCCCCAAAAGCAACGCCAACTGCTAAACCTTCCGGGATATTATGAAGAGTTATTGCCAACACCAGTAAAACACTTCTTTTCCACGATGTTTTTATCCCTTCAGCTTTATCGAGTTTTTGACCAAGATGGAGGTGAGGAAGGATTTTATCAATCGCTAATAAGAAGGCTCCGCCAGCAAGAAACCCAACTACTGCGGGAACCCATGGGATTCCTCCCTGTTTTTCCGACATTTCGATGGCCGGCGCTAAAAGCGACCAAAAACTGGCTGCAATCATAACTCCGGCCGCAAAACCAAGCATTGAGTTTAATACTTTCTGATTTATTTTCTTAAAGAAAAAAACCATGGATGCACCCAATGCTGTTACCCCCCAGGTAAACAAAGCCGCAAAAAGCGCAAGTAAAATTGGGTTTATTTCTAAAAGTGTTTTGTAATGCATTTTTTAAGGTTAAATATATGTTTAATTTGGTTGAAAGCTATTATCACAAAACTTTTTTTATAATGTCAGGCAAAATTGTAAAATTTGAGCATTATTATTTATCTTTTTCAAAATTATTTTTTTGAAAACCCCCGTCAATTTTAGGATTGACAATTTGTAAAAGTCTTTCCGCTAATTATCATATGTTGACGAAAGTATTACAAAAGTAGCAAAAATAGATTAATTCTATATTAGTGTTTTGTTAAGGTTTAAGTTGTTTGTTTTTAGTGTTTTACGGATGGTGTGTCGTGATGTGTGTAAATTAATACTTATGGTTATTTGATTTTATGTGAAACTTCGTACATTTGCTGAAACATACATGTTTAATTTATAAAAATTCATTGCTATGGCATATAAAATTTCTGATGAATGTATTGCATGCGGAACGTGTATCGATGAATGCCCGGTTGATGCAATTTCTGAAGGTGATATCTATGTAATTGATGCTGAACTTTGCACCGACTGTGGTTCATGCGCGGAAGTTTGCCCGGTAGAAGCTATTTCGATAGACGAATAAGATCCGGTCAACATAAAACTTTGAAGCCTGTTCATAAGATGAGCAGGCTTTTTTTATTTTTCCTGAATTTTAGCTTGAATGTGACAGGAATAACCGGTGATTTCCTCAACAGTTGAAGAAAACAAAAGATACCAGGGGCAGCTGTCATTCGTTTGTTTATTGTACCAACCAAACAGTGTCGACGTAATGTTTTTTCCCAATAAGATTTTCCGACTTTGCCTGAGAGAATTTTGTTAAAAAACGGAATTAAACCCTCTTCATGATTTTTGACAACCATTTATATTTCCAATTATCCTATTATTACAAAACGGACTTTATGATTTGTGAAAACCTTTTTGTAACTTTTATATACATATTAAAGATTTACAGATGAAGATATTACTTGAAAACATAAAACTTCTTGTTCAGACCGAGGATTATCCTGTTTTATTCAGGGCCGGAGAAGAGATGTCCAGGTTAACCAATATACCCAATGCTTTTTTAATTATCCGCGATGAGATAATAGAAGAGTTTGGTCCGATGGAACATTTGAAAGATGTTTATATGGATGATGATTTGCTGATTGAAATAGATTGTTCTGACCGGTTGGTGTATCCAAGCTATTGCGATTCGCATACGCATTTGGTTTATCCCGGTTCCAGAGAGAAAGAATTTGTAGACAGAATCAGTGGACTTTCCTATGAAGAAATAGCAAAACGTGGCGGCGGAATTTTAAATTCAGCAAAATTACTGCACGAAAAGTCGGAGCAGGAGTTATATAACAGTGCGATGGAGAGGGTAATTGAAATTATTAAAATGGGTACGGGGGCAGTAGAAATTAAAAGCGGCTATGGTTTAAATACTAAAGATGAATTAAAAATGCTCCGTGTGATTCGCTGGTTAAGGGAAACAACACCTTTATGTATACGGGCAACATTTTTGGGAGCTCACGCTATTCCGGCAGAGTTTAAAAACAGAAAGTCTGATTATGTTGATTTGGTTATCAATGAAATGATTCCTCAGGTTGCCGGTGAAGATTTGGCTGATTTTATTGATGTGTTTTGCGATCGAGGATTCTTCTCAGTTGAAGATACCGAACGGATCTTAATGGCCGGAATAAAATACGGATTAAAGCCAAAGATTCATGCCAATGAACTGGGAAAAACCGGAGGTGTTCAGGCCGGGGTTAAGTACGGAGCAATTTCTGTTGACCATCTGGAACACATGGGAAAAGATGAAATTGACGCATTAAAAAATACGGAAACAATGCCAACCGTTTTGCCGGGAGCAGCATTTTTTTTAAATATGAAACTGTCTCCGGTTCGTGAAATGATTAATGCTGGCTTGCCGGTTGCATTGGCCTCTGATTACAATCCGGGGTCATCGCCAAGCGGAAATATGAGTTTTATTTCTTCACTGGGGTGTATTAAATACAATATGTTGCCGGAAGAAGTGATAAATGCAACTACCATTAATTCTGCCTATGCCATGGGAATTTCAGACAGGTTGGGGAGTGTTGCCCGCGGAAAGACAGCAAATCTTTTTATTACTTCTGAAATTCCGGGAATTGAATACATACCCTACAGTTTTGGTTCAAATCTTATTGAAACTGTTATTCTGAACGGAGAAGTACAAACCTTATAAACTCAGATGAAAAATATCATATGCATTTCCTGAAGGGTTGATTATTTTCGGGTTTAAATCGTTGACGAAAATATTTGTTTCATGAATAAACTAATAGAGTGTGTGCCGAATTTCTCAGAAGGCAGGGATTTAAATAAAATTAAACAAATTACCGATGCCATCGAGAGTGTTTCAGAAGTAAAATTGCTGGACGTTGACCCGGGAAAAGCAACCAATCGAACGGTTGTGACTTTTGTTGGTGAGCCGGAATTTGTGATTGAAGCTGCTTTTCGCGGCATAAAAAAGGCTGCCGAAATCGTAAATATGAGCAAACACAAAGGCGAGCATCCCCGTTTTGGAGCCACCGATGTTTGTCCGTTGGTGCCCGTGGCTAATGTCAGCATGGAGGAAGCTGTACAGTTTGCCCGGGAGCTTGCTCAAAGAGTAGGAACGGAGTTGGGAATTCCGGTGTTTTGTTATGAATTTGCTGCTTTTAAAAGCGAACGAAGAAGTTTGGCAAATTGTCGATCTGGAGAATACGAAGGATTAAAAGATCGAATTTCAACCGAAAAATGGAAACCGGATTTTGGCCCCGATAAATGGTCGGAAAGAGTGGCGGGGAGCGGAGCCACTGCTATTGGGGCACGTAATTTTTTGGTGGCCTACAATGTAAATCTAAATACAACATCTACCCGCAGGGCAAATGCAATTGCATTTGATATTCGTGAAGCAGGCCGGGTAAAACGTGAAGGAAATTCCTTAACAGGTAAGATTGTTACCGATGAAAATGGTGAACCGGTGCGTACCCCGGGAAGTTTAAAAAAAACTCGTGCAATTGGCTGGTATATTGAGGAATATGGAGTTGCTCAAATTTCAATTAATCTAACCGATATAACAGTTACACCAGTTCATGTTGCTTTTGATGAAGTTTGTGAACGTGCCCGCGAACGTGGATTGCGAGTGACCGGTTCGGAGTTGGTTGGATTGATTCCGCTCAGCGCCATGCTTGACGCAGGAAAATATTTTTTGCAAAAACAACAGCGCTCACTTGGAATTGCTGATGAAGAAATTATAAAAATTGCTGTTAAATCGCTTGGCCTCGACGAGCTTGGACCTTTTGAGCCAAAGAAAAAGATTATTGAATATGTAATTGCAGAAAACACCGGAAAAAAGCTGATCGATCAAACCCTGAAACAGTTTTCCGAAGAAACGGCTTCTGAGTCTCCGGCTCCCGGAGGTGGATCAATTTCAGCTTATGTAGGTTCACTGGGGGCTGCGTTGGGAACAATGGTGGCTAACCTTTCTGCGCACAAAAGGGGTTGGGACGAACGTTGGGGAGAATTCTCCAATTGGGCAGAGAAAGGGAAATATTTTCATTCGGTGTTGCTCAATTGTGTTGACGATGACACCGGGGCTTTTAATCAAATTATGACTGCATTTGCTATGCCAAAATCAACTGAAGAGGAAAAGACAAACCGAAAAAGAGCCATTCAGGAGGCAACAAAAAATGCGATTGAGGTTCCGTTTAAAGTTATGCAGCTTTCCTTTGATTCAATGGAAGTAATGAAAGCAATGGCCGAAGCAGGAAATCCCAACTCGGTGTCGGATGCCGGAGTGGGAGCACTTTGCGCTCGTACCGCCGTTGAAGGAGCTTTCCTGAATGTAAAAATAAATGCCACGGGTTATGAGGACAAAAACCGGCTTTCTCAAATATTAATGCAAGCGGAGAATTTGCTCCGTTCAGCAAGGGAAAAAGAAAAAGAAATTTTGGAAATTGTGAACAGTAAAATTGATTAGATAGATTTCAAATCTCGTATATCCTGTTTACACACTCCTGTAATAATAATTGGATTATCATCTATAGATAAACTTTGGTCAAATGCATTTAATTTTTGAATTTCTGTTTCTGTGAGATTTTTATTTTTTTGGGCTTCTTTCAGCAACGATTTAAAAGACGCTGCCTGAATTGACACCACTAAACGGTTATTATTTTGAAAACCAACTATATTTAGGGGTATTTCAATTTTGTTGAACTGCATAGTTATTTTGCTGATACTGTGCATCTTCCCGCTTTTTAAATTGAAAATAAGCTGTTCCGTGCTCAGGCTTCTCATACTGGCAGAAAATTCAGTCACTGTTTTTTCGAATTTATTCTTTTCAAGAAATAGTTTTTCGTTGTCGCTAAAGAGAACGCCCCCGGTTGTAAATACGGTTTTGTCACCCGTTTTTTGTGCGTTTTCTAAGTCGAAGATCAACCACGGATTCTTTTCAGACTGATTAATTTGAAATACTGTGTCGGAGCCTGAAGGTTGCAAAACAATTGAGTTTTTTCCCCATTTTGAAAAGGCAGGCGATGCCCCGGCCCACGTTCCGGGATGAGGCACTGGTTCTTTTTTTATCCCGTCTAAGATTTTGCCGTTAAACTCCTGGAAAAAATATAGATAACCATAAGCGGAAAACATTCCGGGAAGAATGGCGAGCACAGAATCGTTAAACAGTTCAATATTTTGAAGGTATCCTTTTGATTCAAATGGTATATCTGAAAGATATACCCTATTTTCAAGGTCATACCTGTAAATATAGTTTTTTGAGTAATCATGAAAGTAAAAACAGTGATTATTTTCATCTACTGTCCAGGCGTCAATTTGTGTGAATTCATTCGGTCCCTTTCCTTTTTTTGTTATTGTAGTAATGTACTTTCCGTCTCCGGAAAATAGAAGCAGCTTATCATAATCAACCGAAACGATATATTTTTCACCAACAAAACCTTTAAAATGCCGAAGCAAGGTATTTTCATTGGTTTCAAGCTGTATTGTGCGGATGTCGGCAACATACTCATCCAAATCAATTTCGATTTCATCATAGTTTTGCGTTAAATCAAAATAAAGGATGTTTTGTGATTTTTTTTCTGTTTTTGTGCAGCTGAAAAAAGCAAGGAAAATAAGAAAGAGACAAATAAGTGTTGAAGGATTTTTCATAATGTAAGTTGTATTTTTGTAAGTTAAAAATAAATATTTTTTTGCAATAAGTATTTGTCTGCAAATTGCAATGAAACAAAGATTTCCGGCTTTTGTAGTTGCGCCTTTCCTGCCATTAATTTAAAAATATTTGTATTTCGTTATTTCTTTATGATTAGTTTTTCCACTTCTCTGGAGCCATCGTTGAAATCAGTGACAATCAAATATATTCCGTCATTTAAGGTTGAAATATCAATTTTTCCGCTGTTTTTGTATGGCATTTTTACAATCGACGACTGCCCCAAAAAGTTAAATATTGATATTTTTTTAATTACACAATCATCTTTTGTAACTTCAAAATAGAAATACAAACGCGCCGGATTGGGGTATATTTTCAATTCTGCTGTTTTATCAACCAGTTTTTGTTTCGCTGTGTTTGTAATAAATGAAGGATTCTCAAAAATTTTATCCAGATAATCTAAACGATTTTTACCCCCCCTTGTGTGTATTCAATATTATTAGAATCAAAGAGTTCGCAATTCTCCCATGCTTTCAATTCATATACTCCGTTTGCGGTTAAATAGTGAAATTGTGTATTAAATGCTCCTGTTAAATTGTCTGCTGAGCGTTTGAATTTTGATTGAAACTTTTTTTGATCCCGACTTGTCAGAGATTTCCATTGTATAGTGTGTGTGGTGTAAGGTTTTGTTTGTTGGTTTGTAGTGGTTTTAACCGGGCTTCCGCATTAAATGTACTGGTTCCCTGCCTGTTTTGTATAAACATAGTTGTTGTGTGAAGCTTATTTATTTTTCCCCTTCTGTTATAATCCAACCATTCTTAAAATTCAAATCAATTGAAACATTACAAAAACCTACGTTTTCCAACTTTGTTTTATAATCTTCCTCTGATTTTATATTTGCCATTTTCCACCACTTTGTTCCTTTCTTTGGGTATCTGTTTATTATTAAGAATTTACCTTCTTTATCTAAAATCCTAAAAACCTCGGACAATGCAATATCGATATCCGGCCAAAATTGGATGGTCTCAAATGCGGTGACCAAGTCAAGAGAATTGTTGGCTATATCAATTTTATGAACTGAACCTTTTAACAGTTTCAGTCTTCCTTTTTTTAAATCCTCTCTGTTTAATTGGCCCGATAAATCAATCATTTCTTTTGAATGGTCAAGTCCCCATAAAATAAATCCGTCACTTCGTTGTGATAAATAGTTCAAAAATTTTCCACCACCACATCCAATATCAAGAATTCTGTAATTATCAGGAATGTCTTTTGTGTTTAAATAAGATGTGTATAAAGAAGTATGAAATTTATTCATTAGCCTTCCTATGATCTTTCCTATTGTTCCTGTTGGTTTTGCCCCTTGATTTTCTAATTTCATTTTAACTTAAATCAATATTTTTATTATGTCTGAACAGTTTATTTTCCGTAAGTTGTCCTCATATGGTTTATAAGCGAATGACGTTTTACTCAGTTCAAAGGCTATAAAAAGTGTTATTCAGCTACTTTAGCTTGGTAACTGTTTTATATAGATAATTTTTACTTTTCATTGGAAAAGGTAATTTAACGAATTTCGGTTTTTGACATTTTAAAAATAAACATAATTTCGAAAAGATGAGGTCGTAAATTTGTAGTTTGTTTGTTATGGTTCCGACGATGATTTTCTCTTGTTATCAATATAGGGGCTGCATAAAAGCCACGTTAAAATGATAAAAAGCAGTTTTTCTAAAAAGTGTGTTTTCCGGAGATATTGATTTTATTAGACCGTGATTAACAGAATTTTTAAGCCATCCCGCTTAGTTTTTTCATTTTTTCAGAAACAGTGCCTCTTTCTCCCAGCCGAATTATCCATAAAAGAAATTGAATCCATTTTTTTGAATGGGTAATAATTTTTGATTTCTCAGCAACTGCAGCGTCTCTGAGTTTTATTTCATCGGGCCATTTGTCTGATTCCTGACCTGCAACTGTATTTGCAAAATTCCAGGCTCCGTCGCGGGCAATTTCCATGCTAAAATCAACCAGGTAATTATCAAGTTTTCCCGATTTCGAAAGTATCCATTTTAATGCCGGCCAAATGGCGGAAAGACCAAATTGAACTTCATCTACCAAAGACGAAAGGATTTCGTTTATTTTATTAAAATCAGTTTTTAATTCCTGAATATTTTTGTTTGCCGAAATTTCTGCTGCAGCAATTCCCAGGTCGAGGTTAATGTGTGCATTCATTCCCAACAAAAGGTGCTGAAGAACCAACATTTTATTGTTCTTTTCCAATTCGAACGTTTTTTCCCAGGAGTGTGTAACCCATTGTTTTTGATTCCATGCGAAATAAGCATCAATGTATCGTTTGGCAAAAATTACATCCAGTTTTTCCATTCGTTTCCCATCATCAAAATAATCATTCTCTATTCCCTTTTTGACGTTGACGGTTACTTTTTGATACAGAACGGCAAAATAGCCCAATGGATTTTCATTTTTTGCAGTTTCGTTGATAATCGTTTCCAGTACCGATATTACATCGTCGATGGTTTGTATAAATTCCCGGTTCATTCGCTTTGAGATTTTTTTTGAAATCTTTTGAATGTAAACAGTTTACGAATGAAAGAGTTGAATGAAAATAAATAAATCCGGCAAAAACCGGATTCTTTGATTATTTTATCAGGCAATGATTTTGTAAGGTTGACGTCAGCCTTTAAGAAGATTAAAATCTTATTTTTTCTGAAGTGAAACTAATATAATTATAGCCAGACGCGCTACAACAAAAACAAATATTCCAAAAAGCGGGTCAACAAGTGCCATTTTTAACCCTCCGGCAAGCAGTTTTGGGGTGAGTTCTCCACTTGCTTCAACAGCATTAAATGCACTGATAAGTCCAAAAGTACGCCCCATAAATCCCCAGGCAACGGCAAACCAGCCAATGTGTGTCATCAGTTCTTTCGATTTCTGATTGTCGCCCTTTTTTACCAGCGCAAGAAAAAACAAGGCCAGAATTACAATCAGGCAAATAAAGATAACGACGGTAAAAACGGGGCCTCCATCAATAAATTTTCCGATAATTGATTTCATAATTTATGTTTTAAAATTAGTTGTATTGAATAATATTTACAATTACTCCTGATTAGAATTGTAAAGAAATTTTACTGCGTGATACAAACAGGCTAAAAGTGTCTTTCCATTTTTGTTTTTTATTTCTTGACAGACTCTTAATTTATCGATATCGGATTTGAAAGGATTGAAAAGACAATTCCTGCTTGATTTCTCCAATTCCTTCCACTTTTGTACTAAACTTTTTGCCTTCCAATTGCGCAGTTGCATTAAAGCAAATAACTAACGTCATTAAGATCAGATAAATGAGTTTTGTTTTCATCGTTTATGTAAATTATCAGGTTATTTAAATTTTATTCATATCTCAGTGCTTCAACCGGATTTCTTCTCGCCGCATTCCAGCTGTTTAAATTTACAGTTAGCAATGCAATTCCGAAAACAAGTACTCCGGCAAGTCCAAAAATCCACCAACTCAGATTAATTTTATTTGCAAAGCCGTGAAGCCAGTTATTCATAATAAAATAGGCGGCAGGAATGGCCAGAATAAACGCAAATGCTACCCACTTAATAAATTTTGTATTTAGCAATAATAAAATTCCAAGGGTATTGGCACCATTTGCTTTCCGAATGCCAATTTCTTTTGTTTTACTTTTTGTTAGAATTGTTGAAAGATTTACCAGCCCCATAATTGAAATTAGAAGGCTGATAAAGGTAAATAGTTTTATTAATGTATTTATTTGCTGGTCTTTGTCGTATAACAGAGCTATTCTGTTATCAAGAAATTGAGTGTCAAAAAGAACTTCGGGATAAATATTATTCCAGGTTTTTTCGATTGACTGAACGGCATTTTTTAAGTCACTACTTTCAAGTTTTATGTTTAAATATTTCATTTTGTTATTTCCTAAATAAAGCACCATCGGTTCGGCTGGATTATGTAGCGAGTTGAACCGGGCGTTTTTTAACACGCCAATAACTTTGGAATCTCCGGCCAGTTTTTGGCCAATCATATCCCCGTTAAAACCACAAAAATCAATAAAAGCTTCATTAATAATTATCGAGTTAAAGCTGCTGTCTTTAAATGTTTTTGCGAAATTTCGCCCTTCTTTTAAATGCAAATCCAGCGTTGGAATATACTGATAATCAACACCCATTGTCTTAACAATTTTGGTCACGGTTTCTCCATTGCGTTGTATCTGAAAGTGGCTTGTACCCATAATATTGCCGGGAATATTTGTTGACAGGGCGACATTTTTTATTTGCGGGTTCCTCTGGATTTCGTTTAAAAACGGATTAATGTTTTTTCCTGTTCCGGCAAGGTTGTTTAAATCAATAATTAAAATATTCTCTTTATTAAACCCCATATCGCTTTGTAGTAAAAAGTTAATTTGGCGGGTAATAATTATCATCGAAATAATCAGTATACTCGATAAAGTATATTGTATTACGGTTGAAGATATTCCAAACCTGTAATTTGTTGGGCCGAGCACTTTTAACGAAAAAGGGTGGAGCAATTTTATGCCCTCCTTTCCCATCTGATTAACAAAGGAAATGGAAGAAGTAATAAGAACAAGTGCTACCAAAAGAACAGCAGAAAGTTTAAATATTTTTAAAATATGAAATACCGTTTTATCGATATTCGTAACCGATATTAAAGCAGACAAGCTAAAAAAATAAATTAAATAAGCGAGTACGAATGAAGTGAATATAAAAAAGAAG
The DNA here is from genome assembly GCF_009762775.1 of Maribellus comscasis. Classification (GTDB taxonomy): domain Bacteria; phylum Bacteroidota; class Bacteroidia; order Bacteroidales; family Prolixibacteraceae; genus Draconibacterium; species Draconibacterium comscasis. The sequence continues at coordinate 1,068,390 of NZ_CP046401.1, read as the reverse complement.
GAATTAGCTGTAAATTGTTTGTATAGGGTAAAGTGCGAGGCTCCCAGTATTTTTTTAATGCCAATTTTTTTTGATTGTATTATATTTTGGGTGAATAACAGATTGGCATAATTGATAATGGCAACCGAAAGGATAAAAAGACCAATCATTATCAGTAAATAGATATAAGTTTTATTCCCTTTTTGAAGATCGTAATCCATATGACGCGAAAAATGTAATTCTTTTAAAGATACCGCAACAGGTTTGAATTTTGCATTAATGGCATTGCCAAATTCGGCCATGTATTTTTTATAAAATGAATCGAAGTTATCAGTTATTGATATGATACTGGTATTGGGTTTCAAAAGAATAAAATGGTAGGCAGAAGGCATCCAATATCCTTCTGAAATTTGAACCGGTGATAAATTTTCGAGCTTGCTCCATCTGTTGCCAATCGAGAACAGCACATTTAATTTATGGTGCGAATTTTCAGGAGAGTCCTTTACAACACCTGCTATTTTTAGAAGCTGTCCATCTTTTATTAACGATTCGCCGATTGGATTTACATCGTCAAATATTTTTTTACTTAGGCTTTCATTGATTACTATTTCGTCCGGATTATTAAAAATATTGTCATTACTTCCATAAATAAACTCAAGGCTAAAAATATTAAAAACATCGGGGTCAGCAGAATAGGCTTCTTCAACAATAAATTGTTGGTTGTGGTATTCAAGTACAGTCTGCTGACGGATAGGAATCAAACGTGTAAACGCTTCCACCACAGCGAAGTGGTTTTTTAGTTCGGGGCTCAAAAGTGGGCCCAAAACCGCATGTGTAGCTGTGTTTTCAGCGGCAATAATGTCTCCGCTGATCCGGTATATCCGTTTTGCTTTTTTGTGCTGACTGTCGTAGCTTAATTCGAAAGATACATAGGAGTAAATATAAAACGTTGACACCAGGGCAATGGCTAAGCCCAAAATACTTAAAAGCGATGTTTTGTCTCTTCCAAACAAATTCTTAATGGCTAATTTTAGAATTATCAGATTCATGATTCGTAAGCATTTTTAGAAATTGAATTAATTTTATTATTTGTTTCATTCCTGAAAATCATAAAGATGTGTTTACAGCTTATAGCCAGTGTGTCCGATCCTGTGTCCACCAGGAAAACGTCACCAATGTTTTTGTATGTTGTATCGGAAAATTCCACCGTATTTGTCATTATCAGGTCGGGCCATTCTGAAACCGGTTTTTCAATCCAGGCTTCTTTCAAAATTGTCTCTTTGGTTTTCCCGCAAGAACTTATAAAAAGTAAAAGGACAATTGACAGTATAAAATTTAGGTGTCGAATCATACGATTTTTTTATCCGGTTAAGGAACATAAAATCAAAGATATTGCTGAATATCATTCATAACATTTATTTGCGACGGATGGAGCTTTTTATGTCAGTTTCCGCAGAAAAGAGACCGGAAAACTAAAACAAGGGTTTTATATGCAATGCCACCGACAAAAGCTGCAATTCGTAGATAAATAGCAGCGAATACATCAAATTTCATTAATATTGTTTGATGAACCGACGGAAAAAAATAAAACTCAAAACTGTCCTGTTTCATTTTTTATTCTGGATAAGTGTTTGGTTTTTCTTTTACTATTTTTTTAGCTACAATTCCAGCGATACGGTTTATATCACCACTTTTTCGAGTTGCCTGCTTCCCATAACCATGATGGTGACCTATTTTCTGGTTTATTTCCTTATTCCCAAATACCTGCTCACTAAACGATATTTTTTATTTGGCTTATATAGTTTTTATACCCTTGTATTTTCATCATACATTATAGCGTTGGTAATTTACGGTTGTCTTATTTTTCTGCTCAGTTTTAATGTCGCGGTAATGCCGCCCATGAGTAAAAACTTCTTTTTTATTCTTGTTTTGGTTTTCCTTGTTTCAGGCGTGGTTAGTTTTATTACGTTACTAAACCATAATTTCACAACCCTTTCAAAAAACAAAGAGCTTCAGAATAAGATTTTAGAAACACAATTGCAATTGAAGGAACAGGAACTTCATTATCTGAAGATGCAAATTCACCCGCATTTTCTTTTTAACACGCTAAATACCATTTATGGTTTTGCCTTGAAACAGTCGCTCCAAACACCGGAAATAATTCTAAGATTGTCGAATCTGCTCGATTATATTTTGTATCAGGTAAACAAACCACGGGTGAGTTTAAAAGAGGAGGTTTTGCACATCAAAGAATATATTGAGCTGGAGAAAATCAGGTTTAAGGACACGTTGAAGGTTATTTTTATTTCGGATGAAATTGACGAAAACATTCAAATTGCCCCGATGTTATTGATTCCCTTTGTGGAAAATGCTTTTAAACACGGTAGCCTGATGGATGGATTTCTGCATATCGAAATAAAAGTGACGGTAAAAAATAACAGTCTCAATTTTTTAATCCGGAATACATCTTCTGAATACGAGGCGAATCAAAAGGGCGGAATAGGATTGGAAAATGTGCGTAAGCGATTGGAGTTGAATTATAAAGCAAATTATAATTTAGATATAGCCCGACGTGAGCGTTGGTTTTTGGCAGAGCTTAATATTTCGAACCTAAACTTTCAAAAAAATGACTGAGCAAATCAATTGTATTATAGTTGATGATGAACCTGTTGCACGGGAAATTTTGGAAACACACCTTTCAAAAATCGACAGGGTAAATGTGTTGGGAAGTTGCAAAAATGCGTTGGAGGCTTTTGAAATCATTGGTAGTCAGAATGTCGATTTAATTTTTTTGGACATTAATATGCCTGAAATATCGGGCTTGTCATTTGCCAAATCCATGAATAAAAACAGTAAGGTTATTTTTACCACTGCCTATCGTGAATATGCTGTGGATGGTTTTGATTTACAGGCTGTTGATTATTTGTTGAAGCCCATTTCCTTTGAACGTTTGCTTCAGGCTTTGAACAAGTATATGAATGAGAATATGCCGGTTAAAGTGATTGATGCTGTTCAGGTTGATGAGGAAAAAAGTGACTATTTTTTTGTGCGTTCCGATCGGAAAATGGTAAAAATATGTTTTAACGAAATTTTATTTGTCGAAAGTTTAAGTGACTATATAAAGATTTATTTGAGTGATAAAACTGTTGTAACGCGCGAAACGATTATCAATATTGAAGCTAAACTTCCACAAAAGGAATTTATACGCACTCATCGTTCATATATTGTTGCCCGGAATGCAATTGAATCCTTTACAAGTGAGGTAATTGAAATTGGAAAAAAACAGATTCCCATCAGCCGCACTTATAAAAATGATGTGTTGGAAAGATTGGAACAAGTCTGATTTTAGTCTTTTAGTTCATAACTAACCAAAATCATGTGGTCAATTTGATCGAGACTCACATTGTTCATTTCTCTTGTTACTTCTTCACCCCAGCAGAACCGGTAAACTTTTTGCCCGTTAAATTCATCTTCCCAAAACATTCCGAAAAAAAGTAATGGTGTTTTTTTGTCGTAAAGTATCTCATCCTGTTTCACATCCATCCATGCGTGATTTTTACAAAATTCGGGAGAGATATCAAATCTTGCAGAGAGTTGCATGCCGGGGTGGGAAAGTGTGATAAAATAAACCGAGTCTTTTGCCGAATCGATTTTTGACATAATTTTCAACTGTCTTTTAGTTAAGTCATTACTCCACCTGCCAAAATTATATTCCTTATGGTTAATAATTGAATCATCTGCTATTTCATCTAAGTAAATAGTCAGGTTGTGGACTGTATCGGCCTCTGAAAAATTGAACTTATGAATTTCGATATTGGCCAGTTTTAAAGCACTTCTTATATCACCGGAGTTTAGTTCTGTGACTAATTTTTGGGAGAATAATAATGTCGAATAGAAAATGAAAAATAAGGACAGGAAAGTAAATCTTTTCATTTTTGTTTGGTTTGAATTATTCCCGGTTGCAAGCAAAAAACATACCAGTCAAAAAACTATAAAAACTTCCTGATAATTTTAAACTTATTAAGTTCGTTTATAAGGTACCGACGAATGATGCAGATGAATCTTTAACTTTTGGTTTTCATCGCGGTAGAAGCCAAATGTATACTCAACTTTGGTTTCGCTGCCTTCATAATCTGTAAAAAAATAGTTACCCATGGCAATTGCATATCTTTCTTTTAATATAAAATCTGAATTTTCAAATCTTACATCTTTCCATGGTTTTAAGGCAAAACCAACATCGTTTGGAAATTCCGGATTTCCGCCAATAAAATAAGACAGGGCGGCTTCAAAAGTTTTACGAAACTGTTTGTTATTCGCCATTGTCGGTTTAAATAAAACCGTTTCCTCGCCATATCCGTACAATTTTTGTACATGTTCGGCTGCTGCCTTTTTGAAGTCCTTTTTTTCTATATAAGACTTTCCAATTCCCACAAGGCCATTTGCCCATTTTTCCTGAATTTCCTGAATTTCTTCCTGGGTAATTATTGGAACCATATTTGTATTTTTTGTTGTTCGGTTTTTATAAACACTTGTTTCAAGAAAAGGTTGTTTACCGATTGAATTGCTTTTTTCCGGTATCTATAAAAATACAAAATTTTCATCAGAGTTTGGTTTAGAAGAAAATATCATTAGTTTGTTTTTGTTTTTTTGTGGGGCTGCTGGAAATGAGTGTTTTTAGATAAATTGTTTGGAAGACTTAAGATTTACATAAGAATTAAAGTTATTCTTAACTATTTTGAACAAAGGATTTCTTTTCCGATTACTTTTGCGCGTCATTTTTAATTATAGTATTCGTGGAAAGCATTTTTAAACCAAAGTTTTTTAGTATTGTAAAAGAGGGCTACTCGGGAAAACAGTTTTCATCCGATGTTATGGCCGGGATTGTAGTTGGAGTTGTTGCTTTGCCATTGGCAGTTGCTTTTGCTGTTGCATCAGGTGTTTCTCCCGAGAAGGGCCTGGTCACGGCTGTTATAGCCGGTTTTATTATTTCCATGTTGGGAGGAAGCAGGGTGCAGATTGGTGGTCCTACAGGTGCTTTTATCGTAATCGTATATAGTATTCTTTCTCAGTACGGATTTGATGGTTTGTTGATTTCAACGATTTTAGCCGGCATATTTCTTGTCGTTTTTGGTTTGTTGAAATTGGGTTCATTGTTAAAATATTTCCCACATCCTCTAATTGTAGGTTTTACGAGCGGAATTGCTCTGGTTATTTTTTCTACCCAGATTCGCGATGCTTTGGGGCTCGATATTCAATCGGTACCCAGCACTTTTGTTGAGAAATGGAAAGTTTATTTTATACACTTACATAGTATAAATATTTATGCTGTTTCTATTACAGCGGCAACCATTTTAATGGTCGTATTCTCAAAAAATTATATCAGGAAAATTCCTGGGTCGTTGCTAGCCATTATCATAGGAACTGCAATGGTGCAGGTTTTTAAATTGCCTGTTACTACGATTGAGTCATTTTTTGGAGAGATCCCAAATTCAATTCATTTTCAATTCCCAAAAGTTGATTTCAGCAATTTGGGGTATTATTTTCAGCCGGCTTTAACTATCGCTTTGCTCGGCGCCATCGAATCATTGCTTTCGGCGGTTGTTTCCGATGGAATGATAGGTGGCCATCACCGTTCGAATACAGAGTTGATAGGGCAGGGGATTGCTAACATTGTTGCGCCTTTTTTTGGAGCAATTCCTGCAACAGGCGCCATTGCCCGAACGGCAACCAATGTTAAGAACGGAGGCCGTACACCGGTAGCCGGAATGATACACGCGGTAGTTTTGCTTTTAATTATGTTGTTTTTTGGCAGATGGGTAAAATTAATCCCCATGTCGTGCCTTGCGGGAATTTTGATTGTGGTTGCATATAATATGAGCGAATGGAGGACATTCCGTTCGATTCTAAAGGGTTCTGTTTTTGATATTTTAATTTTATTGAGCACCTTCTTTTTAACCGTTTTGGTTGATTTAACAGTTGCTATTGAAGTTGGTGTTGTACTTTCAGCTTTGCTTTTTATGAAAAGAATGGCCGATTTGAGTAAAACAATTCCGGTGGTAGTCGACTCGGATGTAATTGAGGACTATTCAACATTACCCAGAGAAATTGGCATTTATGAAATTAGTGGCCCGCTGTTTTTTGCTTCAGCCAAGCAGTATTGTGAAGTTTTAAAATCAACCGGGTTAAAAAGTAAAATAATCATTATTCGGATGCGGCACGTTCCCTTTGTCGATTCAACGGGCTTGCAGAATTTAACGCAGACTCTGAAAATTTTAAAAAATTCGGGAATTAAAGTAATTCTTTCCGGTGTGAATGTTCAGGTAAAACAAGCCCTTGCGAAGTCAAATGTTTTCAAATTAATTGACGAAGAGTTCGTTTTGGAGTCTTTTGATAAGGCTTTGCAAAGAGCGCAAAAGATGATTAATTAGTTCTACAGGTTGTCTTCCATAAATTTTTTGAGCTGTTCAACACTGAGTTTTTTTGCTACTATTTTTTTATCCCGATCCAAAACATAAACACCTGGCGTTTTGCGTGCGTCATACAAAACTTTGAAACGGGACACGTTATGTTCATCCCAAACATTAATCCAGTCGTACAGATCATGTTTCGTTAAAAACTCAGTCCATTCATTTTTGTCATCCATTGAGTAAATGGAGTAAACTTCCAAACCTTCGTCGCGAAAAGGCAAATACACTTCCTTATGGAATTCGGGTACAAAAACCTTACAATGCGAACAGTTAGGCTCGAATATGATGATAACGGTGTATTTTGCACTAATTCCGTGCAGATTATAGAAATCTCCGTCCACACTTTCAAGTGTTAGATCCGGTGCAGTCATCCCAATCAGGTTATGTTCAGAAAACATTACGTTCTCCTTCACTTTTTCAATGGTTTCGTCTGATGCCCAAAAAGCCTCACCAGAGAGGTAGTATCTTCGGGCAATATCAACAAACAGAGCATCCATTCCCATAATGTTGCTGTTGATACTGCTGTTCAGGAAATAGGATGTAACATATTGAAATATCCTTTTATGCGGGCGTATTTCTTCAATAAATTCAATAACGGGTATTTTTACCGAGTCATAATTTTGATACAATACTTTTGTAAACCAGTTTTCCAGCTTAGGCTTGTAAAGCGGTGTGTACAACAATCGTTCGTCGGTGTAATCAAAATTATCCCAGTAGTGTTCCTTTTGATAATTAAACCTGGCTGCCAATAACAACGAATCGTTATTTTGTACATTTTCAGGTAATGTTGATATATCCAGCACAGGAACAAGGTTTGCGATTAAAAAAGCCGATACAAACGAGTTGGGATATTTCTTTTTAATGTTTTTCCAGTAATTATGAAGTTGGGGGGTAAGTTCGTTCAGCTCTTGCTGAATTTTTTCTTTTTCTTCACCGCTTGCCTGCTGAAATTCCTGCTTTAGTTGAGCACTTTTTTCCTGTAAATTTTTTAGAAATTCAACATATTTTGCAAATTCTTCACTTTCAATTGCACCGTTTATGTTTATGTTTTCACCTGAAAAATTATCACTTTTTATTGAAAAAGTTTGGTCGGCTCCAAGCAAAAAATCAAAATGGTTTTTTTCGTCCAGATACATTTTATACAAACCCTGTGGAAGGATGGTGTCCCCTTCAAAAGTACCAAATCCTCTTTCATCCAGATCTACTGTATCTTTTATATAAATATTTCCTAAGTAATAGTATGCCAGACTTAGTTTTTTATTTGGAGCTGAATTTATCTGAACTTCAATGTGATGTTCCTGTGCAAAAGAAACGCTGGTGATAAAAAATAGGATCGGTAAAATGTATTTTAGCATTGCAACCAAATTTGATGTTAAAAGTAAAATATTTTACTTTATTAAAAGTTTTTACAAAAATAGTGTTTGAAAAAGAATTGTAACGGAATCTTTCCGTAATTTCAACCTGATTCATTTGTCGTTTTATGTTATCAATAAATATTCCGGTTTTTAACGTTGAAGTAAACGAATTGGTTTTAGAACTTGTTCAGCAGGCTAAAAAAATAAGCGATGCATTTGAAATTAATATTTACGATGACGGCTCAGAGGAGGTTTATAGAAGCGCAAACCGGGCATTAGGAAAACTCCCAAAAGTAAAATACATTGAAATGGAAACAAACCTGGGCAGGGCTGCTATCCGGAATAGAATGGGTTTTGATTCCAACTATGAATATCTGTTGTTTATTGATGCCGATTCGAAAATTATAAAAGAAGATTATCTGTCGGTTTTTTTGAAAAATGCAAAGCCGAATTGTGTTTTGTGTGGAGGAACCGCGTATCAAAAGCAGAAACCTGTTGAGAAGGAGAAGGTTCTGCGCTGGAAGTACGGAACAGAACGCGAAGCTGTTTCTGCAGATTTACGGAACAGGAAAAAAGGATTTATTATTACTTCAAATAATTTTTTGATTCCAAAGCTGGTTTTTAACGCTATTCACTTTCGGGAAAATATTCGGAACTATGGTCATGAAGACACAGTGCTTGGTTTTGATTTATTTAAAAGGGGAGTTGAAATATGGCACATCGATAATCCGGTTGAGCACACCGGTTTGGAAGATGCTGATATGTTTCTCAGAAAGAGCAAAACTGCACTTGAAAACTTGAATTACATTGCAGGTGAAGTGGTGAAAAACGATCCGGACTTTTTAAATCAGGTGTATTTTCTTAAAAGGTTTTATGCCATATCAAAGTGGATTCCAGCTTTTTTTCTACGTTTGTTTTATGCTGTGTTTTGTTCTTCACTTGAAGCAAACCTGAAAAGTCAAAATCCGCGGATAAAATGGTTTGATTTGTATAAACTCAGTTTTTTTTCAACCATAAAAAAACCGTGAACAAAAATGTCCACGGTTTTTAGCTCAGCAATATCGTAATTATATTTTAGCGTAATTTTATTTCTCCGTAGCGGCTTCTGATATAGACTGTTCCACTTCCGCCTGAGCCGACTTTTCCTTTTACGGTTTGCGAGTGGTTTTCTTTCATCCTGTTTCCAACAAAATCATCTTCAGGATAAGAAATTCCGCAGTAATCGCAACTTGCGTCCAACGAATAGCTCGCTTCATCTAGTCCGAGTTTGATTTGTCCGTAACTGTTTTCGATTGAAATGGATTCAAAATCATCAGCGATTTCATCAACGCTGATTCCACCATAACCAGCTTCAATTTTTAATCTTTTCTTTAATTCTTCAATTTTAAAATGGCTGTATTTTGTTGTCGCACTAAGTGCTTCAATTTCTTCAAATTCAAATGTATCATATTTGGATTCGATATTTACAACTTTTGACTCTTCCACATTTAAAACTGAATATTTAGACTCAACTTTCAGATTTCCTGCGCCGCCAAGATTTATAGTTGAGTATTTTACCTCTATACCCATGTCGTTAGACGAACCAATATCTGCTTTTCCATAGGCCAGGTTCAGGTTCATATCTCCTCCCGATACAGGGGCGTTTAACTGGTTGGCCGTAAAATTACCATACTGAATATTAAAATCGCCATCGGCATTTAACTCATTCACAATGGTATTTCCGTATTTGTTCGCAACTTTCAGGTTTTTATCCGACGGGATATTTACCCTGTAATCGATACTGAATTTTTGACGACTTTTAAAATTATTGTCGAGCTCGGTTACGGCGCTGGCCGTACTTCCTGATTTTCCAAAATCAATATTAATTTGCTCAAGTAACTCATTGGCTCTTTTTTCATTGGGAGCTTCTACAGTGATTACAACGTCGATAGTGATTGAGTCTCCCCCAAAACTATTGATTTTAATTTCTCCGTATTTATTTGATATTTCCATGGTTTGGACACTATTCACCGTCCATGCCTGGTGATACTCTTTTGTTTTTTCTTCTGCAAATGCTTTTAGTCCGGTGGAGAAAATACCGAGGGCAAAAAGAATAGTGAAGAATTTAAATTTCGATTTCATGTTCCGTATTTTTTTGTTGTTGTTTTACTTCTTCTAATTTGTTTACAATCATATTTATAATTCCAAGCTTGGTCTGATAATATTCCAGCATTGCATTTATCACACGTTCGTCGTTGGGGTTGGCAGCCAAATCTTCCTGAAGATCTTTAAAACGTGTCTCAAATTCAGCAAGTTCGGTATCCATCATTTCCTGTTCTTCCGCCGAGATAAAACCTTCGTTGCTTAATGTGTTCCATTGTGTCAACCCGGCGTCAATTGCATTTGTATAATAAATTTCAACTTCTTCGTATTCTTCTGAAACAGAGGCCAGTGAAATGTCGTTTTTTGCATTTGCGATTTTGGTAGTTAGTTTTTCGGGCGACATATAAATTGCTACCTGATTTACTGCAAGCAAAACAAAAATAACCGCCGCTGCCACTTTCCAAACCACATTCAATGTAATTCTCTTCTTTTTATTCTGGCTTTTTAACTTGGCTTCAAAACGTTCAAAATGCCCATCCTGTGGTTCGTTGTCGTTTAACTCTTCCAGGTTTTTTAAAATAATTTCTTCTATGTAGTCTTTTTCTTTCATTGCTAATTGTATGAAAATATTTCTTCGTCCTTTAATTGTTCTCTCAATTTATTTTTGGCCCGTAACAGTTGTGTCCGTGAAGAAGAATTACTGATTCCCAAAATTTGGCTGATTTCATCGTGGTCATAACCTTCAATCAGATAAAGACTTAAAACCACTCGATAACCGTCCGGAAGTTTTTGAATGGCTTTTTTAATGGTATTTACATTCACTTCTTTTGTTTCCATTTGGTATTCAGCAATCTGAGAGTTTTTTTCACTTACTTCTTCAAACTGAACTTTTCTTTTTTTCAATTGATCCAAAGAACGGTTTACAACTATTTTTTTGAGCCAGGCACCAAAACTAACTTCTCCTTTATAGGTATCTATTTTTTTGAATGCCTTCAGAAACGCTTCCTGCATAACATCTTCCGCCTCCATTTCGTCATTCAGGATTCGTACACTAACACTGTACATTGCCTTATAATACAATTTATACAACTGAAACTGTGCTTTTTCATTTCCTTGTCTGCACTGGTCAATTATCTCCTGATGTATGTTTTTGTATAACGTTTCCAATTTTTTTATTTCTGATTCAATGACGACGGCAATAAATTAATGTTGCATACGTTTTTGAATTATTTTTTGTTTTCGATGTATTTATTACAAAACGAGTGTGGCAGGTTAATATCGTCCTTTTTGAGAAAGTTCAATCGCTCAAAGAATCGGGGATAAATATTGGTATTTTTTTTGAATCCGTTGTTTTGCAGAACGATTTTTTTAGCGTCTGTAATCCAAGTTCATTCCTTTCTGTTTTTCTCATAACAACATAGTTAACTTGTGATCACTTATAAGCATTTAATATAATAGATCGGGCCGGATTTAACGAGGGACAGAAGAGTAGTAGCTAAATCTCAAATTTTTAACTTTTCATTTATTAAAGCCGATTCCTCCCGGCTAAAGACAATGGCGGGTTTATTCAGTTAGTCTTTTTTTCACAACAAAAGCGGATAGCTCATATAACGCAAATTAATCGTTTTTTTCCGCTAAAGTGTCAATTTTAAAATCGATGTCAATAATTGCCGCTTTTGAAGAATTCCCAACATTGGTTTTTCTCAGGGTATCGTTTGACACGTGTGCCCTCCAGCGTGCAGGTTTAAATAAATATCTGGAGGGATTTATTAGTTTCAGAATTGCGAATTCTTTGGTTTTAAGTACAGGGAGCGGCACCAACATTTTCGGGTGCGGAGGATTCAATCAGGATAAAAACGAATTTGCATTCGGATTAAATTTTGTTCCGAATCAGAAATAGTTTTTACAATGAATTGTAATATTGAACCAGTTGTTTAAGATCTTCCGGTTTGCGGTGTTTTATTTTGTTCTTTTTAATAAATGCCTCTATCTTCTCTCGATTGTCCGGGAAAACATCAACAATATCATTCTTTCCCGTAATCATTTTGGCTTCTTTCTTTTTTACCCAAATGTAATATTCATCATTTTTTCTGTCAAATTTTGCCGGTTCTGCTGCTTTATAGGCGCCTGGCTCTGTTGCTTTTACAAATGCAACTTCCGGTTTTACCAGCAGAGAGGCTTTTCCTTCCTCTTCAACGATAAAAAAACCACGTCGTATTTTTTTTGTGATACTGTATGGAACATATACCATTGTATAACTGCCAAATTCAACTTTATCTACAATTTCAGGTGCGGCAAGTGCCAGCACACCATTTCCCGTGTCAAATTCAATTGCATCGTTGTATATATTATAGCGCAAAGGAACGTCAACATATTTTGTATTAGATGTGGTATAAACAACACCTTTTATAAATTCATTTTCCAGAAAAGGGGAACCTTCGATATCACTTTCGTTAAGTGTTTTGGTCATATCGCCTCTCAACATTTTAGACGTGTTAAAGAGATCAACTGCCTGTCTGACTTCCAAAATATTTTGGGCATTTAAAATTTCGGTAAACAGCAGCAATCCAAAGATGTATAAATAATATTTTTTCATATTTTGAATTATTTTTGATAAATATAATACTTACAACAATTTTTAAACCAAATTTACACTATTATGTTTTAAGACAAATATGGCACATTCTCACGAAACACATCAGGTATCAGCATCAAAATTGGTTTTTACAATTATTTTGAACGGAATTATTACGGCTGCTCAAATTGTTGGTGGAATAGTTTCCGGAAGCCTCGCCTTAATTTCCGACGCTGTGCACAATTTGAGCGACATGATTTCAGTTATTCTCGCTTATATTGCTCAGCTTCTTGGTCAGAAACCAAGCACGCGAAAATCGACTTTTGGATACAAACGTGCCGAGATTCTTGCGGCTTTTATCAATGCACTGGCACTGATAGGAATTTCAATATTTTTGGTTTTTGAGGCCATTGATCGTTTGTCTACATTGCCCGAGGTTGACGCTAAATGGATGTTTTGGCTTGGTTTACTTGGTTTGATTGCAAATGGAATTTCCGTTTTAATTCTTGAAAAAGAAAAAAATAAGAGTATTAATATTAAAGCAGCCTACCTGCATTTGCTTGGAGATGCACTTACTTCGCTGGCCGTGATTTTGGGGGCGGTTCTGATTTGGTTTTATGAAATTTACTGGATCGACCCGGTTGTAACTATTTTAATAAGTATCTATCTGTTTGTTCATACCATTAAATTATTAAAGGAGTCGGTTACCATTTTGATGCAAATGGCTCCTGCAGATTTACATATTGATGAAATTGAAAAGAGGCTGATGGAATTGAACGATTTAAAAGATGTTCATCATATTCATTTGTGGAATTTAACTGATAAACTAATTCATTTTGAATGCCATATTATTTTGAAAGACGACATAAAAGTCTCGGAAACCAACAAGTTGTTCAGAAATGTTCAAAGAATGTTGCACGATGAATTTGATATTGAGCATGTTACCATTCAGTTTGAATATGATCCCGGACATTGTAAGGATTGTGACTGATTTTTAATTTGTTAAAGAGAATTCGGCAATTGCTTCAGCATGAATTTCAAGCGTACTGAAAAGGGGCAAATCGTAATCTTTTTGTTTTATCAGCAAAGGTATTTCCGTACAACCTAGAATAATACCTTCAGCGCCTTTACTTTTCAAATCATTCATAACAGAAATAAAACCACTTTTGGTTTCCGGAAGAAACTTTTCTTTAAGTAATTCTTTCATAATCGATTGGTGTATAAAGTTGCGGTCATTTTTTTCAGGTGTAATGACTTCTATTCCCATTTTTGCCAGGCGGGTTTTGTAAAAGTCCATTTCCATGGTTTCCTGTGTGCCCAGCAACCCAACTTTTTTTAACTTCTTTTCTTTGATTTTTTTACCGGTCGCGTCGGCAATATGTACAAATGGCAAGTCAATTTCGGTAACTAATTTTTCGAAAGTAAAATGAATGGTGTTTGCGCAAAGCGCCAGAAAATCAATATCTGTATGTTGTAATGTTTCAGCTCCGGTTTTTATGATTTTATATACACCTTCACGATCGTTTTTTTGGTTACAGGCATAAATCTCGCCGTAGTTGATTGAATAAAGAATTATTCGCGGGAAATGGAGCCCACCAAGTTTTTTATTAACTTTTTCATTAATGATTTTATAGTATTCCTGAGTTGATACCCACCCGGTACCTCCAATTAATCCTATGGTTTTCATTTTATATTTAAATAAATTGAATGTAAAAGTGGCAAATATTTTGTTAAGTTTGAAAAAACGACTTAGCGAAGCAACCTTTCTGTGCAGAAAATAATCTGTAAACTAAAAAATCAACATGAAAAACCGAATTTTAAAAAGCCAAAATAGAATTATTGCATTTATTATATCCGTTCTTGGAATAGGGACTGCCTGCTCTTTTGGAGGGTGTGAATATGGCACAGTTGCAGAATATGGTACACCAAGTGCAACATTTATTGTTACAGGGAAGGTGACAAATGAAAATGACGTCGGAATCAAAGGGATTAAGGTAAAAATGAGCTATGATTCAACCCTTACAAATGAAAGTGGGCAATATGAAGTGGAAAAAGTGGATTTCCCAACCGACCAGGAGTTTCCAATTTATTTTGAGGACGTAGATGGTGCTGAAAATGGCGAATATCAAAAGCTTGATACAGTGGTTGCATTTGTCGACCCTGAATTTAACGGAGGAGACGGAGGTTGGTACAATGGAGAGACCAACAAGGAATTTGATATAAAACTGAAGGACAAAAATTAATGGTTTCAGATATCTCTTTTCGGAAAAAGATTGCGTTGGAATTGTTTCGCCGCTATAAACAAAATGAAAAGAAACTCCACCGTTTAAATTATATTTTTTGGGAATGCACATTAAGATGTAATCTTAATTGTTTGCATTGTGGGAGCGATTGCAAGAAGGAGTCGCAGGTAAAAGATATGCCGGTTGAGGATTTTATTAATGCAATCGACGATATTAAAGAAATTGTTGACCCGCATAAAACAATGATTGTATTTGCCGGTGGCGAACCCTTGTTGCGAAAAGATTTGGAGGTGTGCGGACAACAACTTTACAAGAGAGAATTTCCGTGGGGAATAGTTTCCAATGGTTTACAACTTTCGGGAAAACGCCTGGAGTCGTTGTTAAATGTGGGAATGCGTGCCGTTACAATTAGTTTAGACGGTTTGGAAAGTTCACATAACTGGTTACGCGGCAACCGGAACAGTTTTCAGCAAGCGGTAAAAAGTATTGCCCTTTTGTCAAAGGTAAACGGTTTGGGATTTGATGTTGTGACTTGTGTAAATCAAAAGAATTTTGACGAGTTACCGTTATTAAAAAAAGTGTTGTTGGAAAACGGTGTTAAACAATGGCGTTTGTTTACCGTGTTTCCTGTTGGCAGGGCAAAAGTTCACAATGAATTACAGCTGCCGCCAAAACAATTCAAACAGCTTTTTGACTTTATCGCTGCAGAGCGAAAAAAAGGAGACGTAAAAATAAATTATGGCTGCGAAGGTTTTCTGGGAAATTATGAAAGCGAAGTAAGAGATAACCTGTTTTTTTGCCGGGCAGGAATAAATATTGCTTCTGTGTTAATTGATGGTTCAATATCGGCATGCCCGAATTTAAGAGATAACTTTGTTCAGGGAAATATTTACACTGATAGTTTCAGGGAAATCTGGGAAAAGAATTATTCCATATTTAGAAGCAGGGAATGGTTAAAAACGGGAGAGTGTGAGCTTTGCGAATATTTTAAATATTGCGAGGGGAACGGTATGCATCTTCGCGATGAAATGGGGAACCTGCTTTTTTGCCACTATAAACGGATAAAAGAAGGGGAAGTATGAATATAAAAAAGATGGCACTCCCTGAAATGATACCATCCTTTTGTTCTATTTCTTTGTTTTTATACTAATCCTGAAAATCCCATAAAGGCCATCGCCAGAATTCCTGCAGTGATTAAAGCAATTGGTGTTCCTTTTAAACCTTTAGGTACATCCTGTAAATCGAGATGTTCGCGAATTCCTGCAAATAGAACCAGTGCCAATCCAAAACCCACAGCATTGGCAATGGCATACACTACACCTTCAAGTAAATTGAATTCTTTTTGAATGGTTAGAATAGCAACACCCAAAATGGCACAGTTGGTTGTGATTAAAGGAAGAAAAATTCCGAGTGCCTGATACAATGCCGGGCTTACTTTTTTGAGTATAATCTCGACCAGCTGAACCAGCGATGCAATAACCAGAATAAATGCTATGGTTTGCAGAAAGGCCAATCCCAAACTGTCGAGTACGTATTTTTGAATTAAATAAGTTACAATGGTGGCAAGAACCATTACAAAAGCAACGGCCCCTGTCATTCCAATGGCAGTTGAAAGTCTTTTGGAAACACCCAAAAACGGGCAAATCCCCAAAAACTGCATCAGTACGATGTTGTTGACTAAAACCGCTCCTATGATAATTACTAAGTAGTTCATTGTATTTCCTCCTAATTCTTTTTAATCCGGTTGATGATGGCAATTAAATAACCCAAAACAATAAAAGCGCCCGGTGCCAAAACAAACAGCAGAGTTACGTAATTCTCAGAATACAAGGTGATGTTGAATATTTTACCACTGCCCAAAATTTCGCGGATACTTCCCAGTAAAACCAAAGCAAAGCTAAAACCAAGTCCGATTCCAACTCCGTCAATTGCGGATGAAACCAGTGTGTTTTTTGATGCGAATGCTTCGGCACGGCCGAGAACAATACAGTTTACAACAATCAACGGGATAAACAAGCCCAGACTTTTGTACAATGATGGTAAATAGGCCTGCATAGCTAATTGTACAATGGTAACAAACGCCGCTATAATTACTATAAAACTCGGGATGCGAACTTTTTCGGGAATGAGATTCTTAACCAGCGAAACTACAATGTTTGACATCAGTAAAACAAAAGTTGTTGCCAGTCCCATTCCAAGCCCGTTAATCGCCGACGAAGTAACTCCAAGCGTAGGGCACATTCCCAAAAGCAAAACAAAAACCGGGTTTTCCTTAATAAATCCTTTTGAAAAGTTTTTCCACTGGTTCATGGTATTATTTTTAATTTCCGGTTAATCCGGAAGTTGCGTCACTATTTTTTTCGTAAGAAGAATACGCTCGTGTAAGCGCATCTAAAAAGGCTCTTGATGAGATTGTAGATGCTGTTATTGCATCAATGTCGCCCCCGTCTTTTGAAACGGTAAAATTTGTATTGTTCGGATTTTTTCCGATAACAAATTGTTTGGGTTTCTCTGGGTTGTTAAACCAAACATCCATTTTTGATCCCAAGCCGGGAGTCTCTTCGTGCTCCAAAACTGAATATCCTGAAAAATTTCCAGCCTCATCGATTCCGGCCATGATGGAGATAAATCCATTGAATCCTTTTTTGGTATATGTCTGTACGGCTGTACCGATCAGTTTCCCATTTTTATATGCCGGGAAAAATTCCAGACTGTCACCACCTTCTTCTGCCAGTGTTTTAAATGAAGCGCCCAGCGTATCAAATTCAGGAAGAACCTGTTTTATTGCTTCGCTTTGTGCCTTTAGCCTTGCTACTTCAATTGGTCCTTTTGTTAAATCATAAACAAAGCCCAATCCGGCAGCCGCGATCCCGGTAACCAGGAAAAGTGTTACCACCATATTTATAAATGTCGATTCTCGTTTTGCCATGGTTATTTCCCTCCAAATCTTACAGGTTTCACATAGTAATTAATAAGAGGAGTAACAGCATTCATTATTAATATCGCAAATGAAATCCCCTCAGGGTAAGCTCCAAATAATCGGATGCTTATGGTAATAACACCAATTCCAACTCCATAAATAATCTGTCCTTTTGGATTCATGGGAGACGAAACCATATCGGTTGCCATAAATATAGCGCCCAGCATTAACCCTCCGGTTAAAATATGATAAAGCGGGTTGATATAAATTGCCGGATTGACCATCCAAAAGATTCCGGCGATTACTCCCACAGTTGCCAGAATAGAAACCGGAATATGCCAGGTAATTACTTTTTTATACAACATGTATAAACCACCAATTACCAAAAGTACAGCTGATATTTCTCCCAGCGAACCTCCAATTCCACCCCAAAACAGTTCAAAGGTGGAGGGAAGGCTTTGCGAGATTTCAGAAATAGGGGTGCCGTTTGAAATACCTTCTTTTATGATTCCAAGAGGAGTAGCCGAAGTAACAGCATCTATTCCGCTTTGTCTGTTTACAGGCCACGACGTCATTTGAACCGGAAAGGAAATCAGCATAAAAACCCTTCCAACCAGCGCAGGATTAAAAATATTGTGTCCCAGCCCGCCAAACGATAGTTTACCGATACCGATAGCAGCCAGCGATCCGATAACGATTATCCACCACGGAATATTTGAAGGAACATTAAAAGCCAGCAAAATTCCGGTAATCAGCGCAGAGCCATCGGTAATTGTTGGCTTTACTTTTATCAGGTATTTTTGAATCAGAAATTCAAATGCCAGACATGCCAGAACTGCAATTATGGTAACCCGCAGAGCATCCAGACCAAAAACAAAAACCGACCAAACCAGTGCAGGAATCATTGCCAGCACAACGCGGTACATTATTTTTTGGGTTGAATCGTCTGAATGAACATGAGGTGAAGGTGATACTGTTAATAATTTGCTCATCTTCGGTTGTATAGATTATTTGATTATTTTTTTCTTGAACGAATAATTTGTCCCACTTTCCCTTTTCCAAAACGTATATAGTCGAGTAAAGGCCTTTCCGAAGGGCAGGTGTAACTGCACGATCCACATTCAATACAATCCATTACGCGGTCGTTCTCGGCACGGTCGAAAATTTGTTTCTGCGAAAGTGTCATCAAAAGATAAGGCTCCAGTCCCATTGGGCAAACCGAAACACAACGCGAACAACGGATGCAGGCAATATAATCCTTACGTTTTGATTCCTCTTCTTTCATGATAAGAATTCCCGAAGTGCCTTTTGTTACAGGTACTTCAAGCGAAGCAATGGCACGTCCCATCATAGGGCCACCACTAATAACCTTTCCGGTACTCTCCGGTAATCCTCCGGCAGCTTCTACAAGTTCGGAAGTTGAAGTTCCAATCCTGACTTTAAAATTTGACGGTTGTGAAACTCCTTTCCCTGTTATAGTAACTACTCTTTCAAAAAGAGGCTTGTTTTTTTGAACCGCTTCGTAAACTGCAAAGGCAGTACCCACGTTACTCACAACGGCTCCCACTGCAATTGGAAGCCCGCCTGAGGGAACTTCTTTTCCCGTAACTGCTTTAATGAGTTGTTTTTCTCCGCCTTGCGGATATTTTACTTTTAAAGGCTGAACCAAAATACCCTTGTAATTTTTTGTTTTTTCTGAAAGAAATTGAATCGCATCGGGTTTATTGTTTTCGATTCCGATTACAGCCTTTTCCACATTTAATGCCTTCATTAAAAGTTGTATGCCGACTAAAATTTCATCAGCTTTTTCCAGCATTAAACGGTGGTCAGAAGTGAGGTAAGGTTCACATTCTACACCGTTAATTAATAATACTTCGGCTTTCATTCCCTTCGGCGGAACCAGTTTTACATGTGTGGGGAAAGTAGCTCCTCCCAAACCAACGATTCCCGCTTCCTGGATCTTTTTGATGATTTCTGCTCCGTCAATATCAAATTCCCTGGCCAACTCCTCTGAGCGATCAATTTCTTCTATCCATTCGTCGCCGGCAACATCGATAAAAACTCCCTGCTTAGGATATCCTGAACTATCTTCTGAAAAATCAACTTTTTTAACTTTTCCTGAAACCGATGAATGAATATTGGTAGAGACAAAACTGCTGCTTTTGGCAATAACCTGTCCCACTTTTACTTCATCCCCACGTTTTACCGTTGGTGTAGCCGGTGCTCCAATGTGTTGAGCTACCGGAATAAACACCGATTTCGGGAGAGGAAGAACCTGTATCTCTTTATCGGCTGAAAGTTTATTTTCAGGAGGGTGAACACCTCCCAGTTTGAACGTTTTTAACATTCTGGTCTATTTAGCTGTATTACACTCTTCTTTTTCTTCCTTTTTTATTTTCCTCGGTGGAAAATTCAGTTCGAGGATTGCATTTGTTGGACAAACAGGTGGACATTTCCGGCAAAGTTTACATTTATCTGAATCAATGTATGCCAGATTGTTTTCGATGGTAATCGCATCGAATTTGCACTCTTTTTGACATTTTCCGCAACCTATACATGCTGTGCTGCATGCTTTCCGTGCAACTCCACCCTTATCCTCATTGCGGCATGCTACAACAACTTTTCTGTCTTTTGGGAACTTTTTACGCAGCTCAATCAAATCTTTCGGGCAAGCGTCAACACAAGCTCCGCAGGCTACGCACTTATCGTCGAGAATCAACGGGACACCCATTCCTTCCCGCAGGTCAATGGCGTCAAAATCGCAGGCATCATAACAGTCGCCGTAACCCAAACAACCATATTGGCAATCAGATTCGCCACTGTAAACGGATGATGCAATGGCACAAGTTGTTGCCCCGTCAAAATGACTTGTTTTTGGTCTGTGGTCGCAAGTTCCGTTGCACCTTATAAAAGCTACCCTTGGATCTTTCTTTACAGCCTCCAGTCCTAAGATGGAAGCAACAGTGTTCATGGTTTCATTGCCGCCTACCGGGCAATATAAATCGGCCAGTTCTCCATTTTTTACGCAGGCTTCAGCAAATGCCCGACAACCGGCAAAGCCACACCCTCCACAGTTGGCACTTGGTAAAGCTTCCTCTACCTGGTCAATCCGCGGGTCTTCGTTTACCTTAAACTTTTGTGCTACAAAAAACAGGATTACTGCTGCCGAAGTCCCAATTATACTTAATGTGGCAATCGTATATATAACGGTAATACTCATAGGTTAGATCGTTTCTTCAACTTCGAATTTGAAAACTTTTTTTAATAAATGACGAAAAAAAAATAATGTTATATAGTATGGTATTAAAATTCCGAGTGAAATTAAACCACTCAATAATTCATCATTTGTTACAGAATTTGTTACAATGAGCGTTAAAAGTACAATTATAAAAGGTAGAACATAACCATAAAAAAGTGCTGTAAAACCTTTTGATTCCTGAAAGATTACGGTTACTTCCTGTCCCGGAGAATATTTTTTTTGAAAATTGGTGATTTCAATTTCTTTGTCCTGGTAATCTGCCACAGTACAAGCACCTTTTGCATGACATGCTGAACAAGCTGATTCATTTATGATATTTACAATCAGTGAATTACCTCTTGTCTCCTTCACGAAGCCCCTATGTCTGATATCTGTTCCCGTAACTAAAAATTTTGTAACTTACAGATTGCAAATTTATATATTTATGTATACATACACATGTCAAAATTCAGTTTTATTTGAAAAAATGCTATTTATAAAAAGTCTAATTTAAGAAATTTTCCGGCTTATTCTTTAGATGATGAACTTTCGATTGATTCCTTTCTTGCCGAGTCAACATCCCATGCGTCATCCGACTCATGAATTGTATAATTTCTTTCTGTTAGCAGAGTTTCTGAAAGTTGTTTTGAAAAGCGTTGAGTTTCCCTGATAAATTCTTTTTCGTCCTCTTTCCAGGTCGAGTATAATTCTTCAAGTACTTGTTCTTCATGATGTTTGAAAATACGGCCGGCTCTGTATGCTTCATACCTGGTAAATCCTAACTGGACCAAAGCTTTAACACCAAGCTCGGTGGCTGAATTAAACATTTCGCGCTGAGTGATTCTAACATGTAGTTTGTAAAATTCAAAAACATGAAAAATGTCTTTTGCCCTTGCCAGAATTCGCAATCTGGGATAGTTTTTCCGCACGTGCTTAGCTATTTTTAAAGCATCTTCATGTTCTGCCATGCTTAAAATCAACATTTTGGCTTTTTCAATACCGGCTTTTTCAAGCACCTGCGGGCGGGTAACATCACCATAAAAAAGTTTAAAACCATATTTTCTGAGGATTTCCACATTTGCAGGATTGCTATCAATAATAGTTACCTGGATTTTATTGGCGAGCAGAAATCTACCTAAAGCCAGACCAAACCTCCCAAAGCCTGCTATTATTACCGGGTTTATTTCGTCAAATTCATCGAAATCCTGTTTATTCTCCCGTCGGGAAAGAATAGGCCGAACAGCTTTGTCGTTAAAAATCAGAAGAAGGGGAGAGATTGTCATTGATAGGGTAACAACCAATAGCAAAATTCCGGCAGTTTGTGTTTCAAAAAGTTGGTTTTGAATGGAAAAGGAAATAAGAACAAAACTGAATTCACTGGATTGCGCGAGTAAAAATGCAAATAGAAAATCGTAACCTTTTCTGAGTTTAAAGATTCGCCCAAGGATGAAGAGAACGATAAATTTTAAAAGGATCAATAAAAGTACATAAGCCAGAATTTTGAAGGGCTGCTCAACAAACAAATTGAAATTGATACTTGCACCCACGGAAATAAAAAATAAACCCAGCAGAAGCCCTTTAAAAGGTTCAATGGTTGATTCCAGTTCGTGACGGTACTCATTTTCAGCCAAAACTACTCCCGCTATGAAAGTTCCAAGAGCAGGTGAAAGACCAATTGCATCCATGGCCAGTGCAATGCCGATTACCAGCAGAAGTCCCAGTGCAGTAAATATTTCGTGGAGACCGGTTTCTGCAACTAATCTGAAAACATGGCGGGCAATAAAACGACCGATAAAAATTATTGCAGCAATTACACCTGTTATTAACAGGAGTTGCGCCCATCCCGGCATTGAGGAGACTCCGGTAACTTTGTCCAGATCTGATTGTGCCAGGTTAATGCTACTTCCCCAGGTAGCGAGAATAGGAAGTAACGCAAGAACAGGAATAACAGCCATATCCTGAAAAAGCAATACCGAAAATGCTGATTTTCCTGCAACATTTCGCAATAATCCTTTTTCAGTTAAAGTTTGAATAACGATTGCAGTGGAAGAAAGTGCTAAAATTAATCCAATCGCAATGGCATTATTCAATCGGAAACCGAAAAGGACGGCAACCGCTGCGATAACCACCGAAGTGATCAATACCTGAAGCCCGCCTAATCCAAAAATCGATTTTCGCATTTTCCATAAAAGCGATGGCTGGAGCTCAAGACCAATAACAAAAAGCATTAATACAACACCAAATTCAGCAAAATGCATCACCTCGTCGGCTTCATTTCCTACAAGGCCTAAAATAAACGGGCCGATAATAACGCCTGCCAAAAGGTAGCCAAGCACAGAGCCCAGTCCCATCTTTTTTGCAATGGGGACCGAAATTACCGCTGCTCCCAAATAAATTAACGCCTGAAAAAAGAAATCTTGATTATGCATTGTTTTCTATTAATTCATTTAGATATTCAACAGAATTCATCTTTTTTTTATCGAGCTTTTCGTCTCTAAGACTCAAAATCAGTTTTTTATATTGCTCAGCATAATTGTTTATTTCCTCCGAAGGGATTGTATAGGATCCATGTACAACAAATGGTGGAAGATAATTCATTCTGCATAAAGCAGCCGATTGCTGAAAAGGAATTAAAAACTGATTGATGGTATAACGATTCCGGCCTTTTTCCGAATAAACTTCTTTGCGTGCACCGGTTGTCAAAACAGAAATAGCATCTTTTCCTTCCAGCGAGGTTCCCTTTTTTCCGTAAGCAAAGTCATGCTCTAAAACCAAATCAAACCACTCTTTTAATAAAGAAGGGCAACTGTACCAGTAAAACGGATGATGCCACACTATTGTATCATGAAGCATTAAAAGCTGTTGTTCCTTTATAACGTCGATATAGAAATCAGGGTAATTATCATACAAGTCATTTACAGTAACCCATTCTAAACCGCGCAAGGCCCGAATCATCTGTTGATTGATTCGTGATTTTTGAATGGCAGGATGGGCAAATATTACGAGTATTCTCTTCATTTTTAATTTTGGGTAAACGGGTTTTTTGTTTCATAAAAATAGTTTTTTTCGTTTAGAATTTGATGATAAATGTTCCGTGAGATCCCTCTTTATATTTTGTACATTTGATTCTCAATAATACATCTCAAAAAATCAACGTCGTGAAAAAAAATATATCCCCTTTATTGGTTTGGCTGTTTTTGTTTTTAATTGCTTGCAATTCAGATAATAAAACAGTTGATACTGACGCCGCATTTGGAAAATATGTGCAGGCATTCACCAGCGGAACGATTTCAACAGAGCCGGTAATTTCGGTTTATCTGGCAAAACCGTTTACTTCTGATGTAAATCCAGAACAGCAACTTTTTCAGTTTTCGCCTGAAATAAAAGGGAAAACCGTTTTAGTTGGAAACCGGATTATTGAATTCCGTCCTTCAGAACCGTTAAAATCAGGAACTAAATATTCTGCTGAATTTTATTTGGGGAAAATAGTTGAGACGGAAAAAGGATTGGAGAAGATGCCTTTCAGTTTTTCCACGATTAAACAATCGTTTTCGGTTACGCTTGAAGGACTTAAAAACTATGAAAGTGACGTTCCTGAACAAATGAAATTTTCGGGCTACCTGCTAACTGCTGATGTTGCCAATCCTGTAGAAACCGAAAAAGTGATTGCAGCTTCATATAAGGGAAAAGAAATAAGCTTGAACTGGACGCACGCCACCGACCGTAGAAAGCATTTTTTTACTATCGATAGTTTGTTACGCGACGAAACAAATACGCAGGAACTTATTATTTCTTGGGATGGGAAACCGCTGAATGTAGATAAAAAGGGACAGGAAAAAGTGAAGGTTCCGGCATTAAATGTTTTTAATGTTTTGGACGCGAAAGTTTTGCAGGAGCCGGAGCAGCATTTAGAAATCCGCTTTTCAGATCCTTTACAAAAGTCGCAGGATTTAACGGGTTTGGTTACTTTGTCGGATGGCACAAGTTTGCGGCTTGTTACTGAAGGAAATATTATAAAAGCCTGGCCGGAAAAAATGCTTTCCGGTGAAATTGATTTAACTGTTTTTGAAGGAATTGAAAATGTAAATTATGCAAAAATAAAATCGCCGCAAACATTTCGGTTGCAATTTAGCAGCTTGAAACCTGCTGTGCGTTTAATCGGAAAGGGCGTAATTGTTCCGCAAAACGGAACACTCGAAATGCCTTTTGAGGCAGTGAGTTTGAATGCCGTCGAAATTCGGGTGATTCAGATTTTCAAAAATAATGTGCTCCAGTTTTTTCAGGAAAACAGGTTGGAGGGCGACTCCGAATTAAAAAAAGTTGGTCGTTTGGTTTATTCGGGGAAGGTCCCGTTGAAAGGTCAAACTCCGCAGGATTTGCTGAAATGGAATACCTACAAAGTAAATCTGGCTGATTTTATAACCATTGAACCCGGCGCTATTTATAATGTGCAATTCCGCTTTCACAAGGAGTTTTCGCTTTACAGTTGTGGCGAGGAGCAAAAAGAAGATTCAAATTTGGAGCAGACTGAGATTTTGGAAGATGAGCCTTATCAAACGACTTGGGATCAGCCGGGGTGGTACTCCGATTATTATTATCCTGACGGTTACGATTGGGACGAGCGGGATAATCCGTGTGATGTTTCTTATTACAACTATTCGCATTTTGTTTCGCGGAATATTTTTGCATCGGAGCTCGGGATTATTGCCAAAGAAGGTCGGAATCATGTGATGGATTTTGCTGTCACCAATTTACTTTCTACTGAACCTGAATCGGGAGTTGAGCTCAAATTATTCAATTACCAGAATCAGCTGATTGAAACAGTGACAACCGGCAACAGCGGTTTTGCTAAAGTGGATATGAAGAAAAAGCCGTTTTTACTGGTGGCGCAAAAGGGAAAACAGTTCGGGTACCTTCGTTTGGATGATGGAAGCGCGCTTTCTACAAGTAATTTTAATATTTCGGGCGAAGTTATTACCGATGGATTGAAAGGGTTTATTTATGGCGAGCGCGGCGTTTGGCGACCGAGCGATACACTTTTTCTGAATTTTATTGTGGAAAAAGAGAATGCAGAATTGCCGGATAATTATCCTGTTGTTTTTCAATTGGTAAATCCCAACGGACAAGTGGTTGAAAAACGTGTTCAAACTGAAAACATAAACGGATTTTATTCTTTCAAAATAAAAACAGAAAGCGATGCGCCCACCGGAAATTGGCGGGCTGAAGTAAAAGTAGGAAATGCGACGTTTTCAAAACGTGTAAAAATTGAAACGGTAAAACCCAATCGTTTGAAAGTGGATTTGAAACTTCCGCAAAAGGCAATGACATTAGATACGGAATCAATTCCGATGGAATCGATGTGGCTGTTTGGTTCACCTGCTCGGTCATTAAAAGCAAAAGTTGATGTACTTTTTGTAAAAGATAAAACAGAATTCGAAGGATTTGAGAAATATTCTTTCACTGATCCGGCTTCGCAGTTTTCGCCGGAAGAACAAACCATTTTTGAAGGTCGTTTGGATGAAAATGGAAAAGCGACAATTCCTGTTGATTTTTCTTCGCTTGAAAACGCTCCGGGAATGTTAAAGGCCTGGTTTACTTCACGCGTTTTTGAAGAAGGTGGCGATTTTAGTATTAATGTGAAACAAGCTCGCCTGGCGCCCTTTGAAACTTTTGTGGGAGTAAAAATGCCTGATTCGGAAGATGACTGGTTTACAACTGATACCGATTATTCGCCGGAAATTGTATTGGTGGATGCCAATGGGAAACCAGTTTCGGGAGATAAATTGCAGGTGCGTTTGTATAAAATTGACTGGCGTTGGTGGTGGGAATCTGGTTCGGAAAACCTGGCGCATTACGTTTCAGGAAATTATTACAAGCCGGTGAGCCGGTGGAATATTGAAAAAGCACAGCAAAAAAATAGAATAAAACTGAATGTAAAATATAAAAGCTGGGAAGACAATGGCCGTTACCTTTTGTGGGTGAAAGATGAAACCAGTGGGCATGCTTCCGGTGTTACTTTTTATATGTCGAAATGGGGAAGCTGGCGTTCTGAAGGAATGGCAGATGGCGCAACTTTGTTAACGCTTAAAACAGATAAAGAGAAATATAAAGTTGGCGAAAAGATTGAAGTCTCCATACCTTCGTCGAAAACGGGAAAAGCGTTGGTAAGCCTCGAAAACGGCACGGAAGTTATGGATTGGTTTTGGGTGGAAACTCAGGATAAACAAACAAAATTTATGATTGAAACAAAGCCGGAAATGGCACCTAACTTTTATATTCATGTGAGCTTGATTCAATCTTACGGACAAACAGAAAATGATGCTCCCTTGCGACTTTACGGGGTGATTCCTGTTTCGGTTGAAAATCCGGAAACGATTTTAAAACCAGTAATTGAAGCTCCTGCTGAAATTGAACCGGAAAAGAAATATACTATAACAGTTTCCGAAGCAAATCAAAAGGAAATGACTTACACACTCGCTGTTGTGGATGAAGGTTTGCTGGGCTTGACCAACTTCAGGACACCTGATCCTCATGCCGCTTTTTATGCCCGCGAAGCATTGGGTGTGAAAACCTGGGATTTATATGATTTGGTTGCAGGTGCTTACGGTGCGCGGCTGGAAAAAGCATTTGCCGTGGGTGGTGATGCCGATATGGCGAATAAAGGGAAAAAGGAAGTCAATCGTTTTAAACCGGTGGTGCAGTTTGCCGGGCCGTTCACGCTAAAAAAAGGACAAACGAACAAGCATGAATTTACAATGCCAAATTATGTGGGTTCAGTTCGTGTGATGGTGGTTGCCGGAAAAGATGGCGCTTATGGAAACAACGAAAAGGAAGTTCTGGTGCGAAAAGGTTTGATGTTGCTGGCAACACTTCCGCGTGTGCTGGCTCCCGATGAGGAAGTGAGTCTTCCGGTTGATGTTTTTGCAATGAAAGAGAATGTGAAAAATGCAACTATTTCAGTAAAAACAAATGATTTTGTAGGAGTTTTGGGAGAAGAACAAAAAAGCGTAGAATTTGCATCGCCGGGTGAAAAAATGGTTTATTTCAAATTGAAAGCGAAATCAAAAACCGGAGTTGCAAAAATTGAAATAGAAGCAAAAAGTGGAAGCGAAAGAGCTATTTATGAAGTTGAGCTGGAAATAAGAAATCCAAACTCAGCTGTTACGGTTGAAAAATCGGCCGCGGTTGACGGACAAAAAAGTTGGTCGGAGGAGTTGAAAGTTCCCGGAGTTCCTGCGGATGCTGAGGCTTGGGTTGAAGTTTCAGGTTTTCCACCTTTGAATTTGACCAAACACCTGGAGTATTTGATTTCGTATCCGCATGGTTGTATTGAGCAGGTAACTTCCGGTGCTTTTCCTCAATTGTTTTTGGCCAATCTCACAAAACTTTCGGTTGATGAGAAACAAAGCACAGAAGATCATATTCGCAGTGCGTTGCAAAAATTACCTTCGTATCAGATTGACAACGGCGGATTTGGATACTGGCCCGGTTCATCGATGGTAAATGAGTGGGGTACAAATTATGCCGGACATTTTATGTTGAAAGCTCAAAGTGAAGGATATTCGTTGCCCATTGGTTTGAAAGATAAATGGCTGAATTTTCAACGTACGGCTGCGCGAAACTGGAATTCTTCCGGCAGTTATAAAAATGGAATTTACTACCGGGGCTACGATTTTATTCAGGCGTATCGTTTATATACTTTGGCGCTGGCTGGCTCGCCCGATTTGGGAGCAATGAACCGCTTGCGCGAAAAAGGTGAGAAAACTGCTGAGGTAACCTGGCGTTTAGCAGCTACTTATGTGTTGGCGGGTCAGCCGGAAGCGGCCCGCGAGTTGATAAATAGTTTAACTACGGAGGTTTCCGACTATCAGGAAATGGGAGGAACTTTTGGTTCTGCATTGCGCGATAAAGCAATGATTTTGGAGACACTGGTTTTACTAAAAGATAAAAAGGAAGCATTCCGAATGTTGCAAAATATTTCCGATGAAATAAATAAACGCGATTGGTTAAGTACGCAAACAGCTGCCTGGTGCTTGAATTCAGCAGGAACTTTTGCCAAGGCATTTTACAAAGGTGATTCTGAAACTCAGTTTGAGTTGAATGTGAATGGCGAAAAATCAAGTTTACGAACAGAAATTCCTGTTTTGAAAATCCCGGTGAAGGTAAAATCAGATGGGAAAGTGAATGTGAATTTTACCAATAAAGGAGCGAATACAAATTATGTTCGAATTCTGGCGCGGGGAATTCCGGTGGGAGTCGATTCAACTTCCATGTCGAATAACTTAGTGTTGAACGTAAAATATATTGATTCTGGAAACCGGGAGGTAGATCCCAAATCATTAAAACAAGGCGAAGATTTTAAAATGGTAGTAACGGTGAAAAATCCCGGTAAAGAAAGAGATTATGAAGAAATGGTACTGAACACTGTGTTTCCGTCAGGCTGGGAAATTATCAATAAACGACTGAATGATGTTCCTGAAGATAAAAACTCAAGTTACGAATACCAGGATATTCGCGACGACCGGGTTTATACTTATTTCGATTTAGCAATGAATCAGCAGAAAACTTTTGTGTTTTATCTGAATGCTGCCTACGCAGGGCGTTTCTACCAACCTCCCGTTAACTGTGAAGCGATGTATGATAATAGCATCAGGGCGCAGGAAAGTGGAAATTGGGTGGAAGTTGTAGCTGGAAAATAATAACACTGGCTTTTAAGCCAGTGTGTTCGGAACTCGAATATATTTGGACTTTAGTCAAGTTGAAGATAATATTGAGGATTAAAGTCTAAAGGTTGGCGTTATTAAAAGATTGATAGTAATTAGCAATTGGAATAACTCCGGCTTTTAAGCCGGAGACTTTGAAACATAGAAAAGAACATGGACTTTAGTCCAAAAAAATAACAACCATGTCATACGTCAGAATCTGGATACACGCAGTGTGGGGAACAAAAAGGAAAGTTCCGTTTCTTACAGATGCAATACGCAACGAGGCATTTCAGCATATTACAGAAAATGCTAAGACAAAAAACATTTTCATAAAAGAAATTAATGGGTACACAGATCATGTTCATTGCCTGATTTCTTTAAGTGCAGAGCAATCGATAGCTAAAGTGTTACAACTGATAAAAGGAGAATCTTCATTTTGGATTAACAGGAACAAAATGGTTCAGGGTAAATTCGAATGGGCTGATGAATATTTTGCGGTTTCTGTTGGAGAATCTCAGGTTGAGAAAATTCAGCAATATATTAAAAATCAGGAAGAACATCATAAAAGAAAAACATGGGATGAAGAAGTTAATGAATTTCTTGAAAAGTATGGATTTGAACGAATTGTTGATAAGTGAAATTAAATAGGGACTAAAGTCCGGGTTGTTTGATTGTGCGTTGCTCACCAGCCTAAAGGCTGGCGTTATTGAAGTATAATTAGAAAAGCAAGTTAAGAAAACTAGCCCTGGCTTTTAAGCTGGGGAAATGGGAGTTCAAAGCTCGCTGGACTTTAGTCCGAAATGCTAAGAATTGAAAACTGACTATAAAAAATACAAATTGTGGACGCGAAAGAAGAAGTTGTTTCTTCTTTTTCTAATTACGATTGCCCTTTTCATCGCTGTCTTTTTTGTTGTTCCACACCCTCTTTTTAACCAGCCGTTTTCTACTGTTGTTGAAGCCAGCGACGGAAGTTTGCTTGGAGCGAGAATAGCGGCCGATGAACAGTGGCGCTTCCCTGCTTTGGATGCTGTACCTGAAAAATATGAAAAATGTCTGCTTCAATTCGAGGATCAATATTTTTATGCGCATCCTGGTATTAATCCAATTGCATTAGCTCGGGCGCTTTTTCAAAATATTAAGTCGGGAAAGATCGTCAGCGGTGGAAGTACAATTACCATGCAGGTTTGTCGGATGGCAAGAGGAGAGAAGCCGCGTTCCGTTAAAAACAAAATCATTGAAATGATTTGGGCTCTGAACCTCGAACTGCGTTTTTCAAAAAAGGAAATTCTAAATTTGTATGCATCTCACGCTCCGTTTGGAGGAAATGTTGTTGGACTTGATGCTGCTGCCTGGCGCTATTTCGCGCGACCTGTTTCTGAATTATCGTGGGCAGAATCGGCAACTTTGGCGGTTTTGCCCAATGCTCCATCTTTGATTTATCCGGGGCGGCTCGATGAACGGCTTAAACAAAAACGCGACCGACTTCTGGAAAAATTATTAAATTCAGATGAAATTGATTCTTTAACTTATCAGCTTTCTGTAGCCGAATCAATTCCGGAAAAAGTACATTCCCTTCCGATGAAAGCTTATCATTTAGTGGAAAAAGCGGCGTTGGAAGAAAATGGGCAGCGGATTCGGTCAACCATTGATGGAAACTTACAGGAAAGGGTTAATTCATTGGTTGCACGACATCGGAAAACGTTGGCAGCGAATCACATTTATAATATTGCGGTCCTCGTTACCAAGATTTCCACAAAAGAAGTAAAAGCTTATGTTGGAAATTATTTTGATGGAAAAGAGACAGAGCACGGAAATAGTGTTGATGTTATTCAGGCGCCGCGAAGTACAGGAAGTATTTTGAAACCGTTTCTTTACAGTAAAATGTTAGACGAAGGTTTATTAACACCACAAATGTTGATTCCGGATATTCCAACCCGGTTTGGCGGTTTTACACCAATGAATTTTGATCAGCAGTTTAATGGTGCAGTTCCGGCAGCCGAAGCGCTGGCTCGCTCGTTAAATATTCCCGCAGTGAGAATGTTGCAGGATTACGGAGTTCCTCCATTTTATTCTTTTTTGAAAGAAGCAGGAATGAGAACACTTGTTCACCCTCCGGATTATTACGGACTTTCGCTGATTTTGGGTGGGGCAGAAGTTTCGTTGTGGAATTTATCGGGAATGTACACATCGATGGTTTCAATCTTGAAAAATTACGATGAAAATGACGGCTTTTATGTTGCTCATCCTTTTTCTGATTTAAAATGGAGAAAAGATGATATCTCAATAGAAAATGAAGAAGCAGTGCAACCTGAAATTCGGGCGGCTTCTGTTTTCCTGTCATTACAAGCGCTGTTAAATGTAAAACGACCCGATTCGGAGGCAGGTTGGCAGGAATTTGCTTCGGCGCGAAATATCGCATGGAAAACCGGAACCAGTTTTGGTTTTCGCGATGCCTGGGCGGTTGGAATGACACGTGATTATGTCGTGGCCGTTTGGGCAGGAAATGCGGATGGCGAAGGTCGCCCCGGATTAACCGGAGTTACTGCTGCCGCTCCGTTGATGTTTGATGTGTTTGATTTGCTACCTCGGTCCGGCTGGTTTCAAATGCCGGTGGATGAAATGGAGCAGGTTGAAATTTGTGCTGAAAGTGGTTATCGTCCAGGTGAGAATTGCGATTCAACAAAAACAGTCTGGCTCCCCAAAGGATTGAAAGTGGAAGTTTGCCCGTGGCATCAAAGAATTCATTTAAATGAAAACGGGACCCAGCGTGTAAATGCCAATTGTTATCCGGTTTCGAAAATGCAGCATAAAAATTGGTTTGTGTTGCCGCCGGCAATGGAATATTATTACAAGCCCCGAAACCCCATGTATGCAACTTTGCCGCCTTCAAAACCGGGCTGCGAGGATGGGATTGAAAATATGGAATTTGTATATCCGCGCGAGTGGAATAATTTGTTTATTCCTACCGATTTGGATGGAACACCCGGACAGTTGATTTTTGAGTTGGTACACCGGCAGCGAAATGCTAAAGTTTTCTGGCAATTAGATGAAAAATTTTTAGGAACGACATCTGGTATTCACCAGTTTGCTGTACGTCCGGAAAGTGGCTGGCATATTTTAAATGTTACTGACCAATTGGGAAATAGTTTGAGCCGCCGGTTTTTTGTGGTTAATGAGAGAAAATCAATAGAATAAAAGAAAAAAAGATTATTCCACAAGCTGGCTTTCGATGGCTTTTATCGTTGACTTGTAGCCCAATTCGTACAACTCTTCTGCATGACTCAGGTTTAAAAAATCGTATTTGTTAATTCCTTCCGGTTCAATGTAAACATCGGCCGAATTTGCAATTTCATTGGTTCGCGCATTCACATTCATGTAAAAAGTTCGCGATGTGATTTGGATAAGGTTTTTTACTTTTACTTTCGGATTTATTGGACTGATATTACACACAATTAATTTTTCGCAATCATTTTGTATGGGTTTTACCGGGATGTTGTCAACTACGCCGCCATCAACAAAGAACTCATCACCCAATTTTACAGGCGAAAACAAAATTGGAATAGATGAGGATGCCAACACGGTTTCTCCAAGCAAGCCAGAGTTTTTGTACTCAACGATGCCTTTATTTAAATTCGAAACAGATATAAAAAAAGGAATCTGTAAATCTTCGATATTTTTTGCAGATATTTCTTTTTGTATAATCTCTTTCAGACCGTCCAATTTTAAAAGACCGTCAACTGGAATGTGGAGTTTTGTATATTTAAAAAGCCATCCTTTTTTAAAAATGGAAAGAATTTCTTTGGGTGATTTTCCGCTGGCGATGAAAGCGCCAACAATTGAACCTGCACTGGTTCCGGAAATTACATCGGGAACAATTCCTTTTTCATAAAGTGCTGCAATAATACCGAGGTGGGCAAATCCGCGTGTTCCTCCACCACTTAAAACCAGTCCTGTTTTGTACTTTTTCATTCAATACATGTTAGGAAAACAAAAGTACAAATTAACAGCGGAGTTTTGGGTATGCTTTTTATGAATCGAGCGAAAACCAGCGTAGCATTAAATCCTGGTCGCTTACTTCTTTTTTATGCCAGAAAACGTTGGTCCGGTTTTCATAAATGTAGTCTTTTTTGTAGGTCTCAATATTCTCAACAATGTCTTTTAACGCAGTAATCATTAAATGAACTTCCTCGTCGGTCATTGTCGGATGAAGCGACCAGCGCACCCAGCCAGGCTTTTCAGATAAATCGCCAAGATTTATTTTTTCAGTTATTTCTTCTGATTGCTCAATGGAAACTTCTAAAAGATAGTGTCCATATGTTCCGGCGCAGGCACATCCTCCACGGGTTTGAATACCGTATTTGTCATTCAATATTCGAACGACTTGATTGTAATGAATTCCTTCAATATAAAATGAAATTACACCTAAGCGATCGCGTACATTATCGGCCAAAATATTGAGTCCCTGAATTTCATCCATTCCTTTAAAAGCAATCTCAAGCAATTCTTCTTCGCGTTTTTTAATATTGTCGATGCCCATCTGATCCTTTAATTCGAAACAAAGTGCGGTTTTTATCGATTGTAAAAAGCCGGGGGTTCCGCCGTCTTCGCGTGCTTCAATGTTGTCAACATATTTGTACTTTCCCCATGGATTGGTCCAGTCAACAGTTCCGCCACCAGGTTGATCCGGCACTTCATTTTTATACATTGTTGCATCAAAAACCAGCACTCCGGAAGCACCAGGGCCGCCTAAAAATTTGTGAGGTGAAAACATCACGGCATCAAGTTTCTCCATGGGATCCTCGGGGTGCATATCAATTTCGTCGTAAGGAGCCGAAGCGGCAAAGTCGATAAAACAAACCCCGCCGTATTCGTGCATAATCCTGGCCAGTTGTTTATACGGAGTTCTGTAACCGGTAACATTCGAACAAGCAGTAAAAGAACCAATTTTGAATGGTCGGTCTTTGTATTGTTCAAGTACTTTTCTGAGGTTCTCCGGTTCCACTAAAAGTCCTTCACCCGGTTCAACAATAACAACATCAGCGTTGGTTTCATACCATGATGTTTGGTTGGAGTGGTGTTCCAAATGCGTGATAAAAACTACCGGGCGCTCACGTTCCTGCAAACAATTTCTATGGGCAATTTTTCCACAGTATTTTAATCCGAGGATGCGCTGAAATTTGTTAATTACTGCTGTCATTCCAAAACCAGAAGTTATGATAATATCTTCAGGTCCTGCATTTACGTGTTGTTTTATTAGTTGGTGAGATTTGTGATAGGCGTGTGTCATTCGCATCCCTGTTTCACTGGTTTCGGTGTGCGTGTTTCCAACAAAAGGGCCAATTGTTTTTGAAATCTTGTCTTCAATCGGCTGGTACAACCTTCCGCTGGCAATCCAGTCGCCGTAAATAATCTTTTGTTTGCCATACGGCGAGTCAAATTCCTGGTCTATTCCAACAATGTTTTTTCTGAATTTTTCAAAATAGTTCTGCAAACTCCCCATAGTTAACTTTTTAACGCACACAAATAAAGCTACTTTCTTCGAATTAAATAATAGTAAATATCATAAAATTTTATGGGGGGTAACAATGCGACTATTTAGGGGAAGTATTTGTAAATATCTTTTCGGTGAAGAAAGCGTTTGAAAAAAATAGTATTTTCATTTTTGGAGAAGCCTATTCTAAAATTCCCGACTCTCAGTCTGTAATCGTTATCTGTAGTGGATTGTAGCTTTTTAATATGCGAAATATTTAAAAGTGATTCAGCATTCTGAAAGTCAGCAATTATTTCTTTCATTTTGTTTTTAAACTGCGGATATTTTTTGATGTCTTTTATGAATTGTTTGGAGTAGGAGACTTTCATTCGTTAAGCCAGTTTTCGAAGTCTGTTAAGTCCGGTTCTTCTGCAATAGTTTGGTCTCCGTCTTGCATCGCATTATAAATGGCAGCGTCTTCCTTTTCGTCGTCAACAATAAAATGTTTGATGTTGAGTTTATCAGCCAAATCTGTAAACACTTTTAATTGTCTTTTATTTATTTTTAAAACCAGTTGCATTTTGTCTTTCCTAATTTATTCAAAATTAGAATAAAAGCTTGAAATAAAAAACTGGCTTTGCCGTGTTTTCTTGTTTTTAAAAGTATGTTCTGTCAATTCGTCATAAAAATGGCTTGGCATGGCATTTGATTTTTGGCGGACAACTATTGAAAATGTTTAATTAAAACGATATAAAAATGCAGACAGGAAAAATTGGTGTAACCAGTGAAAATCTTTTTCCAATCATTAAAAAATTTCTTTATTCCGATCACGACATTTTTCTAAGGGAAATTGTTTCAAATGCAGTTGATGCTACTCAAAAGTTAAGGACGCTCGCTTCTAAAGGCGAATACAAGGGAGATGTTTCAGCAGCCAGAGTGGAAGTGAAGCTGGATAAAGATGCAAAAACAATTACTGTTTCCGACAATGGTATTGGGATGACTGCCGAGGAGATTGAAAAGTACATCAACCAGATTGCATTTTCAGGCGCAAACGAATTTCTTGAAAAGTACAAAGACGACGCAAATGCAATCATCGGCCATTTTGGCTTGGGTTTTTATAGCTCTTTTATGGTTTCCGAAAGGGTGGATGTTATTACAAAATCACACAAGGAAAGTTCGCAGGCTGTAAAATGGAGCTGCGACGGGAATCCTGAGTTTACAATTGAGGATGTGGAAAAAGAGGATGTGGGAACTGATATCGTAATGCACATCAACGAAGACTCAAAAGAATTTTTAGAAGAAAATAAACTTGAAGAGATTCTGGATAAATACTGTAAATTTCTTCCTATTCCGGTGATTTATGGTAAAAAGAAAGAATGGAAAGACGGACAGCAGGTAGATAGAGATGAGGATAATCAGATAAACGAAACAGAACCGGCATGGACTAAAATGCCTTCTGATTTAAAAGATGAAGATTACCAGAAATTTTATCGCAGGTTGTATCCGATAGGGGATGAGCCTTTGTTCAATATCCACCTGAATGTGGATTATCCGTTTACTTTAACAGGAATTTTGTATTTCCCAAAAATCAAAAATAATTTTGAAGTTCAGAAAAATAAAATTCAACTTTATTCCAATCAGGTTTTTGTAACCGATTCGGTTGAAGGGATTGTTCCTGAATTTTTAACGCTGTTGCACGGAGTCCTCGATTCTCCGGATATTCCGTTGAACGTTTCCCGTTCGTACCTGCAAAGCGACTCAAATGTGAAAAAAATTAGCAGTCACATCAATAAAAAAGTGGCCGATCGTTTGAATCAAATTTTTAAAGATAATCGAGAAGACTTTGAGAAAAAATGGGACGACCTGAAAATTTTCATCGAATACGGAATGTTGACCGAAGAGAAATTCTACGATCGTGCGATGAATTTCTTCATGTTTAAAAATGCTGAAGGAAAATATTTCACTTACGAGGAATACGAAAAACTGATTAAAGACAATCAGACGGATAAAGACAAAAATCTGATTTACTTATACACAACCAATACCGAAGAACAGTATTCATTTATCGAAGCTGCGAAAGATAAAGGTTATGATATTATTGTTTTGGACGATGTTTTGGCCCCTCACTTAATTAACAAATTCGAGCAAAAACAATCTGACAAACGTTTTGTGCGTGTTGATTCGGATGTGGTTGAAAATTTAATTAAGAAGGAAGATTCAGCAAAAGAAGAATTAAGCTGGGAACAAAAGCAAGATTTGTCTCCGGTTTTCCAGGCGGTTTGTCCGGAGGATAAAGATTATTCTTTTATAGTTGATTTTCAGGATTTGGGTGAAGCCGGGGCGCCAATGGTTATCACACGAAGCGAATTTATGCGCCGGATGAAAGACATGAGTGCAGCGCAAGGCGGTATGAATATGTATGGCGATATGCCTGAAAGTATGAATTTGGTGGTAAATACTTCTCATCCGCTCGTGAAGAAAGTGTTGGAGTCAAAGGATAAAAAGTTAGGTTCTCAATTGGAAAAGATTGGAACAGAAATAGCTGCTCAAAAGGAAGAAGTTTCAGTGTTGGAAAAGGCAAAAGAAGGTAAAAAAGAGGAGGAAGTACCGCAGGCTGATAAAGAAAAACTGGATGAATTGAACAGTAAGCTGGCGGAACTGGAAGAAGCAAAAAGAAATAAATTATCCGACTTTGGTAAAAAGAATAAACTCGCAAAACAAATGGTTGATTTGGCTTTGTTGGCCAACGGCATGTTAAAAGGGGCTGATTTGGATAAATTTGTAAAACGAAGTGTGGAATTAATTAAATAAACACGAGGGAAAGTGATTATTTGATGCGCCATCATTCTGCCGCCGGCAGAGGGTGGCGTTTTTTTATGTACCTGAATTATTAATACGATTGCTTTTCTCTTTGTCGGAAAGATAATCGATAATTACATGAAGTTTTGTTTTTAAATCAATTAGATCATTTGACGTTAAATTTACCGATAGTAATGCCGAAACCAACTTTTCAGGAATCTCTGCAGCATCTTCACGCATTGCAACTCCTTTTTCGGTGAGGGTAATCATTACTTTTCGTTCATCTGTTTCCGAACGTTTCCGTACAACTATTTCCATCATCTCCATCCGTTTTAAAAGTGGAGTAATGGTGTTGGTATTCAGAATAAGCTTTTGCGAGATTTCGTTTACGGTTAAACCGTCATTTTCCCAAAGTACCATCAAAACCAGGTATTGAGGGTAGGTAATCCCCAGTTTGTCAAGATAAGGTTGATACTCGCGTGTAATCAGTCGCGATGCTGCATACACCGGGAAACATAGTTGGTTTTCTAATTTTAATTGTTCATATGCCATCACCTGAATTTTTAAAAATGCATCGGGTATATCTTCATAATTCTACAAAAATATACCCGACTTACTAAACATTGTTCAATTAATTCAAAAAACTTTCCAGATAGGTGTCTATTTTTTCGGGCTTTGTAGTTGGTGCAAAACGTTTTACCGGTTTCCCGTCTTTGTCAACAAGAAACTTGGTAAAGTTCCATTTGATTTTGCTTCCCAAAGTTCCGGTCAATTCGCTTTTCAAATATTTAAAAATAGGATGCGCAGTTTCGCCATTCACATCCACTTTCGAAAACATCGGGAAAGTTACTCCGTAATTGATAAGGCATCCTTCCGAAATTGATTTTTCGTCGCCGGGTTCCTGATTGGCAAACTGGTTGCAAGGAAACCCAAGAATCACCAGTCCTTTGTCTTTGTATTTTTCGTACAGTTTTTCCAATCCTTCGTATTGCGGAGTCAGCCCGCATTTACTTGCTGTATTCACTACTAAAACTGTTTTTCCTTTGTAGTCTTCCATGTTTATTTCGTTTCCCTGGAGACTTTTTGCTGAGAATTGATAAAAATTTGTTTCCATGATTTGTATTGTTTTGTGTTTTAAACTCTATTTGTTTCTGTTTTTCCATGCTTTCCAGGCGCCGGTTGCCCATAATGACCACAGAACCAGCAATGGCTGAAAAAACAATCTGATTAGGCGGGCTTTGTCGGTGTCGAGCCCGAAACCATCAACTCCGTTAACATATTGCGAAATATTTCCAGGAAATATTAAAATGAAAAATATCGCGGTTGCCCATCCAACCAGGGTTTTCCATTTCCAAAGAAAAATGAGCGCCAATCCAAGCGTGATTTCTGCAACTCCTGAAAGAACAACAGTTAAATCAGGATTTAAAGGAACCCACGGCGGAACTTGTGCCAAAAATTCCACCCTCGACCATGTTAAATGTCCTGTTCCTGAAAAGGCTAATAATAAACCTAATACGATTCTGAAAATATTTCTTGAATTCATTTTATCTTTTCCGATTATATCGTTCACGATACAAATATGAATAAAATTAATTTATATCGCAAGCGATGTATTTATTTTTTTGAAGGAGTTAATGTTTATTTAAATCTGAGATTGAAGTTATTTGCCCTTGGCAAAGTCCTGCAAATAAGCAAAACGCTCGGTTAATTTTCCGTCTTTCGTTATGGAGGCGCGTTCAATAATTTTATCAGCATCTTCATTGAAAAGACTTGGAAATACTTTATCAATTAGATTTCTGCCAAAGTCGAGCGAGGCATCTTTGGGAAGTTCGCAGGGCAAATTATCTACTGCCTGCACCGTTACATTTTTTGCAGAATTAAAGGGCTCTTCCAATTCTCCCGTTTCTGGATTATAATCATAAAACGGTTCGTTAATGGTTGCCGCCTTTTTTGTGGAGGGAATTGAGCCTTCAATATCGCAGGTAATATCAGAAATAACACTGATTTTGAAATCGGGCTGTTTCATGTCATCCGCAGTAAAAAGTACCGGCGCTTTCGGATCCCAAAAGGCAGCAGCGACCAAAATATCGGTAACTTTAGCAAAAGGAAGAAATGCATTTTCGTACATTTCCGGGTGATTAAAAAAGTGCATCAACTCGGAACGCTCACCGTCTTTTCGTTTTGCATAATTTACAGGAAGCAATTGAGTAAAAACCGGTTGTTGAATTTTGGTTTCCTTCAAATAGGCTTCCGGTGAAACACGCATTATTTTCATATGATTCAGAATTTCGAGAACACCTTGAGCCACACGGCCATCGCCGGTTACTGCAATTTTTATCGGTGGCAGTTTTACTGAATCGAGGATGGTCAACATTTCTCCTAAATCAGCACAAAGGTGTGCCGGTTTTATATCAAAAGCCTGATTGCGAAGCCCAAAAGCACGCAATCCACTGTAAGCTCCAACCAAGCCTGCAAATCGCCCAAAGCCAATAATTCGGAATCCTTCTTTGTTTGTCAGGACCTCGTAATCAACCAACTGGATATTTTTCTCCAACACGGTTTGTAGCAATTTACGGTTGTATCCCTGTTTTTTTATGGTATGTGAAAAGAAAAGGTAAATCTTTCCCGGAATAAAATCTTCAATCCGAACTTCTTTTACGCCAAGTAAAATGTCACATTCACTTAAATCCTCCTGTAAATGAATTCCAAGTAATCTGTATTCTTCATCTTTAAAACTTCGCACCGGACTTGGCTGCACGATTATTTTTACATGAGGAAATTTGTCTTGAACCTCAATACATTGTGCGGGTGTTAAAGGAACTCTTTTGTCGGGTGGAGTTTTGCTTTCACTGAGAATTCCAACTCTCATAAATATTAATTTGTAATTATCGATAAATATAGTTCATCCATTAATAACAATCAAACTTGAAATTTTCTGTTAATTTAAAAAGACAAATAAATTTTATTCATTCTTAGTTAAATAATACTAATATTTGCATATATAAATTGAATGATATGTTGGGAAGAGGGATAAATCTAATTGTTGCTACCGTATTGGTAATTTTTACATATTCATGCACACAGCGGAACAGTTCTCAAGTTGCTGGCGAATATTCAGGTTCGGAAAGCTGTATCGAATGTCACGACAAGTTTTATAAACTCTGGCAGCCTTCCTATCACGGTCAGGCAATGATGCCGGTTAATTCAGGTTTTATTGCAAAACATCGGTTGCCCGACAGTCAGCCTATCGAAGTGGAAGGTCATATGTTTACCGTCGAATTTCGGGATTCAACAATGATGCTGTATGAAAAAGATGGAGATAAGTTAATTAAAACTTATGAAGTTTTGTGGGCCATGGGAGGTCACAATGTCTACTGTTTTTTAACGCCATTTGAAAAGGGTAAACTACAGAATATACCTTTGGCTTATGACGCGAACGGTAAAACATGGTTTAATTACCCCGAATCCGGCGTTCGTCATTTTGGCGATGAATACCCGGAAGACGAGGCTTTGCCGTGGAAGGATGCCATGTACGCTTTTAATACGGGGTGTTACAGTTGTCATATCAGCCAATTGAGTAGCAATTTTGATTTGTCAACCGAAACCTATCACACTACCTGGCGAGAAGCAGGTATAAACTGTGAAACTTGTCATGGGCCGGGAGGTGAACATATTCGCATTTTTAAAAATTTAAAAGAAGGAGAAGAGGCAAAAGACATTGGTTTAATTGTTACCAGTACTTTTACCCCCGAGCAGAATACAGATGCCTGTGCGACCTGTCATTCAAAAATGAACCCGATAACGCCAAGCTATATGCCTGGTGATAAATATTTTGACAATTATAATCTTACAACACTCGAAGATCTTGATTTTTATCCCGACGGTCGTTCACTTGGCGAAAATTATACCCTGACCGGATGGAAGATGAATCCTTGTTTAGAAGGAAGCGATTTGAATTGTGTGACATGCCATACATCAAGCGGTCGGGACAGGAACAAGGATAATCCTGACAACTCATGTTTACAATGTCATACTGATAAAGCTGAAAATATTCAGGCGCATACAGGGCATAAAAAGGAAGACGGGCTTACTTGTTTGAGTTGTCACATGCCCAAAAGACAATTTGTTGGGCGTTTTCTTCGTAGCGACCATTCATTTCGACCACCGATGCCGGAGGCAACAATTCAGTTTGGTTCACCAAACGCGTGTAATCAGTGCCACACTGATAAGTCACCCGAATGGGCGAATAAAATTGTTAAAGCTCGCCCTAACGGTAATTACCAGGAAGAAACATTAAAATGGGCACAGCTAATTAAAGAAGCCCGGGACAACGACTGGACCAACGTAGATAAAATGTATAAATACATTGCTGATTCAGAGACCAATGAGGTGGTTGCCAATTCTTTAATTCGTTTGCTTGCGAATTGTACGCTCGACTCAAAAATAAACATATTGCTGGAAGCTCTTAATAACAAATCAGAGTTGGTTCGGTCATCAGCAGCTGGTGGTTTGGGAGGAATTCAAACAGCGAAAGTAAAAGACGCATTGCTAAAAGCATGCGAAGATGAAATTCGATTAGTGCGTATTCAGGCTGTAAATGCCATATTAACATTTCCTGAAAATAGTTTTACTGCAGAAGAGTTGTCGATAGTTCAAAAAACTGAAAAGGAATATGTAACATCAATGACTTCGCGGTTGGACAATTGGAGCAATCACTACAACCTTGGAATTTATTATCAAAACAAGGGAAATGTTGATGAGGCGCTCAACTCCTACGAAACAGCTGCCCGGTTATATCCTGAATCGATGATGCCTCTAATCAATAGCAGTGTATTGTATTCATACGTTGGTAATACCGAAAAGGCTGAGGAGAATTTGAAAAAAGCCGTTGAGGTGGATCCGGAGAATGAGGCAGCTAACCTGAATCTTGGACTTTTACTAGCTGAAAAAGGCAAAATGGGTGAAGCAGAAAAAGCATTAAAAAATGCACTTAAGGTAAATCCTGAGCAAGCAGTTGCCGCATACAACCTAAGTGTTATAACTGCACCGCGTGATTTGAATGCTGCTCTTCAATACGCGAAAATCGCTGCTGATGCGCGACCCGATGAGCCCAAGTATGCTTATACTTTGGCTTATTATCAGATGGAAAATAATAATAAAAAGCAGGCCGTTACTACATTAAAAACATTGCTCGATAAAAATCCCCTTTACTATACAGCTGTGAGTTTTCTTGCTGAGATTTATCTGCGCGATGGCAAAAAACAGGATGCAATCAAACTGTATGAGAAAACTTTAAAAACAGAAGGTGTCTCAGATCAGGACAAAGCCGGAATTCGGCAGGCGATAGCATCTATTCAGCAAAGTATGTAGATTTTGAGAAGACAAATAGAAATTTCAGGCTCCCGAAATTTGATTATCTCCATTTTAAAAACGATATACTTATTGTTATTTTTATTTCAACAATACGGAGTATGGTTGTAGATTATCCGTCTTTTCTCTGAATGTGATATTTTTTATAAAATAAAGGTTTGAAAAAATAAAAGACATTTCTATCTTTATTGCCAAATTACAAACACCTTGAATGTAAAACATAAAGAATTAAGCTTCCAGCTAATGGTTGAAGCTTCTCCAATTTCGCTTGTATTGGTCAACAGTTATGGAAAAATAGCGTATTTAAACAGTTATGCAGAAAAATTATTTTTATATAATAAAAATGAACTAATAGGCCGGGATCTTAGTATTCTGTTGCCTCAAAAATATCGTTCACACCACCCTGATTTGCTAAAAGACTATTTTACTAATCCGGTTACAAGGCAAATGGGAGAGAACAGAGATTTGTACGCCTTAAAAAAAGATAATGTTGAATTTCCTGTAGAGATAGGCTTAAATCCTATCGTTACAGTTGAAGGAACGCTTGTTTTAGCGGCAATAATAGATATCACAGAAAGAAAAAAAGCGAACGAACAATTTCGTCTGGTAGTGGAATCGGCTCCAAATGCTATGATTTTAGCCGATTATTCAGGTACAATTGTTATGGTTAACAAGCAAACCGAAATTCTTTTTGGATATGAAAGAGATGAATTAGTTGGACAAAAAGTGGAACTACTGG
This sequence comes from Maribellus comscasis, assembly GCF_009762775.1. Classification (GTDB taxonomy): domain Bacteria; phylum Bacteroidota; class Bacteroidia; order Bacteroidales; family Prolixibacteraceae; genus Draconibacterium; species Draconibacterium comscasis. The sequence goes on along the minus strand of NZ_CP046401.1, from coordinate 1,024,448 downwards.
TTCCCGGAAAATTAAAACAGTATCATCCTCAGCTTCGCGATAAATTTTATGCAAAACCTCAGGCCCGGCCAATGGGAGTTGGAAGAGACTTATTTGGTCTTCGGAAAGACGGAACTGAGATTCCTATTGAAATAGGTTTGAATCCACTGGAAAAAAACGAGTCTCAGTTTGTTTTGGCTTCGATAATCGATATAACCGAGCGGAAAAAGAACGAAGAGGCCATACGATTGTATACAAAAAGAATTGAAGCAAAAAATAAGGAATTGGAACAATTTTCTTTTATAGCCTCACATGATTTAAGGGAGCCATTGAATTCAATTACGAGTTTAATTGGCTTGTTACTGGAAGAAGATGCCGGAAAGATGGACGCTGAAATGTTAAAGCGAATGGACTTTATAGCTAAGTCTTCCTCCCGTATGAAAGATCTTGTTAAAGGATTGCTCGACTATGCAAGGCTTGGAAAGAACTCTGAATTTGGAATAGTCGATTTTAATGAGATTGTGGCAATTGTTGTTAATGATCTTGAATTGCTGGTGAAAAATTCGGGAGCTGAAATCAATGTAAAACGACTTCCTGTAATAGCTGCACTTGAGGTTGAAGTACATTCATTGTTCCAAAACCTGATTAGTAACGCGATAAAATATCGTTCAAAAGATAGAAAACCAAAGATTGAAATATCGGCACAAAAAGTTGAAAATGGATGGGAGTTTGTCGTTCGCGATAATGGTATTGGTATCCCGAAAAATCAACAGGAAAGAATTTTCGTCATATTTCAACGATTGCATGGGCGCAATGAATATGAAGGTATCGGAGTCGGATTAGCACACTGCCGGAAGATTGTAGAATTACATGATGGTAAAATTTGGGTAGAATCCGAACCCGAAAAAGGTAGTACATTTTATTTTTTCATCCCCTTAAAGTAGTAAAAATGAAAAAGTTTAAAGGATTGAATTGTATATTATTGGTTGATGATGATGAGGTTACAAATTATTTGAATAAGGTGCTTATAAAAAAAAGCGGGATCGATGTTCATATAGAGGTAGCCTTAAATGGAGAAATTGCCCTGGAGTATCTTACATCTACCGGAAAGTACAGTAGTAACAATGGATTTCCAAAACCCGGGTTAATATTTCTTGACATTAACATGCCGAGGATGAATGGCTGGGAGTTTATAGAAGAATATAACAAACTTGATAGTAGCCAGAAAGCCGACATCGTAATTGCCATGCTGACATCGAGTAACAACGATGATGATGTAAATACGGCACTCGAAAAATATGAACTTCCCGCTTATATCTATAAGCCTCTTACCTTGGGAAAACTGGAGGAAATAATTTCTAAGTTTTATCCTGTTGAGATTTGATTCGTTTTTAAGGATAGTTGTGTCATTATATTTTGTTTGGTTTGTAACTGTTTTGATAAACTAATTTACACTTTTTCTGTTATTTTTGATAAACATAAAAAAAGTCAGAAAAAGTCATGTTAATAGTTGTATCACCGGCAAAATCACTAGATTTTGAAACACCTGCCACTGTCACGAGTTATAGCATCCCCGATCTTTTGGAGCAATCTGAGAAATTAATCGGAAAGCTAAAAAAAATGAGCCCCGGGCAATTATCCAGATTAATGAATATTTCTAAAGATTTGGGTGAACTGAATTATCAACGGTATCAAAACTGGAATCTCCCGTTTAATACAGAAAATGCTAAACAGGCGGTACTTGCTTTTAATGGCGATGTTTATCAAGGATTGAGTGCTGCTACACTCGCTGAAGAAAAATTGGAATTGGCGCAAAAAAGGATGCGAATACTTTCGGGACTATATGGAGTGCTAAAACCATTGGATTTAATTCAGGCTTATCGTTTGGAGATGGGGACAAAGTTAAAATATTACAAATCAAATGATTTGTACTCTTTTTGGAATCCAATTATTACCAAAAAAATAAATGAAGCCCTTGCGGAATCCGGAACTGATTTTTTAATAAATCTTGCTTCAAACGAATATTTCAAAAGTATTGACAAGAAGAAATTTAAAGGGGAAATAATCACTCCTGAATTTAAAGATTTAAAAAACGGACAGTATAAAATGATTTCGTTTTTTGCGAAGAAAGCCCGCGGATTCATGACTCGTTTTATTCTGGATAACGATATTACTGAACCTGAAAACCTGCAGGTGTTTGATTACGAAGGGTACCTATTTAATCCTGATTTGTCGAAACCAGGTAACCCTGTTTTCACACGGGATAAGGAGTAAAAAGCCATTTGCTGGTTTGGAAAAAGCAAATGGCCGTATTATTGGTCGTGTACAATCAACTCAATATTTTAAAAAGGCAAATCATTTGTTTCGTCATCTGCCGGTTCCGGTGGAATATCTCCAACAGAGAATTCCGGCGGAGGTTCCGGTAAATTCTCAGAAGCCGGTTTTTCAATTTTCCATGCATTAATGTTGTGAAACCACCTACCGTTATATTCCCTCGATTCAACATTAAAAGAAACCTCAATTTCCTCACCTGTCGATAGTCCTTCAATTAATGAAGTTTTATCATTAAAAAGTGTGAAGCAAACCTTTCTGGGGAATTGTTCATCGGTTTCAATTACAAACTCTTGTTTTTTCCACTCTTTGCCTGCGCGGCTTACACCCGATTCGGCTTTTAATATCTGTTGTACTTTTCCTTTTACCTGTAAACTCATAAAGCGAAAATAAAAAAGAAACCCTTTGCAAAAAAATATTACAAAGGGTTTTTATTCAAAAGAAATTAACGTTTCTTATTTTACTATTTCAAGTAATTCCACTTCGAAAATTAATGCTGAATTTGGACCGATGTCAGCACCTGCACTACGTTCTCCGTATGCAAGGTTGGCAGGGAGATAAATTTTCCATTTTGAGCCAACAGGCATTAACTGAAGGGCTTCAGTCCATCCCGGAATTACCTGGTTTACTCTGAAAACAGCAGGCTCTCCATCTTCAACAGAGCTGTCAAAAACAGTTCCGTCGATTAGTGTTCCATGATAATGAACACGTACCTGATCTTCTGCAGCTGGTTTGTCTCCTGTTCCTTCTGTTAAAACTTCATACTGGAGTCCACTTTCAGTTACCTGGACACCTTCGCGTGATTTATTTTGTTCCAGAAATGCATTTCCTTCTTCCAGGTTTGACTGAGCTTCTTTCTCCCCGGCTGATGTGAAAAACTTACGAACAATTTCGTTTGCCTCTTCTTCAGTTATCACTCCTTCTTCACCAAGAGAAGCTGTACGAAAGGCTGTAGCCATTGTTTCAATATTCATTTCATCGCCACCCGGTGCTGATTCAAGTTGTTGTTTATTGTTTGCTCCAACCAAAAAGCCAATAGCGTAGCTTGCTGAATCTGCCGAGGTTTCCAGTTTCGCATTTTGTACAGCCCCGTTTTGCTGACATGATGTTCCGGCAATTCCCAATACGATTGCCAAAAGATAAATAATTTTGTTTCTCATGATTATCATTAAATTAAACGATTTCCAATAGTTCAACATCAAAAATCAAGGTAGCATTAGGACCGATTGCCCCACCAGCCCCTCTTTCTCCGTATGCCAGCGACGGAGGAATAAAAAGACGCCATTTGGAACCGGTTGACATCAGTTGAAGTGCTTCAACCCAACCTTTTATTACTCCATTAACAGGGAAAACAGCTGGTTGTCCTCTTTGAACCGAACTGTCGAAAACCGTTCCGTCAATAAGTGTTCCGTGGTAGTGACATTTTACCTGGTCTTTTGCGGTTGGAATATTTCCTTCTCCTTCATTTAGAATTTTATACTGTAGTCCGCTTGGCAGTTCCGTTACCCCATTTTCTTTCGCGTTTTCAGCCAAAAATTGCTTCCCTTTTTCAAGATTTTCACTTCCTTGTTCCTGGCCGGTTTGAGCCATAAAATTTTCAAGAACATGGTTGGCTTCTTCAACCGTTAATTTGGGCTCAGCACCCGAAAAAGTATCTTTTAAAGCTTCTAAAAATATTTCCGGATTAATGGTTGTCACCCCTGAATTGATCAGGTTTCCGGCAACACTCATTCCTAACGCATAACTAAACTGTTCTAATTCTCCTTTAATCTTTTTTTCTGTCATTAAAATTCCTTTTTTTGTTTAAGAGTTGCGAAGATAACGTAATTTTTTGGCAATTAAACTTTTAATCTTTTTTTATTCCGCGTAGCATTTGTTTTTTCCCTGGCGGGCCGGGAAGCCTTTCCATTACATAACCAATTTGAGCTAAGTTCCGCCTTATTTCGCCTTTTGCACTGTAGGTTACAAAAATGGCTTCTTCCGAACACTGGCGATAAATGGAATCAAATATTTGTTGGGTCCACATTTCAGGTTGCTTATCGGGGCCAAATGCATCAAAATAAACCACATCAAATTTTTTAAGTAGGGACACATTAAATTTACGGATATCCGTTTGTATCTTATTCAGATAAAAATATTCAGACACAGGGATTAATTTATCCCACTCGCAGGCGTGTATTTTTTTGAAAATAGCTTTCTCTTTTTCTGAAAATAAGGATTTGTGGTCGAGTTGCTCCAAAGTAAGCTTGTCCAACGGAAAATTATCTATACTGTAATAATGGGTTACTTTTTTTTGCCTTTCTGCTTCAATAGCAGTTAAAATACAATTTAATCCGGTACCAAAACCAACTTCAAAAACCACAGGAGATCCTTTTTTACAAAAAGAGTAGCCCTTTTCAATATAAACATAATTCGACTCTGTAAGTGCTCCATTTACAGAATGGTACTGTTCGTCTATACCCGGAATATATATGGTTTTTGAGCCATCGGCCGTTTCTATTATTTGGTGTTTCATTTTTATTAAAAGACGAATTTAGCCATGAATTCGTTCAAAAAAACTATTTTTACGCCGCAAATTTAGGAAAACTGCTGAGTGAATTGTTTCGTGTGGTCACAATATTTTTAGTTCAATTAAATAAGCATGTTTGTAAAATTATATGATGAAAATCCAAATCCGAGGGAAGTGCGAAAAATTGTAGATATTTTGCGCGATGGAGGGATTATTATATATCCAACAGATACGGTGTACGGATTAGGGTGTGACATTACAAACAATAAAGCAGTTGACAAGGTAGCACGGATAAAAGGAGTTAAAATTGAAAAAGCTAACTTTTCATTTATTTGCAGTGACCTGAGTCATTTATCCGATTACACAAGACCAATTTCAAACACTGTTTTCAAATTGATGAAAAAAAATCTTCCGGGGCCTTTTACCTTTATTCTGGAAGCAAATAACAACGTACCAAAATATTTTAAGGGAAAGAAAAAGACAGTCGGAATCAGGGTTCCCGCTAATAATATTATTCATGAAATAGTAAGCGAACTGGGCAATCCAATTGTTTCAACCTCGATTTACGATGAGGATGAGATATTGGAATACACAACCGATCCGGAACTTATTTATGAAAAATACAAAGACATAGTTGATGCTGTAATTGACGGTGGATACGGAGAGCTGGTGCCTTCCACTATTGTTGATTGTTCGCAGAACGAACTTGTAATTTTACGTGAAGGGAAAGGGGTTTTGGAGTTCTAAAACCCCGCGCTGATTTTTATTCCTTCCAGAAAGTGGGCGAGAATAAAACCAAAACAGTAAACAATTCCAGTCTTCCAAGAAGCATTAAAAAAGAGAGGAACCATTTGCCGGCAGGAGCAACATGAGCAAAATTTTCAGCCGGACCAACACGTCCCAGACCAGGCCCGATATTTCCCAAACAAGTGGCAACTGCTCCCATTGCTGAATCCAAATCAGGTTCAATAAATGTAAAGATTACCACACTAAAACCGAAAATAATAAAGTAAAGCATAAAAAACGCCAGAACATTGGTAACAATTTTGGCATCTACGGAATGCTTGTTAAATTTTACGGGTATGACGGCTTTTGGATGAATCATCCTGCGCAGTTCATAATAGCTGTTTTTAAACAATATTACAATACGCATTATTTTTATTCCTCCGCCTGTTGAACCTGCCGACCCTCCAAAAAAGAACAAAACAAAGATCAAGATTGTAAGTATCGGAGGCCAAAGCAGGTAATCGGACGTGGCAAAACCTGTGGTAGTAATTATTGAAACAACCTGGAAAAGAGCGTCTCTGAAAGCCTGCTCTACACCTAAGGAAGTGCTTAATACCAGTCCTAAAAAGATAACAGCTGTAAATCCCAGGATAAAAAGACTGTAATATTTAAATTCTTCATCTTTGAGCACTCTGCCTACTTTCCCTTTTAAAGCAATATACGACAATGTGAAATTTGTTCCGGCAAAGAACATAAAAAGGACAATGATATATTGTATAAAAGGAGAATTCCAATGTGCAATGCTGGCTTGTTTGGTTGAAAAACCACCTGTTGCCATTGTTGTAAATGAATGACAGATTGCGTCGTAAAACGTCATTCCGCCAATCCATAGTAAAAGTGTTTCAGCAACGGTAAAACCAAGGTATATGATCCAAAGTGTTTTAGCTGTTTGACGTATACGGGGACTAATTTTGTCGGGTGTTGGCCCGGGAACTTCTGCCATAAAAAGCTGCATTCCACCAATTCCAAAAACGGGTAATATGGCCAGCGATAAAACAATAATCCCCATTCCACCAAGCCATTGGGTTAAACTTCTCCAGAACAAAATCCCATGTGGTAAAGCTTCGATATCGGCTAAAATGGATGAGCCTGTTGTGGTAAAACCTGATATGGTTTCAAAAAAAGCATCGGTAAAGTTTGGAATAGAGCCACTAAAAATGTATGGCAAGCTGCCAAAAAACGAGAAGATAATCCAGGCAAATGAAACGATAATAAAACCTTCTCTCTTCCCAATATCACGGGAAGCATTTTTTGTAAGTAAAAGAATTAGTCCACCTGCAAGTACTGAGATTCCTGAAGAAATAATAAAAGCTGTAATATCATGTTCTCCGAAAACGACTGAAACAGCCAATGCAAGTAACATGGCAATTCCTTCTACCAACGACAAAAAACCAAGAACACGAAATATAAGCTTTAAATTCATTTGTTTTCGAAAATTCTCCCAAAACTACTTAAAAAATTTCTCTAATTTTTTTATACCGGAGGGGAGTGTAAATACTACTACTTTATCGCCTTCCCTGATTTCACTGTCTCCGTGGGCTATGAAAGCCTTGTCTCCTCTAATTATCCCACCGATTTTTGCTTCATCAGGAAAATCCAGAAATTTGATGGCGCGTTGTGTAATTTTTGCATTGGGTTTTGCAATAAATTCAAAAACCTCGGCGTCGGATGCAGTCAGACATTTTACTTTCGAAATTTCAGCATTTAATGTAAAACGATAGATATAACTTGCCGCATTCAGTTTTTTATTTACAATTGTTCCTATGTCCATATTTTCTGCCAGCCCCATAAAAGCCAGGTTTTCAACCTCGGCAACTGTTCTTCGTACTCCAAAGAATTTTGCAAGGTGACAGTTTAAAATATTTGTTTCCGAATTTCCGGTTGTGGCTACAAAGGCATCCATTTTTTCAATTCCTTCTTCCTTGAGAAGATTCAGATTTCTACCGTCACCATTAATTACCAATGCATTTTCAAAGCGGTCGGCAATTTTTTCGCATTTTTCGCGGTTAATTTCAATTATTTTTATCCGGTACTGGTCGCCCAGCTTTTCAACTGCTTTTTGTGCAATCCGGCTTCCGCCAAGGAACATTATGTTTTTTACATCGAAAGTTTTTTTCGCGGTTAAATCAAATACATGCTGTTGTTCGGCCCGCGTGGTGATAAAAAATACAATGTCGCCATCTTTAATAAAATCGGTGCCTTTAGGAATAAGTGTCTCGTTTCCACGGTTTATGGCAACTACCAGGATATGATCATTTTCCTGCGACAGTTCCTCAAAAGTTTTATTTAGAATTTTAGCGCCTTCTCTTACTTTTATTCCGAGTAAAATTAATTTTCCATTCGAGAATTCAATCATTTGTCGGGTTCCGGTTTGTTTTACCGACGCAACAATCTCTTTGGCAGCCAGACTTTCAGGATAAATAAGTTCGTGAATTCCAAGGTTGTTGAGTTTAGCACGGTAACGTTCCTGTAAATATTCCGAATTATTAATCCTTGCTATCGTTCTTGCAACTCCAAGGTAGGAAGCCATTGAACAGGCGAGAACATTGCGTTCCTCGAAAGGTGTAACCGCGATAAACAGATCGGCTTTGGCCAGCCCTGTTTGTTTCAAATCCTGAAAGGAATGGGCGGAACCGGTAACGGTCATTAAATCAACATCGCTGCTTATTTTTGATAATCTTTCGGGCGAGTCGTCCAACAGAACAATGTCGTGGTTTTCGTTACTTAACATTCTTGCTAAATGAGTTCCAACCTCTCCGGCACCTGCAATTACAACTTTCATGAATACAATTTTTTATCAATCTTAATAGTCTTCCCAAAAACTATTTTGTTATCCATCTCTTTTCAGATTGTGAGTCTTTTTTTCTGTCTTTTTCTAATCCGCGACAAAATAAACCATTAAGTTCTAAATTTCCAGAAAATAATGGACGAATATTATATAAAAAAATATTCTTTTAATGTGAAAAGTTACCATTTTTTTTGGTAAGCACCTTGTTTTGTTACATTGAAAATTTGATTTGAAAAGGGATTGCTTTTTGGAATAAATCTTTTGTTTGTAATAATAATTGAAGATTTGTTGATGTAGTTTTGTTTTTCTTTAGTGAAATAAACAGGATTTATGACAAAGTCGGCGATAATGTTGGGAGGGAGTTTATTTGCATTTTCGTTTTCTGCAATAATTTTACCTTTAAAGAATATAAGTCCGTTTTTGATAAATAACTCTCCGTTTTTAAATGTTTTGTTTGGATTTAAATAGAGCGCGGGCTTCAGATTCATTTTTACTGTGGTATTCTCAATATGGGTTTTTTCATAATCATCGTCATGTATTTCTTTGTCCGAAACTACATAGTTTGATTTGCCGGAGATAAGTTGTAAAATAAGATTTTCTCCACTGTTGTATACAATAAGTTGATTTGTGTTTCTTGTTTGAATATTTTGAATCAGAGAATTGCAAACGAGTAGTAAAATTGATATTAAAGTGATTTTGATATATAACGTGCGAGGCGTTTTCAGGATTAAAAGGAATGAAACTAAAATAGTAACAACAAAAATAAGTTCGGGTGTTGTGAACGAAATCTTCTGAACAGCAAATGGTAAATTCTCAATTTTTTTAAGCAGAAAATAAACGCTATACAATACTCCGTTAACTGCTAAAGAGATACTGTTTGAAAGTATTGGAATTGATGAAAAAATAAGAAGCATAATTCCCAGAGGAATTAAAATAAAAACCGCCGGTATAACAAAGAGGTTCGAAATAAAAAAGTAGCTTGGAAACTTTTTGAAATAAAAGGTTGAAATGGGGAAAGTGGCAATTTGAGCTGCAATCGATACGGTTAAAAGTGTCCAGAAATAGTTAGGGAGTTTATATTTAATTGGAAGTAATCTACTTATTTTTGGTTGGAGGTACACAATGCCAAAAACCGCAGAGAAGGATAGTTGAAAGCCAACTTCGAATAAATTATTTGGGTTTATTAATAACAGAAACAGGGCAGAAGCAGCCAGCGAATTGTATATATTTCCTTTGCGTTTGATACTATCGCCTATAACAAAAAAAGAGAACATTGTTGTAGCTCTCAGTACCGATGGAGACAGGCCGGTAACAAAAGCGTATGTCCACAGGCAAAATATGGCAAGCAAGGCAAAAAGTAAACGACCCGTTTTTTTTCGTTTGATAAAGCCCAGAGAAGTGATAAGCACCCAGTATATAATGCCAACATGCAGGCCCGACACAGCAAGTACATGCATGGCACCCGCTGAAGAGAATACTCTTTTGATTTCCGGGTCGAGTTCCCGTTTGTAACCAAGTGTCAGGGCTGACAGGATTTCAAATTCGTTTTCTCCGATGTTTTGCTCCCTGTACTTTTTTAGCAGTTTATCGCGTGTTTTTTCAGCAAGAATAATTAACGATAATTTTGGCTTCAAATTGGTTTTTGTCCATTCGTCAGACGGCAAATAAATTTGTCGGTAAATTTTTTTTCTCGCGAGGTAGCTTTTATAATCAAATTCAAACGGATTTCCGTTGTTTTGGATTATTTGAGGTGATTGAGAAAAGATGATTTGATCTCCGGGAGACAGCGATGACATTCTTTTGTTAGGTTCAAAATAAACAATAATTTTTTCCTTTGTTTTGGTGTATTTATTATCTCCCGAGCTTGAAAAAGCGCGTATTAAAAGTACTGATTTATACGAATTTTCTTTTTCTTGAGGAGTTTCAAAAACGGTTGCCCAAAATTTTCCCTCTTTATAAAATGTTGGTTTTTTATTATATAAATGAAAAGTAAGTACGCCGACAGAGAAAAATAGAAAGTGTACTAAAATACCAAATAACGTTCTGCGGTTAAATGAATAATTTTTATGAAGAAAAATGAGTGAAAAAAATACGGTAATTATTACAGGAAGAATTAGCAGCGTTGGGATTGTAGCTTGCGCACAAATCATTATTCCCAGTGCCAGGGCAATGGTCAATCGGAGAAAAGGAATTTTTTGTACTGTTTGTTCCAAAATTTCGGTTTGAAGGATTTGTTATTTCAAACGGAAATTTTGAAAAAAGGTTATGTTTTATTTAACAGGAGCTTTTATTCTGTAGTGTGGCTGAACCTTTCCGCGGGCAATATTTGTAAGTTTACCTTTAAGCAACCTTTTTTTTAATGGCGATAAATAGTCTATAAATAATTTACCTTCAAGATGATCGTACTCATGTTGAACAATCCTTCCCGCATATCCTTTAAACGTTTCTTCATGTTCAACAAAGTTTTCGTCAAAATATTTTATTCGCACATTATCGGGTCTTGAAACATCTTCTCTTATCTCGGGCAAACTGAGACAACCTTCATTCATAATCCACTCTTCCCCGTATGTTTCAATTATTTCAGGATTAATAAATACCTTTTTAAAATCGGCCAGTTCCGGCTCTTCATCAGCTCCCGATGAGGCATCAACAATAAAAATCCGAATGGATTTACCAATCTGTGGCGCTGCCAAACCAACTCCGTCCGAGGTATACATGGTTTCCCACATATTTTCAATTATCTCGTTTAATCCTTCAAAATCTTTGTCAATATTTTTTGCCGTTTTTCTTAATAAAGGATCGCCGTATACAGTTACCGGGTATTTCATTTAAATTCTGTTTTTATTTGGTGCAAATATAATTACCTGAAAAAAAGGAATTATATTTTATTTCTTTTGTACTCTAAATAGTTTTGCAATATAATAGTTGCGCTTATCGCATCAACCATAGCTTTGTCTCTTCTTTTTTGTTTTTTTACTCCTCCGTCAATCATTGTCTGAAAAGCCATTTTCGAAGTAAATCTTTCGTCAAACGTTTCCAGTTTTATGTCGGGAAACTTTTTCTCGAATTTTTTTAAAAAAGGATTAATATAATTAACAGCTTCCGAGGGTTGGTTGTTCAGTGTCATCGGATAGCCGACAACAACTCCGTCAACTTTTTCATTCTGAAAATATTTATTTAAAAACTCCCAGATGGTATGTGTTGCAATTGTTGTTAAACGATTGGCAATTATTTGCTGCGGATCGGTAACTGCTATACCCACTCTTTTCCTTCCGTAATCGATAGCTAAAATTCTTCCCATAATATTTCGGCGTAAAATTAGATAGATTTTATAGAATAAAAAACAGATTATAAGGCTTTATTGATGAGGGTTTTGTGTTTTTAACGAAATGTTAAAAAATGTTTTGGCACAGGCTTTGCTTTATTTCATAACATATCGATATGAATAAAGGCGCCATTAGAGCATAGCAAAAAACGTTGTAGTATTTACTAAAAAACAAAGTCATGAAAACAAATAAAATGAAACTGCTTGCTACGATGGTTACTCTGGCAGCAGTTATAGTAAGCACAGCAATTCCTGCAACAGCTCAACGCCGGCAAAGTAAGACAAACAAAACCGAAACGCGGGTACAAAAAAGCGATAGCAGAAGAAACAGTGGCAGAACAACAAAACAATCGGACTCCAGGAAATTTGAATCTAAAAAGAGTGCTTCAAAAAGTACAGTTAACCGAAATTCAAATTCGTCAAGAAAATCAAATGATATCTCAAGGAGCAGTGTAAACAAATCAAGTCGTTCGCAACAGCAGAAGATTAATCGTGAAAACAGATCATTTTCAAACAGAGGCACAACCAACTCAAGGTATAGCTCTCCAAAATATAAGGATGCTGCGAGAAATACTCAAGCTGGAAAAGAACGTAACAGTAGCGTAAACAGACAGGTTGAAAGAAATAGAAATTCTTCCTCTGCCGTTAAATCAAACAGAAACGATCGCAGCCCGTCGGGAAGAGAAAAGAGTGCAACTTACCGTTCTAATTCAACACGGAATACACATAATAATAATGTGCGTCGCACAACCGGAATAAATTCGCGCGAAAAATACCGGCTGGATACCAATGACAAAAGATACACTCCAAACAGAGATTACAGAGGAAGCAAACAGGTTTGGAATAAAAGCAGAAGACCAGGTAATATGAACTATAACAACAGAGATAGAGGGTATTACAAAAACTATAATTACAGTAATCACAAACATTGGGACAGAAGTTGGGAAAGATATCGGTGGAATTTCTATAGCTGGAGAGATTATTATCATGGATATAATCCTTACTCATACAGATACCACAGACATTATTATCACCATCCTGTATATGGTCACGTAATCCGCAGGTTTGTTTACAGTCCGAGCATATTTGTATATAACCATAACAGGTATTATTGTTACGACGGGCATTTCTTCAGATTCTTCAGAGGTATTGGATATGTTTTGGTGGATGTGCCTTTTGGAGTTGTTTTTGATGCTTTGCCTCATGAATATGAAAGAGTGTATATTAATGGATATCTTTACTTCAGGGTCGGTAATTTATTTTTTGAGTTTACAGATTTGGGTTTTCGTTTAGTGCATTATCCCGAAAGATATTACTCTTTTGATGACGGTTACCGGAATGATGGCTATTATTTTGAAGACGACCTTTACTACTAATATAATTCTTGTTTATAATTTTGAAAAAGGCTACCTCTGCGGTAGTCTTTTTTTGTCCTTATTTTAAAAGTGTAAATAAACTCGGCCTTATTACGTTATATATATTATGTAAATACCAGACAATTGATTTGTATTTTATAAACATATTTAACTAAATTGTAGATAAATATGTTTTTAGACCTGATTTCAAATGGTAGATTTTAGTTATTTTTACTTAACCAATTAGAAAATACAATGAGTTCAAAATTAAAGCGAGATCAAATTCCACCAGTTGAAGCAAGGAACTGGAGAAAAAATTTTAACGAAGAAAAAGAAAAAACATTTAACCTTGTTGTTCCCCGAATTATACTTGAAAAGGATACCTATTTAAAGTTGGCCGGCGAGAACGAAAACCGGGTTCGAATATACCTGGCGTTAGAGGAAGAAAAACAAAATGGCAAAAATGTATTGTGTGCATTTGCCGTTTCAGCATTTTTGCTGGGAAGCGGCGATGTTTATGCCGATTATGAAACACCGGTTTTTAAACTGGAGGAAAAGAATGTGGATTATTCCAATAACACACAGGCTGTTATCGACAGTATCAGGAGATACCGGAAATGGCGGTCGGGGGAAATTGATGCTGAAGATGCAGAGGCAAAAGTAAGACAATATATATATCCTAATGCCTATCTGCTCACCAAGTTCGAATTACACGAAATATTTATAACTCAAAGTCAAACAGAAGCTGAGATAGATTTTGGCGTTTCTAAGGTATTGAATACAATGATTTATCCGGGGATTATGGAAGAGGCCAGTAAAAATGATGGTTCAGGAGAAGTTTTTGACGTTGCAGGATTATGTCCACCATTTTGTGATGAGCGTAGTATTTATAATACATAGTTTTGGTAAGATGTGAAATTTAACTATTTTAACTGGACGCCAATACTATTACCATTTGTTGCCGGATTAATTAAGTTTAAAAGGTTTAGCAAATCCTTAAAGATTTTATTTCTTTTTGTTTGCTTTGGTACCATCAATGAAATTTTTGCACGTTCGTTAATACTGGCAATAAACTTAAATAACTCAATGCCAATTTCACATATCTATGGCTTTATTTCTTTTGGTTTATTGTTTGGTTTTTATTTTGTTTTATTAAAAGAGTTCCTTAATGCAAAAGTTTTATTTTTTGTAAGTTCTTCATTTCTTGTGTATTGGATTGTTAATTCTCTTTTTTTTCAAAGTGTTTATGTACTTCCTGCCTTACCACGTGCGCTCGGTAATCTTTGTATAATTGTTTTAGCAATTATTTATTTTTATAAGCTTATGCTTGAAGCAAAAATTGTGAAACTGGCGGATGAACCTCTGGTATGGATTAATACAGCTATTCTTATTTATTATACGGGAAATTTGTTCTTTTTTATTCTGTTTAATTTGATACTTGAATACTCCCGTGAGTTTTCAAAAGTAACGGTTTATTATTTTTCCGGTCTCAATGCTTTATTTTATATTCTGATAGCTGTTGGTTTTTTGAAAGTTAAAAAAAAGAGTTGATGTCTGTAATACGCAGGATTTCGAAAGTAATTAGTTCATGTAAATGCAAAAAAATAAGATGATGTGGGTGTTACATTTTTTATTGAATTACTTTTTTCTAACTTTCTGTAGTGAGTACAGTATTTACATTTAATAATTTTTTAGTTCTGTTATTATGTTTATTCACTTCAATTGGATATCGATTCTAATGCCTTTTGTATACGGCCTGATACATTTTAAAGAACTTGACAAACCTTTAAAAGTGTTGTTTTACTTTGTTTGTTATGGAACTTTTACCGAAGTGTTAATCCGGTTATTAATCATATTTGCGAATATAAAAAATACAATGCCGTTCGTACATTTATATGGGTTAATTACCTATCCCTTGCTATTCATATTTTACTCTTATATTTTGAAGAATATAAAAAGAAGATATTTTTTAGTTTTAGGTGTTTTATTTGTAGTATACTGGGGAGTAAATTCTTTATTTATTCAGAGTATTTATGAATTTCCAACTCTGCCTAATTCATTGGGCGACATGTTAATAATATTATTTGCGATAGTTTATTTTTATAATGTAATGTTAGAGGCTAATATCATGAAATTAGCAGATGAGCCTCTTGTTTGGATTAATACGGCTATACTAATTTACTTCACCGGGAATTTATTTTATTATATTTTGTTTAATGTGATTTTGGAGGCTTCGAGGGAATTTTCAAAAATAACGGTTGCTTTTTCTTGTGCATTAATGGCGTTACTTTATAGTTTAATGACTGTTGGTTTTTTTAAAGCCAGAAAAAGAAAACATGCTGGTCAGCCTTAAACACAAATACGATGATTTTTTTCAGAGATAGCTTATAGGATAAAGGTGAAAAATGGGCTTTGTGTCTTTTGTTTTACAGAGAATATGATATATTGTGCTATCTAATCTATAGCAGTGTGAATTTTATTTATCTAAACTGGACTTCCATACTTGTACCTTTTATTGCAGGCATATTTAATTTCAGATATTTTGACAAAAATCTTAAAATAATTTTCTCTTTTGTTTGTTACGGGACGGCTAATGAAGTATTTACCAGACTACTTTTTTGGCTCGCTGATGTTAAAAATGCCATGCCGCTATTGCATTTGTATGGAGCTATTTCCCTTGGATTGCTTTTTGCATTCTATTTTTATGTTTTAAAAAGTCTTATAGATAAGAGAATTTATTTAATCTTGACTTTTGTTTTTTTCATCTATTGGGTAGTCAATTCATTGTTTATACAAAGTATTTTTGAGTATCCGTCTTTACCGAGTTCGTTGGGAGATATATTAATAATTTTATTATCCATCATGTATTTTTATAAAGTGATGATGGAAGCAAAAATTGTTAAACTTGCCGACGAGCCTTCGATATGGATCAATACAGCTATTTTAATTTACTATACGGGAAACCTGTTTTTTTACATTTTATTTAACAACATTCTGGAAGTTTCAAGGGAATTTTCAAAAATTACTGTGTACTATTATTCTGCTTTGATGGCTTTGTTTTATATTCTGATAGCTGTTGGTTTTTTGAAGGCCAGAAAACGAAAACCAGTTAGTAAATAAATTGATCCAGGCATTCAATAAATAAATGATTTCAGATAAAAGTTTATGAAATTGTTTTAATTTTAGCTCCCTTAAGGGATTTCTTAAATGTTTGTTTGATGCCGGAAACCGGAATTACCGATATTACAACCGTTTATTATATTGGTTCACTTGGAATGATCATTCTTGCAGTGGCCATCTTTTTCTTTTTTGTTGCTTATCAAAAAAGGCTTCTTAAAAAAGAATTGGAATTAAGTAAAGTGAAATCGGACCAACAGGAAGAAATATTACGAAATACAATTTCTGCTCAGGAAAAAGAAAGAAAGAGAATTGCACGCGATTTACATGATGAAGTTGGAGCGATGCTGTCGGTTGTAAAACTGAATGTGGGGCAGATTGAAAAAAAATCGGAATCAGAAAAAGCAAAAACACTTGCAGGGGAAACAAAATCCTATTTAGATGAGGTTATTACACAGGTGAGGCGTATTTCAAGGGATTTGTTACCTCCGTCACTTGAAAAACTGGGGTTAAGTTTTGCAATACAGGAATTAGTCAACTGGATCAATAAATCAGGGAAAATAGAAATTGAATATTGGTGCACCGGAGAGCCTGTTCGGTTTGAAATAAAGAAGGAGCTGGCCGTTTTTCGTATTGTTCAGGAAATTGTAAACAATGCGCTGAAACATGCAGAGGCATCCCGAATTCAAATAAAAACAAGGTTTTCAAACTCCACACTTGCAGTTTCCGTCAGCGATGATGGGAAAGGATTTGACTTGAATGAAAAGCTGGAAACAGGTCTGGGATTAAAGAATTTGGAGAGTCGTTCCGGAATGATTGGCGCCAAATTTAAAATGAGATCGATTCCGGGAAAAGGAACGTTAGCTATTATTTTTGCCAATTTTTAGAATTATTCTTTCTATGGAGAAAATAAACCTAGTAATTACCGACGATCACAGATTATTCCGAAAAGGTATTTATTCTATTGTTAGAGATTTTGAGTTTGTAAATGAGATATACGAAGCGGAAAATGGTTTGGAACTGATTAAATTGCTTCATGATTTAGAGGTTAAGCCTGATGTCGTTTTGCTTGATATAAAAATGCCTGTTATGGATGGCATTGAAGCTACAGAGAAAATAAAGGAGCAATTCCCAGATGTGAAAATCTTGATTCTGACGATGGAAGAGGACGAGCAGATTATACTTTTTATGGTAAACCAGGGGGTAAACGGATATTTATTAAAGAATGCCGACCCCGATGAGCTGGAGCTTGCCTTGTCTCAGCTAACAGATAAAGAATTCTATTTTCCATCTGATATTTCGAGTTTGGTTTTACGGAATATTCACAATGGAAATAAAAAAGAAATTTCTTTGAATCCGGGATTGTCAGAAAGGGAAGTTCAGATTCTGGAGCTTATTTGCAAGGAAAATACAGCGCAGGAAATAGCAGAAGTTTTATCTATCAGCAAAAGAACTGTTGAAGGCCACAAAAAAAGGCTTTTGGAAAAAACAGAAACAAAAAATATGGCAGGGTTGGTTGTTTATGCTTTTAAAAATAAGATAGTTCATATATAAAAAAGGCCACTGTTATGCGGCCTTTTTTAAATAGAAATTTCTAGTTGTTCCCCATTTTAGATTAGAATTTTTCAGTACGGAAGGGATTCCAAAGTTAGAGAGTTTGAACTGAAAACCTTTACGATACAAAAAGGAACGCTGTGTGTGATTAAGAATAACTACTAACTAATGTGCGGGGAATATCTTAAATATTGTTTTATGTCTTTTCGTTATCTAAATCTCACCAGCAAATGTCTCATAATTAATTTATCTGTGAAAGAGTATTTATACCTGTTTTTATATTAGGTAAAAATACCTAATGACAACATAAAAAAAGCCGCTCTACTGAACGGCTTTTAGTGATATTGTGAGTAAGTATCTGATTATTTTGTATTTGCCTGAGCTGCGGCAACACGGGCAATTGGAACGCGATATGGAGAACAACTTACATAGTCCATTCCAACGCTATCGCAGAACATCACAGACGAAGGTTCGCCACCATGTTCACCACAGATTCCTACTTTTAACCCGGGTTTTACACTTCGGCCTTTTTCAACTCCCATTCTAACTACCTGCCCAACGCCTTCCTGGTCAAGAACCTGGAAAGGATCATTTTTCAATATTCCTTTTTCAATATAAATTGGCAGGAATTTGCCGGCATCGTCGCGTGAGTATCCAAAAGTCATCTGTGTAAGGTCGTTTGTACCAAACGAGAAGAATTCGGCAACTTCAGCTACCTGATCGGCTGTAACAGCAGCTCTTGGTATTTCAATCATTGTTCCAACCATATATTCACATTCAGCGCCTTTCTCTTCAAAAACTTTTTTAGCGGTTGTGTGAATAATATCTGCCTGGAGTTTCAATTCTTTAACAGTACCGATTAAAGGAACCATTATTTCAGGGCGTGCATCGACACCTTTCTGTTTTAGGTTGACAGCAGCTTCAATAATGGCGCGCGCCTGCATTTCTGTAATTTCAGGATAGGTGTTTCCAAGACGACAACCACGGTGTCCTAACATTGGATTGAACTCATGTAAATCTTCAACCAAAGTTTTTACTTCTTCAACTGAGATTCCCATTTCATCTGCCATCTCTTTCTGGTTTTCTTCTTCGTGAGGTACAAATTCATGCAATGGCGGATCGAGCAGACGGATGGTTACACCAAAACCGGCCATTGCCTCAAGAATACCTTCAAAGTCTTCTCTTTGGTAAGGCAATAGTTTATCCAGTGCTTTGCGTCTTTTTTCTTCTGTTTTGGCCAGAATCATTTCGCGCATAGCTTTAATTCGTTCACCTTCAAAGAACATGTGTTCTGTGCGGCAGAGACCAATTCCTTCTGCGCCAAATTCGCGGGCAACTTTTGCATCGTTTGGTGTGTCTGCATTGGTGCGGACTTTCATTCTCGTAAATTTGTCAGCCCAATCCATAACTTTACCAAAATCACCGCTTAAATCCGGGTCCATGGTTGCAACTTTACCTTCATAAACCTCACCTGTAGTCCCGTTTAATGAAACCCAGTCGCCTTCTCTGAACTCTTTCCCTTCAATGGTCATAATCCGGGTTTTGTAGTTGATTTTTACCATCCCGGCACCTGACACACAACATTTTCCCATTCCGCGGGCAACAACTGCTGCATGCGATGTCATACCTCCACGTGCGGTTAAGATACCTTTGGCGATGTGCATACCTTCCAAATCTTCAGGAGAAGTCTCAACCCGGATAAGAATTGAAGCGGGGTATTTACTTGCTTCATCAGCAAAGAAAACAATCTGGCCGGTCGCTGCTCCCGGAGATGCCGGTAACCCTTTTGTTAATACATTTGCCGATTTTATCGCTTCAGTTTCGAAAACAGGGTGCAGTAATTCGTCCAGCTTGTTTGGGTCTATTCTTGAAAGGGCAGTTTTTTCATCAATTCGACCTTCTTCGAGCATATCAACAGCAATTTTTACCATGGCTGCACCTGTACGTTTTCCGTTACGGGTTTGTAATAACCACAGTTTACCTTCCTGGATGGTAAATTCGAGATCCTGCATATCGCTGTAGTGATCCTCCAGTTTTTGCTGAGTGTCATTCAACTGCTTGTACATTTCAGGCATCGCTTCCTCCAGCGACGGGTATTTTGCAGCTCTGTCTTCTTCACTGATTCCCTGTAAAACAGCCCATCTTTTGGACCCTTCCAGGGTAATTTGCTGTGGGGTACGAATACCTGCTACCACATCTTCTCCCTGTGCATCGATCAAATATTCACCATTAAAAATGTCTTCACCGGTAGCCGCATCACGGGTAAAAGCAACTCCTGTACCTGAATTACTGCCCATATTACCAAATACCATAGCCTGAACATTCACGGCGGTTCCCCATTCGTCAGGAATTTGTTCCAAACGACGGTAAAGAATAGCACGTGGATTGTTCCAGCTGTTAAATACTGCGGCCACAGCTCCCCAAAGTTGTTCCCATGGGTCAACAGGAAAATCTTTCCCGGTTTCTTTTTTTACGGCAGCTTTAAAACGTACTACCAATTCTTTTAAATCTTCAGTAGTAAATTCGGTGTCAAGCTGGATGTCTTTTTCTTCTTTTAATTCTTCTATGATTTCTTCAAAAGGATCAATTTCTTCTTTGCTGGCGGGTTTCATTTCCATTACCACATCGCCATACATTTGAACAAAACGACGATATGAATCCCACGCAAACCTCGGGTTTCCTGATTTTTTTGAAATGCCTTCAACCGCATCTTCATTCATTCCAAGGTTTAGTACGGTGTCCATCATTCCGGGCATTGAAGCTCTTGCTCCCGAACGAACTGAAACCAAACATGGATTTTCTTTATCACCAAATTTTGTTTCGGTGAGTTCTTCTACCATGGCTACGGCAGCTTCTACTTCCGGTTTTATAAGTTCAAACGTACTTTTTTGCCCTTGCTCATTATACATGGTACAAACCTCGGTAGTAATTGTAAATCCGGGAGGAACCGGAACTCCGATGAGGTTCATTTCTGCAAGATTGGCTCCTTTTCCACCAAGGAGATTTTTCATGTCAGCTTTACCTTCAGCTTTACCTGCTCCAAAGGTATAAACGTACTTTGCCATAAAATGTATTTTTTTTAGTTATAATTAGATTAAAAATATCTCGAAAAATTCGGACTGCTAAAGTAACTCTATTTTTTCATAATAGAAACTTTTATAGGACATTACAAAGCTGTTATAGATGCATATTGTATTATTTTCAATGGGTTATAATGCATATAATATTTATTTATGTACATATTTGCAGGCTTCTGAATGAAATAATTGAATTTTATGGTTGATTATTCAATTCCGATTCAGTTAAAATAAAATTTCGTAAGCACTTTAAAAATAGGAAATACAGAAGGAGTAAATGTTAATAAAATGTTGTTTATTGATTTGAGAATTAAGGTTTAACATTCTTTAACTTTGCTTGAGATGTATTAACTCTTTTCTGGCTTATTTTTGTACGAGAAGTTAGACAAAAAAGTGTTTTTTCATAGAGAATAGATTTGGTTAGGTTAAGAAAACAAGGGTGAGATTTCATCCTTGTTTTTTTTGTTTTCTGCCAAATATTCATATCATAATTTCATTTTCAGAAATAATTTCATTTTTCAACAATGTGAATGTGACAAGCTGTCTGTTAGGTAGTTATGGTTTGTTTTTTGCCTGTGGCTGAATGTTGATTAAAACAGGAAAGATATGAATTTAAACAATTTTACAATAAAAGCGCAGGAGGCCATTCAGCATGGTTTCCAGATAGCACAGGGAAATAACCAGCAAAGTATAGAAACAGGCCATTTACTAAAAGGACTTTTGCATTCTGCAGAGAATGTGGTGAATTTCCTTTTAAAAAAATTAGGAGTTAATACCGCGATTTTTCAACAGGCACTTGATAAGATAATTGAATCATATCCAAAAGTCACCGGAGGGGAACAGTACCTCTCTTCATCGGCCAACAAAGTTTTGCAAAAATCACTTGCTTTGGCTCAGGAGATGGGGGATCAGTTTGTCTCCGTTGAACACATTTTGGTGGCATTGTTTGATGCTGGCGATTCTGTGAGCCATTTGATGAAAGACAATGGCATTACAAAAAAAGAATTAAAACTAGCTATTGAAGAGTTAAGAAAAGGTTCCAGTGTCGACAGTCAGACTGCTGAAGACAGATTTAATTCCTTAAACCGTTTTGCTCTCAATTTAAATGAAAGAGCGAGAAGTGGAAAGTTGGACCCGGTGATTGGACGTGATGACGAAATTCGACGAATCCTGCAGATTTTATCCCGCAGAACAAAAAATAACCCGATTTTAATTGGCGAACCCGGCACAGGCAAAACAGCTATTGCAGAAGGCCTGGCACATCGAATTGTTCGCGGTGACGTTCCTGAAAACCTGAAAACAAAACAGGTTTATTCTCTCGACATGGGAGCACTGATTGCAGGTGCAAAATACAAAGGAGAATTTGAGGAACGTTTAAAGGCGGTTGTGAATGAAGTTGTTCAGTCGAATGATGAAGTGGTGTTGTTTATTGATGAGATTCATACTTTGGTTGGAGCGGGAAAAGGAGAAGGAGCAATGGACGCAGCCAACATTTTAAAACCCGCGCTGGCTCGTGGTGAACTTCGTGCAATTGGAGCAACAACTTATTCCGAGTATCAAAAATATTTTGAAAAGGACAAAGCACTGGAGAGAAGGTTTCAGGTGGTGCAGGTGGAAGAGCCGGATACGCTGAGTGCCATTTCTATTTTGCGTGGAATAAAAGAAAGGTATGAGAACCACCATAAGGTAAGAATAAAAGACGACGCAATTATTGCTTCGGTGGAGCTGTCGCAACGTTATATTTCCGACCGGTTCTTACCTGATAAAGCCATTGATTTAATGGATGAAGCCGCAGCAAAATTACGTCTGGAGATGGATTCTGTTCCGGAAGAGCTGGATGAAATTGAACGCCGGGTAAAACAGCTGGAAATTGAACGTGAAGCAATAAAACGGGAAAGAGATGATAGAAAATTGGCACAACTGCACGAAGAAATTTCAAATTTGAAAGAAGAACAATCGCGGTTGCGAGCCAAATGGCAGTCCGAAAAAGCAGTTATCGATAATATTCAGAAAAAGAAATCGGAAATCGAAGATTTTAAACGCGAAGCAGAAGAAGCAGAACGACAGGGAAATTATGAACGTGTTGCAGAGCTTCGTTATGGCCGGGTAAAGGAGGCAGAAAATGAGATTCAGAAATACCAGAAAGAGCTGCAAAAATTGAAAGAAGGTGAAAATCTGATTAAAGAGGAGGTTGATGCAGAAGACATTGCCGAAGTTGTAGCTCGCTGGACGAGAATTCCGGTTTCAAAAATGTTACAAAGCGAGCGTGAAAAACTACTTCTTATGGAAGATGAGCTGCATAAACGTGTCGTTGGACAAAATGAGGCAATCGTTGCTGTATCAGACGCAGTGCGCAGAAGCAGGGCTGGCTTGCAGGACGAAAGAAGACCAATCGGTTCTTTTATATTTTTGGGATCGACAGGTGTAGGAAAAACAGAATTGGCAAAAGCACTGGCGGAGTATCTTTTTGATGACGAAAATATGATTACGCGGATTGACATGTCGGAATATCAGGAGAAATTTTCAGTCACGCGTCTCATTGGTAGTCCACCCGGATATGTAGGGTATGATGAAGGCGGGCAGTTGACTGAAGCGGTCCGGCATAAACCCTATTCTGTTGTGTTGTTTGACGAAATTGAAAAAGCACACCCCGACGTTTTTAATGTGCTGCTCCAGGTGCTCGACGACGGAAGATTAACAGACAACAAGGGAAGGACAGTAAATTTTAAGAATACTATCATCATAATGACTTCCAATCTCGGTTCACAAATCATTCAGGAAAGTTTTGAACGTATGAATGAGGAAAACCAGGAGTTTATTTTGGAAGAAACAAAAAACCGATTGATGGAAATGCTGAGACAAACCATCCGGCCGGAGTTTTTGAACCGGATTGATGAAACCATTGTGTTTACTCCACTTTCAAAAGAAGATATTACAGAAATTGTTCGACTCCAATTTGAGCAGGTGATAAAGCGAGTGGCGGGAGCAGACATAAAAATAGAAATTACTAATTCGGCCGTGGAATGGTTGGCAAGTGCTGGTTTTGACCCTCATTTTGGAGCACGTCCGGTAAAACGTATATTACAAAAACATGTGTTAAATGAGTTATCAAGAAAGATCATCGGAGGGCAGGTTCAGAAAGATAAAACAATTGTAATCGATTTTGATCGCAACGGACTAATTTTCAAAAATTAAGGAACGGACGAGTATTTTTTTGGATAGATATATTTTGCGTAGATCAGGAAACAGGCCATAAAAATATTGACGATGTAATTAAAATACAACGGCCAATGTACGGAGCCTGTTTCCAGGTCTCCATTGATAATATACATAAAAGTCAGAACTTCGCCTGCAAGCCAAAGCCATAAAAACAAAATACTTAAATCTTTTGCACTCTTGGTTTTATATGTTTTAATAACCTGCGGAATACCACAAATGGCGAAAAGGATATTTCCTGTCCAGCCAATCATTTCATTAAACATATTAACTTTTTAAAGGTATGAAGTCATGATTCCATAAAATGCTGTAACGGAAGTATTATTTCTTCCATATCTCGTATCGACTTTTCCAATAACATCGGGATCTGTTGCGTTTGATTTTCTTCTGCCAGAAGTTGGATTTTTTTCAAATTGGCTCCGGTTTCTTCCATCCCAAAAATTAAAACCGATGATTTTGCAGTATGTGCTTCTTTTGCAAGATTCTCGAGATCCTTTTCTACCTGAAATTTTTTCATATTTTCAATAAAAACCGGCACTTGTTGCAGAAATATTTTTACCAGCTCTTTTTTGAACTCGATATCGCCTCCGGCAACATCGTCGAGATAACCCAAATCCAAGGGATAATTTTCTTTTTCCATCTCAAAATTTTATTG
Organism: Maribellus comscasis; assembly: GCF_009762775.1. Lineage (GTDB taxonomy): Bacteria > Bacteroidota > Bacteroidia > Bacteroidales > Prolixibacteraceae > Draconibacterium > Draconibacterium comscasis. The sequence continues at coordinate 999,756 of NZ_CP046401.1, read as the reverse complement.
TGTCGCAATTTAGCGAAATATCTAATAAATCCTATTCCTTATTTTTCTGATAAAATTCATGTGCCAGCTATATTTGAATTGATAGCTTTGCGTAATAATTACTTATATTTTGAGTTTTTTATTTTGAACGTTATATCAGTTGAATATGTTTCCAATTTAGTGGTTAATGTGGATTGGATGAACTAAAAGTATTGAAATGAAAATTACAGCATTTAACAAAATTCATAAAGGAACAGGTGGTAAATTGGTTGAGTTTGCCGGTTTTGAAATGCCCATAGAATACAGTGGTATAAAAGACGAACACATGACTGTTCGTGAGTCTGTCGGAGTTTTTGATGTTTCGCACATGGGCGAGTTTTGGATCAAAGGACCACAAGCGCTGGATTTGGTAAAAAAGATTACTTCAAATGACCCAATCATTTTAACTCCAGGCCAGGCGCAATATTCATGTTTCCCAAACGGGAAAGGTGGAATTGTTGATGATCTGCTGGTTTATTTTTATGAACCCGAAAAATACATGTTGGTTGTAAATGCTGCAAATATTGAAAAGGACTGGAATTGGGTTGTGAGTCAGAATGATGTTGGCGCGGAGCTTGAGAATGCTTCCGACAGAATTAGCCAGCTTGCAATTCAGGGGCCGAAAGCAAATGCCACTTTACAGAAATTAACAGATATAAATCTTTCCGAAATAAAATTCTACACATTTGTTACAGGCAAAATGGCTGGTATAGATGATGTAATTATTTCAGCTACTGGTTATACCGGTGCGGGTGGTTTTGAGCTCTATTTCAGAAATGAAGTTGCTGAGGAAATGTGGAATGCTATTTTTGAAGCCGGAGAAGAATTTGGAATAAAACCTATAGGTTTAGGTGCGCGCGATACTTTACGTCTGGAAATGGGATACTGTTTGTATGGAAATGATATTGATGACACTACATCTCCGATTGAAGCCGGATTAGGATGGATTACCAAATTTAACAACGGCCGGAAATTTATCGATCGTGATTTTTTGATGATGCAAAAGACCGAAGGCATTATACGCAGACTACGCGGTTTTATTATGCAGGAGCGTGGTATTCCGAGACATGACTATGAGTTGGTAAATTCGGAAGGGAGTGTTATTGGGAAGGTAACTTCGGGTACCATGTCGCCCGTTTTAAACAAAGGAATTGGTATGGGATATGTTGCCAAAGAGTATTCAGCATTTGGAACACAGATTTTTGTGAAAATCAGAAATAAGAATATTCCTGCAGAGATTGTAAAGTTGCCTTTTATTTAAATCTCGTTTATAAAATATTGTTGCCACTTCATTTTTTTGGAGTGGCATTTTTATTTATTTGAGGCATCTGAGCATTTACTTCGCTTCTCCAGGTGGTTAAGACAAGTTTTAGTTCTAATACTTTTTCAGGAAGGCTGTCGCAAAGATTTTGTTTTTCTCCAATGTCATTCTCCAAATCGAAAAGCTCCCACGCATTCTTATTTTCAATTAGCAGAGGTTCATGCCATTCAATCAGTTTATATTTTCCTGAGCGAACAGCACTTGCAGGCATCATTCCTGAACCACTGTGGTAATGTGGATAATGCCAGAAAAGATTATCGTGTATTTCAATTCTCGGATTGTTTAAAACCGGAAGAAAACTTTTTCCGTCTATATTCTGAGGTTTTTTGTTTATACCCGCTAAATCAAGGAATGTTGGATAAAAATCAATTGAACTGATCAATGATTCCGAAAGGGTGCCCGCTTGAATCTTATCTTTCCATTTTACAATCAGCGGTTCGCGAATTCCGCCGTCATAAATCCATCCTTTGCCGGCACGAAGTGGTGTTTGTTTGGCATACAAATCTCTGCCGCCATTATCAGAAAAGAAAATAATCACTGTATTCTCCTCAAGTCCCAGTTCGTTTACTTTATTAACAATAGTGCCACAGCTTTTATCAAGCCGTTCAATCATGGCAGCAATTACAGCGTGGTTTTCCTGTTTGTCAGCTCCCTTCAGTTTTTTGTATCTTTCAATAGTCTCCTGTTTTTCCATTAAAGGATCATGAATGGAATTATGCGACACAAACAGGAAAAACGGCTTTGTTTGGTTTTTTTCCAGAAATTCTGTTGCCAAACGGGTAATGGTATCTACATTATGCCCGTCAATTTCAGGCTGTTGCCAGGGCTGCGCCATATTTCCGGAAGGTTTGTAAGTAACAAAAGTTTCGTCAAATCCCTGTTTGTCCGGATTAAAAGGCAAACTCTCCGGTGGTGTTTTTTCTTTGCTTAAATGCCATTTCCCAAACAGCGCCGTTTTGTAACCGTTTTGTTTCAGTAGTTCAGCAAACGTAACTTCTTCAAGAGGAAGAAATTTCTGCCAGTCGGGCTGGGACAGCGGATAATCATCACGATTATTTCCTGCAATAAAATCAGTGATGTGCAAACGTGCCGGATATTTGCCTGTCATAATGCTTGCCCGTGTTGGGGAGCATACCGGGCACGCAGCATAAGCGTTGATAAAACGCATACCTTCCCGCGCCAGTTTGTCAATGTTGGGAGTTGTATAATATTCACTACCGTAACAGCCGGATTGGGCATACCCCAGATCGTCAGCTAAAATAAAAACAAAATTAACCCTTTGGTCTTCCTGATTTGTTTTACACGAATAAGCTGGTATTACCAACAGAAGGATTAGTAGCCGAATGAATTTGATGTTTTTCATTTTATATCAGTTTGATTTGGCAGAAATTGTCAGTAATTCTTTCAAACAATTTTGTAAAGCGGTAATTTATAATTTTTTTAAATAATTATTATTGTAGAAGATTAATGTTTTAAAAAATGGATTTCTTATTTAGATTCCGATAAATTTGTATGCTAAACAAACAGTTGGGCTTTATCTGATTATAAATCATCTGGAAGAAAATATGATTTCTGTCATTTGGTTTTGTGTTGTTTATTAATGTTTTAAAACTCAAATTTTTATTAGATATATTGATTTTTCTCATCTGCAAACCTTTAACTTATAACGAACTTTGAAGTAAAGTTTGCAACGAAATGGTTTTAATTAATTCACCTTTTTAATTTGTTGTAATAATGAAAAAGCACAATTTTTATGCAGGGCCTTCAATTTTGCCCGAATTTACAAAGGAAAAAACAGCGGAAGCAGCGGTAAATTTTGCGGGAACAGGGCTTTCTGTAATGGAAGTTTCGCACCGAAGCAAAGAGTTTGTTGCCGTAATGGACGAAGCACAAGCATTGGTAAAAGAGTTACTGCATGTTCCCGACGGTTATTCTGTACTGTTTTTACAGGGAGGTGCGAGTACACAGTTTTTAATGGTTCCTTATAATCTGATGAACAAAAAAGCTGCTTACCTGAACACCGGTTCCTGGGCTTCAAAAGCAATTAAAGAAGCAAAACTGTTTGGCGAAGTGGTTGAAGTTGCATCGTCAAAAGATGCAAATTTTAATTATATACCAAAAGGATATGAAGTTCCGGCCGATGCTGAATATTTTCATTACACAACAAACAATACCATTTACGGAACAGAAATCCTGAAAGAGCCGGAAGTTGCTATGCCACTGGTTGCCGATATGTCATCAGATATTTTCAGCCGCCCGCTTGATGTGTCAAAATACGCTGTGATTTATGCCGGCGCGCAAAAAAACCTTGGCCCTTCAGGTGCGACTTTGGTTATTGTAAAAGACGATGCCCTGGGGAAAGTTGAACGGACGATTCCAACAATGCTTGATTATAAAATCCATGCTGATAAAGGATCGATGTTTAACACACCTTCAACATTGGCAGTTTTTGGTTGCTTGCAAACTTTAATCTGGCTAAAAGACCAGGGTGGAGTAGAAGCCATTGAAAAAGTAAATATTGAAAAAGCATCTATTCTTTATGATGAACTCGACCGTAATAAATTATTTGTTCCTACAGTCGCTGATCCGGAAGATCGTTCAAGAATGAATGTAACTTTTGTTATGGCGCCTGAATATGGTGAAGTTGAAAAAGAATTTCTCGAATTTGCAACAGCAAGAGGAATGATTGGTATCAAGGGACACCGGTCGGTAGGAGGATTCAGGGCTTCAATCTACAATGCGATGCCCACTGACAGTGTTAAGGCGCTGGTCGAAACCATGCAGGAATTTGAAAAAATAAGATAAAAAAGATGCAGGGTGAAAGCCCTGCATTTTTTTTCTGCACTAAAAATTTGAGTTATGAGAAAAATCTTAATTGCTACTGAAAAACCTTTTGCTCCTTCAGCAATAAAAAAAATAGGTAAAATTTTTAAAAAGGAGGGCTACGATTTACTACTACTTGCAAAATACAGTTCGAAGGAAGAGCTTCTAAAGCGTATTCCTGATGTTGACGCAGCCATTATCAGAAGCGATAAATTTGATGCAGAAGTTCTGGATGCTGCAAAGAAGTTAAAGATTGTGGTTCGCGCCGGCGCCGGCTACGATAATGTGGATCTGGATGCAGCAACCCGGAAGGATATAGTAGTAATGAATACTCCCGGACAGAACTCCAATGCGGTAGCTGAACTTGCAATCGGCCTGGCCATTTTTGGAATTCGGGAAATGTTTAGCGGCAAACCGGGTGGCGAACTCCGCGGTCGCACACTCGGACTGCACGGATTTGGTTTTGTGGCACGAAATGTTTTTCGTATTGCACGTGCTATGGGGATGAAAGTAATTGTATATACACGCTATAGTAAACATGCTGCCGCTGCTATCGGGCTAAAAGTAACCAATTCGCTGGAACAGTTATATGAAAAAAGCGACATCGTATCCATTCATGTTCCGGCAAGGGGAGAACATATAAAATCGGTAAGCTACGAAGTATTGAAACACTTAAAAGACGGTAGCATTTTGGTAAATACTGCCCGAAAAGAAGTAATAAACGAAACGGATTTGCTGAAGATTATGGAAGAAAAGCCAGGCTTAAAATACATGTCGGATATTACTCCCGACTGTGAGGCAGATTTTGTTGAAAAATTTGAGGGGCGCTATTTTTTTACACCCAAAAAAGCAGGGGCGCAAACCGCGGAGGCAAATATTAACGCCGGAGTTGCAGCGGCAGAACAAATCGTCGGTTTTTTTGAAAAAGGAGATAAAACTTATCAGGTGAATAAATAAAGCCCGCCTAAGCTCCCCACAGGAGAGGAATTTTTTAGGAAAAGATTATTCTAATTGTTATCGCTATTGGATTTTAGATTTCTATTTTTGATGGTCTAAAATCTATTTGTATCAATATTCAAAATCTATTTCAAATGGCAAAAATAAAACCATTTAAAGGGCTGCGGCCACCAAAAGAAATTGTCGAAGAACTGGCATGCCTTCCCTACGATGTAATGAATTCGGAAGAAGCAGCTCGAATGGCTGACGGAAAAGAAAAATCGCTGTTGCGGATCACAAAAGCAGAAATTGAATGCCCCGGTGTGGACGATATTCATTCTGAAATCGTGTACAACAAAGCGGTTGATAATTTTACTGCTTTCCATGGAAAAGGATGGCTGCAACAGGATGGACAGGCAAAATATTACATTTATGCGCAAACCATGAATGGAAAAACGCAGTATGGAATTGTAGGCGCTGCTGCCTGTGCCGATTATGAAAATGGAATCATCAGGAAGCACGAGTTAACCCGGCCGGAAAAAGAGGAAGACCGAATGGTACTGACCCGTTATTTAAATGCCAATATCGAACCTGTATTTTTTGCATACAAAGCTGTTCCTGAAATTGATAAAATTGTAGCTGAAATCGTTAAAAATAATCCCCCGGAATATGATTTTACGGCAGAAGATGGTTTCGGACATCATTTCTGGACGATTGATTCCGTGGAAACAAATAAAAAAATTGAAAGGCTTTTTGCAGAGAAAGTACCTTTTACCTATGTTGCCGACGGTCATCACCGCACGGCAGCAGCAGCCCGAATCGGGTTGGAAAAGACAGCACAAAATCCAAATCATTCAGGAGATGAGGAATATAATTTTTTTATGGCAGTTCATTTTCCGGATGATCAGTTGCAGATTATCGATTACAATCGTGTGGTTGCCGATTTAAATGGTTTGTCAGATGTTGACTTTCTGGCGGAATGTTCAAAAGGATTTGAAGTTGTAAATATGGGAGAGGAAATCTATAAACCTTCAAAATTACATGAGTTCAGTCTTTATCTTTCCGGAAGCTGGTATAAACTTACAGCAAAAGAAGGAACCTATGATGATGAAGACCCGATTGGCGTTTTGGATGTAACCATTCTTTCAAAACAGATTTTAGATCCGGTTTTGGATATTAAAGATTTAAGAACTTCGAAAAGAATTGATTTTGTTGGCGGAATTCGTGGTTTGGCTGAGTTAAAACGAAGAGTCGACTCAGGGGAAATGAAAGCCGCTTTTGCTTTATATCCGGTTTCTATGCAGCAGTTGATAAATATTGCCGACAGCGGAAACATTATGCCGCCCAAAACCACCTGGTTTGAACCCAAACTACGCTCAGGCCTGGTTATTCATAAACTCGACTGATAAAACAAATCAAATGTCCCGGGGAGAAAACTCCGGGATTTTTTTGCCCTTAATTTAACAGTTACCTTTTTTTCAGCATATTCCCAATTCAAAAACAAGCCTGAATTTTTCTTAATTTCATCGTTCAAAACAGATATTTATGGAACTTGAAAATATTTCACTGGCAAACATTTACAAACGGAAAAAAACCGATCGTGATATTTTTCAGGAATTGATGCCCACTAAAGTGAAAGAGGTGCTCCTGATTGCTACACTTTACGACTCGTATTCCATTGTGCGTGAAGGACAGTTTAGCGATAAAATTTTTGGTGAGTATTTACAGCTAAATTTATATGCAGCTCCACGCTTTACAAGTGTTAACTCACAGGAAGATGCACTTTTAACGCTAAAACATAAAGATTTTGATTTAATTATTGTTATGGCCGGAGTTGACAAAGATACACCTGTTCAAACGTCAAAAGAAATAAGGGCCATTCGTCCCAGGGTTCCGCTTTTGTTGCTTGTAAACAACAATGCCGATTTACGGTATTTTCAGGCGGAAGGAAGAAAGCTGGATTCAATCGACCGTATTTTTGTCTGGAACGGGAACTCGAATGTTTTTCTTGCCATGATAAAATATATCGAGGATAAAAAAAACGTGGCCCGCGATACACAAAACGGAAATGTACGGGTTATTCTTTTGGTGGAGGACAGCATTCAATACTATTCAAGGTATTTGCCGATGCTCTACACTACAGTGATGACACAAACCCAGATTTTGGTTCAGGAGGATGCTACCGACGAACTGCATAAGATTTTAAAAATGAGGGCACGTCCGAAAGTATTGCTGGTTGATACTTACGAAGAGGCAGTTCGTTTAATTAACGCTTACCGCCGGTATATTTTGTGTGTAATTTCCGATGTTAAGTTTGAGAAGGATGGCGTGGATGATGAAGATGCCGGAATTGAATTACTAAAATATGCCAAACAGACCTTTAAATATCCGATTCCATCGTTGTTGCAGTCGCATGATATTTCAAATGCCGAACGCGCCAAAAGTGTAGGTGCCGATTTTATCAACAAAAATTCAGAAAGTTTGTCGATGGACATTCTGAATTTTCTTTACCGGAGGCTTGGATTTGGGAATTTTGTATTTAAGGGTATGGATGGTAAACCCCTGGCCGAAGCAGAAAATCTGCAGGAGTTTCAGGAAAAATTTAGTTCCATTCCGGCTGAGGCAATGTTGTATCACGGAAAACGAAATTCTTTTTCCACCTGGTTAATGGCACGCGGTGAAATAAATATGGCCGAAAGATTACGTCCCATAAAAACCGAAGATTTTGAGTCAGCACAGGAGTTGAGAAATTTTTGTCTCAATGTTTTTCGTTCGGTTCGATACGAAAAATTAAAAGGAACCATTGTAAACTTTGACCCGGTTCTGGTTGATCATAATCGTTTTGTCGTAAGGCTGGCGAAGGGATCTCTTGGGGGAAAAGGCCGCGGAATCGCTTTTATTTGCCATATTATCGAAAATATCGATTTTCAGAATTATATCCGGGGGATGAATATTCGAATCCCCGCTACAGCAGTTTTAGGAGCCCTGGAGTTTGATAAATTCATCGAAATGAATAATCTGTATGATGATATTTATTCATTAAACGATTTTGAATCGATTCGTCAGCATTTTCTTGAGTCGGAGTTTGACGATAAAATCCGAAAACGGCTTATGAAATACCTCGAAACGATGAAAAAGCCACTGGCGGTTCGTTCTTCCGGTTTGTTTGAAGATTCTTTGCTGCAACCTTTCTCGGGGGTTTATTCAACTTATCTTATTCCCAATAACCATGCAGATATTTCAGTTCGTTACCAGCAATTGGAAACGGCGATTAAATTGGTGTATGCCAGTATTTTTACCGATTCAGCACAAGCTTATTTTGATGCGGTGAACTATAAAATAGAGGAGGAGAAAATGGCGGTGGTTATCCAGGAGGTAATCGGGCACAATTATAACAATAAATATTATCCAAGCGTTTCGGGTGTGGCACAGTCGTTTAATTACTATCCCATATCATATATGAAGCCGGAGGATGGTTTTTCTGTAGCTGCCGTTGGTTTGGGAATGTATGTGGTTGGCGGCGAAAATTCCTACCGCTTTTGTCCGCTTTATCCAAACATTAATCCAACTTCAGTTAAAGATCAGCTCAGAGACTCGCAGAAACATTTTTATGCAATTGACCTTACCAAAGACAATTTTGATTTAATTACCGACGGTGAGGATGCTGCAATAAAACGGTTCCGGATAAAAGATGCTGAAGAAGACGAGACCCTCGAACATTCTACCTCCACTTATATAATGGAGAATGATGATTTGGTCCCGGGAATTCAAATGAACGGACCCCGTGTTGTCGATTTTGCAAATATTCTAAAATACGGCTACTTGCCACTGGCTGAAACTTTACAGGTGTTATTAAAACTTTTTAAAGAAGCGATGGGCTCACCGGTTGAAATTGAATATGCCATCGATTTGGAGAAAGCTGAAAACGGATTGCCAACATTTTATCTTTTGCAGATAAAACCATTGATCCGTATAGAGGAAAAAGTGGAGATTAATTTGGGTGCTGTTGACGAGGATAAAATACTTATGTACGCCGAAAGGGGGATGGGAAACGGAAAGATAAACCATATAAAAGATGTGGTTTTTGTCGATCCTGCAAAATTTGATAAGATGAAAACCAAACAAATGGCAGAAGAGATTCGTAAACTGAATCTCCGTTTTGAAGCACAGGGCAAAGAATATGTTCTGATAGGACCCGGGCGCTGGGGCTCGCGGGATCCATACACCGGAATTCCTGTTTTGTGGGCGCACATTTCCAAAGCGCGTATTATTGTGGAAATGGGGCTGCCCGATTTTCCGCTGGACGCCTCTCTTGGTTCACATTTTTTCCACAATGTAACGTCAATGAACGTGGGCTACTTCTCTGTGCCGCACAATTCACGCAGCTCAAAGTTGAAAATGGAGAAACTTACCGACAAAAATCTGGTTCAGGAAACAGAATTTATTAAACATGTAGAGTTTAAAGAGCCCCTGACGGTTTTAATGAATGGCAAAGAACAAAAGGCGTTGATTTACTGCTGAAAATAAGAATTTGATTAAATTGTTGGTGGATTATATTTACTATTTTTTGTTCGATACCTTTTTAATAAAATTGATTTTCGCAGTTTTGTTTAACAAAACAATTGGTATGCCCAACAGGTCTATCGAATAAAAAAACTGAATTTCATCGGATGATATATTGTATGACAAGTCCACAACCGAATAATCTAAAGTATGGGTTGCCAGGGCAATATCATCTGAGTTATAAAATGTCAGCTCTATTTTATCGCTGTATCTGCCTTTATGTTCAACTTCTTCGATTGTATAATATTCCTTTGTGACAAATTCAAGGTGAAAAGACTGATATCCATAGCCGTAGCCATAAGCGGAATTGGCTGAATAGTTGGTACTTGCAGACGCCTTCTTTTCGGCTCTCTTAATTATGAACTGGTCAGTTACTTTCAAATCGATATTATTGGAAAAAAACTGGAAGTTGGTTTCAATTCCTCCCAAAGATTCTTCCAGACTTTGGGCACAAATATGCACAACCGATAGTTGAATAACTGCGAACAAAAAGATTTTTACTTTCATGGTATTATATTTTAGTTTTGGAAATAAGCTGAAAATGAAACTCAACTTTATTGATTTATTTGGTATTTAACAAAAAATGAGCCACAAAAGAACCAGCTATTTTATCTTTAACCTAATGTAAAGAGAAGCTGCTTCGAGTTCTCGCCTGCCGTTTAATAAATGACAGAGACAAAGGGCGTTGATTCATTACCAATGGAAATATTATTCCTGGATCCGGCAATTGTAACGCTTTTGTTAATTACGGACATCCACAGTTTAAACTCAAAATTCTGGTTATTGTTTTCTGATGTCGACCTGTTTTTATCAGGTTATACGTACTTTTCTATAACTCTTATTTTTCTTAGCTGAACACTACAAAGCCAACTCAAAAAGAAAGACAATATGAATGTCAACGAAAATTTAATAAAAGCCGGAATATCAAATCTTAACAACAGGAACTGACACCAGACAACAAAAATATAATGAATCAGGTATATCAAATAGGCGTTTTCTGATAGTGAATTCCAAAGTTTATTTTCTTTATTTGCCAGTTTTCTAAAACTTGTTATAAAGGCAATACTACTAATTGTACACGACGCGGCATAAATTACATAATAAATCATCCACGCATAAAATTCTTTAATAAGGTTGTTCTCTAACATTTGTTTTAAAGGCTCGGAAACTGCAGTTAAAGTGGAATAAACAAGCAGAGACAACAAAAGCCAAAGCCACCATTTTTTTACCGTTGCAGAATGGTTTGAAAATATTTCGCTGTTGAAATTTGTGTTTCCGAGCAGAATCCCAAGTGCAAAGTATCCAAAGTAGAGAAATATTCGGCTTAACTGAAAATCAAAAGGACCAAATCCTACCCATTTGCCAGCCCCAACTGTGTATGAAAGAGGTACATAAAGTATCCATGTGATACAAAACAAAAAAAGGAAAAAAGAAAAAGGTTTGTTTTTTGCATTTGAAAGTTTTGTGCCAAAGTTATTGCTCAATTTTGAAAAGAGAGGTTGACACAAAGCAAAGAGAAGATTAAAAAGAAATAGTATCCATATAAACCAGGGGGGGCCAACCGGCCATTTTTCTGGTCCGAAAAAATCTTTTACATAAGCTAAAATGTCAAAGTTATTGTGGCCAACATAATAGGAAGGAAAATAAGCAATGAGCATAAAACCGGTTCCCAATAATAAAAAGGGTATGAAAAGTCTGTAAAATCGGTCTTTTATAAAAGTAATTGTGCCTTTTTTATTGACACTTTTTATTAAAAATAGCCCACCTACCAGAAACATAAGTGACATAAAAAATACATCATTAAAATTTTCAAAGATATCAAGGCCGACCCACCTTTTTGTATCAACGATAGCATGTGTTGAATTGATATAGGTCTCTTTGTCAAATCGGGCGAAAGTAGTATAGGCAAGTGATGAATGATGTGCTACCACCATCACAGTTATTGCCGACCGTAAATAGTCGACCCAAAGATTTCTGTTTGAGATGTTTTTCATAAAGTTTTCTGGTTTTTTAGCGGTGAGACGTTTAGCAAGGTGAATAAGTTACAATCGTTCAGCTTGACTGTATTTGTGTTCAAACAGCCAGGTTATCTTAGTGCTTGACAGATAGTTTGTTTTTGGGTTTTCTGCCTTGGTTGTTTCACCGGTTGATATCTCCGGAATATGCGCAAATAAAGCTTATACATGTTAAAAATGCTGAAGAAAATAATAATATGAAAACAGTGTCTAGGATGATGTCAGGATTGTTTTGCCCCGGGATATAACCAAAAATTCCCAGTTCCATAACAATCAACCACGAAATCATTGCTGCAGCTAAACTGAAGATCCAAAACGAAGACAATATTTTTCTTAGGCCGAAGGGAAATATTTTTTTCCACCAACCCAGCGCTTTGTTTATTTGGCTGGCAAAAGCCCATGTGGGAATAAAAACGATAATAAAACCGATTCCACCGCCAACAAGAATTAATAAAACAGTTAATAACAGGAAAATGGTTGTACCATGTTTGGTATGGATATACTTCAAAGACCAAACAATTATGGCTAAACCTGCCAGGACTGCAAAAATGCCTGTAATCAGAAAATTATGAATTATTGTAAAAGCCCCTTCCGTTCCATAAAGCCAAAATCGATGGGCTTCGCCAATGGCTTCAATATAAAATCCGTTGGTAGGAGTAAAGCCCTGAAGAATCTCAAATACTCCGTGATTAACAATGCCTGCCAAACCAAGCAACACTCCCATTGCCGATGCGGTTATTCTGGTTTTTTTATTAAAATAGGTCATCGGGATTTTTTGTTTTTATTATGAAATATACGGTTTCAATCCTTTTTGTTCGCTGAAAACCCACTGATTATTTTGTTTTTCTACCTTTTGTAACGGTAATGCCCGATTATTTTGCAACATTAGTGTCCGGTAAATTTTTACCGGACACTAATGACAGATTAAAATGTTCAGAAGAAATAGATGTAAAAACAGAATCTTTGTTTAACAGCCATTCTCTCTCTTGTCCTTTATTGCTATACGGAACGAAGATTAGAATGACTAATATTAATATCCGGTCTCTCATTGATTAACTGTTTATTACGACCAACCCCACCCTATGATGTGCAGTGGTTTATGCGTTGGTGTTTTATTTTAGTATTTCCATTATATTTTTAGCTGGTTTTTCACATTCTTTGTCACTTAACCAAAGATTGAATGCCTCGTTTAATACTTCTTTTGTTATTGTTTGGATTCTTTTTAACGGGTTTTTACTTTTTTGAAAATCTATTTCGCTTACAAAATGGAAGTAAATATCATTTGCCTCGGTATCATAATTATCAAGGTCACTTACACTTTTTGCCTGTTCTCCTAACGGATTCCAATTTGTAAGAATATTTTTGATTTTTTCAATCTTTTCCAGCCTGTCTTTATATTCTTTTGATTCTTGAAAATTAGTCATTTTTGTTTTTTATTTTTTTTGTTCTGTCTGCAATTTCTCTGTAATTTTTAAAATCTGATTCAATTTGATCAAATGTTTTTCCAATAGTTACTTGTCAGACGAGAGTCTGACTGTCCGACCGAAAACGAGGCAGGCACAAGATTCGACTGTGTAGATTCGAGCCACCCTCCAGCCATGTCAAATACCATATGTTGGGCTTTAGTTGCTTTTTTCTGTTGTCATTTTATTTAATTTCCTTTTGATGCTTTCATTATTGGGATCAATTTTCAATGCAAGTTTATAAACCTTTATTGCTTCTTTATTATCGTCTTGCAATAAAAGTGTTCTTGCCATTCCATTGTAACCTGAAATATAATCAGGATACAAATCAATAAGTAGCTGATAAACTTGAATAGCCTGGCTGAAATAACCGTAATATCTCAAGCTATTTCCCCAATCGTATAATTCATTTTTTGAAAGTTCAAACGACGGGTGTTGTTTAACTGTATTTTTATATACCCTTATCATATTATCAAAATTGGCGTTATAAACCATAAATTTAAAGTCAGAAAAATCGGGTATCGAAGGTAAATATGAGGTTGTGACAAGTCCACTGTTTGACAGATTATTGCTTAATTCATCAAATCCTCCCTGTTTTTTATTGTTATTGACTTTATTTATAAATAATACTATCAGATTGTTTAATTTCTGGTACGCTTTAAATTTTACTGAATCAACAGAGGTTTGTAGTAAATATGTGATTGATTTAAAATCTTTATGATTAAAAGTTAAAGTTTTGCAATAGTATCTGTCAGCGTGACTCATACTATCAAGATATATCCTTGCTTTATTGAAATCTTGGGTTGAAATTGACAAAACCGGACAATTTACTTTATTTAAATCGTTGTAAACAAATTCCTTATATCTGTTTAAGTCATGTACTATTGAACCATCAAGCGACACCAGTGAGGAAATTCTGTTATCCCTTATTTTTGTCAATATATTTACATATCCCCCTATGCTATGACCAACTAAACAGATTTTAGAATTGTCGACAAATGATAAGTTATTTGTTTCTGCGATTAAAAACTGAACATCACGTATTTGATTCTCATAATCTATCGTATTGGGCTCCATCCATCTCTTATCTGAACCTTTGGAATTGAAGGATATTACAACATATCCTTGCTTCGCAATTTCCTCACATAACATATGATTTTCAAAAGAAAACCCATTCATTCCGGGAATATATATTACTAAAGGATATTTTTCATCTAAGTGTTTTGAGTTTAAATATGATTGTGTTGTGTAATTTATTAGACTTGAAAAATGAGCCTTACTGATGTTATAATAGTCAGCAAATTTATCAGCAGGGCTTATTATAGAATCTTTTACATTGTAATCTTTTTTCTCATTCAATTCAATTGTGGGTAAAAAATTACCAAATTTCACTTTTTCATCAGACTCTGTAATGTTTGATGGATACCACATTGATATGGTAACAACCCGATAGTTGTTTATTGAATTCCGCAAATTCTGTTCTTTGTTTAACAAATTATCATCACGAGAATAATCTCTATACACGTTTGATTTGTAACCAATATTATACTCTTTCTCTCCATTCTGACAAACAGTAATCTGAGGAATGGCAAGAAGCATTAATATAAATAATCCTAATTTATTCATCTGTAGTTTTATCATTGCAGTATGTTTTTTGCAATTGGGCACAATGCTTAGCTCAGCATTGAAGCACATTTCTTTTGGACACATTGAAACGAAGTTTCGCCGACAAAAGTCAGCGCTTGCTGAATGTGCTTCAACAATATCGTGTAAGAGCAGTAGCGGATTTATTGCAATTACTTTTCGGTTTACAAGATACTTTAATCTAATGAAAAAACGGTTCGAGTTGGCACTCAAACCGCTATTTCTTATACATAATAATATGGGTGTTTTATTAATCTGAATGTAATCCAATTATTACATATGCTTGAGAATCAAGTTCTCATTACGGCACCGCCATCCACACATATAGTTTGACCCGTAATCCATTCAGAATTATCTGAAAGCAGAAAAGCAACCATAGCTCCCATATCTTCAGGTTTTCCAACACGTGGGGCAGGTATCATTTGCATAACCATTTCTACCAAATGACCGGAGTTTTTTAAACCACTCTCAGTTACAACTAAACCTGGAGAAACAGCATTACAACGAACGCCTTGCTTCCCAAATCTGCTGGCTACATTTCTTGTCAAAGCTCCGATTCCTGCTTTTGTAACCGAATAGCTTAATTTATCAGGCATCGCAGCATACACAGCATCAGATATTGTATTGACAATAGAGCCTCCTCCTGCTTCCAAAATGTGTGGTAACGCATATTTAGAGGTTAATAAATAACCGGTTAAATTGATATCGATATTTTTTTGCCAGTCTTGTATATCTATATCCAATGGATTTGTATCCTTTGCCACTTCCTCCGGATTTATGTTTGCCGCAACATTGAATAATCCATTTATTTTTCCATAGGTATTTACACCCAAAGAAATCAAATTCTTAACCTGTCCTTCATTAGAAATGTCCAGTGTTGTCGCAATTCCATCTCCTCCGGATTCTTTTATAACATCCACACATCTCTGAGCGTTTGATAAAACAATATCACCAACTACAATTTTGGCACCTCCGGTACCTAAAAATTGTGCCACCCCGTCTGCAATGCCTCCGGCTCCTGCGAATACGTAAACTTTGTTTTTTAATCCTTCCATAATTATTTGTTTTTTAATTACGGTCAAATTAACGTACTAAATACGAGGTATTTTAGACGCCTCCGTCTAATCGCTAAAAGTTCAATATATTAATCAGACTTTTGATACTAAAGTTTTTAAGCCTTTAAAATATTCGTGAAGCCAATCTTTATTTATTGTTTCATCTGTTATTTGAAGGAAAAAATTTTCGAGTGAAAGTTTTAAAACTAATTCATTTAAGGGTAAATTCTTATCAATACTGAGCAACTCGTACCATAAAGGAACAATTGCCAGGATGGTCATCTCATTTACGGTTTGAAAACATTTTTTGAACTCAATATTTTCTCTATTTACTCGCAATTGCCGATTGAATAAGAGGTCGATTTTATGTTCAACTAATACCTCTATTAAGTCATTAAGGTCTGTACAACCCGATTCTTTTACAGTCACAATTTTAGACTGTTCTATGTGGTGTGATAACAATATACTTGTGAATATTTCAAGATCAGCAAAAAGGTGATAGAAAGAAGATTTATTTTTCCCTATTTCTTTTGAAATCCGTTCAATTTTAAGCCCTTTCGGGCCTTCTAATGCAAAGGTACGGTATCCTGTTTCTATCCAATCCTTTTGTATATCTTTCATCTGGTTTAAATATTGACTAACGTTAAATTACGTTTATTTTATTTTGTATCCCTTTATTATCATTTGTTTTCATCCGTTTACCCTTTCATTTTTTCCAAAAAATTCCTCAAGATTTTACCTTAGCTAGTGAATTAATCAGCTCTAAAAGATTAGATATTTTCATCCCTAATCTAATCGATTTTTTCAATAAACTGGATTAAGATAAGAAGACTGCCCGGGCTTTCGCAGGAATGCAATCAAAAAAAGCGAAAGGTGCGCACAATCATACGATAAAAACGGAACAATGAATCAGGGATTTTGGGTAATCAGATCCTCAGTTCTTCCATCCGGTTCAAAAAAATGTTTTTATAGCTTTCTCCAATCGGAATGTATTTATCGTTTATAACCACCTGGGTTTTGTTGATTGCCTTTATGTGGTCAAGCCCAACAATATATGACTTGTGAATCCGTGAAAACTTCTCGGACGGGAGATTTTGCTGTAGACGTTTTAATGAATTTAATGTAATAATCGGTTTGGCATTTTGTGAGGTATATATTTTAATATAATCTTTTAATCCTTCAATATAAAGAATGTTGTCGAGCCGCACCAAAATGGTCTGGTAATCGGTCTTTACCAGCACAAACTCATTGGACTGGCCATTGTTTTCCACACTTTCCTTTTCTTTTTCGTGTCCCGATTTTTTCTCACGAAATGTATAATGAAGAAGGGCTTTATTGGCAGCCTTTAAAAAGCGGTCAAAAGAAAATGGTTTTAACAAAAAGTCAATTGCATTCAGGTTAAAACCTTCAATGGCAAGATTGGCATTTGATGAATAAAAAATAAATAAGGGTTTATCATCGAGACTCTTTATAAAATCAAGCCCGGATATTTTTGATAAATCGGTATCAATAAAAATAAGATCAATTGGCTGTGTTTGTAGTATTTCGTATGCTTCGAAAACCGAAGTACAACTGGCAACCAAATCAAAATACGGAACTGTTTTTATAAACTCGATAAGATTAATTTGTTCTGTTGGCTTTTTAATAACAATGCACCTCATAACTCTGATTTTTTTCTTTTAATTTTCACACCACATTGTTGTTTAAATACATTTTGTTTTCTGCACAATTTTCAGGTTTGATATTACTTACTACAGGAAAGTATTTAAATACCATAAAAAAATGATCTGTTTTTTTATTTTTATTTCTGAAAGGAAGATGGATAAAGCTGCGGAAAAGTTGCCGGAAGTACCATTTATTTTCATTTTTTTTTGCCGGTTAATTTATGGCAAGGTACAGGGAAACGGATTTTTGTCCTAACTAATATTTCTTATTTAAGCCAAAGAAATGTTAACCGGAATAAGAAAAAGTTAAATGATTTTTTTTGTTTTGTATTGATTATCAGCATGGTTGTTGTTTTTGGAAGTTTTTCTGATTTGTTTAAAAATCCTTCAAAGGTTAAAAAATGAATATTGCTTCATAAAGAAAACCGCCGCACTATTAGTTTTAATAATTCAGAATGGTTTCAATCCGTAACATCTGCATTCGTATTTTGTAATTATTGTTTTTAGAACCCAATATATTTTTTTCTTATCTTTCGAAATCAAAAAAACCGGCATGTCAAAATTCCCGTTTTACCAGCAATACGATGCAATGGACTGCGGCCCAAGTTGTTTGCGGATGGTCGCAAAATATTACGGGAAACATTTTTCCACTGAATTTTTACGGGAGAAGTCATTTATTACCCGCGAGGGGGTTTCTTTACTTGGTATCAGCGACGCCGCCGAAGGAATCGGTTTGCGTTCGATGGGGGTGAAAATTTCGTTCGGGCAGTTAAAAAAAGAAGCTCCGCTTCCGTGTATTGTTCACTGGGGGCAAAACCATTTTGTAGTGGTTTACAAATTCAAAAAAGGAAAAGTTTTTGTCGCCGATCCGGCTTTTGGGAGGCTTGAATATTCTGAAAGCGAGTTCAGACAAAAGTGGCTCGCTACAGTAAAGGAAGGGGAGGAAAAAGGGATTTGCCTGTTGTTGCAACCCACTCCCGATTTTTACCAGGAAGCCGATGAAAAAGTAAAACGGACGGGTTTCAGGTTTGTGTTAAACTATTTGAAACCCTACCGGAAACTGGTGATTCAATTGCTTCTTGGTTTTTTTCTTGGCAGTCTAATTCAGTTGGTTTTGCCATTTCTTACACAAAGTATTATCGACGTCGGAATCAGTAACCAGGACATTGGTTTTATCTATCTGGTTCTGGCTGCACAAATGGTTTTGTTTATCAGTCGTATGTCGGTCGATTTTATTCGGTCCTGGATTTTGCTTCATATTTCAACACGAATAAATATTTCAATTATTTCCGACTTCCTGATAAAACTGATGAAACTTCCGCTCGGATTCTTCGATTCAAAAATGATAGGAGATATTTTACAACGTATTGAAGATCATGGCAGAATAGAACGCTTTCTCACCGCACAATCCATCGGTATTTTGTTTTCGATGTTCAGCCTGGTAATTTTTGCTGTTGTGCTCGCTATATACAGCTTGAAGATACTCCTGATTTTTATTGTGGGCTCAGTACTTTATTTTGTATGGGTTTATATTTTTATGAAACGAAGACGGGAGCTCGATTATAAACGGTTTAGAAAATTATCGGAGAATCAAAGCAAACTCATCCAGATTATTAACGGGATGCAGGAAATAAAGCTTAATAACTACGAAAAAGAAAAACGCTGGGAGTGGGAGCGTATACAAGCCGGGCTGTTTAAGGTAAGTGTAAAGAGTCTGGCCCTGGAACAATACCAAAACGCCGGCTCGGTATTTATTAACGAAACAAAAAACATCTTGATAATTGTAATTGCCGCAACCGGGGTTATCAACGGAGAATTAACCCTTGGGATGATGTTGGCCATACAATATATATTAGGGCAGCTAAACAGTCCGCTCCGGCAGTTAATATATTTTATGCATCAGGCACAGGATGCAAAAATAAGTCTGGAACGTTTGGCTGAGATACATGAGAAAAAGGATGAGCAGGAATTTGCAGGAACAAAAGTTAAAATGCTTCCCGAAAATAAAAGCATATCCATTTCCAATCTTGTATTTCAATATGAGGGGCCGCGGTCACCCAAAGTATTAAATAATATCAATCTTGAAATTCCGGAAAATAAAACAACTGCTATTGTTGGAACCAGCGGAAGCGGAAAGACGACATTAATAAAATTAATGCTCGGATTTTATCAGCCGGTGGAGGGCGAAATAAAAATTGGTGGTGTACGACTGGCGAACTATTACCAGCCCATGTGGCGCGACAAATGTGGTGTGGTTATGCAGGATGGTTTTATTTTTTCCGATTCCATAGCACGGAATATTGTGGTAAGCGAGGGAGCAATTGACGAACAGCTGTTTTTGCATGCAGTAAAGATGGCTAATATTCAGGATTATATCGACTCGTTGCCCTTAAGTTACAATACCGTTATCGGGCAGGAAGGATCAGGGCTGAGCCAGGGGCAAAAGCAACGGATTTTAATTGCCCGGGCTATATACAAAAATCCAAGCTATTTGTTTTTTGACGAGGCAACAAATGCACTTGATGCAAATAACGAAAAACTCATCATGGAAAATATGGATGAGTTTTCAAAAGGAAAAACAGTGGTGGTGGTTGCTCACCGTTTGAGCACTGTGAAAAATGCCGATCAGATTGTGGTTCTTGAAAAAGGACAAATTGTTGAAATAGGGAAACATCAGGAATTAATTGATAAAAAAGGAAAATATTACAGGCTGGTAAAAAATCAGTTGGAATTAGGAAGTTAAAAAACCTCTTAAAAGGGAACGAGAAACAGAAAAGGTAAATATGCCGGATAATACAGGAAATACAGCAAACGCAACCAATTCACCTCAGGAAGCAAAACCGCCAACCGGAGGTAAAAGGGGCGTTATAGAAATCCGTTCAAGTGAGGTGCAGGAAATTCTGGGTGGAGTTCCCGCACGTATTGTGCGTTTTGGCATTTATATCTTTCTTGCTGTGTTTGCTGTTATCATTATATCTGCGTTTGTTTTCAAATATCCTGAAGTTTTACGTTCCAGCATTGTAGTAACAACCGAAAATCCCCCGGCTACTTTAGTCGCCCGTTCCACCGGTAAAATAGAACAATTGCTGGTTGCCGACAACGACAGGGTAAAAGCAGGGCAGGTAATTGCGCTTATCCAAAATCCCGCTGAATACAGTGATGTACAAAAACTTGATGTGCTGATTGATTCTGTTCAACCTGTTTTTGACAGCCTGGGTTTTTCAATTCGTCCAGTTTTTGATAAAAACCTTCAGCTCGGAACAATCCAGGAATACTATTCACTGTTTTTAAAAAAATATGATGAGCTGCTTCTGTTTGTTGAACAGAATTACTATCCCCGAATGAATGAATCGTTAAAACAGCAGCGCAACATGGCTCGTATTTTATACGACAGACTGTGGGAGCAAAAAAACGCAGTAAATAACGAGTACGAAATAAGAAAAAGGAATTTTGAGCGACAACAAGGATTAAAAGACCGGCAGGTAATTGCTTCCACTGACCTGGAATTGGCTGAAGCCGAGATGTTGAGTAAAAAAGGGGAACTCGACGGTTTGCGGTCTCAGCTTGCTGAACGTGAAATTGAAATCAGTGAACTGGAACAGAAGATAATTGAAAATGAAAAACTGTATTCCGACCAGAAAAACAAATTCAAATCAGAGCTACAGGAAGCATTCAATATTTTAAAAAGCGAAGTGAGTAATTGGGCGCTAACCTATCTTATGCGATCTCCTACCGAAGGAGTTATTACTTTTAATAAATTTTGGAGTGTCAATCAAAATGTTACTCAGGGCGACAGGGTATTTACCGTTGTTCCCGAAAACCTTGGTGAGCTTGTTGGGAAAGTAGAACTTCCTATTCGCGGTTCAGGAAAAGTAAAACAGGGATTGGATGTTAATATAAAATTTGATAATTATCCCTACATGGAATATGGTTTGGTAAGGGGAAAAGTAAGCAATGTTTCTCTTGTTCCGGCAGAAGATAATTTTTATATGGTCGAAGTTGTTTTTCCTGAAGGATTGGTTACCAATTACGGGAAGTCTCTTGAACTTCAAAATCAGTTAATGGGGCAGGCCGAAATTATAACGGAAGACCTGAAATTGATACAGCGTATATTTAATCCACTCAAAGCGTTATGGAAAGAAAGGGTAAATAATTAATTTTTCTCTGTAGGTATCTTTTATTCCCCCGATATCAATCTTAATTTTTGGAAAAAAGAAGTAAAATGTTATTGTTCTTTGGTAAGAATTTGTACTTTTGCGTGCCGTTTTAAGGGGGTGCTATGCATTTTTCCCCCGAAACGTATTGTTTTTAAGGATTTTTGCATACTTTTGCAGTCCGTTTTGAAAAAGTATTATTAACGTTATAAAAAACAGGTATTTATGCCAACTATTCAACAGTTAGTTAGAAAAGGAAGACAAACTAAAGTTGAGAAGAGTAAATCTCCGGCTTTAGATTCATGCCCGCAACGTCGCGGTGTATGTGTGCGTGTTTATACCACAACTCCCAAAAAACCTAACTCAGCGATGCGCAAAGTAGCAAGGGTAAGGTTAACCAATGGAAAAGAGGTAAACGCGTATATTCCCGGTGAAGGACACAATTTGCAGGAACACTCCATTGTATTGGTACGTGGCGGCAGGGTAAAAGACTTACCCGGTGTACGTTACCACTTGATTCGTGGTGCTCTTGATACAGCAGGTGTAGAAGGACGTTTGCAACGTCGTTCAAAATATGGTGCTAAAAAACCCAAAAAGTAAAAAATAGTATTTAACAACGTTATTTGCAGTGGTTTGGTTGAGTAAGGTTTTCTTTCAAAATGTCTTCCGAAGAAAACGCTGAAGACCGCCTACGGGCAGCCAATTTAAATAACACTTAAAAGTTTTAAAATGAGAAAGACGAAACCAAAAAAGCGGATTTTGCTTCCGGACCCAAAATTCAACGATACTTTGGTAACCCGGTTTGTCAACGATTTAATGGTAGATGGTAAAAAATCTACTGCTTATGCCATTTTCTATCAAACATTGGATATGGTTGAAAAAAGAGTGAAAGATACAGAACTTTCGCCTCTTGATGTTTGGAAAAAAGCATTGGAAAATATTACTCCGGCTGTTGAAGTTAAAAGCCGCCGTGTAGGTGGTGCTACTTTCCAGGTACCGATGGAAATCAGACCGGAAAGAAAAACCGCAATCAGTATTAAAAATATGATATTGTTTGCCCGGAAGCGTTCGGGTAAATCAATGGCCGATAAATTATCTGCAGAAATTGTGGCTGCATTTAATGAAGAAGGTGGAGCTTTCAAAAAGAAAGAAGATACCCACAGAATGGCCGAAGCAAACCGTGCGTTTGCACATTTCAGATTTTAGTTTAGAAAATGGTATAGTTTAGTTTTTAAGATTAGTAAAAATAGGATTAAGAAAATTGGTTTAAAAAATGGCTAAACAAGATCTGAAAAATACAAGAAACATTGGTATTATGGCGCATATTGATGCGGGTAAGACCACAGTAACAGAGCGAATTCTCTTTTACACGGGATTAACGCATCGTATTGGTGAAGTTCACGATGGCGCTGCTACCATGGACTGGATGGAACAGGAGCAGGAAAGAGGCATTACAATTACTTCTGCTGCTACAACCACTTTCTGGAAATATAAAGATGCTGAACACAAGATCAACATCATTGATACTCCCGGGCACGTTGATTTCACCGTCGAAGTTGAACGCTCGTTACGTGTTTTGGATGGTACCGTTGCACTTTTTTGTGCAGTAGGTGGCGTTGAAGCTCAATCGGAAACGGTATGGCGTCAGGCCGAAAAATATGGTGTTCCTAGAATCGCTTTTGTAAATAAAATGGATCGCCAGGGAGCCGATTTCTTTAATGTATATAATGATATTAAAGAAAAACTGGGAGCAAACCCGGTACCTGTTCAAATTCCGATCGGTGCTGAAGAAAGATTTGAAGGAGTTATCGATCTTATTGAAATGAAAGCCATTCGTTGGTTCGACGATGAAAATATGGGAACCAACTACAGCCTCGAAGAAATTCCTGAAGAATTGATGGAACAGGCTGAAGAATGGAAAGAAAAACTGGTAGAATCGGTTGCCGAAGTTGACGATGCAATTTTGGAACGTTATTTCGAAGACCCTGATTCTATAACAAAGGAGGAGATGCTTACGGTTATTCGCCGTGCTACTATTGATGGGGTTATTATCCCAATGATGTGTGGATCAGCATTTAAAAATAAAGGAGTTCAGCGTTTGCTCGATTCAGTATGTGCTTTCCTTCCAAGCCCGCTTGATAAAGGAGATGTAACAGGTAAAAATCCGGTAATTGATAAAGAAGTTACCCGGACAGCAGATGTTGACGAACCACTTGCCGCTTTGGCATTTAAAATTGCTACCGACCCGTTTGTTGGTCGTTTGGCATATATCCGGGTGTATTCAGGTAAAATTGAATCCGGTTCTCAGGTATTAAACTCAAGAACAGGTAAAAAAGAGCGTATTTCACGTTTGTACCAGATGCACTCAAATAAACAAAATCCAAAGGATGTAATTGAAGCAGGAGATATCTGTGCAGCAGTTGGATTTAAAGATATTCGTACAGGTGATACCCTTTGTGATATTAAAAACCCGATCGAACTGGAGAGTATGGAATTTCCGGAACCGGTTATTGGTATTGCGGTAGAACCAAAATCACAAAAGGATTTGGATCGTCTTGGAAACGGTTTAGCCAAACTGGCAGAAGAAGACCCGACATTCCAGGTAAATACTGATCCTGACTCAGGTCAAACCGTAATTCGCGGTATGGGAGAACTTCACCTCGAAATTTTGATCGACAGGCTGAGACGTGAATTTAAAGTTGAGTGTAACCAGGGAGCTCCCCAGGTAGCATATAAAGAAGCAATTAGCCAATCGGTTGAGTTACGCGAAGTATTCAAAAAACAAACCGGTGGACGTGGTAAATTTGCTGATATTATTGTTCGGGTCGAACCCGCAGACGAAGGAGTACAGGGTTTACAATTTGTCGACGAGGTAAAAGGTGGAAGAATTCCACGTGAATTTATTCCTTCCGTGCAAAAAGGATTTCAGGAAGCACTGTCAAACGGACCGCTTGCGGGATATCCGATCGACAGCCTTAAAGTGACATTGCTTGACGGTTCTTTTCACCCGGTGGATTCAGACCAGTTGTCGTTTGAAATTTGTGCGAGACAAGCATTTAAGAATGCGGCCTCTAAGGCAGGCCCCAAATTGCTTGAACCTATTATGAAACTGGAGATTGTTACTCCGGAAGAATATATGGGTGATATTATTGGAGATTTGAACCGTCGTCGTGGTGATATTGCAGGAATGGAAACAAAAGGCGGTGCAAAAGTATTAAACGCAAAAGTTCCGTTATCAGAACAGTTTGGTTATGTAACGGTATTGCGTACGCTCTCGTCTGGGCGTGCTACTTCGTCAATGGAGTTTAACGACTACCAGGAAGTACCGCGTCAGTTGGCAGAGAAAGTATTGGAAAGTGTACAGGGAAGAGTTGATTTATTAAAATAATTTATAACAATTTTCTCATTATGAGTCAAAAGATCAGGATTAAGCTGAAATCTTACGATCACAACCTTGTTGACAAATCGGCTGAGAAGATCGTTAAAACGGTAAAAACTACCGGAGCTGTTGTAAGTGGTCCTATTCCGCTACCAACGCACAGAAGAGTTTTTACAGTTTTGCGTTCCACTTTCGTAAATAAAAAATCGAGAGAGCAGTTTCAGTTGTCGTCATACAAACGTTTGATTGATATTTACAGCTCTACCGCAAAAACAATTGACGCCTTAATGAAGCTGGAATTACCCAGTGGCGTTGAAGTTGAAATTAAAGTTTGATAATTAAAAAGTAGTCGAAAAATGGCTGGTATTATTGGAAAAAAAATCGGAATGACATCCGTATTCAGTGTTGAGGGGAAAAATATCCCATGCACTGTGATTGAGGCTGGTCCTTGTGTAGTTACACAAGTGAAAACCACCAAAACCGACGGCTACGAAGCGCTTCAGTTGGCTTATGGCGATAAGAAAGAAAAACACGCCACAAAAGCCGAGTATGGCCACTTTAAAAAGGCTGGTGTTTCACCAAAGCGTAAAGTAGTTGAGTTTCATAACACTTACCAGGAAGAATTTGAGTTGGGACAGGAAATCGATGTTTCAATTTTTCATGAAAGAGATTACGTTGACGTAATCGGTGTTTCAAAAGGTAAAGGATTCCAGGGTGTAGTAAAAAGACACAATTTCCGTGGTGTGAATGATGCAACACACGGACAGCACAACAGGCTGAGAGCACCTGGTTCTATCGGAGCCTCCTCGTGGCCCTCGCGTGTTTTTAAAGGAATGCGAATGGCAGGTAGAGATGGTGGTAAAACCATCACTATTGAAAACCTGGAAGTAGTGAAAATTATTCCTGAAAAGAATTTAATTGTGGTGAAAGGTTCAGTGCCTGGCGCCAAAGGTTCATACATAATTATTAGGAAACAATGGAACTAAGTGTACTGAATATAGAAGGAAAAGAAACCGGAAGAAAGGTCGCTTTAAATGACCAGATTTTCGGTATTGAACCCAGCGACCATGCCATTTATCTCGATGTGAAACAATATTTGGCAAATCAGCGTCAGGGAACACATAAAGCAAAAGAACGTGCTGAGATTACAGGAAGTACCAAGAAAATAAAAAGACAAAAGGGTACAGGTACAGCTCGTGCCGGTAGTATCAAGTCTCCTGTTTTCCGTGGTGGTGGTACTGTTTTTGGGCCACGTCCGCGCAATTATGGCTTTAAACTGAACAAGAAAGTAAAACAGTTGGCCAGAAAATCAGCGTTGACTTATAAGGCAAACGAAAAAAGTATTGTAGTTCTCGAAGATTTTAATTTGGAAGCGCCTAAAACAAAGGAATTGGTGACGATTAAAGCAAATTTGCAAATCGCTGATAAAAAGTCACTTTTCGTTTTACCAGTCGAAAATAATAATATATATTTGTCCTCCAGAAATTTGAAGGATGTTTCGGTTGTAATTGCTTCAGAATTAAATACTTATCAGATTTTAAACGCAAAAACTGTTGTTCTTGTTGAGGGGTCTGTCAAAAAAATTGAAGAGGCGTTTAACCTATAAGGCTTGTAAAAAATGGAAATATTAATAAAACCATTAGTAACAGAAAAAATGACAGACCAGGCAGAGCGGTTTAACCGTTACGGTTTTGTCGTTGATCGCAGAGCAACCAAACCTCAAATTAAAAAGGCTGTTGAAAACCTTTATAATGTTTCGGTTGACAGCGTAAATACCATGGTTTATGGTGGGAAAATGAAATCAAGATATACCAAAGGCGGTATCATTACCGGTAAAACTGCTTCTTACAAAAAAGCAATTGTTACTTTGGTAGAAGGTGATAGTATTGACTTTTATAGTAATATTTAATATAAAATGGCAGTAAGAAAACTAAAACCAGTAACTCCGGGTCAAAGGCACAAAATTATAGGTGCTTTTGATACCATTACTGCATCTACACCTGAAAAATCATTGTTGGAGCCCCTGCGGAAATCTGGCGGTAGAAACAACCAGGGCCGCATGACGATGAGGTATATAGGTGGGGGACACAAACGCAAATACCGTATTATCGATTTTAAACGCGATAAAGACGGTGTTGCAGCTGTTGTCGATTCCATTCAGTACGATCCAAACCGTACTGCTCGCATCGCCCTTCTTCAATACGAAGACGGCGAAAAAAGATATATCGTAGCGCCTAACGGGTTGCAAGTTGGCCAAACGGTAAAGAGCGGTAGCGGTGTGGAACCTGAAATTGGAAATACATTACCACTTAGTGAAATACCTCTGGGTACTTTGGTTCACAACATTGAACTCCATCCTGGGCAGGGTGGCGTTATGGCTCGTAGTGCAGGCGCATATGCGCAATTGACCTCACGTGAAGGCAAATATGCAATTTTGAAATTGCCTTCAGGCGAATCTCGTATGGTACTTACATCTTGCAGGGCTACAGTAGGTACAGTTGGAAATACAGAACACAACATTGAAAAATCGGGTAAAGCCGGTCGTTCAAGATGGTTGGGCAGAAGGCCTCGTGTACGTGGTGTTGTTATGAACCCGGTTGATCACCCAATGGGTGGTGGTGAAGGCCGTTCATCAGGAGGACACCCAAGATCACGTAAAGGCGTTCTTGCTAAAGGGTATAAAACCCGTTCTAAAAAGAAAGCATCCAACAAGTATATTGTAGAACGTAGGAAAAAATAGTTAAAGAGGAATAAATTATGAGTCGTTCATTAAAAAAAGGTCCTTTTATCGATTTTAAACTTGAAAGAAAAGTTCTGGCTATGAATGAGTCAGGGAAAAAATCGGTTGTTAAAACATGGGCCAGGGCATCAGTAATTTCTCCTGATTTTGTAGGCCATACTGTTGCAGTACATAACGGAAACAAGTTCATTCCGGTATACATTACCGAGAATATGGTTGGTCACCGTTTGGGTGAATTCGCACCTACGCGTACATTCAGGGGGCATGCTGGTAATAAAAGATAAGGCATAATTAATTTTAAAAGAAAAAGAAATGGGTGCCAGAAAAAGACTAGCAGCTGAAAAAAGAAAAGAAGAAAAAAAACAACAATATTTTGCTGTTTTGAGAAACTGCCCAACATCTCCAAGGAAAATGAGGCTTGTAGCTGATATGATCCGCGGCATGGAGGTAAATAAAGCGCTGGATGTTTTGAAATATTCATCAAAAGAAGCTTCCCGCAGGGTAGAAAAACTTCTTCTTTCAGCTATTGCCAATTGGCAGGCGAAAAACGAAGGAGTTCGTTTAGAAGAAAGTGAACTTTACGTAAAACAAATTATGGTTGATTCAGGCCGTATTCTGAAAAGGTTACGTCCGGCTCCCCAGGGTCGTGCACACCGAATCAGAAAACGTTCCAACCACGTTACTATTTACGTAGATAGTAAAGAAAGTGTTGTTGAAGAAAATCTTAATTAATAGTACATGGGACAAAAAGTAAATCCGATTGCAAATCGTTTGGGATTCATCAAAGGATGGGACTCAAACTGGTTCGGCGGCGATGATTATGGTGACAAACTGGTAGAAGACCAAAAGATCAGGGAATACCTGAACGCTCGTTTGGCTAAAGCCAGTATTTCAAGAATCGTAATTGAACGTACCTTGAAACTCATCACCATTACCGTACACTCGTCACGCCCAGGTATTATTATTGGTAAGGGAGGTCAGGAAGTTGATAAACTGAAAGAAGAGCTGAAGAAAATTACCAATAAAGAAGTTCAGATCAACATTTTTGAGATCAAACGCCCGGAACTCGATGCTAAAATCGTTGCAACAAACATTGCGCGGCAGATCGAAGGTAAAATTGCTTACCGCAGGGCAGTTAAGATGGCCATTGCTTCAACCATGAGAATGGGATCAGAAGGAATCAAAGTATTGGTTTCCGGAAGGTTAAACGGAGCAGAAATGGCTCGTTCTGAAATGTATAAAGATGGCCGTACTCCGCTGCATACTTTGCGTGCCGATATTGACTACGCATTAGCTGAAGCGTTGACCAAAACCGGACTTATCGGTGTAAAAGTCTGGATTTGTAAAGGTATGGTTTACGGAAATCGCGATCTTTCGCCAAACATCGGTCAAAAACCGGGAAGAGGTGGTAAAGGTGGCGGTGGAAACCGTGGAAGAAGAAGAAAATAGTGGTTTAACACTCAGAAATTTACAAGGATGTTACAGCCAAAAAAGGTAAAATTTAGAAGAGTACAGAAAGGCCGAATGAAAGGAAATGCCCAAAGAGGCAACCAGTTAGCATTCGGTTCATTTGGAATAAAGTCGTTGGAAGAGGCCTGGATTACCGGTCGCCAAATTGAGGCAGCAAGGGTTGCGGTAACCCGCCACATGCAACGTCAAGGTCAAATATGGATACGGATATTTCCCGATAAACCGATTACCAAAAAACCAGCCGAAGTAAGGATGGGTAAAGGTAAAGGTGCTCCTGAAGCATTTGTTGCTCCGGTTTCTCCGGGACGCATAATTATTGAAGCCGACGGCGTGCCGTTCGCACTTGCCAAAGAAGCTTTAAGATTAGCAGCCCAGAAATTGCCGGTTACAACAAAATTTGTAGTAAGACGCGATTTTGTCGAAGAATAAAAAAAAGGTGAATAATGAAAACATCTGAAATTAAAGAACTGACGACCAAAGAGATCGTCGAAAGAATACAGACTGAACAGGAAAACCTGGTTCGCCTTCGTTTAAATCACGCAGTTTCTCCGCTTGATAACCCTAACAAGTTAACAGAAAGTAAGAGAAATATTGCACGCTTAAAAACGGTTCTTCGCGATAGGGAATTAAACGAAAAATTGAATTAATTCAGCGATGGAAAATAAAGTGAGAAATCTCAGGAAAGAAAGAATCGGGGTGGTTGTTAGCAATAAAATGGAAAAAACCATTGTGGTTGCTGAAAAACGTAAAGTAAAGCATCCAATTTATGGTAAGTTCGTTAATAAAACAACTAAATTCCATGTTCACGATGAGAGTAATACCTGCAACATTGGCGACACTGTAAGGATTATGGAAACACGTCCGCTCAGTAAAAGCAAATGTTGGAGATTAGTTGAAGTAATTGAAAGAGCTAAGTAATCATGATACAACAAGAATCAAGATGTTCAGTAGCCGATAACAGTGGAGCAAAAGAAGTACTGTGTATCCGTGTATTAGGCGGAACCAGAAAACGTTATGCTTCATTGGGAGATACTGTTGTGGTTACTGTAAAAAGTGCCATACCTGGTAGCGATGTTAAAAAAGGTGCGGTATCACGTGCAATAGTTGTTCGTACGAAAAAAGAAGTTCGCCGTGGCGACGGTTCTTATATTCGTTTCGATGATAATGCAGTTGTTTTGTTAAACAACGCTGGTGAAATGCGGGGAACCCGTATTTTTGGTCCGGTTGCACGTGAATTACGTGAGAAAAATATGAAAATTATTTCACTCGCACCCGAAGTACTGTAATTTAGAAAAAAGCTCAAAATGCAGAAAAAATTACACATAAAGAAAGGTGACACTGTGGTTGTGATTACTGGTAATAATAAAGGTCAGAAAGGCCGTGTTTTAGAAGTAATCAGAAAAACCGACAGAGCAATTGTAGAAGGTGTTAATATGATTAAAAAACATACTAAACCCAATGCTGAAAATCCGCAGGGAGGTATTGTTGAAAGAGAAGCACCTGTTCATATCTCGAATTTAATGCTTGAAGATCCTAAAATGGGAGCTACACGTATTGGGAGAAAATTGAACGACAAAGGTAAATTAGTTCGTTTTTCCAAAAAATCTGGAGAGGAGATTAAGTAATGGCTTACGTACCAACTCTTAAAAAGAAATATCAGGAAGAAATTATTCCTGCATTGAAGAAAGAATTCGATTATTCTTCTGTCATGCAGGTTCCGAAATTAGAAAAAATTGTTCTTAACCAAGGTGTTGGAGCAGCTATCGCCGATAAAAAGATTATCGAAGTTGCTACAAACGAAATGACAGCAATCGCCGGCCAAAAAGCCGTACAAACGATGTCAAAAAAGGACATTTCTAATTTTAAGTTAAGGAAAAAAATGCCTATTGGCGTGCGCGTTACACTGCGTCGCGACCAAATGTATGAATTTCTTGATCGTTTAATTGCAGTGGCCTTGCCACGTATTCGCGATTTCCGCGGAATTGAAAGCAAAATGGACGGGAGAGGAAATTATACCTTAGGTGTTCCGGAACAGATAATTTTCCCGGAGATTGTGCTTGACAAAGTGAGCAAAATCAATGGGATGAACATTACCTTTGTTACTTCTGCAAGTACCGACGAAGAAGGTTTTGCTTTGTTGAAAGAATTAGGTTTACCATTTAAAAACGTTAAAAAGAACTAAGAAATGGCTAAGGAATCAATGAAAGCCCGCGAAGTTAAGCGCGCAAAATTAGTTGACAAGTATGCCGAAAAAAGAGCCAGGCTAAAAGCCGAAGGCGACTGGGTTGGGTTGCAGAAATTACCTAAAAACTCTTCCAAGATACGTTTGCACAACCGTTGTAAACTAACAGGGAGACCAAAAGGGTACATGCGCCAGTTTGGAATCAGCAGGATTAATTTCAGAGAAATGGCTTCTGCAGGTTTAATTCCAGGTGTAAAAAAGGCAAGTTGGTAATCGTTTAAAGAAACTTGAAAAATGAGTAAAGTAACAGATCCGATAGCAGATTATTTAACCAGGGTGCGTAATGCAATTATGGCAAAGCACCGTGTGGTTGATATCCCGGCTTCAAAACTAAAAAAGGAAATGACCAAATTGTTAAAAGAAAAAGGTTATATCCTGAACTATAAATTTGAAGACGAAGCTGGATACCAGGGAAATATTAAAATTGCATTGAAATATAATCCTGAAACAAAGGTATCTGCAATAAAAGCGTTAGAACGCATTAGTAAACCAGGCCTGCGTCAATATTGCAATTCAAACGATATTCCGCGTGTGCTAAATGGTTTGGGCATAGCAATTATCTCTACTTCAAAAGGCGTAATTACCGATAAGGAAGCACGCGAAATGAATATTGGTGGAGAAGTATTATGTTACGTGTATTAAAGGAGGAACAGTCATGTCAAGAATAGGTAAATTACCCATTGAAATTCCATCAGGAGTACAAGTTAGTGTAAACGATGAAAATATCGTTTCAGTAAAAGGACCTCTTGGTGAATTATCACAACTAGTAAACGCTGAAATTGAAGTATCTGTCGAAGATAATAATGTCAGCTTTAACAGAACAGGCGAAACAAAACGCCATAAATCAATGCATGGACTGTACCGGGCTTTGGTAAATAATATGGTTGAAGGTGTATCGAAAGGGTACGAAATAAAACTTGAATTGGTAGGTGTAGGTTACAGGGCTGAAGTATTGCCCGACAACGTACTCGACCTTGTACTTGGTTTTGCTCACCATACTTATTTACAACTTCCCTCGGAAGTGAAGGTTGAGGCCGTATCTGATAAAAGAAGTAACCCAATTATTACTTTAAAAAGTATTGATAAGCAATTGATTGGTCAGGTTGCTGCTAAAATAAGGTCGTTCCGTAAGCCAGAACCTTACAAAGGAAAAGGTATTAAGTTTGTTGGCGAACAATTAAGGCGCAAAGCTGGTAAAGCAGCTGCTAAATAATTTATAAAAGTAATTATTATGGCATTAACAAAAGTAGAAAGGCGTACAAGGATTAAGAATCGTGTGCGCAAGATAGTATCAGGAACAGCTGACCGCCCTCGTTTGAGTATTTTTAGAAGTAACAAACAGATATATGCTCAATTGGTTGATGATATTCAGGGAACAACATTGTTAGCTGTTTCATCAAAATTGAAAGATATCGAGTCTAGCGAAGGAACAAAATCTGATAAAGCAGCAATGGTTGGCAAAAAAGTTGCCGAAAAAGCATTGGCTGCCGGAATTACAGAAATTGTTTTCGACAGAGGCGGATATTTATATCATGGAAGAGTAAAACAATTAGCTGATGCTGCCCGCGAAGGTGGCCTTAAATTCTAATACATTATGGCGCAAAATATTAAAAAAGTTAAAACAAGCGACCTTGAATTAAAAGACAGGTTGGTAGCCATTAACCGTGTTACTAAAGTTACAAAAGGAGGGAGAACTTTCAGCTTTTCCGCCATCGTAGTAGTTGGTAACGAAGACGGTATTGTAGGTTGGGGCCTTGGAAAAGCAAGCGAGGTAACTACAGCTATTGGAAAAGGTGTTGAAGCAGCTAAAAAGAATCTCGTGAAAATTCCGGTTATTAATGGAACTATTCCTCACGAACAAGCTGCTAAATTTGGTGGAGCAAATGTGTTGCTTAAGCCGGCTTCTTCGGGTACCGGAGTAAAAGCAGGGGGTGCAATGCGTGCCGTACTTGAGAGTGTAGGTATTCACGACATACTTGCAAAATCAAAAGGTTCATCAAACCCGCACAATTTGGTTAAAGCAACAATGGAAGCTTTACTCGAATTGAGAGATGCTTATACAGTAGCCCAGCATAGAGGTGTTTCAATTGAAAAAGTTTTTAAAGGATAACACAGTTATGGCTAAAATAAGAATTACACAAGTAAAAAGCGTTATCGGTTCAACTAAACGTCAGAAGGCGATCATGAAAGCTCTTGGGCTGAAGAAAATGAATCAGACAGTTGAACACGATGATACTCCTCAGGTTATGGGCATGGTCAATAAAATGAGGCATTTGATTAGTGTTGAAGAAGTTAAATAATATTTCAAATATCTGAAATTATGAATTTAAGTAACTTACAACCTGCACCAGGTTCAACAAAAAGCGACAAACGTATTGGCCGCGGACAGGGTTCAGGACGTGGAGGTACATCTACTCGTGGTCATAAAGGACAGAAATCCAGATCAGGATACTCAAGAAAAATTGGTTTCGAAGGTGGACAGATGCCTTTGCAACGTGTAGTTCCGAAATCAGGATTTAAAAATATAAACCGGGTTGAATATAAAGCAATTAACCTGGATGTATTACAGCAATTGGCTGACAAAAAGAAGGTAACTACCATTGATGTTGCTGCATTAATTAATGCAGGTTTTATGTCAAAAAACGAAAAAGTTAAAATTCTTGGGGGAGGTACCTTAAGCGCAAAACTCGATGTAAAGGCACACGCTTTTTCGAAAAGCGCAAAAGAAGCAATTGAAAAACTAGAAGGAACCACTGAAATACTTTAAACTGTAATGAAACGATTTATTGAAACCCTAAAGAATATTTATAAGATTGAAGATTTAAGGTTGCGAATCGGAACCACCTTATTCTTTTTGTTAATTTACCGGTTGGGATCTTTTGTTTCTCTGCCTGGTATTGACCCGGCTCAGTTGGGAAATTTGCAGAGCCAAACATCCGACGGCTTGCTTGGGTTAATTAACATGTTTTCAGGAGGTGCTTTTGCACAGGCTTCAATTTTTGCTTTAGGTATCATGCCGTATATTTCCGCCTCAATTGTAATCCAGTTACTTGGAATTGCAGTACCCTATTTCCAGAGGTTGCAGAAAGAGGGAGAGTCAGGAAGAAGGAAAATAAATCAGATAACACGTTACTTAACCGTGTTAATTCTGATTCCTCAGGCATCGGCGTATCTGACAAATCTTCATTATCAGTTACCCGATTCAGCATTTGCGGTTTCAGGTGTAATGTTTAATATACCTTCGATAATCATTTTAACTGCTGGATCGATGTTTGTACTTTGGTTAGGGGAGAGAATTACCGATAAAGGAATTGGTAATGGTATTTCTTTAATCATTATGATTGGTATTATTGCCCGTTTACCCATGTCTGTAGTGCAGGAATTTGGTGCACGTATTACACAGCAAGGTGGTGGACTGGTAATGTTCCTTGTTGAGTTTGTTATCCTTTTCTTTGTTTTTGTAGCATCTATTCTGTTGGTTCAGGGAACGCGCAGAATACCTGTGCAGTATGCAAAGCGCATTGTGGGTAACAAACAATATGGAGGTGTGCGTCAGTACATTCCGTTAAAAGTGAATGCTGCAGGTGTAATGCCTATTATTTTTGCTCAGGCAATAATGATGGTACCTATTACAATTGTAGGTGTTGCCAACTCTGAAAGTTTAAGTGGTGTTGCGGCTGCATTATCAAACATCACAGGATTTTGGTATAACTTTACACAGTTTATGCTGGTAGTTGCTTTTACTTATTTTTATACGGCAATTACCATTAATCCTACTCAAATGGCAGAGGATATGAAGAAAAACGGTGGGTTTATACCCGGTGTTAAACCAGGGAAAAAGACCGTTGAGTTTCTCGATACTGTGATGTCGAGAATTACACTTCCGGGGTCAATTTTCCTCGGATTGGTAACTATCCTTCCTGCATTTGCTATGATGATGGGAATTCAACAATCGTTCGCTTATTTTTATGGGGGAACATCCTTGTTGATTCTTGTTGGAGTTGTGTTGGATACCCTGCAGCAAATAGAAAGTCACCTTTTAATGCGCCACTACGACGGTTTGATGAAATCAGGCCGTATAAAAGGCAGACCAGGGGTGATGTAAAATCGGTTTATGATCTACCTTAAAACAAAGGAAGAGATTAAACTGATACGAGAAAGTAGCTTATTGGTAAGCAAAACTCTGGCTTTAGTTGCCAGTAAAATTCGGCCGGGAATTTCAACGCTTGAGTTGGATCGAATAGCCGAAACGTTCATTCGAAATAATGATGGAGTACCTGCGTTTAAAGGTTTTGAAGGGTTTCCGAATACCTTGTGTGTGTCGGTAAACGATGTGGTTGTACACGGTATCCCGTCCGATTATAAAATTAAAGACGGTGATATCGTTTCTGTAGACTGCGGAGTGCTTAAAGAAAGCTTTTATGGCGATTCCTGCTATACTTTTGAAGTTGGAGATGTTTCTGAACAAAAAAAGTTATTATGCAAAATTGCAAAAGAAGCGTTAACTTTGGGCATTGAAAAAGCAGTTGAAGGAAACAGGATCGGAACACTTGGGAACGTAATCCAAAATCATGTTGAGAAATATGGTTTTTCTGTTGTTCGTGAATTAAACGGACACGGTATCGGCAGAGACCTGCATGAAGAACCTGAAGTTAGGAACTATGGCAAACCGTGGAGAGGAGAAAAATTACACAGTGGGATGGTAATTGCTATTGAGCCAATGGTGAATGCAGGAAGTAGGAAGATTTATCAAATGGAGGATGGATGGACTGTTAAAACGATCGATGGGAAGCCTGCTGCTCATTTTGAACACACTGTTATGGTGGGGGAGGATAAGGCAGAGGTTCTGTCTACTTTTGAAATTATTGAAGAACAAATAGAAAAAAATAATTTTTTATGGCAAAACAGCCTTCTATAGAACAAGATGGAAAAATTATAGAGGCATTATCAAATGCAATGTTTCGTGTTGAATTAGAAAATGGGCACATTATTACTGCTCATATTTCAGGAAAAATGAGAATGCACTATATAAAGATTTTGCCCGGAGATAAGGTGAAAGTGGAGATGTCTCCCTATGATTTAACTAAAGGTAGAATTACGTTTAGATACAAAAATTAAAGAATTGGTATAATGAAAACTCGTGTTTCAGTTAAAAAACGTAGTTCCGACTGCAAAATTATACGCAGGAAGGGACGTTTGTATGTGATTAATAAAAAGAACCCGAAGTTTAAACAACGTCAGGGATAAATTAATCTTGTAAATTAAAATTTATGGCACGTATTGTTGGTGTTGATATTCCAGATAATAAAAGAGGTGAGGTAGCACTCACTTATATTTATGGTATTGGCCGTAGCAGGGCAACCAGTATCCTCGAAGAAGCCGGAGTTGATAAAGATTTGAAAGTGAAAGACTGGGATGATGACCAGTTTGGAGCAATTCGTAAAGTTATCAACGAAAGTTTTAAAGTAGAAGGTGAACTTCGGTCTGAAGTTCAGATGAATATTAAACGTTTGATGGATATTGGTAGTTACCGTGGTATCCGTCACCGTATTGGTTTACCGGTACGCGGGCAAAGTACAAAAAATAATGCCCGTACTCGTAAAGGGAAACGTAAAACTGTTGCGAATAAAAAAATGGCCACTAAATAAGGAAATTAAGTTATGGCAAAAAAGACGGGAACAAGTAGGAAGAGAACTGTGGTTGTTGAAGCCAATGGAATGGCTCACGTTCACTCCTCTTTCAACAATATTATCGTTACGCTGACGAATATGAACGGAGAAGTTATTTCGTGGTCGTCGGCTGGAAAAAAAGGATTTCGCGGTTCTAAAAAGAACACTCCCTATGCTGCACAGGTTGCTGCAGAAGAGTGTGCTAAAACTGCATATGACCTTGGACTTCGTAAAGTAAAAGTATTCGTTAAAGGGCCGGGAAATGGTCGTGAATCAGCGATGAGAGCTTTGGCTAGTGTAGGCATTCAGATTACTGAAATTGTTGATGTTACACCACTGCCGCATAACGGTTGCAGACCGGCAAAAAGAAGACGTGTATAATATTTAAACGAATAAAGGCATGGCAAGATATAGAGGACCAAAATCTAAAATAGCTCGTAAATTTGGCGAACCAATTTTCGGCCCGGATAAAGTATTTGAACACAAGAATTATCCTCCGGGAATGCACGGTTTGTCCGCAAAAAGAAGAAAAAAATCTGAATACGGGCTTCAGTTAAAAGAAAAACAAAAAGCTAAATATACCTATGGGGTATTGGAAAAACAATTCCGTAATCTTTTTGAAAAAGCGTCAGCAGCAAAAGGGATTACCGGTGAAGTTTTGCTTCAGTTACTTGAATCAAGACTTGATAATGTAGTTTTCCGCATGGGTATCGCTAAAACACGGGCAGCTGCTCGTCAGTTTGTTTCGCACAAACATATTACAGTAAATGGAAACGTAGTAAATATTCCTTCGTATACTGTTAAACCTGGCGACATTGTTGGCGTTCGGGAAAAATCAAAATCGTTGGAAGAAATTACAGACTCATTGCATTCACGCCGAAGCTCAAGATACGAGTGGCTGGAATGGGATACCGACCAAATGGTGGGTAAATTCCTGAACCGTCCGGAACGTGAAGAAATACCTGAAAACATCAAAGAGCAGCTTATCGTAGAGTTGTATTCAAAATAAAAAATTACTTAAGGTTATTATGGCAATATTAGCATTCCAAAAGCCTGACAAGGTGATAATGATTGAATCCGATAATCAAGTCGGAAAATTCGAATTTCGTCCGTTGGAACCCGGATATGGTATTACAATTGGTAACGCGTTACGACGGATTCTTTTATCATCGCTGGAAGGGTATGCAATCACAACTGTAAAAATTGAAGGTGTTGACCATGAATTTTCTACGATTAAAGGGGTTATTGAAGATGTAACAGATATTATCCTTAAT
The DNA here is from genome assembly GCF_009762775.1 of Maribellus comscasis. Taxonomy (GTDB): domain Bacteria; phylum Bacteroidota; class Bacteroidia; order Bacteroidales; family Prolixibacteraceae; genus Draconibacterium; species Draconibacterium comscasis. The sequence continues at coordinate 961,326 of NZ_CP046401.1, read as the reverse complement.
CTGAAGCAAATTCGGTTAAAAAATGAAGTGGAAGATTTCGACAGTGAGAAAGTTACCATCAGCATTACCGGACAGGAAGAATTTACAGCAGGCGATATTAATAAGTTTATGACTGGTTTCAGGGTATTGAATCCTGAACTGGTAATTTGCAGAATGGAGCCGGATGTAAAACTTCAAATGGAAATCTCAATCAACAAAGGACGTGGATATGTTCCGGCTATTGAGAATAAACCGGTGGAAGCTGAGTTTGGAGTTATCCCAATTGATTCAATTTTTACTCCAATCAAAAAAGTAAAATATGCTGTTGAAAACTATCGTGTAGAACAAAAAACAGACTACGAAAAATTAGTACTGGATATTGTTACCGATGGTTCTATTCATCCAAAAGATGCGCTAAAAGAAGCCGCTAAAATTCTTATTTATCATTTCATGTTGTTCTCTGACGAGAAAATTACACTCGATTCGGATGAGAAATTTGCAAATGAAGAATTTGATGAAGAGGTGCTTCATATGCGTCAGCTCCTGAAAACTAAATTGGTTGACATGGATTTGTCAGTTCGTGCATTGAACTGTCTGAAAGCAGCCGATGTTGATACATTGGGCGATTTGGTAACATACAATCGTAACGATTTACTGAAATTTAGAAACTTTGGTAAAAAGTCGCTTACCGAATTGGATGACCTTTTAGACAATATGGGGCTGAATTTTGGAATGGACATCACGAAGTATAAATTGGATAAGGAGTAAAAGGCAATGAGACATAATAAGAAATTTAATCATTTAAGCCGAAAAAGTGCACATCGGAAAGCGATGTTGGCAAACATGGCAAGTTCGCTTATCGAGAATAAGAGAATTTCGACCACGGTTGCTAAAGCGAAAGCATTACGAATGTATGTTGAGCCTTTGATTACTAAGGCAAAAGACGATACAACACATTCACGCAGGGTAGTTTTTAGTTATCTGCAAAACAAAGATGCTGTTTCAATTCTTTTTAGAGAAGTAGCAGAAAAAATTGCTGATCGCCCGGGAGGATACACCCGTATTTTGAAAACAGGTAACCGTTTGGGAGACAATGCAGAGATGTGTATTATTGAGTTGGTTGATTACAACGAAACCATGTTGGCAGCAAAAGAAGAAACTGCGAAGCCGAAAAAACGTCGTTCTCGTCGCGGTGGAAGTGCTAAAAAATCTGATTCACCTACTCCGGTAGCTGAAAAACAGAAAGGTGAAGAAAAGGTTGACGTTGTTGAAGATGTTAAGCCTGTTGAAGAAACAGAGACTACATCAGAAGAAACCGAAGTAAAAGCAGAAACGGCAGAAGAAACCAAATCTGAAACCAAAGCAGATGAGGAAGATTCTTCAGACGAAGAAAAGAAAGACGAATAAGAATCTTTTTTAAGATAATACAGGAAAAGCCGGTTTTAATTGACCGGCTTTTTTTATGTATCAAATTTGATGTAACAGGAACATTATTTTCCTTTTGAAGTTGATTTGAATCCTTAAAATCTTTACTTTTAAAAGCTAAAATCTATAACCAATTAAATAAACATGGAAAATCAAAACAATTCATCCGGTTCATTTTCGCGTAGAAAATTCATAGGCACAACAACTGCAGCAGTTGCCGCCGTGTCGTTAACACCTTTTAATTTTGGATTTGCCCCGGCGAAACCAAATTCCAAATTCGGAGGAGTTCAGATTGGTGCTATAACCTACAGTTGGAGAAGCATGCCAAGCACAGCAGAAGATATTGTTAAATATTGTATTGAAGCCGGAATTAGTTCGGTTGAGTTAATGGGTAATGTTGCCGAGGCCTATGCAGGGATACCGGAAGGACCAGCCCGTCCGCCCAGGGGAGTAGAACTAAGCGAAGACGAACAGAAGAAATTGCAAAAGGCAAGAGAAGAAGCTACTGAAAACCAAAAGCAGTGGAGGCTTTCTGTTTCGATGGACAAATATAAAGCATTACGCAAAATGTTCAACAAAGCAGGAATTGACATTCATATCGTAAAATTTGCACCTGCCAATTGGAGCGACGATGAAATAGATTATGCTTTTAAAGCTGCGAAAGTTCTGGGAGCAAAAGGAATAACAAATGAGATAGGCGAAGACGCTTGTAAACGTTTGGGCAAGTTTGCCGATAAGCATAATATGTACGCAATTTATCACAATCATTTACAGCCTGGAGAACCCGGTTTTAGTTTTGATAAATTTCTGGGTTATTCACCTAAAAATATGTTAAATTTTGACGCAGGGCATTATTTTGGCGCAACCGGAAATCATCCGAATGAAGTTATCGAACGTTTGCACGATCGAATTTTTAGTATTCATTTAAAAGATAAAACGGGTAAGAATGCCAATCCGGCAAATACAAATATGCCTTGGGGAAAAGGGGACACACCAATTGGCGATATGTTAAAACTGGTTCAGAAAAATAAATGGCCGATTTATTTTGATATTGAACTCGAATATCCGGTTCCGGATGGTTCGGATGCACAGAAAGAAGTAACTAAATGTGTACAATATTGTAAAGATATTTTAGCATAGAAAAAAGCCATTGTCATTAGCCATTTGTTATTATAGAATTTTCCTGATAATCATTGGCTAATGACTAAAATCTTTTTCCCCACCATTTTTTTAATCGTTCAAGTATTTTCGCCTCTGTAGGATTATTTTGAGGGTGGTATATTCTTTCATTTTTTATTTCACCGGGAAGAAAATCCTGTTCAGCAAAATTTCCTTCGTACGAGTGGGCATATTTATAATTCTTACCGTATCCGATTTCTTTCATCAGTTTAGTCGGTGCATTTCTGATATGAAGCGGAACAGGCAGGTCTCCGGTTCTTCTAACCAGTGAGATGGCTGAATCGATAGCAGAGTATGCAGAATTACTCTTGGGCGAAGTTGCCAGATAAATGGTACATTCTGAAAGGATTATCCGCGATTCAGGCGGACCAATTTTATGTACAGCATCAAAAGTGCTCTGCGCTAAAAGCAAGGCATTGGGATTCGCCAGTCCAACATCTTCAGCAGCAAGAATTAACAATCGCCGGGCAATAAATTTTATATCTTCTCCACCTTCAAGCATGCGGGCCAGCCAATAAACTGCCGCATCCGGATCGCTGCCACGAATGCTTTTAATAAATGCAGAAATAATATCATAGTGCATTTCACCCTTTTTGTCGTAGGTCGCAAGATTTTTCTGAAGGCGGCTGGTCACCTTTTTATCAGTGATTTCAACTTCGCCAGTTTCTTCGGCCAGAACAACCAGTTCAACTACATTTAGCAACTTTCTTGCATCGCCGCCTGAGAACCTTAGCAGGGCCTGTTCTTCCTTAATGGTAATTTTTTTCTCTTTTAAAACAGTATCCTTTTTTATGGCCAGATCAACAATTTGCAACAGTCCTTTTTTATCTAAATGTTCCAGAATATAAACCTGACAACGCGAAAGGAGAGGGGAGATAACCTCAAACGACGGATTTTCAGTAGTTGCACCAATCAGTGTAATTGTTCCGTCTTCAACTGCTCCCAAAAGCGAATCCTGCTGCGATTTACTAAAGCGGTGAATTTCGTCGATAAAAAGAATCGGATTTGGCCGGTTAAAGAACTGTTGTTTTTTTGCTTTTTCTATTACTTCACGAACATCTTTTACTCCTGAATTTATGGCACTCAAAGTATAAAAAGGTCTTTCCAGTGTATTGGCAATAATTTTTGCCAATGTCGTTTTGCCAACGCCCGGAGGTCCCCATAAAATCAAAGAGGAAATATTTCCCGATTCAATCATTTTTCGCAACACAGAATCTTTTCCCACCAGGTGTTCTTGTCCGATGTAGTCGTCCAGTGTTTTGGGCCGTAATCGTTCTGCCAGTGGTTGGTTGCTCATGGTAAATTTTATTATTTAGAAGCTTAAAAATACAGATTTTATTCGATGATAATGTTGAATTTGTCAAGCAGCCCGGAAACATTTTGAATAGAGAATTTTGCTTTTTTGATGTTATTTAAATCAGGGTCGATAGAAAAATTATATGCTGAACTAAAATTGGCTTCCTCAAGAATTGTATTATCAAAAATAGCACCCGGTAAATCACTTTCGCTGAAAATTGTTTTAGAGAGGTTTGCCGCCGAAAAATCAACTTCTTCCATTTTACATTTTATAAAACTCGTATTTTTTATTTTTAATTTATGAAACGACGAAAAGCTAAGAATACAGGAATCGAAGTTAAACGAAAGTAAAAAAGAGTTACATTCATCAAACGGAAGTCCTATCAACTTACAATTTTTGAAATTTACATTCTGAAAAGCTGTATTTCGCAATTGAGCCATGCTCAGGTCACAGTTTTCAAATTCACATTCCGAAAAAGCAGCATCTGAAAGATTGGTATTTGAAAAATTACAATTTATAAACCGGCACTCCTCAAATTCGGCTTTTACAAAATCAAAAGTTGTAAAATCTTCATTCTCAAAAACTACGTCCGCATTGTATTTTCCCATGAATCTGCTTTTTGAACCATAAAGATAGTTGAATTCGCGGAGATGAAAATTATTTTATTGAACGAAAAGTTTGGAAGAATATTTTTGGCTATCTGAAACGACTTCGACAATATAAACACCTTTCTGTCCCGGAGCATCTATTTTGTTTTCGGTACTTGTAACAGGAGAGGAATAAATTGTTTTTCCAGTTATGTCGTAAAGGGTAACAAAATTATTATGAGAGTTACTTTGTAGCTGAACCGTTATCTTTTGTCCGTTTGTAACGGGGTTTGGATAAACGCTTATAGGCTTTGAAATTTGTACCGGATCCCGGATTCCTGTATACAAACTCTTATTTGTTTTGTATATTCTTTCGTCGAGCATTTGAATCATGAAGACTCTCCCGTTTTCTTTTTCGGTAAAGAACTGTTCACTGCGAGTACCCAGAATATCTGTTCCAAGTCCAAAGTCCAGTATTTCCCAGTTTTCCCCGTCAGTTGAATAACAAGTCCCTCCATTGCTTACAGTGCCGCTGGTTGATGAATACCAATCACCATTCTGTGTAATTTTTATATCGTTTAATACAAAATCTTCCCACCAGTTTTGAAAACCCATAAGTTGAAGAACTTCCCATGAATTGTTTATTCTGACATCATTAATGCTTTTATAAATATTCAATTGAATGAGGTAATTACTTGCCAAACCATAAAAGCTAAGATAAATACTATCGTTTGGCAAAACCGACAAGCCGGTGGTCGTTCCAATTCTTATCGGATTACTTAAAAGATTTACACTAACTGAGATTTTTTCCCACGTCAGGCCGTCGTCGTCTGAAACAAAAAGGCCTCCGAAACCAACATTTTGTTCATCGGATATGGTGAGATAGAGCAAGTCATTTTTATCTACTGCTATATTGCTGCAACCTAAATGAGTTCCCAGGCCGCTGTTTCGCTTTTCCCAGTTTACTCCATGATCACCGGAATAATAAACTCCGTCACCTTCATCATAATCGCTGGTTATTGCAAATATATCGGCTGTTGAGTTTTCAGCAAATTCTATTACAGGGTAGTTTGAATGGATTGAAACAGAGTCCCAATTTATTCCCAAATCAGACGAAAAGAAAATTTTTCCAAGACCACCGGCAAAAATTTTGCCTTCTTTTGTGGAGAATACAGAGTAAATTTCTGATGCGCTCAAAACCTTTTCGAGCTGTTCACATTCGTTGGTACTTTTCATAACTGCTCTGTTGGTGCTCACTATAATAACCGAATCATGTGTTATTGTTATTCCTGTTTTTGGTCCACCCCAAAATTCATTTGTAGTGTTCCAGAATTGTTGTGCTTCTGTTAAAAAAGGTAACAACAGATTCATTGTCAAAATGAATGAACACTTAAGAACTACATTTTTCATTTTCTGTTTGTTTAATTGTAAAAGTTATAACATAAGATTACTTTTTAACATAAAGGTTGCGTGTTTCGCATTAATTTATGCTCAAAGAATCGGGTTGGTTTTTGAAGGTGTATCTTTTAAAATTATTATTTGCGGCTGGTTGTTTTTTGCTGGTATCGAGTGTTTTAGGGATGATAGACAGGATATATTTAAATGACTAAAAGTATATTAGATTCCAAATCCTCCTAGGAATTTCAGCTCCTGACCTTTTTCAGGGCTACTTTCCAGAAGTGGTATAGCTTGCATTATCAGTTCTTTGTTTTTCTTATTTTTTAAAGAATTGTCATGGTCATATTTGCTGTCCCAAATTTCGGTGATCCAAATGTTTTCTTTTTCATCATTGCACATACTGATTACATATAGGCGGCAACCTTTTGTTGCTTTCATATTTTCCGATGCTTTAAGTAAAATTTTAACAAGCTGCTCACTTTGTCCGTTTTTGGCTGTCAGTTTACCGTGAAGAAAATACTTTTCCATTTTTTTTGTTTTTTGAGAGAACACTTCCATTTCAATATTCACAACTTTGGATATCGGTTTTGGGTTGGATAGTTTCCTTTCCAATCAAAGCTATTTATGTTTTTTATATCGAAAAAAATTTTGTGTCGTTATTTTATTTTGTTGGTTTTATAACTTTTCTTTTTGAGTATAATTAATCTGTTTTTTGAAATACAAATTCACTGAGTTCTTTCCTGGTTTGATGCTGAGCTTTTCTGTTTTTCTGATCCTCCGAGCCAAGTTTTTCTTCAATAGGATATCCAACTGCAATCATTGTTACCGGTTCAAAACGTTGTGTGTCGAGTTGTAGATACTCCGATGCTTTTTGTTTGTCGAATCCTCCCATTTGGTGTATTTGTATTCCCATTTCAGCTGCCTGTACAGCCATTGAAACACTTGCTGCACCCATATCGTGAAGCGCTTTTCCATTGGGTTGGTTGTTATAACTTGATATTTTACTCATTACCGATATTATTAAAACCTGTGCATCTTTTGCCCATAACGGGTTATTTCCGGTTAAAAGCCCGACAAATTCATCAAATATTTTTGAGTTTTCCCGCTGAGCAAAAAAATAAGTCCAGGGTTGCTCATTTCTGGAAGAAGGGGCCCAGCGAGCAGCTTCAAATAACAATTTTATCATTTCATCGGAAACAGGAGTTTTACTAAATCCGCGCGGGCTCCATCTGTTTTGTATCGCTTTATTTAATTGCATATTACATATTTTCTGAATACTTTTCTAACAAATCAGGAAGTGATTGGTTTAGCTGAAAAATTACTCTGACTTAATCAATCTGGCTGGGGGAGAGGTTTGTCGGATTTTCTTCTGCAGTTATTGGTTTGTTGTGTAACCTTCAAATCGGTTTCTGTGAATAGTGGTTTGCCAATTGTCTTTTGAAATTCTTAAAAATTCAAATTTTAAATGGCAACTTCAGTAAAGTTTAGATAGATGGTGAAATTCTGTTTGGCTTTCAATCCAGGCAAAAAAAAGCCGGCACCACCGGCTTTTTTTGAGTTATTTTATTTTTAACAACTTCCTTTTTCGCCCTGAGCCTGTTCCAAAAACCAGCTCAAGGGATGAGATGTTGGTCGTTCAATAGGCATACCGTAAATGCGATCGTTAACCAACGATGCAAGCACACCTAAGGCTCTTGATACACCAAATAACACGGTGTAGAAGGTATATTCTTTAATTCCGTAATGGTAAAGAAGTGAACCACTGTAGGCATCAACATTAGGCCACGGGTTTTTAATTTTACCAATAGAACCCAGAATTGGAGGAACAACCTTGTACAACTGATTGGCAAGGTTTACCATTTTGTCGTCTTTGATGTATTTGTTCGCGAAGTCCTGCTGGGCGGTAAATCTTGGGTCAGTTTTACGAAGAACAGCATGTCCGTATCCGGGAATAACTCTTCCTTCTTCCAATGTTTTTTTGCAGTATGCTTCAACTTGTTCGTCGGTTGGCGTATCGGTATCCAAATCTTCAAGCATTTCGAACATCCAGAAAATAACATCCTGGTTGGCAAAACCATGAAGAGGACCTGCAAGTCCGTTCATTGCCGCAGAATAAGCATAATACGGATTGCTTAAAGCAGAACCTACGAGATGTGCCGTGTGTGCCGAAACGTTTCCACCTTCGTGGTCGGCGTGAATTATCATATACAGGCGGAATAAGCGACGAATATCTTCGGAATCAAATCCCATCATGTGAGCCAGGTTTCCAGCCCAGTCCATCCTTGGGTTTGGTTCGATATGGTCGCTGTTGTGGAATTGACGACGATAAATATAGGCTGCTATACGAGGCAATCGTGCAATAAGGTTCATAACATCTTCGTAGGTAGCATCCCAATAGAATTTTTTACCAACTCCTGCCCGATATGCTTTTTGGAAGATTGATTCCGTAGCCATTGAAACTATCGCAGCACTAAACTGAGTCATTGGTTTCGAAGTTTTTGGCATGGCATCAATAACATCAAAAACATGCTGTGGCACATGTGAACGTGTAGCCCAGTCTTTTGAAAGATTTAAAGCGTCTTCCTGCGACGGGATCTCGCCAATTAACATCAGGTAGAACAATCCTTCCGGAATTGGTTCCCCTTCCGGATTAATTTTTGGTAATTTTTGCTGTAATTCAGGAATTGAATATCCTTTAAAACGAATACCTTCTTCCGGGTCTAATTTTGAAGTGTCGGTAACCAGTAAAGGAATTCCTTTCATTCCTGTTAAAACTTGTCCAAGTGTTACCTGGCCCAAAACCACATCGGCGTGTTCGCTTTTTAGACGCTGGAATTCTTTGGAGCATCTGCTGGCTTTTTGATAAAATCTGTACTTAATATATTCCATTGTATTTGTATTTGTTATTAATTATCGTGAATGTCAATGCATATTTTTAATTATCTCTTCGGCAAACTCAGAAGTGGTCATCAATGTCGCTCCTTCCATTTGAGCGTATAAATCAGATGTAACTCTTCGTTTTGCAAAAGTGTGTTCCATTGCATCGTAAACGTGTTCAGCTGCTTCATCCCATCCCATATATTCCAGCATCATTACGCCGGAAAGAATAAGTGAGCTTGGATTTGCATTGCCGGTTCCGGCAATATTGGGAGCGGTTCCATGTGTTGCTTCAAAAATGGCATATCCATTTTTGTAATTGATATTGGCACCCGGAGAAATTCCGATTCCCCCAACCATAGCTGCAAGTTGGTCAGAAATATAATCACCGTTCAAGTTCATTGTTGCAATCACTGAATGATCGTAGGGGCGTAACAACGACTCCTGAAGGAAAGCATCAGTAATTACGTCTTTTACAATTACTTTCCCTGCTTTCTTTGCTTCATTCAGCGCTTTTTCGGCATCCATCTGGCCTTTTTCTTTTTTGATGTTTTCGAATTGTCTCCACGTAAAAGTGTGGTTGGCAAATTCGTTTTCGGCCAAATCATATCCCCAAATTTTGAAAGCCCCTTCGGTAAATTTCATAATATTCCCTTTGTGAACAAGGGTAACCGAAGGAAGTTGCCTTTGAATTGCATATTTGATGGCAGCCCTGATTAATCTTTCGGAACCTTCTTTTGAAACCGGTTTTATACCAAAAGACGAAGATTCGGGGAAACGAATCTTGTCCACGCCCATTTCATTAACTAAAAAGTCTCTGAACTTTTTTGCATCCAGTTCACCGGTCATGTATTCAATGCCGGCATATATATCCTCTGTATTTTCACGGAAAATATGCATATCCACCAGGGATGGGAAACGCACCGGTGAAGGTACTCCCTTAAACCAACGTACGGGGCGGAGACAAACAAAAAGATCAAGTGTTTGCCGAAGTGCTACATTGAGTGAGCGGATTCCTTCGCCGACGGGTGTTTGTAATGGACCTTTAATACCGATTAAATGTTCTCTAAAAGCTTCAATCGTTTCATCCGGCAGGTAATTTCCGGTTTCCCGAAACGCTTTCTCTCCTGCTAAAACTTCTTTCCAAATAATCTTTCTCGAATTTCCGTATGCTTTTTCAACGGCGGCATCAAGTACTTTTTGCGAAGGCAATGAAATATCTTTGCCAATCCCATCTCCTTCAATAAAAGGAATTACAGGCTTGCCGGGTACTTGAAGTTGTCCGTTTTGTATTTGTGTAGTGTCTGTCATTCGTAACTATCAAATTATCCTAAGATAAGAAATTTGTTTTATTTTCTTAAACTATTGATTTAGTTTAATCTGCAGGTTTTCATCCAGTGCTGAAAGAAATTCCTCTGTTGTCAGGTAATGTTCTTCCTTTAAATCTTTGCCGTGAATAATCAAAGCCAAATCTTTGGTCATCTTTCCACTCTCTACGGTTTCAATACAAACCTGTTCAAGCGCGTGAGCAAAATCAATGAGTTCTTTATTGTCATCCAGTTTTCCCCGGAAAGCCAAACCTCGGGTCCACGCAAAAATCGATGCAATGGGGTTGGTTGATGTTGGTTTTCCTTGTTGATGCTGACGGTAATGACGGGTAACGGTACCATGAGCAGCTTCGGCTTCCATTGTTTCTCCGTCGGGGGTTACCAGGGTGGATGTCATTAGTCCAAGTGAACCAAAACCTTGCGCAACGGTATCACTTTGCACATCGCCATCATAATTCTTACAGGCCCAAACAAATCCGCCTTCCCATTTTAGGGCTGCGGCAACCATATCATCAATTAACCGATGTTCGTATGTTATACCGGCCTCTTCAAACTGTTCTTTGAATTCAGTCTCAAAAATTTCCTGGAAAAGATCTTTAAATCTTCCGTCGTAAGCTTTCAGGATGGTATTTTTTGTCGACATGTACAGGGGCCACTTTTTATCTAAGGCCTGGTTCATACAAGAACGTGCGAACCCGCGAATTGAATCATCCGTATTGTACATTGCCATTGCCAAACCGTCGCCCTCGAAATCAAAAACTTCGTGTGAAACCGGCTCACTCCCGTCTTCAGGTGTAAATGTAATGGTTAGTTTACCTTTTCCTTTTGTCAGAAAATCCGTTGCCTTGTACTGGTCTCCAAAAGCATGGCGGCCGATACAAATTGGCTGTTTCCATCCCGGAACAAGACGTGGCACATTTTTTATCATTATAGGTTCACGAAAAACAGTTCCCCCTAAAATATTACGAATGGTGCCGTTGGGCGATTTCCACATTTTTTTTAGGTCAAATTCTTCAACGCGTGCTTCATCGGGAGTAATGGTTGCACATTTTACACCTACTCCATATTTTTTTATAGCCAAGGCTGCATCAATAGTTACCTGGTCATCTGTGGCGTCGCGGTGTTCCATTCCCAGATCGTAATATTTTAAATCGACATCGAGATAAGGAAGAATCAATTTTTGCTTAATAAAATCCCAGATTACCCGGGTCATTTCATCACCATCCAGTTCTACTACCGGATTTTGAACCTTAATTTTCTGCATATTTTCGTTTTTTTATGAATTATATTTGTTGAATAATTTTTAGGAGTGAAAAACGCGTAGTTATCACTCCTCACTATTCCGTTTATTCAATTTTAGGCGAATATTCCTTAATTATTTTGTTTTCGAATTAAGTTCAGTGCTGACCCCGCTTTGAACCACTCAATCTGTTGTGCATTGTAGGTATGACTTACTTCAATCATATCTTTCGCGCCATCAGAATGAATAACTTCAATATGTAAGTTCTTTCCCGGTGCAAAGCCCACCAAATCTGTAAAATTGAAGGTGTCGTCTTCCTGAATCAGATCGTAATCTTCTTCATTTACAAATGTCAAAGCCAGCATTCCCTGTTTTTTGAGGTTGGTTTCATGAATCCGGGCAAACGATTTTACAATTACTGCACGAACTCCCAGGTGTCGTGGTTCCATTGCAGCATGTTCCCGCGATGAGCCTTCGCCGTAATTATGGTCGCCAACTACAACGGTTGAGGTACCTTTCTCTTTGTATTTTCGCTGAACTTTCGGAACCTGGTCATATTCACCGGTAAGCTGATTTTTTATAGAATTGGTTTCGCTGTTAAATGCGTTTACAGCTCCAATCAGCATGTTGTTGGAAATATTATCCAGGTGTCCTCGGAACCGTAACCAGGGACCTGCCATTGAAATATGGTCGGTTGTGCATTTACCAAGTGCTTTTATGAGAAGTTTAGCTCCTTCAATATTTTTTCCGTCCCAGGCTTTAAAAGGAGAGAGCAATTGCAAACGGTTTGAATCCGGAGCTACATTCACTTCTACTTTTGAGCCGTCTTCTGCCGGTTCCTGATAACCCGCATCTTCTACGGCAAATCCATTGGAAGGCAATTCAAATCCTGTAGGCGGATCCAGTTTCACCTGTTCTCCCTTTTCATTTATAAGAGAATCGGTAACCGGGTTAAAGTCCAGTGTACCGGCAATGGCAAGAGCAGTCACCAATTCAGGCGATGTAACAAATGCATGTGTATTTGGATTTCCATCGGCACGTTTTGAAAAATTCCGGTTAAAGGAGTGAACGATGGTATTTTTCTCCTGCTTGTCGGCTCCCGGACGAGCCCACTGACCGATACAGGGACCACATGCATTGGCAAATACCTTTCCACCCATATTTTCAAAAGTACTGATAAAACCGTCGCGTTCTATAGTGTAGCGCACTTGTTCCGATCCCGGGGTAATTGTAAACTCCGATTTTACTTTTAACCCTTTATCAACCGCCTGTTTTGCAATTGAAGCGGCTCTTGAAATATCTTCGTAAGATGAATTGGTACAACTTCCTATTAAACCAACCGAAACATTCAGGGGCCAGCCGCTTTCACGTGCGGTTTTTCCCATTTCCGAAATTGGCGTTGCACGGTCGGGTGTAAATGGCCCGTTTACGTGAGGAGTAAGCTCTGAAAGATTAATTTCGATTAATTCATTGTAATACACCTCCGGATTTTCATATACTTCCGGATCTGCTTTCAAATATTCTTTCATATCGTTAGCCAGCTCCGCCACTTCTTCTCTGCCGGTAGCTTTCAAATAGCGCGCCATACTTTCGTCGAAAGCAAATAAACTGGTTGTAGCACCAACTTCAGCACCCATATTACAAATGGTTCCTTTTCCAGTTGCCGACAAAGATCTGGCACCTTCGCCAAAATATTCAATAATTGCACCGGTGCCACCTTTTACCGTTAAAATACCTGCAACTTTTAATATAATATCTTTTGGTGCTGACCATCCGTTCAGTTTCCCGGTTAATTTTACACCAATTAGTTTTGGCATTTTTAATTCCCAGGGCATTCCTGCCATCACATCAACTGCGTCGGCTCCGCCAACACCAATGGCAACCATTCCAAGTCCGCCGGCATTCGGCGTGTGCGAGTCAGTTCCAATCATCATTCCGCCCGGGAAAGCGTAGTTTTCCAAAACAACCTGATGAATAATTCCGGCACCTGGTTTCCAAAAACCAATTCCGTATTTGTTTGATACAGATTCCAGAAAATCAAAAACCTCTTTATTGGCATTTTGGGCTACATTCAGGTCGGTTTTTCCTTCTACCTGCGCCTGAATAAGATGATCGCAATGAACGGTTGACGGAACAGCAGTAGTGTTTTTCCCTGAATTCATAAACTGAAGCAACGCCATCTGAGCGGTAGCATCCTGCATAGCCACTCTGTCGGGGGCAAAATCTACATAATCTGCTCCTCTTTTAAAGGCGTCAAGTTCTTGTGTTTCATATAAATGTGCATAAAGGATTTTTTCGGCATAAGTCATCGGCCGGTTTAAAGTTTTTTTACTTTTTTCGATTTTTCCGGCTAGTCCGGAGTATACACTTTTTATAAGGTCTAAATCAAACATATGTTATATAGTTTTTTTAATTGAATTCCCTGATGATTCGTCACAAAATTTAACAAAAAAATTCCGTAAAAGTTGCATTCTAATTAAAGTATTTTTCTAAAAAGGAGGTTAAATATATAGATAATTAAATATGTTAAAATGAAAATAAGCTAATATAGAATGAGTTTAAAAAAGAATGATTTAAATCATATTGGATTGTTGTTCCGAAGTTATGTAAAACGGGCTGCAACTTAAAATCTAAAAATCATTTCAAATTGGTTGATCATATTTTCAAAGTTTATTTCCGGTAACTTTTCTGTCAGGTAGTTGTTTTCTTCCACATTCAGCATTAGAATTTTTTCACTCAAGGTAAATTGAGCCAAATTCGTAATTAAGGGCTGTTCCAATCCCTTGTTTTTCCAGTTATTAAGGATTCCAATTTGAGGAATATCACCCTTGGTTTTATGAATAAATCCAAAAGCAAGAACATGGTTATCGATTGTTAGTGCTGAGAATTTGTAATTCTCACTGGCATTCCAAATGGATGTAAAACTGTTTTGCCATGTTGGTTCAAATAAAGAATAGTGTGGGGTTGTGAGTTGTTGCAAAAGAGAAATGTCATGATTAAAAGTAAACGCTTCGGAAGTCGGTTCCGGTAATTTCTTTTTTTGAATTTCAAAACATTCCAGTCGGCGTGTTTTTACAAAACCGTGTTTTGCATAAAGTTTTATTGCAGGTGTGTTGTTTTCCAATACTTCCAAAACAAAATAGCTAAATTGTTTTTTCTTCAGAAATTCAATCAGTTCCAGCAGTAGCTTTTCACCGATTCCTTTTCGTCTGAAGTCCTTAACAACACCGGTGCCTCCGTCGTAAGCATATTTTTTACCATCAATTTCGCGAAATCCGGTTAGAATAAATCCGACTAAACGGTCGCCTTTAAAGCAGCCCATTGAATATTCAGGTTTGAGATCCCTCGTCTTCATCATTTCCAAAAGTCTTTCCAAAGGCATTACAATTTGAACTTCGTAATCGGAAAAAGCGTCATTAAACACTTGGTTTATCAATTTTACTGGTGTGTGAGTCAGTGGTTTAATTACTAAATTATCCATTAGATCCGGTTTTTTCCAAAAGTTTGACAAACTATTAAGAGAAGTATAAAAATATTCCAAAAAAGAGTTCGTTCGGCCATTTTATGAAAAGCTTTTTTAATTCCGTTTTTTTTCGACAGGTAAACGCCGGTATATTTTACGAATTTCATTTTGTGTTTTGTGTCTTTTTTGTTCCTGTTCGAAAATTGTTTTTATATCAAAAAATGTAACTTCGAGACAAATTTAACTAAACAAGATACTCCGATGAAAGAATCAAAGAGAACTTATCCTTTGCAAATACAGATAATTATAAGTTTAATTCGAATATTAATCGGATGGCATTTTCTTTACGAAGGGATTTCGAAATTGGCTACTCCAGGCTGGTCTTCAGCTTCCTATTTAATGGATTCGAAATGGTTGTTTTCAGGTATCTTCCATCAAATTATCGGAAATCCATCCGCTTTGGCTGTGGTCGATTTTTTGAATGTCTGGGGATTAATTTTGATTGGAGTGGGATTGTTTCTTGGGCTTTTTACGCGAATAGCTAGTATTAGCGGATTATTATTGTTGCTGCTGTATTATGTTGCCAGCCCTCCATTTGTTTTTTCAAAAGGAGTTGTTGACGGGCATTATTTTATAATAAACAAAAATCTGATTGAAGCAGCTATGCTGTTGTTGATAGCTACATTACGGAAAGATACGATGTATGGTTTGGATAATTATCTGGAAATAATTTGGGTAAAGAGAAAGGAACAGAAATTTCCCAAAGAAATGAATCATGAAATTCCTGAACAACTTGTGAGTTCCCGTCGCGAGATGATAAAGAATCTGGCAGTTGTTCCATTTATGGGAGGTGCCTTTTTTGGGATGGCGAAGAAACAAGGTTGGTTAAGTTTTGAAGAAAAAAATTTGGCTAATGTTGATGCAGTTACCAGCGCTTCAATGCTTACTGCAAAGAATATTGACTTATCGCAGTTGAAAGGTGAAGTTCCAAAGGGAAAAATAAAACATTTGGAGTTGAGCAGGATAATTCCCGGAGGAAATTTGGTTAGCGGTTTTGCCCATTCGCGTGACCTGGTATATGTTTCTCCGCTCATCAAAACCTATTTTACTGATGAAAAAATTATTGAAACCCTTTGGATTTATGAAGCTTGTGGAATTAATGCAACAATTATGCGGACGGATGAAAATACAATACGGGTTTTAAAAGAGTACCGAAGACGAGGTGGAAAAATTCAGTGGCTGGCTCAAACTTATCCAAAAGGGAAGGATTTGTCGAATATACAATTGGCTATTGACAATGGTGCCGTTGGTGCTTTTGTGATGGGAAATATTGCAGACCAGATTGTTTACGAAAACCGCCTGGAAGATTTAGTTCTTCCCATAGAATTTATTCGTAAAAACGGGCTGATTGGCGGAGTTGCCGCTCACTATCTCAAAGTACCGCAAACCTGTATGGAACAGAATATTGAAGTTGATTTTTTTATGAAAACATTCCATCACGACAACTACTGGTCGGCTCACCCTGTTGAAAACAGAAGACAAATTGTGGAAGAGAAAGAGAATTATACCCAACACGATAAATTTCATGATAACCTTTGGTGTGTCTCAGCAGATGAAACAAAGGCTTTTTTTGATAACTGCGAAGTGCCGTGGATTGCTTACAAAGTTTTGGCTGCAGGCGCAATAAAACCGCAGGATGGAATACGATTTGCTTATGAAAACGGAGCGGATTTTACCTGTGTGGGAATGTTTGATTTTCAGGTTATCGAAAATGCAAATATTGTTCATGATACTTTAAACTCTTCTCTGAAAAGAGAGCGAAAGTGGTTTGCGTAATTTTTTTCTTCTTGTAGTTTCCTGGAAAATAGTATTATATGTTGGAAGTGTGGTTTTTTTGTGAAAAATAGTCTCAAAAAAACATACTGAGTGTAATGGTTTTTTTAACAGATTTCGTCATTTATATGTAACCAGACATAACTTTGATATGAATGATGAGCTAGAACGATTAATTGCCAGATATTTAGCAGGTGATACTTCGGTAGAGGAAAACAAACAGTTACTCGCATTTATTGAAGCAACTCAGGAGAATAAGGAATTTTTCAGGCAGATAAAAGATAATTATCTCTTGTCTGGTACTTTAAATCCCGGTTTTAATAAAGATGAAAATTGGTTTCGCCTGCAAAAAAATATTACTACTCCCGCACCCCGTAAAAACCATCATCTCTTGGGAGTTAAAATACTCCGTTGGGCTGCTGTAATTTTATTTGCGTTTCTCTCCGGCTTTTTTATTAATTATCTGTTACAGTTGGGTGCTGACGATATATCATCCCCTGTTTGTGAGATATCTGCTGCAAAAGGTGCCCGCACTTTTGCTGTTTTGAGTGATAGTACAAAGGTATGGTTAAACGGAGGGAGTAAGCTTACTTTGGCTGAAGATTTCAATAAGGAATCGAGAGATGTTTTTCTCAATGGCGAAGCGTTTTTTGATGTTTCAAAAAGTAAAGATAAATACTTCAATGTTTATTCTTCCAATATTTTTATTCGTGTATTGGGAACGCAATTCAATGTAAAATCTTATGAAACTGACGATGTAATTGAAACGACATTAAAAGAAGGAAAAATAAATATTTACGAAATCGGTAAAAATGAAAACAGACAAATTGTAACACTTTCGCCCAATCAGAAAGTTACTTATGTGAAAGGGACCGGGGAAATTTCTTCGGAAAATTTAAAAAGAGAGTATAAAAAAACGGTAGAAAAAGATGAAGAGGTGCGCTACCAGGAGTCAAATTACCTAATCGCGAGAAAAGTAAATCCTGCTGATTATTCATCATGGAAAGATGGTAAGCTGATTTTTCGAAAAGATCGGTTGGAGGATATTGCGTTAAGTCTTGAAAGACATTTCAACGTAAACATTCGTATTGAAGATGAAATGGCAAAAGAAGTATTGATCAATGCAAATTTTAAAAATGAAACCATTGAGCAGGTTCTTTATGCTTTAAGCCTCACTTCATCCATCGACTATGAAATAAGCCTGAATCAAATATCTATTCGCTATAAACCAAATAAAATGCAATCAAAGTAAATTAAATGAAATGCCGGGAAACGCCACATTCCCCGGCAGGTCAATCGCCCGTAAGGGGCAATTTTGTTAATAACATTATAACAGTTTAAAAGTATGAAAAAAAAACGTATTAACGAACGTTGGGCATGGCCTGGCGGTTGTTTCAAAAAAACCATTTTGATTATGAGGTTAAGTTTAATCTTGATTTTGTTTTCGGTGCTAACTGCAAGTGCATCGGTTTATTCACAAAGCACAAAAATTAGTCTCGACTTAAAAGATGTTACCATTACAGAGGCTTTTAATGTAATCGAAAATCAAACCTATTTTCGGTTTGTTTATGATGATAAATTGTTTAATGACGAAAAAATTGTAACGCTCAGGGCAAAGGAGCGAAACATCGAAGAGATTTTGCATCAGATTTTTCCAAACGATGAAGTTTCGTATAAAATTCTGGAAGATAACCTAATTGTATTTCTCCCGGGAGAACAGTCGGGGAAGGCAATTAAAGGAAATGTTGTTGATGAAAAAGGAGAACCGCTGCCTGGGGTAACAGTTCTTTTGAAAGGTACAATGAAGGGTACTGTAACCAACGGAGATGGCAATTTTAATATAAACGTTGACGACGCCTCTTCTGTCCTGGTCTTTTCATTTGTCGGGTTTGAGTCGACGGAAGTGGAAGTAGGGAACCGTACAGCGATTAGTGTAAAATTGCAGCCATCAGTAGTTGGATTGGAGGAAGTAATTGCAATTGGATACGGAACACAGAAAAAACGTGATATTATTGGGTCAATATCAACCATTACCAGCGACGAAATTTTAAAAACTACTGCTGCATCTTCATTTGATGCAGCACTGCAGGGTATGGCTCCGGGCTTGATGGTATCCAGCGAGTCGGGAGTTCCCGGAGCTCCGGTTCAGATAAAAATTCGCGGAGTGAGCTCCATTTCTTCAGGAACCGATCCCTTATGGATTGTAGATGGAATTCCTATTGTAAGTGGTTCAGCCGGTCGTGCATATGATGGTGAAACATCACAAAATGTAATGTCGTTGATAAACCCGTCAGACATTGAATCGATACAGGTTTTAAAAGACGCAGCCGCAACTTCAATTTATGGTTCGCGTGGTTCCAACGGGGTAATTCTGGTAACCACGAAATCGGGTAAGAAAGGAAAGATGTCTTTTAATGTAGATTTGAAATCGGGTGTTAGTAACTGGGCTAACCGGGATATTGGCCTGGCTTCGGGAAGCGAGTATATTGAAATAATGGACAGGGCGTATGCAAACAGCGGACTTTCGGGAGTTTTTGATCCTCAAACATCCCTGAATCAACTGGATGGAATGGTGGCTACTATGACAAGGGATGAGGCATTGGCAACCGATACCGATTGGGGCGATTTGGTTAGCCGGACAGGTTCATTTGTTGAAGCAAATGTTTCAGCAACCCAGGGAACGGAAAAAGGAAATTCGTATTTATCCTTACGATACAGAAAAGATAATAGTATCATAAAATACAGCGATTTAGAAACAATATCAGTTAACTCAAATCTGAATTATAATCTTTTTGATGCATTTAAGTTGAATTACCGCGGATTTGTTTCTTTTGCAGACAATAACCGTGTAAAATCAAAAGATGGGAAAGGAGCTGCCGGTGGCTGGGCACAGGTAAATGCCTATTCTTTGCCATGGATGAAAGTATACGATGATACCGATACCGGGGTGAATGGTTTTTGGAATCCTTTATCGGGAGCAAATGCTCTGGCGGGGATTTCACCACTCAACAGCGAGAGTAACCTTCAAACCTTAAATGTTCTGCAGGGATTGAATGGAACTCTTCAAATAATGGAAGGTTTAACATTAAAAGGAGAATTTGGCGCCAACCTTGTGTACAACAAGGGAAGATCATGGAGAGGTGACGGTATACGTATCGACGGGGCAATCGCTAAAGAAAGCAAAGACCGTACAACGGTAATAAATTATAATTCGTTCTTTAATTATGATAAAACTTTTGGTGAAGCCCACTGGTTGAATGTTGTCGCAGGAGTTGAGAATACACGCTCTTCCAGTCATTATACTTACTTGGAAAGTGAAGCATTGGTGGGCAGTTTTCACGAAGTTGGAAAACCTGAATCAATAAAAGGATACAGCTATTTAGGAGATGAAAGTTATTTGCGGGGTTATTTTGGCCGGTTGAATTACAAGTTTAAAGACAAGTATATTGTCGGAGGAAGTATTCGTCGTGACGGGATCTCTAAATTCACTTCAGAAAATAGGTGGGCAACGTTTGCTTCCGGTTCTGCCGGATGGATTATCTCCGAAGAAGATTTTTTTAAATCCCAAACAGTTAGCATGTTAAAGCTCCGGGGAAGTTATGGTCAAACCGGTAATACGAATATTCCAAGTGGTATTACTTCCGACTATTATTCTGTGCGGACCAGCAATACATTAGGAATTCCAAGTACCGAATTTGTAAGTGTTGGAAACTCAGATATCAAGTGGGAAACAACCAGTACGCTGGATTTTGGCGTAGATTATGGCCTGTTTAACAACCGGATAAACGGATCTTTGGCTTATTACGTACAGACGGTAGAAGATATGCTTTTAGCAGTTGCCCTTCCATACTCTGCTGGGATTTCCGGTGGAAATATTATTTGGCAAAATGTGGGAGATATGGAAAACCGTGGTGTAGAATTTAATGTAGATGCCAATATTTTGAATGGCGTTTTTAAGTGGGATTTGGCTTTTAATGTGTCGTATAACAAAAACAAAATTAAAGCGCTGGATCCGGAATCAGATGCCAATAATGTTGGAATTACTCAGATGGAGAGCAGTGAAGACCAGGTAATAACTATTTTTAAAACCGGCCTTCCTCTTGGAAACTGGTATATGGCGGAGTCAGCGGGGGTTGACCCGGAAAAAGGAATTCCAATGATTTATGAAGTACAGGAAAACGAGGATGGAACAACTTCGCATACCGGGAATATTATTCCCGCAACAACTGGTAATCTGGCCAATAACCGTATGATTCTTGACGGGAAAACGTCGTTGCCGAAATTTGTTGGTGGCTTTAACAGCCGTTTTGCATATAAAAGTTTCGATGTGGCCATGAATTTTAGTTTTGCTGCTGGCAATTATATATACAACCGTTTGCTTCAAAGTACTCTTACACCTAACCGCGGGGTACGTGCTCTTTCAAACAAATTGCTTACAGATGCCTGGCAGAACCCGGGGGATAATGCAAAGTGGCCGCGTGTAGTTATGAATGTTCAGCATTTTTACGATAACGAAGGAAACCCCACTGAAGAGCCGGTTACATATGGTAGCGAAGAAAAATTTATTTCTTCCATGTACCTTGAAAAAGGTGATTATCTCAAGCTGAAAAATTTGTCGGTAGGTTATACTTTGCCGGTAAAGATTGCCTCAAAAATGAAAATGCAATCAATGCGTGTGGCTCTGAATGTAACCAACCTTTTTACTTTGACCAAATTCTCTGGTTACGATCCGGAAGTAGGAATAGACCAAACAACCGGAGCGAGCCTGGTTAGTTATTCCTCTATACCGCAGGCACGAACTTACAGCCTGGGATTAAATATTAATTTTTAAATCATGCAAAGAATTATCACAATGAATAATATAAAGAAATATTTAATACTGGTATTTATTACCCTTGCAGGAATTTCCTGCGATCAGGATTCTTTCTTCGAGTTAGAAAGACCCAACCAATTCCCATGGACAAACGTGAGCGAGCTGGAACTGGGTGTAAGAGAACCCTATTATTTACTGAATAAAGGCCCTTGGGACAACCCGTTTGGAACCATCGCGCTAAAAAATTTCACTGAATCGGATCTGGCTTTATACATACCACAGTTTGTGGGGGCAAGTAACTCGGCTGCTTATTACAATCGTGATTTCAGCGAAGCAGCTTGCATCAATGAAATGGAGGGAGCTTTTTTAAAATGTTACGAAATAATAACTGCCTGCAATGGCCCTTTGCAAATGTTAAGTGATGCCGAAGAAAATGGTGAGGAACCTTTCCCCGGCATGACACAGACAGATAAGAATAAAGTGAACCAATTAAAAGGGGAATTACTATTTATGCGTGGACTCGCCTATTGGTATCTCGCCCGCATGTATGCACCTCCATATGATCCCAACGGCAGCAATGATGGTCGTTTTTTTACTTTACGACTTGAGTTTTCAAATTCTTCTGAAGAATTGAAAAATCCAACACTGGGAACTGTTGCAGAAGTTTATGAAGCCATAGAGAATGATTGGACAAATGCAAAAGAATTGCTTTATGAAGATAACACCTCTGTTATAAATGAATCAAATGCAAGGGCACGGGCCAATAAATTTGCAGCTTCGGCAATGTTGATGCGGCTCTATTTTATAAAAGGAGAGCACGCCAAGGCAGAGGCGGAATGCAATTATATTATTAGCAACGGCAGCAGCATATATGATTTGACAGAAGATCCGATTGAAGCTTTTAATAAAAACGGAGCTGATGGTTGGGGAAAAGAAGTAATTTGGCAAACTGCCTGCGAAGAAACATCCGGAGCTTACGGGCGCATTGAATCCATCTTTTCAAGAAATCATTATGCCAGAGATGCCCAGTCTTCATGGTCAAGTCAGGCTATGTCATACAGTGCAATGATGCAGGTGGGATGGATGGATGAAAATCATGCTGAAACGGAAGAAGCACAAAACGACAAAAGGTACACTCAGTTGTATTATAGATACGATGTGGATCCACGTTCGGATCTGGTTCCTCCGTTGGTTTGGAGTTATAAATACTTCAGGGCATCGGATGCGCGCCGCTCAAACAGACCATTGATTCGTTTGGCCGAGATTTATCTTACCCGCGCACTTATACGTTTGAATAATAACGATTCTCAAGGGGCAGCTGCCGATTTAAATATGGTTCGAAACAGGGCCGGTTTGGATAACATCGCAGCGGCTGACATTACAAAAGCTGCTATTGATAACGAACGAATAAAAGAACTGGCGACTGAAAACGGTGACAGAACCTATTATTTGATAGGACAACAATTACCACTGTATATCGGCGATCGGGATGCATCAAACTTTTCATCCATACAACCTCCGTATTCAGCATGCTACTGGCAGGTTCCCCAGTCGGAACAAGACCAGAATCAAGCTTACAATTAACACATTATACTGTTTTGAGCCAATCCTGTATCCTTCAGGATTGGCTTTTTCTTTTGTTTTTTATGATTGAAAGTTCAATTCTTTGTATTATGGCCTAAATATTTTCGCATTTTTGTATAAATGAGTCTTTCTGAAAGAAAAATTGGCTTTGAAGATCACCCTGCCGGCAATGACCTGAATAAATTGAAAGAAATCTTTTATTTCTATTTTGATTCGGCTTGCCTTTATGCAGAATCCATAATAAAAGACAAAAATTATGCAGAAGATTTAGTTATCGAGTGTTTCGAGAGACTTTGGGAAGAGAGAGAAAAAATTTTTGTGAGAGAGAGTGTACGTAACTATTTGTTCCGTTCCGTCCGCAATAAATGCATCGATCATTTAAGGCAAAAAAAGAGATATTTTGAAATAGAAATAGAAAAGGCTTTTGAATTAAATTCTTTAAAGGCAAGTTCAGCTTATTTTGATACAACCGATCCTCTGGAGTTGAAAGAACTGGAACAAATGATCGAGGATGCTATTGACCAGTTACCCGATGCCTGCAAAACTATATTCTTGTTAAATCGTAAGCATGGATTGAAATATAAAGAAATAGCCGAGCAATTAAACTTATCGGTTAACACCGTGGAAGTGCAAATGGGAAGGGCATTAAAAAAGCTTAAGATGTCGTTATCAGAATATTTGTTTGTGTTGTTTTGTTTGCACGCTGAATAGAATTCAAAGTATTGGAAATACGGCATGACAGAACTATCTATTGCAGTATGTTTACATTTTTTTATCGAACAGAATCATTATTTATTTCAACTCTGACTGTTGTGAATGTTATGGAGCCAGTGAATTATCAAAAGCAACTGAAACATCGATGCTTGTTTTGTCGGTTCCTTTGAGGAGATAACATTTTTAAAAATTGATTTTTATGAAAAGGTATTGCATTATATTACTTACCACACTGGCATTAATTTCATGTAATAGCTGCAGGCCCAGCATGAGAGAGAACAACAAGTTTGTAAATCCTTTTATCGGAACAGCCGGTGATTACGGGCAAACCGATCCTTCAGCGAATATCCCATTTGGAATGATCAAGGCAGGTCCCGACACTGATCCCGGAAACCATTGTGGATACGATTATAATGCAACGAAATTTTTGGGTTTCTCGCAAAATCGTGCATCAGGAGTTGGATGTAGCGGAACAGGTGGAAACCTGCGTATTTTTCCTTTTATAAACAATTTAAAGGAAAGTGCGGAAATGGATAAAAATACAGAAAAGGCTGAGCCAGGTTTTTATTCCGTAAAGTTGAGAAACGGAATAATTGCCGAAGCAACTGCTGCAAGAACAGCAGGGATTTATCGTTTTATCTTTCCCAAAACAGAAAAAACAGGTTTCCGAATTCATTTTGAAACCTCTTACTCCGGTTTTATTGATGAAAAGCATATATTTCAAAACGATAGGTTTTTAAAAGGTTGGATTCAGTGCAGGGGAAATTGTAAAATGGGGAGTTATAAGTTTTACTATTTTGTAGAATTGGCAGAAAAACCGGCCGAAATTAAGGAATCAAAAGGGATTGCTGATATCTATTTTAGTGCGAACAGTTCTCAAACACAGATCATAAAAGTTGGACTGTCATCGGTAAGCACAGCTGAAGCTGAAAAGAATCTGAACAGTGAAGCGGCAGAAATTAATTTTGATCAAATGCGTGCAATTGCTGCAAAAAACTGGCGGGAATATTTAGGCCGGGTAAATGTTACAACAGATAACGACACGCTAAAAACGCTTTTTTATACTCATTTATACCACGCGTCGCAAACTCCGTACAATATTATTGATGAATCAGGTTCTTATGGTGGAAGCGATGGAAATACCTACCATTCTGATAATGGTAGTTATTACTCCGGATGGTCGCTTTGGGATACTTTTCGTTCAAAAATGCCATTACTTTCGATTTTGTATCCTGAAAAATATAAAAATATGATGCATTCCATGTATCAGCTTTATAAACAGGGAAAATCGGATGATCCAACCGATACCGAGTCTTTTATATTGATTCGCAATGAACACAGTATTCCTGTTCTACTTGATGCTTACCGGAAAGATTTGCTGGATGAGCCGTTGGCTGATGTATTACATTTAATGAAAAAGGAGGCTGAGAGTCTTTCGGTTGATTCTCCTGACAAAATACTGGAAGCTTGTTATGACTGGTGGGCGTTTTCCGAAATTGCTGGTAAATTGGGTGATGTTGCACTTCAAAAAGAGTTTTACGAGAAAGCAATAAATTATCGGAACATTTGGGACGATAAGTTCAAAGTTATGGGAGCGAATGCAGATGTTATGCACGGCGACGGTTTATATGAAGGAACATTGTGGCAGTACCGCTGGTTTGTTCCTTATGATTACCCGTGGATTGAAGATGCCATGGGCGGCAAAAAAGCAAGTGTTTCGCAGTTGGATTACTTTTTTGAAAATAACTTATTTAACGTGGGAAACCAACCTGATATTCATGTTCCGTTTCTGTATTATGAATTTGGTGAACCATGGAAATCGCAGAAGTTAGTAAGGCAAATTCTTTTGGAACCCACCGTAAACCATTACGGTACTCATGAAAAATGGAAAAATCCTTACATCGGAAAAGTATTTAAAGCTGAACCGGAAGGGTATATTGAAGAAATGGACGATGATGCAGGAACCATGTCGGCATGGTTTGTTTTGTCTTCCATGGGATTGTATCCCCGGAATATTGGTGAAACCTCATACTGGATTCTTCCTTCTGTTTTTGAAGAGGTGAGTATCCGGCTTGCAGATAAAAAGTCATTTAAAATTATTAACAGGCGAAATTCATCCGATGATATTTATATTGAAAGCGCTACATTAAATGGAGAGCCATTTTTAAAATCATGGATTGATTACCGGGATATTCAAAATGGCGGAACGTTGGAATTAACTTTAAGTAGCACTGCAAATACTGATTGGGGAAAATTGTAAGGGGAAATTTAAATACAACTAAACAAAAATAAAAATGCGTATTAAAATTTATTTGTTAGGTTTTGTTCTGGGAATCGGATTTGGATGTTCAACAAAACAAAGTGAAAATGCCCCGGTTGATTTCACACAGTATGTAAATCCAATGATTGGAACAGCAAAAACAACTACCATTGCCGGACTTCGGCATGGGGGAGGAAGTGAACAAAATGCACAGGTACAACCTTCGGTAACGGTTCCGTTTGGAATGACCAATTGGTCTCCTCAAACCAACAATGTAGAAACAAAATGTATGTCGGCATATTATTATAAAGACAGTATAATTACCGGGTTTCGTGGTTCGCACTGGCTAAGTGGTTCGTGTACGCAAGAGTATGGTTCCTTTGCCATAATGCCTGTTTCCGGCGACCTGGTTTGCAATCCCGACAAACGTGGTTCTGCATATTCCCATGATAATGAAACAGCAACTCCTTACTATTACAATGTTAATCTTCCTGATCACAATATTTTGACAGAAATGACTGCTACAACACGCTGTGGTTTGCTCCGGTTTACTTTTGAAAACGAGGGCCCGGCGCATTTGGTTATCAACCCGAACAGCGATGAGGGCGAGGGTTTTGCGAAAGTAAATGCCGATAATAATGAAATCGTTGGCTACAACCCCGTTCATCGGATTTATCAGGGATGGGGAAAACAAGCAGGTTTTTCAGGCTACTTTGTTATGCAGGTTGAAAAAGTGCCTGTTTCTTATGGGGTTTATTCCGGCGACGATATTCATCAGAAGCAGTTAACCATTGAAAATCTGCCCAATCTTGGGGCTTATTTTTCTTTTGATGTAAAAAAAGGAGAAGTGCTTCGGGTAAAAATAGGTACTTCGTTTGTGAGTGTTGAAGAAGCTCGTAATAATTTGAACGAAGAAATCCCGGATTTTGATTTTGAAAAGACAAAAGAAAGTCTTAAAAAAACATGGAACGATTTGCTTTCCAGACTGGCTGTACAAGGGGATAATCACGATGATAAAGTGAAGTTTTATACAGCACTGTACCATTGTTTCCAGCAACCCCGTATTTACAATGATGTAAGTGGTACTTATCCGCGTTTTGATGGAAATGCGCAAACCGATACCATTTGCGACGGTAATTATTACTGCGATTTTTCGGTTTGGGATACCTATAGGGCAATGCATGCATTTTATAGTCTTATTGTCCCGGAAGAAAATGCCGATATGGTGCGCTCGCTTCTAACCATGGCTCAGGTAGGCGGGTGGATGCCTATTTTCCCTAAATGGAACAGTTATACTTCAGCAATGATTGGTGACCATGTTACTTCTATTGTGGCAGAGGCTTATACGAAAGGAGTGCTTGATTTAACGGAGGAAGACTATGAAATATTAAAGCATAATGCAAATGAGTCTCCGGAAAGCTTTGCTGAATATACCGATGGCAAGGGAAGACGTGCACTGAAATCTTATTTAAAATATGGCTACATTCCATTGGAAGATTCGGTAATGGAGGCCTTCCATAAACGGGAACAGGTTTCGCGTACGCTTGAATATGCATATGATGATTTTGCTTTGGCGCAGATTGCAAAAAAAATGAAAAAAACAGAAGATTACAATTATTATATAAAACGGGCACAGAATTACCGCAATGTGTTTGACCCTAAGGTGAACAACATGAACGGACGCCATGCCGACGGAACTTTTACTAAAGATTTTACACGCGACCAACATACTTCTTTTATAACCGAAGGAACACCGTGGCAATACAATTGGTATGTTCCGCATGATGTAGATGGATTAATTGAATTAATGGGGGGAAGAGATGCATTTAATACTAACCTCGATAAATTTTTCGAAGTCGGACAATACTGGCATGGAAATGAGCCGGGACATCAGATTCCATTTCTATACAATTATTCAGGGCAGCCATGGAAAACACAAAAGATAGTAGCCGATGTTATGAATGAAGAATACGGAACCGGTCCCGGAGGATTAAGTGGAAATGATGACGCAGGAGAAATGTCGGTTTGGTACGTATTTGGAGCACTCGGTTTTTATCCGGTTTGTCCTGCATTGCCGGAGTATCAAATTTGTGGCTCTAAGTTTAAAAAGGTTACAATTAGGATGCAATCCGGGAAACTACTGGAAATAAATGCACCGAACTATAGTAAAGAGAATATTTATATCCAGGGTATTACGCTCAATGGCAAAGAATATCAGTCGAACTCATTAAATCATTTTGATTTGGCCGGAGGGGGTAAAATTAATTTTGAAATGGGACCGGAACCAAAAAAAGTGAAATAAATTTGGTTTGAATAAAACGAACCGAATAAAAGAAAAAAAGGAAAGCCATTTTGCGGCTTTCCTTTTTTTATGATTGATTACATCTTTATTCTTAATATCGTATCCACATTATCCTGCTTGCTTTTTGGAATGTGTAATAAAATTCCATAATCTGTTTCTTTGTATTTTACTTTCTCGCCGTTAGCCCAATAGGTAGCCGATTTTATTTTGCCGGGAAGTGCAGGAATAAGAAGGTTTTCATCCTTCATTTCGAGCAGATGAATAAATACAGTGCCGTCTTTTGCAACGGTTGTTGCTCCCCAATCCTGCGGTTTAATAGGACCTCTTCGTGTGTTGTAAATGGTTTCGCCATATTTATCTAACCATTTTCCCATAACCACTAAAGTGTCTATATTTTCTGTTTGGATTTTTCCGTTTGGCATTAGACCGGTGTTTAACAAAAAATTAGCGCCGTAACCTGCTGCTTTTACCATGGTTTGGATTAACCGTTTTGACGACTTGTAATTTTTATCCTGAAGATTAAAGCCCCAGGATCCATTCATGGTTTCGCACATTTCGAGAGGGAGCTCGGAAATAGTTCCGGTTTGGTTAAAGCCCATGGTGTTTTCGCCGGGAAGGTCACGTTCAAACATTTGGAAATCTTCACCCGGAATGGGAGAAATGTGGTGGTTGCTTCCAACCAGTGTTCCGGGTTGCAATTTATGAATAAGCGAATACGTTTCGTCCAGTCGCCAATCTGCATTTGGTTTGTCCCACATCCCGTCAAACCAAATTCCGCCAACTTCGCCATAATTGGTTAGTAATTCAGTAAGCTGCGTATTCATGTAATCAATGTAATCATTCCAATTTCCGTTGTCTGGTCTGCCGGTGAAACCTTGTCCTGTCCTGCCCAGCGGAAAATAGTCGGGATGATGCCAGTCGAGTTGAGAGTGATAAAAGAATAATTTGATTCCTTGTTTGTCACATTCATCTTTTAACATTTTCAAAACGTCCTTTCCATACGGAGTACGGTCAACAATATTGTAATCGCTCACTTTTGAATCGTACATTGCAAAACCGTCGTGGTGCTTGCTGGTAATGGTAATGTATTTCATCCCGGCTTTTTTTACCATCGAAACCCATTCGGCAGGATCAAACTGTGTTGGATTAAAAAACGATGGAAGCTTTTCATACTGATAAACAGGAATTTTTTGATTATTCATAACCCACTCTCCGTCACCCAGAATACTATAAACACCCCAGTGGATGAAAAGTCCGAATTTTGCATCCTGAAACCATTCGCGGTTTTCAATATTTTTATCTGTAGGCTTGTAATCTGATTGTGCAAATAAGGTATTAACAGATAGGGAAATTAATAAAATGATGTTGGCTAAGTTTTTCATTTCTATAAAGTTGTTGTAATGATGTAAAATATTTTGCCGAAAAATACGAATTAATCAACTGTTAGAAAACATGTTTCGTGGCAAGGATAGCTTCAGCACAGTTCAGCACAGTTGTTTGATTGGGAAAAAAAATACAAAATATTTGGGTTTGCAATCTGCGTAAGTATTCTGACTGTCATAAATGAACTCTTCATAACGGCTGGTGACCTGAGAAGTTTGCCATTATGAAGAGTTTTGAAATTCCGACAAATAGTCAGTAAATAGTCTTGCTAAAAATATGGTTTAGTTTTTTCCTGAATAATTGAGAACAGGCCATGTCCATTTTTTTGTCACAATTCCGGTTTTACTTTCCAAAATTTTGTCGTTTTCTAGCGTGATTTTGTATTCACCCGGACTAGCCCTGAATGTATTCCAGTAAATTTTATTTATTCCTTTTTGGTATGGTAGTTCTTTTTCAAAAACGGTTTCTCCGTTTTTATTTGCGATGCTTAGTTTGGTTCCTTCTTGCAGATCTTTTTCCATTAAATACCATATTTCCAGGCCATTTGGCTCGTTTGGCGAGTTAAGATGATTACTTCCTGTCATTTGGTAATTTCCCCACCGGGCTTGTTCTGAAAAATTTAACCGAGGTTTGGAATCAATATCAAACAGATGCAGTTTTTTTGCTTCTACCTCCGGAGTGAGTTGCTGCAAAGGACTGATATCTGTTATCCAGGCGGCACGGCCATAGGTACCTACGATCAAGTCGTTTTCCCGTGGATGAATCATTATATCCCGAACAACCACATTGGGCATATTTGCCTTAAAAGGCAGCCAGTTTTCGCCCTTATTTGTTGAAACATATACACCCAAATCGTTACCTGCAAAAAGTAAATTCGGATTTTTTTTGTCTTCAATCACTACATTGACCGGTGAACCGGGTAATCCGTTTGTTATTTTTTTCCAGGTTTTTCCAAAATCACGGGTAATATAAACGTGAGCGTCCATTATATCATCTGTAAATCCGCATTTCGAAATATAAGCGGTTGCGGAGTCATGGTTTGATGGAAAAACTTTACTTACCCACATAGAAGCAGGTGCTCCTGCCTTTACCAGATTTGGAGTGAGATCGGTCCATGTGTGACCAAAGTCTGTTGTCAGCTGAACATGTCCGTCATCGGTGCCGGCCCAGATGATTCCTGCTTTTACAGGAGATTCGTCAAGTGTTGATATTGTACAATATTGAATATGTCCTTTACCCCAGGTTTTTTCCGGGTCATTGTCTGTCAGATCAGGACTGATTTCCTCCCATGTTTCTCCGCGGTTTAACGACCGTAAAACCTTTTGGGCCCCGGTATAGATTATTGCGCTGTTGTGTGGAGATATCGCCAGCGGAGTAGTCCATGTGTATCTGTAGGGTTCACTCTCATTCGCTTGCGGGAGAATGGAAACTCTTTCGCCTTTTGCTTGGTCTACCCGTTGATGGGAGCCAAATTGTGTTGTAATATAAATGTACTTGTTATTTTCCGGGTCAACTTTGGAATACATACCGTCCCACATTCCGGTAATCACCCAGTCGGCCGGGGTAATTTGCCCCGACCAGCCATTGGACGGTGCTTTCCATGTTTCGTGGTCCTGTAGTCCGATGTAAATATTGTATGGCGTTTCATTGTCTGCTTCAACATTGTAAACTTCACCCAAGGGCAAATGGTAGTAGTGATTCATGGTCAGGCCACCATCGAAAGTGGAGTAAATTCCACCATCGGAACCCAGCATCATATGGCGCGGGTCTTTTGGGTCGATCCAGAAAATACGGTTATCGCCAAAGTTGGTTTGGAACAAATTCTGTTCTCGGAAACCCGGCCATGTTTTTCCACCGTCAAGTGTATAGTACATCCCCACTCCAATAATATAGATTTTGCCGGGATCAACCGGATCGATTGAAACCCGGTTAAAACTGTAAGCTGCTTTTCCACTTACATCGTTGGTTTCAGGGTCATTGATTCGTTCCCAACTTGTGCCGCCGTTTTTTGTAATGTAAACCTCGCCGCCAATTAAATTGTCAAAAGAATGATCGGTAAATTCATCAAAAGGAACCGGTTCGTTTGGATCAACACCGGGTTTTACGTTCAGGTTTTGAATGACTGCTACAACAATATCCGGATTTGCGCGGTGAATGTCTAATCCGATTCGTCCGAGGGGACCTGTTGGCAATCCGCCTTGAACCATTTTCCATGAATTTCCGCCGTCAGTCGATTTGTAAATACGACTTTTTTCCCCACCAGGCTCAAAAGTCCATGCAGTCCGCTTTTTTTGGTAGGTTGCCGCGTATAGAATTTTGGGATTAGAGTGATTAACTACTAAATCAGTTACCCCTGTTTGGCCATTAATATACAATACTTTTTTCCATGAATTTCCGCCGTCAGTTGTTTTGAAAATCCCGCGTTCTTTATTTTCAGAAAATAAATGTCCCATTGAGGCAACCCAAACAATGTCCGGATTTGTTGGGTGAATTACCACTTTTGCGATATGGTGAGAATCTTCCAATCCCATATTTTTCCATGTTTTCCCGGCATCAGTCGATTTCCATATTCCGTTTCCGTAATACGAACTGCGGGCATTAAATGCTTCGCCGGTTCCGGCCCAAATTATCTCCGGATCGGAAGGAGAAACTGCAAAATCGCCAATGGATGAGGTGCCAAACGCGTCAGAAATACATTCGAAAGTTGTTCCGTTATTCACTGTTTTCCATATTCCGCCAGCTCGCGGGCCGACATACCAGGTATATTTGTGTTTCTCACCGGGATTTTCAGGAACAGCTAATGAACCAACCCAGGCGCTTATTCTGTATGCTCCCAGATTTCGGTACTGAAAAGCATCGTAGTTTGTCGATAACTCACTTTGTCCGAAAAGTTGAGAAGTGAAAATCGTTGTGAGCAAAATAGCTGCGAAAAATCTGGTAAATAAATTCATTTTAATAGGTATTTTGTAACAAATGATATTCTTTGGTTTATCTAATCCAACTCCTCCTTTTCAATTATTGTATAAAAATAAGGTCGCCTTATAAAAAAAACAAGGCGACCTAAACACAATTTTAATTATTACATCCTTTTATCTCCATGAAAAAGATTTTGTATCCCATGCAACTCCTTTTTTAAAGTAATCGGGTTGACCGATTGCAGCAATTGATGGATTTTTTTCAATTTCATCCGGTGGATATGGATTTCGTCGAGGAAATGTATTTGTATTGATCACCTGATTGATGATAGTAAAATCAAGTTTTGGATATCCGGTGCGAATAAAATCAAAGTAAGACTCAGTTGTTTCAAAAGTGTTTGCAATGTATTTTTGGGTCATAACCAATTCCTGTGCTGCTTCAACATCTGAAGGAACAGTAAGCTCTGATTGGGCGAGATAAGCTACTATATCGTCTTCACTCACGCCGTGATATTCCATGTCTGCTCTAACAGCTGCATTAAGAGCTGTTTGCGCCGATGTATACTCTCCTTTTAATGCATAAGCTTCTGCTTCCAGGAAGAGGCATTCGGAGTACATCATAATCATGTCAGGGTACGACTGGGTACAGTAACTCATCGACCATCTGCTTGGTTTTTCGCCAGAAACAGAAGATGAGCCGCTATTATGTCCAATGTATCCTCCCTGTTCTGCTTCGGTCCAAAAAATTGGTCTTCTTGGGTCGTTCAAATCATTAAGCAAATTAACAATGTATGTTGAGGGAGTCATTCCTTCAGCCGAGTAATCATACAGCGATTCCTCATAAATGTAACTGTCGTAGGTCAGATTGTCCAGGTGATCCCATGCACACATGTCATCGTTCGATGTCATTCCGTTTTCAAGATATTGTAATGCAAGATCGGCCTGACCGGCTGCCGTGTTCCCCGGGAAATAAGTAAGTCGCATAGCATATCGTGCCTTTAAAGAATAACAAAGTTTTGTCCATTTGCTGTAATCAGCGCCAAAAATATAGTCTTGCGATGCAGTGGGGACCAGGTCGCCCGGGTCAGAAGCGTTGAATAACTGGATTGCTTCGTCAAGCAGAGCGTTGGCATGGGCATAAATCTCCTCAAGTGTATTTACATTTGGATAGGGAAATTCTGCACCGTTAAGGGCTTCGTCGAGCGGCGCCTGATCATAATAATCGGCCATGTTAAACCAGTGCCAGGCTGAAATTGCTGCTCCGATAGCCTGGAAACGATTATTTCCGTTTTCTTTTGCTTTTTCATACAGAGCATTTGAGTGCATTAAAGCTCCTGAGTAGGCGTTCCAAATTTCAATTCCATAATCGGTTGCGATTTCAAACCGGGTTTCATACCCTTGTGTGCCGTCGGCGGCATACCAAAGCAACCAATCTTTCATCCCATTCCACCACACAAAAAAGGTTACAGCTTGTTGAGTCCATTCGGCCTCAACTCCGGTAAGGTAAATTCCTTCATTAATTGAAGGTGAATCAGTGATAGCATTTGGATCTTCGTCCACATTAAGCCAGTTGTCACATGCTGAAAAGAGTATTAACAGCGACAATACAATACATATTTTTGAATATATCTTTTTCATCTTTTATCCTTTTAAAGCGTTAAACCAAGTGTAAATGAATACGTTTTCATTGCCGGGAAACTATAGTTAAACCAAGCGTTTCCGTTGTCAATTCCACCAGTGTTGGTTTCTACATCAGGTCCTGTAAATTCGTCTTTAAATTTTCTCCAAAGGTTTCTTCCCGAGAAAGTTAAATCAATACCCTTTACGTGAAGTTTTTGGGTAACTGAAGAAGGCATACTATAGGTTAGTGATACTTCTCTGAGTTTTACAAAATCACGAGGCTGGATATTGTCTTCGTTTGTTGACTGACATACTGTTTGCCAATAACTGCTATAATATGTCCAGGCTGAGTTATTCTGATCTGAAACTACTACTTGTTTAGTATCATAGTCATAGTGTCCCATTACGCCTTCAAAAACAATGCGGTTGTCTTCGGGACGGTCTTCCTGAAGCGATGACATTCCGTAATAAGTCAAATAGTGCTCGTCAAAGTTTACCACAAGTCCGCCTTTCTGGAAATCGATTTGAGTAGTAAGTGTAAGATTTTTGTATCTGAACGAATTGCGAATTCCTCCAATCCAGTCGGGTTCAATTTTACCCAGTATTTTTTTACCGCGAGGATCGATTATTGGACGGCCGTATGTGGTCCGGCCATCTGTTTGATCTCCTTCATCGCTTAATACAAGATTGCCGGCATCATCACGCAGAAATGCATCTCCATAAATCACAGGGAACGGTTGTCCGACAATGGCATAGCCGGCAGAGCCCAAATCAATGGGTTCATCGTTTTCCCCCAGGTCGTCAACTCTGGATTTGTCTTTCGACCAGTTAAATGTTATATCCCAGCTGAAATTGGAAGTTTTAACCGGAGTACCCGTTAAAACCAGTTCTATACCTTTATGAGTAATACCACCAATATTAATATATCCACCTTCATATCCGGTTGAGTTTAAAAGTTGTTGCCAAAGAATCTGGTTGTCACTCCAGTTTTTATAAACCGCAAGGTCAAATCCCAGTCTGTTGTTGAAAAACTTCATTTCCAATCCACCTTCAATTTCGCTTTTAAACTCATTCTGAAGATCTTCATTTGGGTAGGTAGAGCTTGGCAGGTAGCTGTTTTGTCCGTTGAAAGGCCATGAATATCCTAACCAATCAGATGAAGAGGCTTGTTGAAGCACTACATTTGTTGCATAAGCACTTGCAGGCGCGCCTACTTTGGCATAGCTAAGTCTTAATTTTCCAAAATCAATTATTTCATTGTCTTTCATTAATTCACTAAATACAAAGCTAAAACTGTGGCTTGGGTAAAAATAGTCGTTTTTAATACTTGAAGCCCAGTCGTTTCTACCCGTTATAGAGTAGTACAACATACTTTTGTAACCTATACTGGCTTTTCCAAAAAGCGACCAGGAACGGAATTGTCCCCATGAGGAAGAAGCTGTATAATTTGAAACATTTGATGAATTATAGATGTTTGCCACTACCAGGCCGGTGCCATCGAAATCCATATCTTCCCAGTAGTTCTGAACAATGTTGTGTCCCACCATCACGTCGAAAGAAAAGTCTCCCAAACGGTTGTCGTAAGTAATCATTTCGGTAGATTCAATATCTTTACTAAAACGCGTTCCTCTTTCGTAGGTGCCTTCAGTGTTTACCAAACCACCTTTGTTTTTATAGTTTTCGTAGGTGTAATGATTTGTGCTGACTCCGGTAACCGATCTGAAATTAAGGTTTTTCATTATCTCATATTCAACGGTAACCGAGCCTGCAAACCTTTCGCGTTTGATATTATTACCGGTGTTTTCGAGCATATATAAATAAGGCTCGCGGCCACCACCACGATATAAACGTATAGTTCCGTCTTCCCTGTAAATCGGATTGGGATTCCACGAAGGAGGAGAAGCCAGAAAGGTGTTCATAAAGGTGTAGTTGTTGTTACTTTCTTCAAATCGGTCGATATCCTGACTTGAGTACAACGCATTGGATGAAACGGTTAGTTTTTCTGTAAATTTAAACGAAGTGTTTGCATTCACCGAATTACGTTTGTAACTGAGCGGATCAAGCACACCGTCGTTCATCGTGTTTGTATAAGAAACAAAGTACGATGCTTTATCTGACCCGCCGTTTACACTGAATGTGTTGTCGGAAGTGTAGCCTGTTTTGAAAACCTGCCAGCGGTCGTAGTAATCAACACCATCAAGATCGGAGATTCTTGGCCCCCATGAAGATGAAGTATACTGGTTGTCTCCGTCGATATAAGTCCAATCCTGTGCGCTGAAATCAAAAACACCCTGAGCCCATGTTTTTTGAAGCGGAATTTCATAGGCTTGATCAAACGAAGAAGTATGTTTAAAACTCACTTTAGGCCTTGAGTCCATTGCACCCGATTTGAGTGTAATCAGAATCACACCATTGGCGGCGCGACTTCCATATAGCGCCGAAGCTGCAGCACCTTTTAACACACTTAATGACTCAATTGAATTCGGGTCAATATCAGCCAGTCCGGAGGAAGTTCCCTCGTTATCAGCATCGAAAGGTACACCATTAACAACAAAAAGCGGTTCGTTTGAGCCGGTAATGGATGAGCCCCCGCGAAGAACAATACGTGTTCCGGATCCTCCCTGGCTGGACGTATTCGTAATGTTAAGCCCTGCCACTTTTCCTCCAAGAGCTGTGGCAAAGTTATCCGTACGGGTAGCTATTAGTTCGTCGGACTTTACTTCGCTTGTGGAATAACCAAGGGCTTTTTTCTCACTTTTTATACCCAAAGCGGTAACTACAATCTCATCAATGTCCTGGATGTCTGATTCGAGGGTGACATTGATTTGAGTACGTCCTGAAACTTCAATTTCCTGTGTCTTCATCCCGATGTAACTAAAGACAAGTGTTTTTGTTTCGGATGGAACCTTAATTGAATAATTCCCGTCCATGTCGGTCGTCGTTCCCATAGTTGTTCCTTTTACACTAACGGTAACCCCGGGTATGGCCATGCCATCATCCTCTGAGGTAACAACTCCCCGGATTTCCACTGTTTGGGCAAGCACTGAAATTGTTGATAACAAAATCAGCGCAATTAGCAGCGTCGTGATTTTTTTCATAGAGAATAATTTAAAAATTTGAATAATGAATAATTAATTTTCGGTTTCCATCTCTGTAGCTCTGTATCGTCTGCGTTGTCTAAGTAATTCTTCTTTATCATTTACCGGGTCTGCATCCATAACAAACATTCCCCGGCCATGTGTAGCTATAATAATCATATTGTCCCGCGGATGGATTTGAAGATCGTGCACATAAGCAAATGGTAGGTCACCCAACACCTCCCAGCTTTCGCCTTTGTTTTTACTTATGTACACTGATGCATCAGTGCCAACGTAAAGAATATCAGGGTTAATTGGATCTTCTCTTATTACATTTACCGGTCCCACCGGAATGTTGCCGGAGATGTCTTCCCATGTCTTCCCAAAGTCCGTTGATTTCCAGATGTAAACCTGAAAGTCATCGTCGCGTCTTCCGGTTTGTGTCATATAAACCGTTCCCAACTCATATTTTGATGCAACTATTCGGGACACCCAGCGTTGCGGTACGGCTCCACTTCTGATTTCTTGCCATGTTTTCCCGGCGTCTTTAGTACGCCAGATTCTTCCGTCGTCTGTGCCGGCATAAAGTAAACCTGCGCGTAAAGGTGATTCGTCAAGTGTTTGTATGGTTTGGTAATTTATATCTCCAAATTTATTGGGATCGTTAAATGATAAATCAGGGCTGATCTTTTCCCAGGTACTTCCTTTGTCTGTCGATTTCATTACATACTGAGTACCAAAGTAAATAATGTCGTTGTTGTGGGGCGACATTACGATGGGGGAAACCCATTGCCCACGCAAAGCCGGTTCGTCCGGATAATTTGGAGGTAAAATTCGTTCTGTACTTTCCGGGTAACTATCTACCTTGGCACGAGCAAGATTCCCGTAAAAAACACTGGCAAAAACAGTATTGTTATCCCGCGGATCTATCACATGAATACTGCCCTCGGCACCCAGTGTGTGTGCAAACTCAACAGGTTCAATCCTGTCTTTACCTCTTGAGATGTCGACAGTTCCATAAAAACTGTGATGGTCCTGTATTGAGCCAAAAACTCTGAACGGAGTGTTGTAGTCAAAAGCAATATTGTAAAACTGTGCCAATGGCAACGGGGTTATCGGATGTTTCCATGTTTCTCCCTGATCGTATGAAATGGATAAGCCGCCATCTTGCACATCAAGCAGGTAGTTGGAGTTATTTGGGTCAATCCAGAAACCATGGTGGTCGGCATGCGGGTCACGAATGGTTGTAAATGTTTTTCCTCCATCGGTCGATTTATGCAACCATATTCCAAGTGTATAAATGGTATTTTCATCTTTTGGATCGACGCGTATTTGTCCAAAAACCCAACCATATGTGCCTGAGTGGCGCTCCATGTATGTTTTTGTTTCTGGTGTAAGCCCACTAACCTGTTCCCAGGTTTCACCTCCATCTGCAGTTTTGTATACGGTGGCTCCTTTTATAACGTCTTCTTTGGGTCTTCCGTAAGAATCGACTTCGCCTTCTTCAGCTTCATAGGCTATTTCATAATTATCCAAAAGAGCATATAGCACTTTCGGATTTGAACGTGAAATATCAATCCCAATTCTGCCTCTGTGGCTTGCTTCCGGGAGTCCTTTGTTTATTTGTTTCCAGTTTTTTCCACCATCTGTAGATTTCCAGATGCCGCAATTCTTTGTGTCTTTAAATGTCCGTGGATCATTCCATTTTAATCTCATCCTTTCCCAGGAGGTTGCATAAATTGTTTCAGGATCAGACGGATCTAAAACAACATCAAAGATACCTGTTTTGTTGTTGATTTTAAGAATCTTATCCCATGTCTTTCCTCCGTCGGTTGTTTTGTAAAGACCTCTTTCTTCATTAGTAGTCCATTCATGCCCTGTGGCGGCCACATAAATAATATTACTGTTTTCAGGATGTATTCTGATTCTTCCGATTGTGTGTGTTTTCTCCAGCCCCATCAGTTCCCAATTCGTGCCACCGTCGGAAGTTTTAAATACGCCACATCCCGCATTTGAACTCCGGAAAATATTTGCTTCTCCGGTTCCGACCCATACAACATCGGGATTTTGAGGATCTATCGCAATATCGCCGATTGATGCTGTTGGCATTTTATCAAATACTGGTTCAAAAGTGGTTCCTTCGTTGGTTGATTTCCAAACACCTCCGGTTGCAGAACCAATCCATATGGTATATTGCTGTCCACGTGGAGAAGTCGCTTCAACATCTGTACATCTTCCACTTATGTTTGTCGGACCAATGTAACTCCAGTGCAGATCTTTAAACGCAGAAGATTGGGCCAGTTCTTTTTGTTTGCTGAACATTTTAACTCTGTCAGCTCCACTAAAAACCGGTTTTTTCTCTTGTGCAGTACTTAAATAATTTACAAATAACAGGAACAAAATAATTCCTTTAAAACGTAAAAGAAACAGATGTGTATTCATAAAAAAAGATTTAATTTTTATTTTTTTTCGCAGAAATTATGGTGTTAAAATAGTGTATAAATCGTGGATGTTAGTTCTTTTTTATTGCTTATTAGTGTAGAAATGTCACTTTTATTAATGATTAATTAACAAATAGTTACAAAACATGATAAAAGTCAGGAAATGTGATATGTGGTGTAAGCAAAGTTTTTTTAACAAAAGAATAGTCTGATTTATTCAAGTTCTTAATCGAAAATAATTTTACGGACATAAAAAATATCGTTTTGGTCATTTGTTTAATTTATTTTGAGAATATGTTTGAATTGTTATTATTTAAGTGATTGATAGCTTTTATGTAAAATAAAAACCAAAGAATGCTTTGACTTGCGAAAAGTGTAAGATTGTCGATTTTTCACAGTATGGTGTTTTTTGAATCGGTTAAAAACGGCATGAAGGTTTTAACATTTAAATCGAAAAGTATGTTTTAGAATAAGTATTGTAAATCTTTGAGATATTTTTTTCTAATAGTGAAGGAAGGCAGCTATTTTAAAGTGTAATGAA
Source organism: Maribellus comscasis (assembly GCF_009762775.1). Classification (GTDB taxonomy): domain Bacteria; phylum Bacteroidota; class Bacteroidia; order Bacteroidales; family Prolixibacteraceae; genus Draconibacterium; species Draconibacterium comscasis. Next base: position 921,070 of record NZ_CP046401.1, on the reverse strand, counting down.
CAAACTAACTTTTGAGTTTTGTAAGATAGTAAATCCAAAGGTTGAACTTTGAATAAATAATCTTTTTTATTTTGGATAAACCTTTTTAAATTAGAGAGTTTTATATATTGTAATTTGAACAGTAAACCTAACTATCATGAAAAAAACTATTTATCTGTTAGTGATGTTGTTTGGTGCAACATTGGTGTCAGCTCAGGGCATAGATTTTTCCGGAACCTGGAAATTGAACCGTTCAGAAAGTAAACTTGGCGACCAGTTTAGTATGGCCCCCAACGAAATTATTGTTATACACAAGATAAACGAGATGGATATTGAAAAACATTCGAGTTTTCAAGGACAGAATTTTACTACAAAGGACAATCTTACGCTTGATGGAAGAGAATGTGTTAACGTTGGTTTTATGGATACAGAAAAGAAATCGACAGCAGTTTGGTCTGACGATGAAAAGATGTTGACAATAACATCAAAAATTCCGATGCAGGGCGAAACAATGACTATTGTTGAGGTATATAAAATGGATGGTAAAAATATGGTAATTGAAGTTTCCGCTTCGTCATCATATGGAGACATGTCGGAAATGATGGTATACAACAAACAATAATTGAAGTTAAAACTCCAATTATTTCTGCAAAGAGGAGCCACTAAAAAATATCACGTTTAACTGCAACAGCCTTTGCTCTCATAAATCTTCAGGTTGTTATTTTTCACAATAAAAGTTTCGTAAAATATGTGTTGTTTTTTTTAATATCTTTGTTTTTAAGCTTCCTGCTCAAACCTGTATTTCATGCAACAAAACTTAAAAATAGACAGAATATGGAAAAGTTTCAAGTCGGGTGATAGTGAGGCATTTGCATATCTTTACAACCTTCATATAGATTCGCTTTACAGGTACGGCATTAAGCTGTGTAACGATGAGGGACTCGTAAAAGACTCGATTCAGGAAGTTTATCTCGATTTATATCTAAAAAAGGAAAACAATAAAACTAACCCTCAGAATTTAAAATTTTACCTTATCCTTTCTCTTAAACATAGTTTGATAAAAAAATTAAAGAGAAGAAGAAGGTTTGTTATCGGAGATGACAACGAAGAGCCGCTCTCTTTTGAGCCGGAGTATAGTATCGAGAAAGAGATAATTGAACGGGAGAAGGATGAAGAACTAACCAAAAAAATAAAGCATATTCTTCAAGAGTTGCCCTCGAAACAAAAGGAAGCACTCTATTTGCGGTTTAACGAGTCAATGGAATATATTGAAATTGCGCGAATCTTAAATATTTCCATTGAGTCTTCACGCAAGCTGGTTTACCGGGCTTTAAAAACCGTAAGAGAAGTAATGGAAAAAGAAGCTTTGTTCTTTTTCTTTTTTTTGCAGTCTTATATTCCCCATTCTTCCTTTCAAAAAAAGGTTACCTAGCTGAAAAAAGACATTTTTGTTTGTAATATCCTGATTATTAATTGTTTGTGTTTGTTTGTTGAAAAAAGTTTAAAAAGTTTGTCCATATTTTCACTTTAGGTTGCCTTTTATAGTGAATTAAAAACAAATGGAAAACCTAAGCAAGTATCTCGAAGATAAGCGTTTCATCGATTGGGTATTTAGCCCTTCGGAAGAGCTTGAAGACTGGTGGAGTACTTACAAATCAGATCATCAGGCGGAAAGCGCCAATATTATTCGTGCACGACGGATTTTACGTAAGTTTAAAACTTCGGAAGAAGATCTGTCTGTTGAAGAAAAAATATTGCTTTTTTCAAATATCCTAAAACAAGTTGAAGCTAAAAAGGAGGGAAAGAAAAAGCTGAAGCTTTATTTCTCCTGGATGAAATATGCAGCAATCGCCATTTTGTTTTTTTCTTTTGGCGCACTGCTTTTTTACGAAAAAGATAATTTTAACAAAGAATTTTTTGCTCAGGAAATTGCAGAACCTTTTACAGGAGAAGAGGCAAGACTTATTCGCCCGGATGGCGAAAATATTATTTTGAATGAAAAAAAATCGATTGTTGAATATAGGAACGACGGGAAAGTGGTGGTAAACAATAATATAGTTGCCAATCGCCCATCAGATAATCAGGGTAAATCTGTCACCCAATTAAATCAATTGATTATCCCTTATGGAAAAACCTCCGAAGTTGTACTACCCGACGGAACCAAAGTTGTCCTGAACGCCGGCAGCCGGCTTGTTTATCCTGAAGTTTTTAAAGACAAAAACAGGGAAGTTTTATTGGTTGGTGAAGCATTTTTCGATGTTGAGCATGACAGTGAACATCCGTTTGTTGTTCAAACTACCGACATCAGAATACAGGTTTTGGGTACACGTTTTAATGTTAGCGCGTATCCTGCCGACAAAACCATTGAAACCGTTTTGACCGAAGGAAAAGTTAGACTGGAAAAAAACAATGCCGGAATATTTTCTGAAAGTATCGATTTAAACCCAAACGAACTGGCCTCCTTTAACAAGTCTACAAAAAAAGCTTTGGTATTGTCAGTTGACACTGAGAATTACACTTTGTGGAAAGACGGACTATTTAAATTTGAAAGTACGGATTTAAACAGAATTGTAAAAAAACTGGAACGATATTATAATATCCATTTTCACTATAAAGATCCGATTTTGGGAACCATCCGGATTTCCGGAAAACTGGAGTTGAGCGAAAATTGTGAAGAAATAGTAAATAGTGTTGCAACAGCAGCATCAGTAAGTATAAACAAAAAAGGAGAGAACTATTATGAAATAGAAAAATAAAAACCGGAAGATGTTCCCGCACCTGCCGGTTTTAGCGTTAAATATTTATGAGTGTATAATTTAACTTGTCAAATTTATGAAAAAAAAACGAGACAGGTATTTTCCCGATATGGGGAATACCAAACAACAATTTAAAAAGATGAAACTAACACTGATTCTAATTTTACTGGTGTTTGTCTCCTTCGGGAACAGTTTCTCACAAGTAAAACTTTCAGTGAATTTGAAAAGAGCTACCTCCCAGGAAGTTATTCAAACCATTGAAAACCAAACAGACTACATCTTTCTCTATAAAGATGAGATTTTTGACCCCAACCAAAGGTATTCCATTAATTTCAATGGGGCCACCTTTGAAGAAGTTTTGAACTCATTTTGTTCAACCGCAAAAGTTGACTATGAGATTAGAAATGATCGGCAAATTATTTTAAAAGAAAGAGACAGTGACAGAACTATTTTTATGGTGCAACAAACCAAAGATATTTCCGGAATTATTACAGGTACCGACGGAAGGCCAATTCCGGGTGTTTCGATTGTTGTAAAAGGAACAACCATCGGCACGGTAAGTGGAGTTGATGGTGATTTTGAACTTACCGTTCCGGTTGATGGAGAAATATTGATGTTTTCTTTTGTGGGAATGAAAACCCAGGAAGTTCCGCTGGCAGGGAAAACAACATTCAATATCATTATGGAAGAAGAGGCAATCGGGCTCGAAGAAGTGGTTGCCATTGGATACGGAGTTCAGCAAAAAAGAGAAGTAACGGGGTCAATTAGTAATGTGTCGGAGAAAGACTTCAACAAAGGTTTAACCCAGGATGCAGTTGACCTTTTAAAAGGAAAAGTAGCAGGTTTGGCTATTACTCTCGGTAGCGGCGATGTTACTTCAGATCAAACCATACGTTTGCGCGGGACTTCTTCATTAACAGGAAGTAGTCAGCCGTTTATTGTTATTGATGGTGTGCCGGGGCTCAGTTTGTCGTCGGTCGCACCGCAGGATATTGAATCAATCAGCGTTTTAAAGGACGCCTCAGCAGCAGCAATCTATGGCTCACGTTCGGCAAGTGGTGTTATTCTAATTACTACCAAAAAAGGACGCGAAAATCAAAGCTTGATTGAATACGATGGTTATATGGCTGCCAGCACAGTAACCAATGTGCCGGATGTACTCACAGCTCGGGAATGGCGTGATTATACAGCCGCTAATAATATTGATACTGAAGGCCTGGATCTGGGAGCCAATACAGACTGGTTTGATGAGATCATGCGCACCGGTGTCAGTCAAAACCATAATTTATCATTTTCGGGTGGGGGAAGAACCAGCAACTATCGCGCATCAATTTCCTATCTTGATCAAAAAGGTGTTGTAAAAGATAACGAAATGGAGCGCTTTAATGCACGTTTTACATTTAATCAGAAAGCATTGAACGAAAAATTAAATGTTGCATTTACCGGCGCAATTACTACCCGCGACTACTCACCAACCGATACCCGAAATTTTGTGCTGGCTTACAATATGATACCCGTTGCTCCTGTAAAATACGACGATGGAACATGGTTTGATAGCCAGGAATATGATCAGGGGAACCCTGTGCGGAATATTGAATACAATAGCCGGTTGAATAAAAGAAGTCTTTATTTTGGGAATATTGATGTACAGTTAAGTTTGTTTGAAGGATTTATGGCGGGAGTAAAGCTGCACAAACAAAGAGAGACCAATGATTATGGACTTTATTATGATTCGGATACAGAAAGAGGACGTAACGATCAGGGGTTTGCGCAGCGCTCTAACTGGACAAGCGATAAACATTTGCTGGAGACAACATTAAACTATGAAAAATCTATAGGTGAACATAAAATTGGTCTTCTTGCCGGTTATTCTTACGAAGAAAATTATTACCAAAACTCCGGAGCCCAGAATCGCCAGTTTGTAACCGACTTTTTTGAATACAATAATTTGGGAGCCGGCGAAAATTTGCGTCCTTCCGATGTTTGGTCGGGCGCAAACATGAACAAGCTGGTTTCATTTTTCGGAAGAGCCAATTACAATTATAAAATGAAATACATTTTAACTTTGTCACTTCGCTACGACGGATCTTCAAAATTTGGAGCCAATCACAAATGGGCAACATTTCCTTCTGTTTCCGCTGCATGGCGTATTAACGAAGAATCGTTTATGCAGGGTGCTACCTTCCTCGATGATTTAAAGCTTAGGGTAGGTTATGGTATTTCCGGTAATCAGGACGGTATTGATCCATACAAATCATTGGAACTGTACGGGAGCTCAGGCCAGTACTATGACAATGGAAAATGGTACAGGGCTTATCAAATTAGTCAGAATGCCAATGAAAATCTGAAATGGGAGGAGACATCAATGTTTAATGTCGGGTTGGATTACAATATTTTGAACAATAGGTTGAGTGGTACCATTGAATACTACGATAAGCGGACCAAAGACTTGTTGTACACATATCAGGTACCGGTACCCCCGTATCTATACCCCGATATGCTGGCCAATGTGGGATCTATGTCAAACAAAGGAATTGAATTTCTGATTAGTGGCGATATCGTTCGCAAAAATAATTTTAGATGGACAGCATCCGTAAATTTGGCACATAACAAAAACGAAATTACAAAGCTCTCCAATGATGAGTTCTCGACGAGTTCAATTCTAACTGGCGATGCATGGATTCGTGGAGGTTCGAGTAATACCACGCATATTGTGGAAGAGGGAAAAGAAGTTGGAACCTTTTACGGCTGGTTATGTCACGGACTTGATGACGACGGAATGTATATTATGGACGATATGATTGACGGTGAGCCGGGATTAACTAACGATGACCGGACATATATCGGTTCTGCGCAGCCCAAGTTAACTTATGGGATCTCAAATATCATTACTTATAAAAACTGGGAATTAAATTTCTTTTTCAGAGGTGTTTACGGCAACGACTTGTTGAATTTCTCAAAAATGTCGTATGCAACAACACAGTGGCTGCCAGGGGCAAATGTATTGCACGATGCACTGACCATCGGGCTGGCTGATAATCCCAAATATTGTAGTTATTATATCGAAAAGGGATCCTTCCTGAAACTGGATAATATTAGTCTGAGTTACAGTTTTGATGTATCTAAGATTGAAGAAATTCAAAAACTCAGGCTTTATGTAACCGGACAAAACCTGTTTACAATAACCAATTACACCGGACTCGATCCCGAAGTTGAAATGGCAGGTTTAGATCCGGGTGTTGAAGGACGTGAATACTATCCGAAAGCAAGGACAATTTCCTTGGGCGTTAACATTAGTTTTTAATTTAAACAACTTTGAATTATGAAAAAAACGAAAATATTTTCACTCATCTTCGTCTTTGCATTCTCGTTACTACACCAGGGATGTACTAATCTCGACGAAGAAGTTTTTGACAAGCTGCCAGTGGATGAGTTTGGTAACACTGAATCTCAGATTAACTCGCTCATTGCACCTATTTACAGGACACTGAAAAATGTATTTCCGAGTAATTATTTCCTGTTAAGTGAATGTTCTTCTGACATGGCTGTTACACCAACTCGTAAGGGGGGTGACTGGTGGGATGGAGGTCAGTTCAAAGAACTGCGGTTTCATACCTGGACTCCTAATACAAGTTTAGTGAAAGGTTCTTATAACTCAGCTATGGAGAGTATTTCAAGCTGTAACAAAATTTATTCGATGATTGAAGAAAATGAAAGTATTAGTGATAAAGAACAAATACTTGCCGAAATCAGAGGTGTAAGGGCATTTTGGTACTATCTGCTGCTTGATTATTATGGAAACGTTCCGATTGTTACCGATTTTAACGATACCTCTAATCCGGCGACAAAATCAAGAACTGAAGTTTACCAGTTTGTTTTAAGTGAACTGGATGCGATAAAAGATATTGTGAGAGATGATGTTACAGCAGCCAGTTACGGAAAGATAACAAAGGGTGTGGTATATACCTTATTGGCAAAAATGTATTTAAATGCCGAAGTTTGGAACCCGGATGGAGGAGCAAAATGGCAGGAATGTGTTGATGCCTGCGATATGGTTATGGCATTGGATTATGTTTTGGAACCTAACTTCAAATCAAGTTTTGTCGTTCAAAATCAAAATTCAAAAGAAATAATATTTCCAATCGTTTTCAGCACCGCCGATGGCGGAAATCACATACATAAGAGAACCCTGCATTATTTAGATCCAATTCCTCTTAATTTGAATGTGGGAACATGGAACGGAATAAGTGCAATGCCTCAGTTTGTAAAAGATTACGATGATGATGACAAACGTATTGACTGGTCGTTTTTAACCGGGTCTATGTATGACACCGACGGCTCTGTTTTAATTACAGCCCACGGTCGCGATTTGATACATACCATCGATATTGAAATAAAGTACAATCTTGATGAAGATGGTTGGGGACAGGTAGAACAGGAAGAAGGAGCACGCTGTTCCAAATGGGAATTTGAAAGTGGCTTAAATGGAGATATGGAAAATGATATGGCCATTTTCAGGTTAGCCGATGTATTTTTGATGAAAGCAGAAGCACTGGTCCGCTTGGGACAAGACAACGTAGAAGCTACACGTTTGGTTAACCTTATTCGCACACGTGCTTTTGACAGCAGTGATAAACTTTTAAGCAGCGTTACTCTCGATGATATTTATATGGAGCGACGTTTTGAACTGGCATGGGAAATCACTTCCCGTCAGGATATGATTCGTTTTGGTACTTTCCTTGAAGAAATTCCCGATTGGAAAGGTGTCACCCCTGAAAAATGTTTGATCTTCCCAATTCCGCAAACTGCACTCGATGCTAACCCTGAACTGGTGCAAAATCCGGGTTATTAAAAAAGAGTGAAACACCTCAGTCTCTGAGTAGATTAGATTTTTAAGATAATCACCGCTATCAAATTTTTGGTAGCGGTTTTTTTATTGTAAAAGAAGATGGTCGTTGAACTTTTTAAATTACCCGGGATATTTTTTCAGCTTTTGATTAACTACATTTTATGAGGTTTGAATGACGGAATACCTGGAAAACATTCTTTTTTTGGGGAGGGCGGTGCCAAATGCAAAAGGTGCTCGGAAAACAGGACGCAGAGAAAGCATACTCCTACTTTGAAGCCGAATATTTATAAAAACTTTAATAACTTTATCGGGATTGATAATCCAAAATTAAAACTGTTAATAAATGAACCGACTACCTGTCTTTTTTATCCCTGCTGTTTTATTCCTTTTATGGAGTTGTAGCTCAGAAAATCATCTTGTTGTTTACGACCTTAAATGTGAAAATTTAACGAATCCGACAGCGATTGACAAAACAGTACCCCGTTTTAGCTGGAAAATTCAGAGCCCTGAAAATGGTACAGAGCAAAAAGCTTTTCAGATTCTGGTTGCCAGTGCTATTGATTTGCTTGAAGAAGAAAAATCTGATTTTTGGGACTCCGGGAAAATAGAATCCGCCTCAGGTATTTTTGTCCCTTACAAGGGAAAAGAACTGTCGTCAGGAATGGCTGCATTTTGGAAAATACGTGTTTGGGATAATGAAGGAAATGTATCAGACTGGAGTACACCCGCTATGTTTGGAATAGGTTTGTTAACTGAAGATAGCTGGCAGGCGGAATACATTGCATATAATCCCGGCGCCGGTTTTAGCGAGTGTCCCCAGCTTTTTAAATCATTTGATGTGGAGGATTCTGATTCAAAATATTTATTGCATGTAAATTCTTTGGGATACCATGAAGTTTATATAAACGGGCAAAAAGCGGGCAACGGTGTTTTAACTCCGGCGGTTTCGCAGTTTAATAAACGTTCGTTGATAAATACCTACGATGTTTCAGCTTTGGTAAAAAAAGGCGGGAATGATCTGCTGATTTGGTTGGGGAGCGGCTGGTACACTTCCGGGCTTCCCGGTGTGGTAAACGATGGCCCGGTAGTTCGGGCACAGCTGGAAAAAGTGGATGGAGAGAAAAAACAAACCATTGTTGTTACCAACACTGACTGGAAAGGCAGAGCAAGCAGTTACACCCGGCATGGAAACTGGAGGCCAAATCAGTTTGGTGGTGAAATTGTAAACGGCACGTTAACAAAAAACGATTTTAAAACGGATGAGCCTGACCGTGAGTGGAAGCCGGTTTCAGTTGTAAATATTCCGGTTCATGCTGTAAGTCCTCAGATGACAGAATTAAATACCGTTCAGGATACTATTCAACCGGCAGCAGTTATTCAAATTGCGGCAGATACATTTCTGGTGGATATGGGAAAGAATTTAACGGGATGGCTTGAGTTTCATTTTCAGGATTTGAAATCCGGGCAGGAGATAAAACTGGAATATTGTGATCATCTCACCAAAGAAGGAAAGTTTAATTACCGTAATCAATACGATATCTATATAGCATCCGGTACAGCACCTGAAATTTTTATCAATAAATTTAACTATCACGGATTTCGGTATGTTGAGGTTACCGGACTCTCTGAAATGCCGGATATTGATTCTGTTCAGGCCTACCTTATCCGGACCGATTACGAAGTGGCTTCCGGTTTTGAATGTTCCGATCCTGATTTAAATGCGATTCATGATATGTTGCATTATACGTTTCAGTGTTTAAGTATAGGCGGAGACTTGGTCGATTGCCCTCAAATTGAACGCCTGGGATATGGCGGCGACGGAAATGCTTCAACGGTTACAGCTCAAACAATGTACAATTTAGGTCCGTTATATTCCAACTGGCTGCAGGCGTGGGCCGATGTAGTTCGCGAAGACGGTGGAATGCCGCACACTGCGCCAAATCCATACAGAGCTGGCGGTGGCCCATACTGGTGTGGTTTTATTATCACTGCCACCTGGAATACTTTTCTGAATTATGGCGATACATTGCTATTAAAAAAATATTATCCAGTAATGCAGAAATGGTTAGGGTATGTGGATAAATATTCGGTTGACGGACTTTTAAAACGTTGGCCCGACACGGATTACCGGGGATGGTATCTGGGCGACTGGGCTACACCGGAAGGAATCGACCAGACTGCAGAGGCTTCGGTGGATGTTGTAAATAATTCTTTTGTTGCAGTTTGTTATGATAATATGCAGAAAATAGCCGGGATTCTTGGAAAAGCGAATGACAAAAAAATGTACGCCCGTAAAAAAGATCAGTTGCAGAAAACGATTCATAAAACATTTTTTGATGAATCAGATAACACCTATGGAACAGGAACACAAATCGATTTGGCTTTCCCGTTGATAGCCGGTGCAGTTCCTGAAAAAGAATTAGAAAATGTAAAAGAAGCTTTATATAATGAAATCAATGTAAATCGTAACGGGCATTTTGCTTGCGGGTTGGTAGGTCTTCCGGTTTTAACCGAGTGGGCAACTAAAAACCAAAAATCCGGTTTAATGTACTCGATGATGAAAAAGCGTGATTACCCGGGCTACTTGTATATGATTGATAATGGCGCTACAACTACCTGGGAACATTGGGACGGTGCCCGGAGCAGGATTCATAACTGTTACAACGGAACCGGCTCGTGGTTTTATCAGGCTGTTGGTGGAATTTTTCCGCTGGAAGATTTCCCGGCCTATCGAAAAGTACGCATTCAGCCACAAATTCCCGAAGGAGTTACATGGGCAAAAACCTTTAAAGAAACGCCGTGGGGAAAACTGTCGGTAAATTGGAAAATAGAAGCAGGAAAAATGGATATGGAAATAGAAATTCCCGTGGGCGTTGAAGCGGAAGTTGTAATTCCCGACGGCGTTGAGGAATACTCGTTGGAAGGGAAAAAATATGCTCTTCAAAACGACGATTTGCCGGTGAGCATTAAGAGTGGAAAATACAATGTCAGTTATGTAATAGACTAATGTCATTTGGCCTTCATATATCTCTTTGTCATCCGTCCCGATAACTATTAGAATTTTTCGGAAACGGTTTCAACCAGTGAGAGGCTTTCAAGTTCAATATAACTTACTTTAATTTTAGGTTAGACATTACAGCTAGAATGATGATATGCAAACAGGAAATAAATTTACTAAGATGAATCATATCGTAAGGAATTTTTGTGGAGCACTTTTGGCGTTGGGGTTAAGTATCCTGGCACCCGGAAATATATTCGGGCAAAACGATACACTCTCTTTTCTTCATATCTCGGATTTGCATGTTATTTTCGATTTGGATTTTTTTCAGCCTGATTTGGCTGAAAACAGAAGGGGCTACAAAGATGGTGTAAAACCTCTGAAGAATTTTGTTGAAAATATGCCGCAAAAAACCAAAAGCAATTTTGTAATTGCTACCGGCGATTTAGTCGATTTTTTTGAAGGCGAAACCAGTAGCGGAAAAATGCTGGAATTTCAACTGGAACAGTTCGTGCAGCTAACGGGGAAAAGTCGGGTGCCTTTTTATTTTACACTCGGAAATCACGATATTATTTCTTACTCGTGGGGCGAATGTGAACGTATCTCAACACAAAACAATGCTGAAAAAGCCCGTGCTGCGTGGATAAAAAATGCATCGTGTTTTAGCGAAGGCACACACTATAGTAAAATTTTCAAAGTTGGAAACACACCCTTTCGGCTTATTTTTCTCGACGATGGCTACTATGATTTTTCTGATGAAGAGGATGTATTGCTTCCCTACGTGGATAAACCTCAGTTGCATTGGCTGGAAGGGCAGATAAACCAGTCTGACGACGATGTGGAAATTATTTTGATGCATATTCCGCTAAAAAATAATGTTGTAGAAACAGGAGGAGAGTTGTTTTCAGTTTTGTCGAAATATTCTTCTGTGAAAATGATACTAGCCGGGCATAATCATAAAAATGGTATTCAGGCATTTAATACGGAGAATGGGAACGAAATCGTTCAGATAAGAACGGGGGCGTTTGCTCAAGACACAACAAACTGGCGGCAAATAAAACTCACCGAAAACAATATTCGTATTTCTTTGCCTGGAAGTCAGCAGAAAGAAATGCAGATTGACCTTTAAATGAACAGAATGAAAATAAAACAAATCAAGACAAACTGGCTTTATATAATATTAATTTTTCCAACGATTTTTGCTGTTTTGGCGCTTAGCCATTTTGGATTTTTTTTTAAATCGGGAACCGCAGGTGCCGGAATCATAATTCTTTTAATACTTTATTTTTCCAAGCTTCCCAAAGCAAAAGATATCCTTTTTCTGATGTCGGCATTTCTGTTTTCCATTGTTGGCGACTGGTTTTTATCAAATAAAAGTGGCGACGCAAACATGTTTGTGTATGGAATTGGTTTTTATTTCCTCGCACATTTTGGATATCTAATTTATGCATTGCAGAATGGGCGAATCAACCGAATTTTTACGGCGGTTTTATTGAGTGCATTTCTTTTGTTCTTCGCCTTTGTTTTGTACCCCGTTATCGATAATCATATACTCATGTTTGCAGCACTCGTTTATCTGGTAATTTCTTGCCTTTCGTTAGGTTTTGCTGTTGGACTTCAGTCAACCGGAACAGAAAAATGGGCTTATGTTTTTGGTATTTTCCTGATTCTTTTTTCCGATACAATTATCGCATTTAAAGAGTTTGTCGGATACAGGGAACTCGATTTTTTGATTTTGCCAACTTATTATCTGGCACACATTTCAATAATTTTTTCATTGATACGTAGATGGCTGAAGAATAATTGAAGATAATAGAAATTTTAAATTTCTGCCCGGGTTGTTTAAGAGGGCAGATATTTTTATGATATAGATTCTAAATTATATAGTTGAAATGAAAAAAACAATATTGTTCGTATTGGCTTTTTGCTTTAGTCTTTCGATTGTTGAAGGAAATATCGGGCTGGCTTTTAACGGTAAAACAGAGAAAAGAAAAGATTTGCCCGTGCACGGATTTTGCGCACACCGTGGGGCGATGGTCACACATCCTGAAAATACAATTGTTGCTTTTAAAGCCGCTGTTGAAGCTGGAGCGCAAATGGTTGAGTTGGACGTGTGGTTAACCCAAGATGGTAAAATGGTGATAATGCACGATGAAACGGTTGATCGAACAACCAACGGCTCGGGAAGAATTTCAGATTTTACCCTGGCTAAAATTAAAAAACTCGATGCCGGGAGTTGGAAATCTTCGGATTTTGAAGGTGAAAAAGTTCCAACTTTTGAAGAAGCTTTGAGTGTTCTTCCCCGAAACATCTGGATTAATGTTCATGTAAAAGGTGAAGGCGAAACTCCTGTAATGGCGGCCAAATTGTTGCAAAAGGAAAATCGTTTGAATCAGGCTTTTTTAGCATGTAGTGGAAAAGCTGCGAAGGATGCAAAAGAGGCAGTACCCGGAATTTTGATTTGTAACATGGATCGACAGGATTCGAATTGGGATTATGTAAATGCAACCATTAAAATGAAAGCCAATTTCATTCAACTAAAAGGAAAAATTACGCCCGAATTTGCTGAATATACAAAGGCTTTGAAAAAGAATGGAATCCGGGTTAATTATTTTGGGACTGATTCTCCGGATGAATTAAAATTGTTGTTTGAGTATGGAGTTGATTTCCCCTTGGTAAACGATATTGTCCATACTTCCGGTTATTTGGAAACAATATTGGAAGGGTTATAGTTCGCTCGTTATTTACAGGAAGGATTCCACGGGATGCATAACATAATTATTTGGAGTAATATTGAAACTAAATTTTAACTGAATGAAAGCAGTACTCAGTTTTTTTATAATGTTTGGTTTTTATTCTGTTTTTGCTAAGGAACAGACAGAGAAAAAAGAAGCGGATAAACCCAAAACTGGGTTAATAAAAATAAAAGATGTGGTCATCTATAAAGACACCTGTTTTTATTCCAGTTTTCCTTCTGTCATTAAACGCCCCGATGGAGAGCTGATTGTTGCCTTTCGGCGGGCTCCCGATCGTAGGAATTATGGGGGGAAAGGAAACAGGCATGTTGATGCCAATAGTTACCTTGTAAAAGTTAGTTCAACCGATGCTGAAACCTGGACAAAAGAACCGGAGCTAATTTATGCACATCCCTTTGGCGGTTCACAGGACCCTTGTATGTCGCAACTAAACGATGGAACAATTCTTTGCACCAGTTACGGCTGGGCTCCTTTGTCGGAAGAAGAACGGAATACGCTTCAAAAGCCGTATGGCGAAAATAATGGATTTGTTTTTTTAGGGGGTTACCTCGTACGTTCAACGGATGGTGGAAAAAACTGGGACGGACCGATTTATCCTCCGCATATTTCGCCGGAGTTACATCTTAGTCCAACAGGAGAACCCCTGCCAGCATACAATAGAGGAGCACTTTGCGAAGGCAAAAATGGCCGGATTTACTGGGTTGTTGCAGCATACGATAGTGAAAATCTTAAAAGATCTTCAACGCATTTAATTGTTTCTGACGATAAAGGATTGAACTGGAAATATATGTCAGAAGTAGCTTCCGACGAGAAAGCTTCGTTTAACGAAACTTCTATTTATGAGACTCCAAAAGGTGATCTGATTGCTTTTTTACGCACTGCCAATTTAGATGATCAGGCATGTATTGCCCGATCGAAAGACGGAGGTAAAACTTTTGAACCCTGGCAGAAAATGGGATTTCAGGGACATCCGCTGAATGCACTTCGCCTGCCGGATAACCGCGTGCTCTTAACCTATGGTTACCGGCATGAACCCTACGGAATCCGCGCCCGAATTTTAAATGCAGAATGTACTGATTTTGAAAGTGATTCTGAAATTATTCTTCGCGAAGATGGAGGATCTACTGATTTGGGATACACCTGGCCGGTTTTGCTGGATGATAATCGTGTTTTGGTGGTGTATTATTTCAATAAAAATAACGGAATAAGATACATTGCCGGAACAATTTTGGAAATGAAAGAGTAACAAGAAAATTCGCACAACATATTATAAACCTGAATCAACAAAAAGATGAAAAATCCGATTAAAAATTATTTTATCAAAACGAATTCTGCGGTTTTATTTTTAGTGCTTTTGTTTTGTTTTTCCTGCGAATCGCAAAAAACGGAAGATGCTGACTTGATGAATGAAGCTGTTCCTGTTTGGGCAGAAGGCCGCGAAAAAGAAATGAACCTTACACTTGGTTTCCATGGTGTTTTTCAATCAGAAAAAGGGCAGGACATCAAATTAAAAATTACAGCCTCGTCGCTTTATCGTGTTTTTCTGAACGGAAAATTTTTAGGGTATGGCCCGGCACGAGCTGCGCATGGTTTTTATCGGGTTGATGAATATGATTTAAGCGAGTTGGTGAAGACTGACGAGAATGTACTTGCAATAGAAGTGGCTGGTTACAATGTAAATAGTTTTTATACCATCGACGAACCTTCGTTTTTGCAGGCCGAAGTGGAATTGGATAACCATATTTTATTGGCAACGGGAGCAGAGCCGGGTTTCAATGCTTTTCAAATTAAGGAACGTTTACAAAAAGTGGAACGCTACAGTTTTCAGCGTCCGTTTACAGAATATTACCGACTTACAGAAGATTTTGATTCATGGAAAACGGCAACAAAAAAGCCGGAAGAAACACTCAATTTGGCAGAGCAAACCAAAGTTGAACTGCTTCCCCGGAATATTTTAATGCCGGAATTTGATATTGTTCATCCAACGCAGCTTTACGCGAAAGGTTCCATTTATTTTCAGGAACCGGAAAAATATTACAAAGATCGTTCGCTGGTAAATATTAGCGAAAAACTTAAAGGATATAAGGAAAATGAGCTGGAAGTTTTGCCGTCGCAATTGATTCAGGAAGTGAATAATAAAACCTTTGAAGCGCTTTCTTTGCCTTTTCCTGCGCAGCCGATTTCTTTGAAGAAAAACGAATTTGTTACGTTCGATATGGGAACCAATCTTTCCGGGTTTATTGGAAGTAAAATTACATGTAAAGAGCCAACTACAATTTTATTTTATTTTGATGAGCTGCTAACAGACGGTGACATAAATACTAAAAAACGGATGGCCGATGTAAATAATCAGGTGGTTTATGAATTGCAGCCGGGAATCTACAATCTTGAAACCTTTGAATCCTACACTTTTAAGTTTTTGAAGGCGATTGTTTTCGATGGAAGTTGTCAAATCAACGATATTTATTTACGTGAATATGCGTATCCTTTAAATAAATTGGCAGCTTTTGACTCGGATAACGAAAAGTTGAATGCCATTTTTAAGGCAGCACAACAAACGTTCCGGCAAAATTCTGTCGATATTTTTATGGATTGTCCATCGCGTGAGCGGGCAGGCTGGCTTTGCGACAGCTATTTTTCGGCTATCATGGAGAAGGATTTTACCGGAAAATCGGCAGTGGCTTTTAACTTTTATGAAAATTATGCGCTTCCCGATAGTTTTAAATTCCTGCCGGACGGAATGCTGCCCATGTGCTATCCTGCTGACCAATATGATGGAAACTTTATTCCCAACTGGGCAATGTGGCTTGTGATTCAGATTGACGATTACCAACAGCGGGGCGGAGATACAGAATTAGTGGCAAGTTTGGAATCGAGCATCACAAATTTATTGAACTATTTTGAGGGTTTTGAAAATGAAGATGGTTTATTGGAAAAATTGGATAAATGGGTTTTTGTGGAATGGTCAAAAGCCAACAGTTTTGTACAAGATGCAAATTATCCGTCGAATATGCTTTACAGCGCAGTGCTTCAAAAGGCCGGTGAATTATATAACAATGAAAGCTGGTTGGAGAAAGCGGCAAAAATTAAAGAAACCATTTTGGAGCAATCGTTTAACGGTGAGTTTTTTGTTGACAATGCTGTTCGCGATAAAAATGGAAAACTTGAAGTTACAAATAACACAACAGAGGTTTGTCAATATTATGCTTTCTTTTTCAATATCGCTACTCCTGAAACTCATCCTGAATTGTGGAAAAAACTGACTACTGAATTTGGTCCGAACCGCAACGATAAAGTTACTTATCCCGAAGTGTTTGTGGCGAATGCTTTTATTGGTAACTATTTGCGAATGGATATCCTTTCGCGTTACGGGTTAAAAGAACAGTTGCTGGGCGAGATTCAGGATTATTTTTACGGAATGGCCAAACAAACCGGAACGCTCTGGGAGCACATGAAATCCAGCGCGAGTTGTAATCACGGTTTTGCTTCCTTCATCGGGCATGTTTTGTACCGCGATGTCTTGGGAATCGAAAATGTAGATTACCTCAATAAAAAAGTGACCATTCGTTTTTCCGACATCGATTTGAATGAATGCAGTGGCGTGCTTCCGGTTGACGATGACGTTATTGGATTACAATGGGAGAAGCAGGATGGAAAAATTAAATATTCTCTTCAAGTTCCCAAAGGATTTGAGGCGGAGGTGATAAATCATACCGCTCATAAAATCGAAGAAATATAAAAGTAATTCTAAAAAAATTAGTACCTGCTGTCTGTTTTTTTACTCTTTTCTTCTTTCTATTATATGTTCAGAGTTAAATTGGGATATATGTTTTAAATAATATTCAAAATAATACATCTAAATCAGTAACCTAAGTTTTGTATTTATGTTGGAAATAAGACAACTTATATTATTATTCTGCGGAATATTCTGTTTATATTCTTGTTCTCAAAACTTACAAAAACAAATTCCGGTTGTCCCTTCAAAAACGGAGTTAAATCGATCTTTCGGGAAATACGATGAGGAATTGTTTTTATCGCCACCAAAAATTTATCACCCGGAAACCTGGTTTCATTTTATTGGTGGGAATGTGGCAAAAGAAGGAATCACTGCCGACTTGGAGGCCATTGCCGGAGCTGGTATTTCCGGTATTCAGTTGTTTCATGGGCAGTTTGGCGGACCATGGCCGGGGGTTGATGAACAAATTGCCTGTTTAAGTCCGAATTGGGACGATGCAGTGAAATTTACTGCGGAAGAATGCAAGCGTCTCGGATTGCGTTTTACCATGCAAAACTGTCCGGGCTGGGCCATGTCTGGCGGCCCCTGGATTAAGCCCGAAAATGCAATGCGCCACCTCGTTTACAGTCGAACAGATGTGTCGGGAGTTGTAGATACCACCTTGTTGGTTCCTCAACCAAGCAAAGAAGAATGGCGGGATTATCAGGAAGTTGCTGTTTTAGCTTTCCCAACGCCACAGGGAGATACTGGTGAAAAGTTGATTCCTCAAAATGTAACCGGTGAAAACGGGGTGCTTTGGAAGGATTTCTTTTTAGGAAAAACAGATAAGTTGAAGTTGCCACCGGTTTCTGAAGGTCAGTCGCATTGGATGGAGCTAAGTTTTTCCGGCTCAGAAACGTTGCGCACAATTCAATTTTCTTCCGTGCGAAGTTTTAATTCAAACTGGGCTTACGAACCCGGCATAAAAATTCAGGTGCAGGCTGTCCTTTCAGAAAATAAAACAAAAGATATTTTAAATATAGAAATGCCTCCTTCAAACTGGCAGGATTATAAACCCATTTCGTTGGCTTGCTCCGAAGTAGAGAATGTACAAACCTACCGTATAAATATTCAGAACCAGCATGAAATGACTTTGACCGGAATGGATTTTCTTTCGGCTGCCCGAAAAAATAATTGGGAAGCTGAAGCAGGATGGACACTGCGCGGATTTGTTCGCGGAAGTGAACACCCGAGTCAGTCGGTGGAAGCGTTTATAGATCCTTCCAAAATTTTGGATATTTCTGAGAAAATGAACGAAAGCGGGCATTTAAAATGGAATGCTCCTGCGGGAAAATGGACAGTGCTTCGAATCGGGCATGTAAATACGGGGAAGAAAAATGCGCCAGCTCCTCCGGAAGGAACGGGCTGGGAATGTAACAAGCTATCGGAAATTGGACCGGATTCGCATTTTGCAGGTTACATCGGCCGCCTCGCAAATGGTCCGTTAGCGGGTGGTTTGCTGAATGGAATGCTGCTCGATAGTTGGGAGTGCGAAACGCAAACATGGACAAAAAATATGGAAAGCGATTTCGATAGTATTTCCGGATATGCCCTGCGAAAATGGCTACCGGCTGTGTTTGGTTATGTAATAAATGATCAGGAAACCACTTCTGATTTTCTGCTCGATTGGCGTTCTACAATTGGAGATTTATTTGCCAATAAATTTTACGGACGGATGGCTGAATTGGGCAAACAAAATGGTTTAACCGTTGCTTACGAAACTGCTGCCGGAGATATTTTTCCGGCTGATATCCTGGAATATTACAAATATGCCGATGTTCCGATGTGTGAATATTGGCAACCACTTTCTGATAATTTTGTGGGCTCTTCCAATTTTAAACCTATAAAACCTACGGTTTCTGCGGCTCGTTTGTATGGCAAACCGCGTGTGGCAGCCGAAGCATTTACTTCGTTTGATTTAACCTGGGATGAGCACCTTTCAATGCTAAAAGAAATTGCAAATATAAAAGCTGTCGATGGCGTGACTCATCAGGTGTTTCATACTTACACGCACAACCCGCGAACTGACTTTTTGCCGCCGGGAACTTCTTTTGGATCTTCTATCGGGACGCCTTTTTTGCGCGGACAAACCTGGTGGAAGCACATGCCGGAATTTGTTAATTATCTCTCGCGATGCAATTATTTGCTGGAACGCGGAAAACCGGTTTCGGATGTGCTTTGGTATCTGGGCGACGAAATAAGTCACAAACCAAACCAAAATGCACCTTTCCCCGAAGGTTTTAAATACGATTATTGTAACCTCGATATTTTGTTAAACCGCCTTTCTGTTGACGACGGAAAACTTGTTACGCCGGAAGGACTTTCGTATCGTTTGTTGTGGCTGCCGGAAAATGAGCGAATGTTACCGGAAACGCTGGAGAAAATATACGAATTGCTTCAAAAAGGAGCTACCATTGTTGGGAGTGCACCGCAGAGTTTGGCAACCTTGAAGGACAAAGAAAATGCCCAAAAACGTTTTGATGACGCTGTGCAAAAAATTTGGGGAGATAACTCCAAATTCACAGGAGAAAGACAAGTTGGGAAAGGTCGCGTAATTTCAGGAATGACCATTTTTGAAGCGGTGGAAAAATTGAATTTAGAACCCGACGTTACAGGTGGAGATGCACTGTGGTTGCATCGTTCTGTAAAAGGAGCCGACTGGTATTTTGTTTGTTCTCCGGCAGGAAAAACTTTTAAGGGAGACTTGAGTTTTAATACCTCCGGAAATCCTGAACTTTGGGATCCGTTAACGGGAGAAGTTACTTCCTTGGCAACTCGCGAAGAAAATAATCGGAGTGTCGTATCTTTTGATTTGGCGCAGGCTGGCTCGTGTTTTATTGTATTTCGTCACGATTCCAAAGAAAAGAAAGAGGTTTCTCAAAAGCACTCGCAAACAGTTTTAGCAGAATTAAATCAACGGTGGGAACTTTCATTTCCTGGTGGTTGGGGTGCTCCCGAAAATATTCAACTCGATAGTTTGACAGCCTGGAAAGATCTGGAAATTTCTTCAGAAGGAAAAGCTTTTTCCGGTTCCGCAACTTATTCTGTTTCTTTTAATTTGGATGAAGTAAAACCCGAAATGGATTATATTTTGGATTTAGGGAAAGTGGAAATGATTGCTGTAGTGTCGTTGAACGGAAAAGAATTGCGAACGCTGTGGTCTCCGCCATTTCGTTTGAATATAAATGAAGCTATAAAGGAAGGGAAAAATGACCTTACCATAGAAGTGACAAGCTCGTGGTTTAACCGCCTTGTTTATGATGCCGGGCAAGCAGAAGAAAACAGAAAAACATGGATGATAAGCGGACCATCGATGGATGCGCCTCTGAGAGAGAGTGGATTAATGGGGCCGGTTACAATTTCATATGGGAACAATTGAATTTAATTGTTTTTGAAATAAATTAATCTGTAATAAGTTGTTAATGAAATCACAACGTTTTGTATTCTTTAGTTTTGTTCTGTTGGTAACTGCTGTTTCAAATATGAACGGACAAATAGTAAGACAGGGCATACCGGATAAGACTGTCATTCTTACTTTCGATGATGCAGTGATTAGCCAGTACAATTTTGTTGCGCCTTTACTAAAAAAACACGGATTTGGCGCGACATTCTATATATGCGAATTTCCACCCAATTTTGGCGACACCACAAAATATATGGATTGGCAAATGATTAAAAAACTGGATAACATGGGATTTGAAATTGCCAATCACACGCGCACTCATCCTGCTGTTGCAAAATTAACAAAAGAAGAATTACTAAAAGAGCTGAATTATATCGAAGACAAGTGTGAGGAGTTGGGTATTAAAAAGCCCGAAACTTTTGCCTATCCGGGCTACAGTTTAAGCGAGGGAGTAATAGATGTGTTATCAGAAAAAGGTTACCGGTTTGCCCGTGCCGGGGGTAGTCGTGTTTATAAGCCTGAATCAGATTATCCGTTGCTGGTGCCAAGTTGGGCCATGAATGCAGAAAATAAACCGCAAATTATGGAGGCATTGCGGCAAGCTGGCAAGGGGAAAATTGTTGTTTTGACCATCCATGGTGTGCCCGATATTGAACATCCGTGGGTAAACACACCACCCGAATTGTTTGAAGAGTATGTGAACTATCTTTCTGAAAACGATTTTACCGTAATTGCTTTGCGCGATATGAAAAAATATATGGATGTGGAAAAAGCAATGAACAACTTGACTGCTGATTTAACAAAACCCCTAAAAAATTAAGTTGAGCATTCTGTCAAAATTGGATTTTATGAAAAAAAACAGAACAACTAAAAATTGGAACCAAAAGCTAAACCTAATGAGAAAGAATTATTATCCGCTTTGTATTTTTATATTACTGGCAACCTATTTTGTTTCCTGTTCAACTGATAAAAAGAATATCTCAGATGGGGCATTGGAACAGGGGTTTGTAGCGCCTCCCGATTCGGTTCGTATCGGTGTTTACTGGTACTGGATTTCCGACCATATTTCAGAAGAGGGTGTAGTGAAAGATTTACAGGCGATGAAAAAGGCCGGAATTACCCGGGCTTTTATCGGGAATATCGGTTTAGATGAAATGCCAGCCGGTAAAGTGAAAATGTTTAGCGATGAGTGGTGGAAAATTTTGCACACAACATTAAAAACAGCAACAGAATTGGGGATTGATATCGGTATCTTTAATTCGCCCGGTTGGAGCCAGAGTGGTGGTCCGTGGGTAAAACCGGAAGAAGCTATGCGTTACCTGGCGAGTTCTGAACTTCGGGTAGCCGGGCCGCAAAAGTTAAATCAAAAATTAAATCAGCCAACAGAATTTTTTCAGGATGTAAAGACGTTGGCTTACCCGGTTCCCAAGGAATTGGTTTTAGATAATAAAAGCGCAACGGTAACATCGTCGCCAAAACTATCTGGTTTGAATCAAATTCTGGACGGCGATAAAACCACAGGAATTGTTTTTCCTGAAGGCGAAACTTTTACGTTGGAATTTAATGCCAAAGAGCCATTTACTGCCCGGAGTCTCTCTGTTCAAACCACTGAAAAGAGTTTTAAAGCCAACGCCATTTTTCAGGTAAAAGAAACGACTGGTGAATTTCGTACAGTTTCCGAATTTGAAATGGATCGTTCCAATTCAGCCTTAAATGTTGGTTTTGAACCTTTCGCTCCGGTAGTGATTTCATTTCCTGAGATTACTTCAAAAAGTTTTCGTTTAATTATCAACGATTACAAGAGAAAAAGTGGTTTGGCAGAAGTTGCAATTTCTTCAGTGCCGCGTGTTGAACGCTATGCTGAAAAAACGCTGGCGAAAATGTATCAAACGCCGTTGCCATACTGGAAAGAGTACCAGTGGCCGCAACAAGCCGAACCTGCCAAATCGATGATCGTTGATGCGTCAAAAGTGATTGATATTTCAGAATTTCTGGCGGAAGACGGAACATTAACCTGGGATGTTCCTGAAGGCGACTGGGTAATTTTGCGCACAGGAATGACGCCTACCGGTGTTAAAAATAGTCCGGCTTCTCCGGAAGCTACCGGTTTGGAAATTGACAAAATGAGCAAGAAACACATCAAAAAGCATTTTGATAGTTTTATTGGTGAAATTCTAAAACGAATTCCGGAAGCAGATAGAAAAAGTTTTAAAGAAGTGGTTCAGGACAGTTATGAAATGGGCGGACAGAACTTCACGGATGATTTTATTGCTGAATTTCAGGAAAGATATGGTTACGACCCCGTTCCGTTTTTGCCGGTTTATAAAGGTTTTGTAGTAAACAGTGAAGAGTCTTCCGATCGTTTTTTGTGGGATGTGCGTCGTATGGTGGCTGATAAAGTGGCTTACGATTATGTGGGCGGTTTGCGGGATGCCTGCCATGAATACGGATTGAAAACCTGGCTCGAGAATTACGGGCACTGGGGATTTCCTGGTGAGTTTTTGATGTACGGGGGCCAGTCGGATGGAATTGGTGGCGAGTTCTGGAGTGAAGGTGATTTGGGAAATATTGAAAACCGCGCAGCAACTTCCTGTGGACATATTTATGGAAAAATACAAATTTCAGCAGAATCAAATACGTGTGGAGGGCCGGCTTTTAGTCGTTACCCGGCAATGTTTAAACAGCGTGGCGACCGCTTTTTTGCCGAAGGAATCAACAATACAATTTTACACGTTTATGTTTCTCAACCTTACGAAGACAAAAATCCGGGGGTAAATGCCTGGTTTGGAAATGAGTTCAACCGGAAAAATACATGGTTTTCACAGATGGATATCTATACAGATTATCTTAAGCGAACCAATTTTATGCTTCAGCAAGGAATAAACGTGGCCGATGCTGCTTATTTTATTGGGGAAGATGCGCCGAAAATGACAGGAATTACCGATCCGGAACTTCCGGTTGGATATCAGTTCGACTATATAAATGCAGAAGTTATTGAAAAATACATGACGGTTGAAGATGGCTTGCTCACACTTCCGCACGGAACACAATACCGTATTTTGGTTCTTCCAAAATTGGAAACAATGCGTCCTGAATTGTTGCAAAAAATAAAACAATTGGTTAATGATGGAGCTATTGTTTTGGGGCCGGATCCAAACCGTTCACCCAGCCTTCAAAATCAGCCGGAAGCCGACGAACAGGTAAAACAAATGGCCGAAGAATTGTGGGGCGACGTTGACGGAGGAAAAGTTAAAGCACATTCTTTTGGCAAGGGAATGATTTTGAATGGACTGACAATGGAGGAAGCGTTTGATATTATTCGCTGCGTTCCCGACTGTAAGTTACCTGAAAATAAAAGTATTCACTTTGGGCACCGGAAATTGGAAAATACAGATATCTATTTTGTCTCGAACCAGACCTCAGAAACCCAGACTTTTTCACCCGAATTCAGAGTAGATAAAAAACAGCCGGAGTTGTGGAAAGCTACCGATGGAACAATGCGTAATTTATTGGCTTTCGAGGAAACGGCAAACGGTATAAAAGTTCCGTTGGAACTGGCTCCTTATGAAAGTGTTTTTGTGGTTTTCAGAAAAAAGGCCCAAAAGGCGGAGGCTGCAGGATTAAAAGTGAATTTCCCGAAACCAACCATTTTAATAGAAATGAATGGTCCCTGGACTGTTCAGTATGATGCCTCAATGCGAGGCCCTGAGGAGCCTGTTGTTTTTAATTCTTTGCAGGACTGGACTTCTTCATCAGACGAAAAAATAAAATATTATTCAGGAACCGCAATTTATTCAAGCAAATTTAATTTGAATGAATTGCCAGCCGATGAGCAGTTTTTTATTGATTTGGGGAAAGTTTCTGTGATGGCAAAAGTTACAGTAAACGGCACTTATGTTGGTGGCGTGTGGACTCCACCGTATCAGATCGATATTTCAAAAGCTATAAAAGCCGGAGAAAATGAAGTGAAGATTGAAGTCGTTAATACCTGGGTAAACCGTCTGATTGGCGACCAGAATTTACCTCAAAACGAAAGAAAAACCTGGTGTTTGGATAATCCCTATAAAGCAGATAGTAAGTTGCAATCGTCAGGTTTACTGGGGCCAGTTATCGTTTCATGTATTAAATACTAAATAATACTGAAATGAAACAAAATATAAAGGCTACTAACTTTAATTTCTTATGTATCTTTTTTTGTTTCCAGTTGATATTATTTTCAGGATGTACAAAAAATAAGACGGAAGATTTTTTCCCTGACCGATTTGCTCCACAACCGTTAGCCGGTACGGATGAACTGGGAAGAACTATGCCTTTGAATGACAGTGTTGGAAATCCAAAATTGAATCGTCAGGTGGGGATTTTCTATTTTTTATGGCAGGGAGATGGTACTGCTGAGATACATTGGGATTTGAGTGAGATTATCCCAAATCATCCCGAGGTATTGGAAGATTATGATAATCCGTTATGGGGACTGCCGGTTTATCATAAGGGAGGACGGGTTGGTATGTATTTCTGGGGAAAACCCATTTATGGTTATTATCGGGGTGACGACTATTGGGTGCACCTGCGAAGCATGCAGCTTTTAACCGATGCCGGTGTCGATTTTGTTGTAATTGATGCCACTAACAGGCCAATTTATCCGGCTCAGTCGGAAGCTTTAATGAGAGCGATGGATGCCATAAGAGAACAAGGAAAGAATCCTCCCAAAATTGTTTATTATACCAATACCAAATCGGGTGAAACAATGCAGAAGGTTTACGATACTTATTATAAACCGGAAGCTCCGTATTACCATCCCGATTGCTGGTATTATCTCGATGGAAAGCCTTTAATTATTGGGATTTCAGCGGAAGCTGCAGGACATGACTATCAGAATTTTTTCACTTTCCGTGAGTCGCAGTGGCCTAATGAAAGCCAAAAAGTGAACGGCTGGCCCTGGATTTCTTTTACCCGTCCGCAAAAAGTGCATCTCAATAAAAACGGAGAGGCTGAGATTATAAATGTTTCTGTGTGTCAACATCCAAATCCTGGTGCAGGAATGGGCGGTTCCGCATTTTACGGAAATATGGATAACTGGGGCCGGAGTTATCGTAACGGCTCACATGGAAAGCCTGAAACAGATATTTTTTATGGTTATAATTTTCAGGAACAATGGGACTACGCATTAAAACAAGATGTTCCTTTTATTTTTATAACAGGTTGGAATGAATGGGTTGCCGGCAGATGGGACAGTAAGGATGGAAATCCTGAACATTCGTGGTTTTGCGATCAGGCCAGCCCCGAATATAGCCGTGATATTGAACCAACGCGAACAGCAGGTTTAAACGACAATTATTACATGCAGATGGTGGCGAATATCCGGCGTTATAAAGGCACGGCTCCTTTCCCAAAAGTCAGTAAACAAAAAACAATTAAATCGTTCGACGACTGGGAGAATGTATTTCCTGTTTATACTGATTATATTGGCGATACGCAGGCTCGTAATCATCCGGGGGCAGAATCAAATCCTAAAAAAAATTATATCAACAAAACCGGGCGTAATGATTTTTATTTAATGAAGGTGACAAATGATAAAAAGAATATTTTCTTTTTTGTGCAAACCCGGGAAGATATAACAGCAAAAAGTGGCAGCAACTGGATGAATCTGTATATTAATTGCGACAGAAAAGCCAACACCGGATGGTCTGGTTATGATTTTAGAATCGTCAATGGAAATCAGTTGCAGGAATTTAAAAATAAAGAATGGAAAACAATTGTAGAGCTAAGATCTCAAATAGAAAAAGATAAAATGATGTACACAATTCCTTTAAAAAAATTAGGAATCACTCATATGCCTAATCTTGAATTTAAATGGTCTGACAACATGCAGGATGATATTGATCCGCTTGATTGGTATGTTAACGGAGATGTTGCTCCCGGAGGACGTTTTAATTTTATTTATACCAGAAAATAGTGTTAATTATGAAGCGACTTTTGTTTTTAATTTTATTTGTACAACTGGTTTGTTCCAAAGGATTTTCTCAGCATGTAATTCCATTGTATGACGGACAAATTCCGGGAGAAATTCAGGCAGAGAACACTGAGGTTAATAAGAATGGGATTTTCAGTAATATTTCTAAGCCTGAGCTTACTATATACATTCCTGAAAAAAGTGACCCCGGGAAAACGGCAATTGTAATTTGTCCGGGTGGAGGTTACGGAGTGGTGTGTGCCAGTTACGAAGGACATAAGATTGCCCGCGCAATGAATGAAAAAGGAGTGGCTGCTTTTGTGTTGAAATATCGCTTGCCCAGCGACCGAACATGCAGCGATAAAGCCATTGCACCCTTGCAAGATGCGCAGCGGGCTATTAAAATTGTACGTGATAATGCCGGAAAGTGGGGGGTAAATCCGAATAAAATTGGAATTATTGGTTTTTCTGCGGGTGGTCATTTGGCTTCAACAGCGGGAACGCATTTCTCTAAAAGTTATATTCAAAATAATGAATCAACGAGTTTGCGTCCCGATTTTATGATGCTTATTTACCCGGTTATTTCGATGCAGCCGGAATTAACACACGTCGGCTCGCGCAAGAATTTGCTAGGTGAAAATCCGAGCCCGGAATTATTGGATTTATTTTCCAATGAAAAACAGGTTACGGAAAATACACCATCTGCTTTTTTAATGCATGCGATGGATGATGATGTGGTTCCTGTTGAAAACAGTATCCGTTTTTATGAAGCAATGAAAGAAAAAAATGTGCCGGCAGATATGCATTTGTTCTCAACTGGCAAACATGGTTTTCCGCTTGAACCTGCAAAATCGAACTGGCTCGATTATGCATTTCAATGGATGAGGGAACAGCAACTCATCGGCGATAGATAATATTTTAAAATGAACTTTAAAAAGAATACAGACGGAACGATTAAAATTACATTGAAAGCACTCGATGGAGTGACGATTGTATGTTAGGTATATATTTTGGTGCTAGATTAACGAAAAATAATAATCCATTTTATGAAAAAATTACTAGTTTTTTATTTGCTCATTTGCTGCTTTGCATTGTCAAAAGCTCAGGAAAAAGCTCAACAAAAATACGATGTTGCGGCTTTTGTCTGGCCGTCTTATCATCCGGATGAACGGGCAAAAATATTTTGGCCGGAAGGGATTGGAGAATGGCAAACCGTAAAAAGTAATCAATCCAAATTTGAAGGCCATGAACAGCCACGTTATCCGCTTTGGGGTTACATAAATGAAGCAGATCCCTATGTGGCAGAAATGGAAATTAACGCGGCTGCCGACCACGGAGTAAATGTGTTTATCTTCGATT
Organism: Maribellus comscasis; assembly: GCF_009762775.1. Taxonomy (GTDB): domain Bacteria; phylum Bacteroidota; class Bacteroidia; order Bacteroidales; family Prolixibacteraceae; genus Draconibacterium; species Draconibacterium comscasis. Next base: position 893,245 of record NZ_CP046401.1, on the reverse strand, counting down.
GGTACTGGTACGACAGAATGCCGTTCTTGGAAGGTCATTTAAACGATGGTTATTTGAAAGCCGGAAACAACGACAGAGTGAAATTTTACCTCATGTGGGCGAACCACGACGTGAATATGACCTGGGACAAACGGAACGCCGGGAAACCAAACGATGCCCTGATTTGGAAAGGCTCGGTCGATCGCGAAGAATTTGAAGTGATTTGCCATCGGGTGATCAAAAAGTACTTTTCACATCCTTCTTATTACAAAGTGGATGGAAAGCCGAGTTTTATGATTTACGACTTAAATATACTGATTCAGGGATTGGGTGGAGTTGAAAATACAAAAGATGCATTTGAATGGTTCCGAAATGAAACCCAAAAAGCGGGTTTTAAGGGTCTCGATTTACAACTTACTTTACGCAAAAGCGGAAAGGGAGTTACCGGAATAGCAGGAGATAAAGTTGGCTCACAAAAAGAAGTTATTGAACAACTTGGTTTTGATGGCGTAACTCATTACCAGTTTGTACATTTTACGAATGTGAATCGTGATTACAATGAAATTTTAGGTGATGTGGAAAAGGAGTGGAACACGCTGGATACGGAGTATAAAATTCCATACTACGTCCATGTTTCAGTGGGGTGGGACAATAACCCGCGCTTTGAAATGTTTAGAGGTGGAATTGTAAAAAATAATACACCTGAAAATTTTGAGAAAGCACTTCGTAAAGCAAAAGATTTTGTGGATGCGCATCCGAAACAGGCACCATTAATTACGATTAACAGTTGGAATGAATGGACTGAAACCAGCTATTTGCAACCCTGCACAATGTACGGCTACGGTTATTTGAATGCGATAAAGAAAGTATTTCTGGAAGAAAAATAAATCAACATAATATGCAAAAAATTATATCAACCATACTTATGTGCTTCGCTTTTTTTTCTATTTCGAAAGCGCAGGAAAACAAGCCGTTTCTTAATCCGCCACAGATAATCGAAAAGGCAGATGTCAATGAAAATCATTCTGTAGAAAGTCGGCAATTTTCCGGGATATCCAGTTTAGCGGTGAGCCCCGGTGGAAGAATGTGGTGCATTTGGTATGCAGGGCCAACTCCCGGTGAGGATTTGAATAATTACGTAGTGCTCTCAACCAGTGGCGATAAAGGAGAAACCTGGAATGAAGTTTTAGTTGTCGATCCCGATGGACCTGGACCGGTGCGGGCTTTTGACCCTGAAGTTTGGATAGATCCCAACGGTACACTTTGGATTTTTTGGGCACAGACAACAAAAGACGACAATAAAATTATTGGAGTTTGGTCCTTGAAAACGACTGACCCGGATAACGAAGAGCCGAAGTGGTCGGAACCTCGTCGTTTAACCGATGGAGTAATGATGTGCAAACCTCTTGTGCTTTCTACCGGAGAGTGGGTGTTGCCTGCATCCACATGGCGGCAAAATGATTACAGCGCCAAAGCCATTGTTTCAACTGATGAAGGAAAAACATGGAAAGAACGCGGAGCGGTTGATGTTCCCCAAGAGTTCCGGAATTTTGATGAACACATGATTATCGAAAAACACAATGGTGATTTGTGGATGCTTGTTCGAACAAAATATGGAATAGGAAAAAGTATTTCATCGGATCGAGGAAAAAACTGGACACCTTTAATTCCTTCAGAAATTCAACACCCTGCTGCACGTTTTTTTATTCGAAGATTAAATTCAGGAAATCTTTTGTTGGTGAAACACGGGCCAATCGATATGCGAACAGGACGTTCTCATTTAATGGCTTTTATTTCGAAAGACGACGGTTTTTCGTGGTCAAATGGTTTGCTTTTGGATGAACGGCCCGGGATTTCTTATCCCGACGGGCAGCAGACGAGCGATGGAACAATTTATATTACTTACGATTACAATCGTACAAAAGAACAGAATGTTCTTTTTACAAGTTTTACTGAAGACGATGTGCTAAAGGCTACGGACCGCCAGATTTTGAACGTATTTAAAAATCGAAATATAGTGAGTAAAGGAGGAGGCAGGAAGGACTAAGTTTTTTATCTTTAATTATCATCGCTTAATCAATAAAATACACCTAAATGAAGAAATATATCTTTGCTTTTGTTGCCGCGTCACTTCTGGCAGCATGTGCTCCAAAGAAAAATATCGAAACATTAAGTACTTATGTGAATCCGTTTATCGGAACTGACGCGCACGGACACACTTATCCCGGTCCTTTATTGCCCTGGGGAATGGTGCAACTCAGTCCTGATACCGGAAATGAAGATTGGGATTGGTGCTCGGGTTATCACAGTTCTGATAATACCATAATGGGATTTTCTCACAAACATTTGAGTGGAACTGGAATTCCTGATATGGGCGATATTTTGCTGATGCCAATGACAGGCTGGCAAAAATTTGAGCCCGGAAGCAAGGAAAATCCGGACGAAGGATACCGTTCCCGTTTTTTAAAAGAAAAGGAACATGCAAAGCCCGGTTATTATTCTGTAACGCTTGATGATTATAATGTTGATGTGGAATTGACGGCAACCAATCGGGTGGGAGTTCATCGTTATACATTTAATAATCCGGAGAATAACTCAGGCTGGATTATTATTGATTTGGGACACGGACTCTCAGATAAAAATTTACTTAATCGTTTTGAAATTTCAGGAGATAACAAAGTTTCAGGCTATCGGCATTCAACGGCATTTGTAAAGAATCAGCATGTGTTTTTTACTGCTGAATTTTCAAAACCAATAAAAAGTTATATCACGCTAATTGATGGTATAAAAGGAAATGAGCAAAAAGGAGAAGGAGAAGTTTGCAAGCTGGCCCTTCAATTTGAAGTAAAACCCAACGAGGAAATTATTGCCAAAGTGGGCATTTCAAATGTAGATGAGGCTGGGGCTGAAAATAATATTTCGGAGGAAATGCCGGATTGGGATTTTGATAAAGTAGCTTCCGATGCCGCTGCAGTTTGGGAAAACAACTTGTCGAAAATTAAAATCGACTGCGACGATTCGGATGAAAAGACCATATTTTATACTGCATTTTATCACAATATGATTTCTCCAAATTTGATTTCCGATGCCGATGGAAGATATCGCGGCTGGGATGGAGAAGTACACAAAAATACGCAGGAATTTTATACCAATTATTCACTTTGGGATACTTATCGCGGAGTTCATCCTTTTGTAGGATTGATGTTTCCTGAAATGGATGAAAAGTTCATTAATTCGATGTTGGAGCGCTACAACGAAATTGGCGAATTGCCCATTAACGAATATGGAATTAATGAAACTTTTGCAATGATTGGACATCATGCTATTCCTGTTCTTGCCGATGCGATGATAAATGGATTTGGGAAATTTGATGAAAAGCTGGCGTATGAAGCGGCAAAACATGCCCAAACCACCGACGATTTTAATATGAAAGCCGATTGGGAAAAATATATAAGATACGGTTATTTGCCTTCCGATTCTATAATTGTAGAGTCGGTTTCAAGAACGCTTGAGTTTGCTTATAACGATTGGTGTGTGGCTCAAATGGCCAAACATTTGGGATACACTGAAGATGCAGAGTACTTTACAAAAAGGTCGCAGTTTTATAGGAATGTGTTTGACGAAAAAACAAAATTGATGCGGGGACGAAAGTCTGATGGTTCCTGGGTTACACCTTTCGATAAATTTAAAGTTTCGCATGCAGGAACTGGCGGCGGCGATTACACCGAAGCCAACGCCTGGCAATATACCTGGCATGTTCAGCACGATATTCCCGGCTTGATTGATTTAATGGGCGGAAATGAGGCTTTTGTAACCAAGCTAGATTCTCTGTTTGCATTTAATTCGGATGTTTACGGCGATGGTTTAACGCTGGATGTAACCGGTTTGATCGGGCAGTATGCACATGGAAACGAACCTTGTCATCATGTGCCGTATTTGTATGATGTTGCTGGCGCGCCGTGGAAAACACAGGAAAAAGTGAGCGAGATAAAAAATACATTGTATCAAAATTCACGCGACGGACTTTGTGGAAACGATGATTGTGGCCAGCTTTCTGTTTGGTACTTGTGGGGAGCGCTCGGATTCTATCCGGTTTGCCCTGGCGACGATTATTATTTAATTGGGTCTCCATCATTTCCAAAAGCAACACTCGAACTTTCCAACGGAAAGACATTTGTAATTGACGCTAAAAACGCAAGTAAACAAAATATTTACATTCAGTCGATGAAATTAAACGGGCTGGATTATTCTACTTACGAACTCAACGTAAAAGATGTTGTTGCCGGAGGACAATTGGATTTTGTTATGGCGGCTTCACCAAAATAAAACTCTATGAATAGTTTTGGGTTAAGGGTAAAAATCTCTTTGGGCATTGCCCGGGAGATTTTTTACTTTGAGAGAAGACCCGAAGTTCTTGAAAAGTCGGATAAAAAGCTACTTTTCAAAGATTCATAGTTTATTATCATCCGTAATTTTATAACTTACCTCCGAATTTATTCATCTGTTAAAATCCTATTTCCAACTAAATAAAAAAACAATGAAAAACACTTTACTTCTTTTCATATTTATCAGCATTTTTTCGCTGAACAATCATGTTCATGCTGATGTTTCTGTAACTCATTTGAAATGTGAATACCTGGTTAATCCAATTGGAATGGACACAAAAAGCCCACGTTTTTCATGGCAAATTAGCTCTGAAGAAGCGGGGGTTGAGCAACAAGCTTATAAACTAATTGTGGGAGCCGATTCTAAAAAAGTGGCCGCCGGCGAAGGCGATTCATGGGACTCAGGAATCATAGAATCTTCAACAATTCCTGCTGTTTATCAGGGCGAAGAACTTCAACCTTTTACTACTTATCATTGGCAGGTAAAAGTTCAGTTGCAGGACGGAAGCTGGTCGGACTATTCAGAAATAGCCAGTTTTGAAACCGGAATGATGGGCCAGCATAATTGGAAAGGAGCCTGGATTTCGGACAGTTATGATTTTAACATAAAACCCGCGCCGTATTTTCGCAAAGAATTTAGTGTGGGTAAAAAGATAAAATCGGCGCGCGCATACATTGCCGTGGGCGGTTTATACGAACTTTATTTGAATGGCAAAAGAATAGGGAATCATCGACTCGACCCAATGTACACCCGTTTTGATCGCCGAACGCTTTATGTTACTTACGATGTAACCCAAAATTTGACCAACGGCGAAAATGCTGTGGGCGTTATTTTAGGAAATGGCTGGTACAATCATCAGTCAACTGCGGTTTGGTATTTTGAAAAAGCACCATGGCGTGCCCGTCCGAAGTTTTGTATGGATTTGCGGATAACCTATGAAGACGGTTCCGAAGAAACTGTTTCCACCAACAGCGATTGGAAAACTTCACTTTCGCCCGTAGTTTTTAACAGCATTTATACGGCTGAACATTATGATGCGCGGCTGGAACAAGCCGGTTGGAACAAACCCGGATTTGACGATGAAAAATGGAATGGCTCGATGTTAACCAACGCTCCGTCAAAGAACATTGTGGCGCAGGTGATGCAGCCGATTCGAAATGTGAAGGAAATACCTGCTCAAAAAGTAACCAAATTCAGCGATACTGATTACGTGGTAGATTTTGGCAGGAATATGGCCGGGGTAACAAAATTGAAAATAAAAGGAGCGGAAGGAACAACCGTTCGTTTAAAACATGGAGAGCGTTTGTATGAAGATGGTCATGTGGATATGTCGAATATTGATGTGCATTACCGCCCAACAGATGATTCAGATCCTTTCCAAACCGATATTGTAATTCTTAGTGGCAAGGACGATGTTTTTATGCCGAAATTCAATTACAAAGGTTTTCAGTTTGTGGAAGTAACTTCCGATAAACCCATTGAGTTTTCAGAAGAAAATTTAACGGCGTATTTTATGCACAGTGACGTTCCTCCTGTTGGCGAAATCACTTCTTCTAATGACGTGCTGAATAAAACATGGGAAGCAGCAAATTCTTCGTATTTGTCCAATTTATTTGGTTATCCAACTGATTGTCCGCAGCGTGAAAAAAATGGCTGGACAGGTGATGCCCAAATTAATATTGAAACCGGATTATACAATTTCGATGCAATTACGGTATATGAAAAATGGATGGCCGACCATCGTGATGAACAACAATCCAACGGCGTGCTTCCGGCAATTGTTCCAACCGATGGCTGGGGTTACACATGGGCAAACGGGCCCGACTGGACAAGTACAATTGCCATTATCCCGTGGAATGTATATCTGTTTTACGGCGATAAAAAGATTCTGGCAGACTGCTACGAAAATATAAAGTTGTATATCGATCATATTGATGAACTGTACCCCAGTGGAATTACAGATTGGGGACTTGGCGACTGGGTTCCGGTAAAATCAAAAGCACCCAAGGAATTCACATCAACGGCTTACTATTTTGTTGATGCAACTATTCTCGCAAAAGCAGCAGCCATTTTAGGAAAGGGCGTTGATGCAGAAAAATATTTTGCTTTGGCTGAAAAAATTAAAGATGCATTGAATGATAAATATCTGAATCGCGAAACCGGTATGTACGGCGATGGTTTACAAACCGAATTGAGTTTCCCGTTACAGTGGAATTTTGTCCCGGATGACATGCGCGCAAAAGTTGCAGCAAATCTGGCAAAACGAGTGGAAGCCGACGACAATCATATTGATGTCGGTTTGTTGGGAACAAAAGCTATTTTAAATGCCATGAGCGAAAATGGTTACGCCGATTTGGCTTACAAAGTAGCCGCGCAGGAAACATTTCCGTCGTGGGGATGGTGGATTGTAAACGGCGCGACAACATTTTACGAAAACTGGCCGCTCGATGCTTCGCGCGATATTTCGATGAACCACATTATGTTTGGCGAAATTGATGCCTGGTACTACAAAGCGCTTGGTGGCATTTTTCCCGATGAAAAGAATCCGGGCTTTAAAAATATTATTCTGAAACCCAGCTTTGTTGAAGGTCTCGACCATTTTACTGCAAAACACGAAAGTCCTTACGGTGAAATTGTTTCGTCGTGGAAGAAGTCGGGAAAAACAGTTACTTACGAAGTTGCTGTTCCTGCCAACAGCACAGCAACTGTTTATTTGAATGGGAAAAGTGTAAAAGAAGGAGGTAAAGATATTCTGGCAAATCCAACCATTCAGGTAGTTCAGAAAAATGAGAAGCAAACTGTTCTGCAAGTGGCATCCGGTTCTTATTCTTTTTCCATTAAATAGTACGTTTTTTAATCTTAATAATTAGCCCCGGATTTTAGTCCGGGGTATTTTAACCATACAACAAAGCCTAAAAACCAACCATGAAACTCATACTAAATTCCTTTTACTTTCTTTTCATAGTAACATTGCTTTTTTCGTGTGCTGCACCAAAAGAAAAACAAACTCAATCTACAGCAGAAACGGAGAAGCCCAAAATTGTCAATATCATAAATTTTATTCGTTTGCTCGAACCAAGAAGCGAGGAAATCACAGAAGATGTGTTGTTTCAAACGGTGGTGCAGCAGGTGGAAATGATGAAAAAATATCATCTGGGTGGTACCTTTTTATTGCAGTACGATGCATTGATGGATTCGCGTTACCAGGAACTATTGAAAAGTTTGCCCGACAGTTCTTTTGAAATTGGCGGTTGGTTTGAGATTCCACAGCCGCTGGTTGAAAATGCCGGAATGAAATGGCGCGGTCGTTATCCGTGGGATTGGCATGCCGACGTGGGATTTGCCACCGGCTACACTCCCGAAGAGCGCGAAAAACTGGTGGATGTGTATATGAAAGATTTTAAAACGATTTTTGGTTATTATCCGAAATCGATGGGCTGCTGGTTTATCGATGCGCACTCGCTGGAATACATGTACGAAAAATATGGAATTGTGGCCTCGTGCAATTGTAAAGACCAGGTGGGAACCGATGGTTATACCATGTGGGGCGGTTACTGGAATCAGGCCTATTATCCGAGCCGGAAAAATGCGTACATGCCCGCACAAAACAGCGAGAATCAGATTCATGTTCCTATATTCCGAATGTTGGGAAGCGACCCGATTTATCAATACGACGATGGTTTGGGAAATGAGCGTCAGGGTGTTGTCTCGCTGGAGCCGGTTTACGAAAAAGGCGGCGGCGATTCAACTTGGGTAAACTGGTATTTTAGATATTTTGTGGAAGGTGAAAGTCTGGAATATGCGTATGTACAGGTCGGCCAGGAAAATTCTTTTACATGGGAACGGATGGAAAAAGGCTTTGAAATTCAACTGCCGCTGATTGCCCAATTGCGCGATGAAAACAAAGTAAAAGTGGAAACGCTGGCCGAATCGGGCGAATGGTTTAAAAAGAATTACCAAACAACGCCGGCAACCTCGGTTTCAGTTTTGGAAGATTTGCCCTGGAAAAACAAAAAAACGCTGTGGTTTAACAGTCGCTTTTACCGGAGTAATTTACTTTGGCAAAACAGCGAGCTTTTCTTTCGCGATATTCAGCTTTTTGATGAAAACATGGAATCGTTGTATTTGAATAAAAACGGAACTTCAAACCAGTGCCTCTATTTTGCGCTCCCTTTTGTTGACGGATATTTTTGGAGCAATGCCGAACAGCGTGCCGGCCTTCGGTTTAAAGCGTTGATTGACAGGGAAGAAATTCTTCTGAAAGGCGATCAAATTTCAACTTCCGAACCTGAAAAGGGAACTTTACAAGTAGATTGGAATTTGAACGATCAGCTCGGAACGTTTTCTATCAAAATGAATGAAAATAATCTAGAAATTCAATTGGACAGCAAAAAAGAAGTCAATTGGTTTCTGGATTTAAATGCCGTTAAAAATGCCGACTTGCCTTTTGTTGAAATTACTCCGCAAAAAATTACTGCCGAATTTAAAGGAATGAGATACGCCGTAGCAGCCTTAAAAGGAGAAATCTCCATTCCTCAAAATGGGAATGTTTTCCGGATGACTCCAAAGGAAAATACAGTTGTTTTGAATTTTTCTGAGAGGTGATGGTTTAGCTGAGATTTCAATTGGAATTAGGATCCAACCCCAATCAAATTAATAATTCCCAGCAGGAATAGCATCACTCCGCCCCACGCTTTGATGTAGTAAATTCGTTTCCCGATGAGGCTTTTCCCGCGGAGAATGCCAAGCATGGTGGCAAAAAATAAAACAATTCCGCTTATCAGGGCAACGGCGAGAATATTCAGGTTGAGTAAAGCCAAACTAATTCCAATGACAAGTGCATCGAACAAAGCAGCCAGAATCATACTGAGTAAAACGGTAAGCGGAATTGAATTTAACTTGTTCTTTTGGACAAAACTTTCAACAATCATTTTAAGGCCAAGCAAAGCTAAAATGGCCAGTGCAATCCAGCTTTCATAACGCGTAAGCAAATCTTCCAGTTTTTCGCCGGAATACCAACCAACAATCAGCACCGGAATGTGCAAGACAATAAGGCCCAGCGCCACTTTTACTGATTGGTTAAAACGGATTCTGTTAAGTGTTTTTCCGGTGGAAAGCGAAATTTCCAAAGCTCCCATAGAAAGTGCGGTGATGATTAAAGTTATGGTAGGAATTGTCATCTTATGATATGTTTTCGATAAAAAATTCCGGAGAATGGAATAAAAGCATCCTGGTTCCCCGGAGAAAAGCGTATTAATCAACCATTTCGGCCGTGGAAGAATCCGTGGCTTTGGGATTTCCCACGGTGATATGTTTCACCTCAAATTCGGTTCCTTCAAGTAAATCGTAATCCATTTCACCCACAATTGTTATTTCCGTTTTGTGGTCGAAAGGTTCGGCGGGCATGTGTTTTTTCTCAATTTCAATTTTAATTCGCCCACTCGAATCCTGAAACCAGTAGTTTTCGTCGGTAATTTGCTCCACCACATAACCCTGGAGTTTTACCATGATGTCTTTTCTGTCCAGTTTTAATGCCTGGTCTGATGCGTCTTTTACTTTATATAATTGGGCCGATGAGCCAGGGCCGGTGTATTGGGCGTACCCGGCACTAAAAATCCCGGCAAAAAAAACTGTCATTAAAATCATTCCGAACGTTTTCTGAATTGTTTTCATATTCCTAATTTTTTGTGAAGCCCGTTTTCTGAGAGAGATTGACCTCGGTCGTTCTCATCGTTTTCTTTCTCAGTCGCGAGCTGTTTTGTTTTTAATTCGCTAGCTAAATTAGGAAGCAATTCTGGAGAGATTTGGGATTTCTATTTCTGTTCGAAAATTATTTCAATTTTGTGATGATTTGTTTCGGAAATAGCGTAGGAAATTTTGAATTTATAGACTTCACAAATTTCTTTTACAATGGCCAGTCCAATGCCGGTGTTTCCATTTTTCCCTTTTGAAAAACGTTGCAGCAGCACTTCCGGATTTCCGCTAAACAGCGGTCCGCTGTTTTCTACAGTGAGGTTTTTGCTTGTGAGCTTTACGGAAATAAAGCCGTTTTGAATATTGTGTTTTACTGCATTTTTTATGAGGTTGTTGACCAGAATTTCAGCCAGCCCTGCATCCATAAAAATTGAACAGGCGTCTGTTTCTTTTGCGATTTTTATTTCGCGAAGGGCTGCCACTTCCTCAAAGGTTTCCAGTGAACCTTCAAAAATGTTTGTGAAATTGATTTTTTCGTTGTTGTTGAATTCGCGGTTGTTAATTTTGCTCAATAACAAAAGCGATTTTTGAATTTGCGAAAGTTTTGTCGCTGCGGAATAGATCTTATTTAGCTCTTCCAAATGCGCAGCTTCCTTGTCTTCTCCAAGTAATTTCCCTGCATTGGCTTTAATCACAGCAAGATGGGTTTGCAGTTCGTGCGAGGCATTTTCATTAAACTCTTTGTTGTGTTGAAAATCGTCTGTAATTTTTTTCAGGAAAGAATGCAAAGTCGAATTCAGCTGGCTAAATTCATCAATGGTGGTTTGTTCGAAATTGGGTGGAGGAGAGCCAATTTTGTAATGAGTAATTTTGATTAGCGTTTTGTAAAACGGGTGCCAGATTCTGCCTGCTACAATATTGAGCGTCAGCATCAGGAAAACTCCAATCAGAAAAATGAGCCCGGTGATTATAAAAATGGTTCCCTGGGCAATGTCGTCGCGGCCCAGTAGTAAATGGCGAATAACAATGGTAAAATCGCGCCCGTTGTGATTGATGGAAAAACGCAGCTCGCGGTGAGGAACCATTTCATTGTCGCCGGATTCGAGAAGGAGCGTATCTTTAAAAACGGGTTGTTCCAGTTTTAAATCGGGAATAATATCGGCCACTTTATGAAAATCGGGCAAGTCGTTGTTTTCTTTGTGGTAACGAACCAGTCGCTCCATTTCGTAGGTCAGAAATTCGTCGGTTTCCTCGTAAGAAATGTATTCAATAATAAAAAATGCAAAAAGACTCCCGATAACCAAAACAGGAATCAACGACACCGAAGTATAAATGTATGTTTGTTTAATAAGTCTCATTCGGTCGGGTTTGAGTCGAGTTTGTAGCCAATGCCGTACACCGCTTTTATAGGCGTGTTTACACCAGCGGCACTAATTTTTTTTCGAAGGTTTTTTATGTGCGAATAAATAAAATCAAAAGAATCGGCTAAATCCATGTTGTCACCCCAAATGTGTTCAGCAATACTTTCTTTGGTCAGTGTTCGCCCCGGATTTGAAAAGAAAAATAAAAGAATGTCATATTCGCTTTTTGTCAGTTCAATTTTTTGTTTGCCGGCAAAAACTTCTCTACTGGCCGTGTCAATCGAAATTCCGTTTACAGTTACTCTGCTGTTTCCCGAAAAATTACGTCGGCGCAACAATGCTTTTATCCGGGCAACCAGTTCGGCCATGTCAAAAGGTTTGGTAATGTAATCGTCGGCACCTAAATCAAGACCTTCAATTTTATTATCGAGCGAGTTTCCGGCAGAAATAACTATAATTCCGGTTGAAGGATTTTGTGTTTTCATTTCTTTGATGAGCTCCAATCCGGAACCGTCGGGAAGATTAATATCCACCACAAAAACATCGTAGTTGTACAGGAAAATTTTTTCATGTGCATTCTGAAAATTCAATGATGTTTCGCACAAAAAACTCTCCGACTCCAACGTTTCGCTTATCGCTTCCAGAAGTTTCGCGTTATCTTCAACAATCAAAAGTTTCATCTGTCATAATTTGTACTGCCCCGTTGCCGGATGAAATAAAAGCTTTATTCCTTTCTGTTTCTTATTTCGATCGAGGGCTTTGTCCCCATTTCTCAATAATAGAATTTAATTCTGGATAAATTCTGGATGTTTTAACAAAACGCTAAAACAGGCTTTGTTATTGGGTGTTCTTTTCAAATAAAAGTGGATTCCATCTTACACTAAAAGATGAAATCCGTTCTTCTATTTTATATGAATATTATTCTGAAAGTTCGTAACCTAAATCAGTTCCTTTATCAACTGCAGGAATTCCATCTTTCATCCATTTTGGCATTGGTTCTCCTTTTAAGTAGTGATCGAAAAACTGCGACAGACGAATCTGAAAATCTGTTTTGTCGCGCACTTTTAAGGGCCAGTGGTCGGCTTCGTTGTAGTTGAGCAACCACGCCGGTTTTTGTAATCTGCGGAGGCCAACAAAAAATTCAATCCCCTGGTACCAAGGCACTGCGCCATCGTCGTCGTTGTGCATAATTAAAATTGGGGTATTTATTTTGTCGATGGTAAACAGCGGGGAATTTTCGAGGTAACGCAGCGGCGCCTCCCAGATTGATTTTCCGATGCGACTTTGGGTATGTTCATACTGGAAAGAACGGTTTAATCCCGATCCCCAGCGAATTCCTCCGTAAGCTGAAAACATATTCACAACCGGTGCACCCGATTCAATGGCGGCGAACAAATTTGTTCGAGTAGCGAGGTAAGCCACCTGGTAGCCGCCCCAACTGTGGCCTTGCGCGCCAATGTGTTTTTCATCAACAAAACCTTTTTCAATTAACGAAGTAACACCGGGCATAACACAGTTAAACGCATCTTCGCCCGGGTAGCCGGTTTTGTAATATACATCGGGGTTAAAAACCAAATATCCGTTGCTTGTGAAGTAATGATAATCGATGGTAGAACGGTGGTTTTCAGGCATCCGGTAACTGTATAATTCCTGCGAACTCTTTTCGTAAAAATTTACAATCATTGGGTATTTTTTTGAAGGATCAAAGTTTTCCGGTTTGTGTAGTGTGCCTTCCAATTTGCGTCCATCCAACGACGTCCATGTAACCAATTCCGCCGTTCCCCACAAAAAGTCCTTTTGTTGTGGAGCCGCGTCGCTAATATGTTTTATTTCTTTGAACAATAAATCTGTAGCAATTAAATTCGGATAGGTCTCATAGTTTTCTTTGGTAAAAACAACCATGTCAGCATCTTTTGCTTTTTGAGGTCGGTTCAAGCTGTATTTTCCGGACATTAATTTTTGAGGGTCGCCTTTTTTGAGGTTCAGAACATAGTAACCGTCTTCGCGTGTTACCTCGTTGTGTGCACTTAAATACATTGGTTTTTTCGGGTCAATTCCCTTTTGTTCTTCGCCACCAAAACGTGAACGTCCCTGGTTTTCAAAATCAATAACGCGGTATTCAATGTTGTTTTCCCTTCCATTTTTTGTGATTTTAACCGGAGCAGTTTTGTTTTCCGGATCAACTTTCCACACATCAAAACGGTCGTTAATAAGAATCGCGTCATCGTCTTTTAACCACCCGGCATTTCCGTAAGAACGCGGTAGATTTGGCACGTCATTTAATTCATCGGCTACCTGCACCGTTTTCGGAGAGGTAATTTTGACTTCTTTTTCGCTTTCAATATTTAAGGTGTTCCACGATGTGTCCACTGCATTGTACCAGTAAACATATTTTCCTTCCGGCGAAAAACGCGGATTCGCGCGTACATCCGTATTAATTTTTTTTGCATCGCCGGTGTTTACGTCAACCAAATAAAAATCGTTGTGGTCGGGACTTCCTTCCCACATGCTTTGCACAGCGTACGGATGATTTGACCATGCAATAAATGTATCGCCGTCGCCACTTTGTGTTTGTTGTATTCCTGAGAACATTTTTATTTCGAGTTGAACGGCTTTTTTCCCCGGAATGTCAAAAACAGAGAGGTAGGTTTTTTTCATGTCGCGGTCGCGGCTGTTCAACTGAACGGTTTGAAGTTCTTCTTCGTTCCATGTCCAAACATCCAAAACCGGTATTTCTTCTTCCAAAACAGTGGTGTCTTTGGGAGCTTTTTTCGGCGCGGTTCCATAAAATAAACGTTCGCCCGAATCAGAAAACGAAAGTCTTCCGTCTTCACTGATTTCCCAACTTTCAGGAATAGCGTCGTTTTCGTTGGTGAGAATTACAGAAGCTGTTTCTTCGCCACTCCACAAATACAAATTGTAGTTGGCTTCCTCCTTTTTTTTGTCGGAAGTATCACCTAAAAAAGCAATTTCACGACCTGTTTTGCTGATTGACAATTGTTTGAATTTCCCTTTGCCGTCCCATATTTTTTGAGGCAGGTTTGCTTTTAAATCAACACAATAAATTCCTGCGTCAAAAGTGTTGTCTTTTCCATCAGAAATAAACGTGAGTTTTTCTTTTTCTTCTGCGAAAATATAGTCGCTCACCGCCGGAAATTCAGAAATTTCACCTGAAGACAAGTTTTTTACAAAAAGTGGAAAAACCTTTTCATCTTTTTCTTCATTTTTCCCTTTTTCCCCTTTGGGGCCTTTTTCTTTTTTTGTGGTGTCTTTAGGCGCTTCTGTTTGCCAGGCAATCCATCCTGCCCATTTTTCGGGAACTTTAACTGATTCGAAGTTTTTTACAGTATCAATTTGGTTATTCTCCAGATTGTAAATTAAAAGATTGTTTTTTGGAAAATCTTCTTTTTTTGTCTTTTTCAATTTGAGTGTCCGGATTGTATCTTCCGCTGGTTTTAGCATGAATACAACAAATTTGGAGTCGGAAGTTATTTGTGCGTTGCTAGCGCATTTGATGGAAGCTTTTTCCGCTCCTTCCGGCGTTGTAATTTTTAGCGTCGGGTCGCCTTTCCAGGGCTCTTGTTTGTAAACAACGTATTTGCCATCGTTTGAAATGTGTTGTTCGGTAATTCGTTCCCACTCCAGAATATCGTCGTGTGTGAGCGCTTTCTTTTCCCCCTGAGCAAAAAGAAATAACGAATACATTAAAAAAGTAAACAGTGCAGCAGTTTTTTTCATTTGAATCGTATTTTATAAAATTGATTTTCCCTTTGAAACGATTAAAGTAGAAATATTTTTAGAGATTTTAAATAAACGTGCAAAATCTGAGTTGGAATATAATTTTAATATTAAACGTTTGTGCTAATCATTAAATAATATAAAAAAAAGTATTTCTACTGATGAATTTGCAATAATATTGTAACTTCGATTACTACTAAATAGATTTTAAAAGACCAAAAATCGTGATTGCAATAGAAGAACGAGTTGAGCACCTTTTAATAATTTTTGAATTTCTTTTAAAAGGTGATAGTCAGGAAAAGCTGCTTTCAGAAAACAAGGATTTTTTGGGAAATTGTTCACCTACGGATGTTTCTTCACTTGTTGACCGACTGGTTTCAGTGGGGACGCCAATGGAGAGGATTAAAACAGGAATTGATAAATTGATGGCTATGCTTCGTCCGGCTATTGAAAATCATCCTTACATTCCGCCATCATCGGAGACTTATCTTGGGTGTTTGCTGGAAAATAACAGAATACTGGATGAAAAATTAGGGGCTATTCAACCTTTATTAAAGCAGTTGAATGAATTTCCCGAAAATGAAAGCAACAAGACTTCGTTAGGCGCAGCTATTATCGAATTATCGAAGTATAGAAATTATTACGAAATTAAGGAGAGTATTCTTTTTCCTGAAATTCGCAGACATATTTCGAAAAGCGGTTGTCTTACCGTAATGACATCGTATCACAAAGAAATTAAGACAAAACTGGAGCAGGTCTTACATTTGCTTTCTTCAGATAATTTAGATTTAGCTGAATTTAATAAAGTTGTAAGTGAATTATTATTAATCATGTACGACGTGAAGTTCAGGGAAGAAAGGATTCTTTATATTATTGTTCAGGACTCCATTTCAGAAACTGTGTTGAATTCTTTGTATGATGAAAGTATGGAAATAGGATTTCCCTATTTTCAGCCAAATTTTGAAGACAAAAAAAAGAACGAATAAAATTTTTTGCCATCTTGTTCTCATTCAAATTATTGATTCCGTTTGGTAGATTACCCCACGTTCTTCCAGATATTTTAAAATATAAGTGAGATTACCGTCATTTTCTCCAACAAATTCCGGAGGGTTAACTCCAGGTTTTGAAAAACCTCCATCGAGCATTAAATTTACTACCGCAGCACATGTATATCCGGTTGTTCTGGCCATTGAAATTGTTTGGCTTTTTCTGTCAAATCGGTCAAGTAGATTGTAAGTAAATTTTGCAGGCTTTCCGTTTTCTGTTCCTTCAACAATAATCCGCATAATCGTAAAGTCTTCTTCTCCTTCTTTTAATTTCCATTTTGGGAATAACAATTTAGAGGTTACATCAATTGGCCGAATTTTTGTCCCGTTTACATCTATTTCTTCGTAGGAAAAGAAGCCCGATTCGCGAAGAACTCTCAAGTATTCAATACATCCCGGGTAACGCAGTGTTTTTTCAATCATATCAGGAATATTTTTCATGGTTTGCATTAATGAACGAAGTCCGTCAGAATTCCATGATTCCAAAGTTCCTATTCCTTCAAAATGAATCAATTCAGGATCGGAAAGCGCTTCTTTGGTAACCATTTCATAATTTTGAACAAACCGAGCCGGGCGCGTGTATTCTTCAATCACATCAATGGGGGAGAACACGGCTTTGTATTCATAAGGCCATTCGCGAATAACCGGCAGACCGCCAACTAAACATTCGTACGATTTTACCTGCATGTTTTTGTTGTGATACCCAAGAATAATATTTCCCATTCCGGGAGCTACGCCGCAGTCGGCAACTACGGTTACACGATGTTTTTTTGCCAATCCGTCGAGTTGCATAAAATCTTCCGGCATAAATGAAATGTCAACCATGTTTTTGCCCGACTGAATCACTGCTTTCATTGTTTGGTATCCCATAAAACCAGGAACAGCCCCAACGACCAAATCAAAGTCTTTTACAATTTCTTTTAGATTTTCAGAGTCACTCAAATCTGCCTGGATCATTTTGATTTCCGGGTGATTCTGAAATTTTTTAAATGCCTCAGCGTGTAAGTCAACACTGGTAACATCATAATTTTTAGAGAGGTCAATGGCAATGGCACTTCCTACCAGGCCTGCTCCGAGAACAATTATTTTTCTCATAATTTTTTTCAAGCAAGATTAGAATACAGGCTGCAGGTTTTCCCACTTCACATTCCAGTCGGAAGGAAACCCGGGATTATTTTTTGTATTTCCTTCAAAACCGGCACACATCATAGCAACAGCGGTCAATAAACCTCCATTCCCAGGAAGATATATGCGTAATCGTGATGTTTGATAATTGTGTCCGTTTACCAGGTAGCTGTTTTTTTGCACATCTTTTAATAAGAGACTAATGGCTTTGTCTGGTTCACCCAAGCGTGTAGCCGACATTGCTGCCATCGGGTAGTCCCAGCCCCAGGTACTTTCCCAGTTCCATATTTTCTCAATATGATTGAAGGTGTTTTTCATGATTGCGGTATCCATTTTTACCGTTGCAGGCAAAATTCCGAAAGCACCCAAAACCATTGGATGATCGGAATAGTAATGCTCGTTTTCATATGAATCGGGTGCACTTTCAGCAGCAAGGTACAGTCCGTCTTTTTGTGCAAATGCAGGTAATCCGTCAATAACAGCCTGCCATTCCGGGTTAGGTGGCATGTTTAGTCTTTTGAGCCAGTTTTGTGCAACTGATAATCCCCAGTGCCAGTATGCCACTTCAAAAGGAGGGTTGCAGGTTTTCTCTTTTTCCAGACTTTCCTGCGCCGGGATGAGTGGCGGGCCCAAAATGTAACGGCTGTTCTCTTTATCAAAACGGGCAAAGTCGGCCATAAAATCGGCGGTTGCAAAAACAAGATCAGCGTATTCCTTTAAGGTTGTTTCGGTGGGATTCTGACGGTAACATAATTCTGCAAAATATATAATATGAGGTTGTTGCCAGATTAAAAATTCACCGACACCGGAGGGGCTGTCGCTGCCGTTCGGATCGGTCATTTTAGGCCAGCGGACACCATCGTACCCCTGAATTTCGGCCTTGTGTTTTGCTTTTTGGTAAATATCAGTATAATACCCCAGACTTTTTGCAAGAAGGTCGGTTCGGTTCCAGTAGGCCCAATGTGTAGCATGCCACCAATGCATCTCAATATGGAATTTGCCAAACCAACTGTTGTAAGTTAACCCGGTTTCCTGGGGTGGTAGTGTTCCCGCACATTGAATTCGCTCCAGGTACTGCGAAAGAACAACACGGCGTTCCAGTTCTTTGGCAAGTGGATTTTCAGTAGCTGAAAAGTCGACAGCACCACCTGTCTCCCAGTAGTTTTTCCACATTTTGATTGAAAGCTCTTTTGCATGCGTGAAGCCGGATATTTCTTCAAAATTGTTGGTAGGTTTGAACTCTACGGTTACCAATAAATCAGTATTTTCAATTCCGGGTTGTAAAACAAAATAATGTGGCTCTTTCAATTTTAGTTCCGCGTTTCCGGTCCAGGTAAGTCTTGCAAAATATTCAATTGTGTCAATTATATGTTTGAACGTAACATCGTTTGAGTTTTGGCTAACAATTTCAGATGTGTGTTTCTCCGGGCTTTTCCAATCACAGGCGTCGTCAGCATGATTGCCCGTTGGATAAGGGAAACGGAGTTTTATTCCCAGTTGATTGGTTTTTATGATATCTGATTGAATATGAATTCCTACTAAATCTTTT
Source organism: Maribellus comscasis (assembly GCF_009762775.1). Lineage (GTDB taxonomy): Bacteria > Bacteroidota > Bacteroidia > Bacteroidales > Prolixibacteraceae > Draconibacterium > Draconibacterium comscasis. The sequence goes on along the minus strand of NZ_CP046401.1, from coordinate 874,367 downwards.
TCGGGATGACAAACGGTTTCAATATTTACCTTTTGTTCTGAAATTTTGAAGGAGCTCGTAATCAGCCCCTTCCATAAATTCAATTGTTGGTCTATACTTTCTATTTCTTCAGAATTTACGTGTGTTTTATTTGTATGCAAAAGTTCCAGTCCAATAATTCCCAGATGTAAACGGTGCGGATTTACTCTGCAATAGTTGGCTGCTTCCTTTTTTCTTTCGGGTTCATTCCATTGAATTGCATAGGGAACCTTTCTTCCTTCAACATCAAAATCCTTATATGACTCTTTCAGTTTATAGCTTTCTGTATTTGGAAAACTGTGCCAGCCCCATTCTGACATTGTCCCGAGGCAAACGCCGTTTTTATAAATTTCAGGAAAAGTTTGCAGGCCGGTGGCATCGACAGTAAAAGCAAATTTTCCGTTTCCTGCCGAAAGCGAAGAAAGCGAATCAAAACTGTTGATTTGGATATTGTGTCGGTTTACCAATGCAAATCGGTCAATTTTCCTTCCTTCTTCTTTTGTTGGTGTACAAGAGAAAGCTATTCCACAGAAAAGAAAAATCAGAGAAATGAGGTTTTGGTTTAGTTTCATTTGTTTTGACATTTTCAATTTTAAAAACAGGAAATCAAGTTGTGTTGTTTTTTCACCCTGTAACATTTTATCAAGAGAACCCGGTTTTAGGTTTTGCATAAGTTTAGTTTTAGTCCTTCGAAAATAGTTAAAATCAATATTTTCCTGAAATTAAAATTATTATCTTGAAACCGATAAAAAAGAAAGCGGAAAACATCAACATATTTTCCGCCAAAATTTTTACATTTCTGATAACGCAGAAATGAAATTAATAAACTAAAACAGAGTAAACTTATGAAAAAAAAGTGTAGGTCAGAAATCTTTTTACTAAAAGAATTGTTTTTTAGAATTTTGTTATTGAAATTGTGAGTGAATTTGTCCTTTCTAGTATAGGAACGATTTAGCACTTTGTTCAAAAACGTATTCTCCAATAATATAGATATCATTTTCGTGAGCTAAAAGTCAGGTCGCGAATTGTATTTTAACTTACTTTTCTCTAAACTAAAACTCTTCATTAAAATGAATAAATTTTCCAGACGCCAATTTTTAGGAAAAACAACACTTGCTGTTCCGTTAATTTTTGTCCCCCGATTTGCCAAATTATCACCCGTTTATCAAAATGATTTTCAGATTGTTGAAACGCAGTATGGACAACTTCGGGGATATCGTGAAAATGGAGTAACCATTTTCAAGGGTGTTCCTTATGCCGGCGATGTTTCCGCTGCAAAGCGTTTTCATAAAGCCGGACCTGTTAAGTCGTGGACTGGCATTCGGGATGCTTTGCAATTGGGGCATCCTTCCATTCAACCGCCCAATCAAACGTATGGAATTAATGAACCTGACCCTTCAGAAGATTGCCTGGTTTTAAACATTTGGACACCGGCAAACGATGGTAAAAAGCGCCCGGTGATGGTCTATAATCATGGCGGAGGATTTCGAACCGGTTCTGGCGGAAGTACTTCCCAGGACGGGGCAAACCTGGCGCGAATGTACGATGTGGTGGTCGTGGCAACAAATCACCGGCTGGGATTACTCGGATTTTTGTATTTGGATGAGTTGGGCAGAGACGATTTTAAAGGCTCCGGGAATCGCGGCGTTCAGGACATTGCACTTGCGTTAAAATGGGTGCATGAAAATATTGAAGTTTTTGGCGGCGATCCTGAAAATGTGATGATTTTTGGCGAGTCGGGTGGTGGCATGAAAACTTCCTGTTTGTATGCCATGCCGGAAGCCGCGCCTTATTTTAGCAAAGCTTCTATCGAGAGTGGCCCGGCTGTCGAAATTATTGAGGCTGAAGATGCGGCTCAAACAACACAATCGTTGTTGGAATACTTAAATATTTCAAAAAATAATTGGAAGAAATTGCTTGATGTTCCTGTTGAAGTTTTGTTGGAAGCGCAGGGCAAACTTCCGAAAAAGCCCAGCAAACACAGCGGAGGATTTTGGGGAATTGGAAACTCGGGAGTGGGCAGTTTTGGTGCGGTAAAAGATGGTGTTGTTTTGCCGAATCATCCGTTTGAACCTAAGGCTCCTGCTATTTCAAAAAACAAACCTTTGCTAACCGGATGGAATGAAGATGAATATATTTTCTTTGCCATGGTGGGCGGAGATGTTGAGGTTTTTACTCTTTCAGAAGAGCAGTTGAAAAATCGTCTTCAGAATGATTTTGGTGAAAATGCAGAACTTATAAGAGAAACGTATCACAAAGCATATCCTGAAAAAACACCCGGCGAAATTTATATCGCCATCCGTTCCATTATGATGATGGGGTTGGGTTCGATAACGATTGCTGAACGAAAAACCGAACAGGGTGGAGCGCCAGCTTATTTATATAATTTTGGTTATAAATCGAATGCAAAAATTCAGGGAACCGACTTTGAATTTGCTTCGATGCATGCAATGGATATCCCGTTTAAATTTTACAATGTTGAGTCGGGAATGGCCGGAACAAAACCGGACAGATTTGAAGCTTCAAAAAATATGACTTCGCTGTGGACAAGTTTTGCGCGAACCGGAAAACCGGAGGCAACCGGGCAACCTGAATGGCCAGCATTTAATTTGAAAGAGCGGCCTCTTTTAAGAATTGATACACAGTGTGCGGTTATTGAAAATCGATTCAAAACAGTAAAAGAAATGTGGAAAAATATACAACCAAGTTAAATCAATACTAAAATTCAAAAACCAAAAATTATGAAAACGAACAGACGAAATTTTTTCCAGACAATGGGAGTTGGAGCAGCCGGTTTCGGATTGGCTTCATCATTTCCGTTAACGGCATGTGCAAACGATGCAGAAAAAGACAAAAATGAAAATGATGAGCAAGTTCTTTTTATCGGTGATGATATTGCAATTGCGGATACTGTTTACGGAAAAGTAAAAGGATTTATTTTGCGCGGAATTTATCAGTTTCGCGGAATTCCTTACGGTGCTGATACCGGAGGAAAGAACCGTTTTATGCCTCCGCAACGTCCGGAAAAATGGGACGACATCCGCCCGGCGGTTTGGTGGGGAAATACGGCTCCGCAAATTATGGATAATCGTTATGCCAATGCCTATTCTTCTTTTGTTGACCACTGGAATTATGACGATGTAAGTGAAGATTGTTTAAAATTAAATGTTTGGACACCTGCAATTGATGCGAATAAACGTCCTGTTTTGGTTTGGCTGCACGGTGGTGGTTATACCAACGGTAACGGAATTGAACAGGATGGTTACATGGGGGAAAATTTGAGCCGAAAAGGAGATGTTGTTTTTGTTTCAATCAATCATCGATTAGGGCCGATTGGATTTTCTGATTTGTCGGGAGTAGGCGGAGAAAAGTACAAAGATTCCGGGAATGTTGGTGCGCTCGATATGGTGGCTGCTCTGGAATGGGTAAAAGAGAATATTGCCAATTTTGGCGGAGACCCGGACAATGTCACAATTATGGGGCAGTCGGGTGGTGGAGCCAAAGTTTGTACATTGGCGGCAATGCCCAAAGCTGCCGGCTTAATTCATAAAGCTGTTCCGTTAAGTGGCTCGACCACGCAGGCAATGAATCAGAACGTTTCCCAAAGATTAGGTGAATATATTTTGAAAGAGGCAGGTTTGAAATCTTCAGAAATTGACAAATTGCAGGAAATGCCGTGGAAAGACTACATTTTACTTGCCAATAAAGCCAGTCAAAAATTTCGGGAAGAAGGTGGAGAAACCGGTTTTAGAATGGGATTTGCTCCGGTGGCGGATGGAATCAATATTCCGAAAGGGACCTTTTATTCCGAAGAAAACGGTATTTCGGCAACTGTTCCAATGATTATTTGCAGCACTTTCCACGAGTGGGGTATGGCCAGAACAATGCCCGAACTGGAGAACATGACAGAAGAAGAGGCTAAAAGCATGTTGAAAGAAAGAGCCGGTTTTAGAGGCGGATTGGGAGATAAAGCTCCGGCTGTTTACGATGCTTATGCAAAAGTTTTTCCGGATGCCACGCCCATTGAAATTATGACTTTGGTTGCCAGTAACCGGAAAGGAGTAGTTGATACAGCTACTGCAAAAAGCAAACAACCGGCGCCGGTTTATGTTGCCTGGTTTGGTTGGGAACCACCGTTGTTTGATAATCGAATGCGGGCGTTTCACTGTTTGGATATTTGCTTCTGGTTTTACAATACTGATTTGATGCTTACACACACAGGAGGAGGTGCCCGTTCGAGAAAGCTTTCCGAAAAAATGTCGGATGCTTTGCTTGCGTTTATGCGTACAGGTAATCCAAATTGTGAAGGTCTGCCCGAATGGCCAAAGTTCACCGCAGAAAAAGGTGAAACGATGATTCTAAACGATGTCTGTGATGTAAAAAACGATCCTGATCGGGAAGGCAGAATGATGCTTTAAAATGAAAAAGCGGTGCGGCAATTTGTGCCGCTTTTTTACCATCCCCCGCTTAGACCATGACTAAGCGCTTTCTGGTAATTCTCAAGGTTGAATTCATATAAATAAGGCGCTTTGTAGGCTCCCCCTCTTTTACGTTCATCCAGTTTATTGAGAATTTTGTAGGATAACATTTTTCTTTGAAAATTTCTACGGTCAAGTTCCTTTCCTAAAATGGTTTCATATAATTTTTGAAGTTCAGGCATGGTAAATTTTTCCGGCAATAAATTGTAACCAATAGGTTGATAACTTAACTGAAGACGTAAAACATCCAATGCTTTCTCTATTATTTGATTATGATCCAAAATATAAGACTCATTTTCATTTACATTTTTCCATATGCATTTATCAGAAAAGAAGTCGGGGGTAGGCTCTACTTTGGTGTACTCAACAAGAGCGTAAAATCCAACAGAAATAAATCGTTTACCGAAAAAATCTAAATCAGGTTTAATTCCGGAAGCCACTAAGTCGTTAACCGCCGGATTTGTTGCGGCACGAGCCAAATCACTAAATACTTTAAACTGTTTCAGAAAAATATTATCCAACCCGGTTCTTTCCTGCAAAACCCTTTTTGCGGCTTCTTCGAGAGTTTCATTGGTTTTTAAAAAACCACCAGGCAATGCATAATCCCTGGTATATTTTAATTGAAGGGTCAGAACCTTTAGTTCGTTATTGTGGAATCCGAAAATTACACAATCCAGCGAGATATGGTCAAGAAAGTCTGAAGTATTTATGGTATGTGAATCCGCTGTCAATTTAGATTTTTTTATTGGCGGCAAAGTAAATAAAATTCCTCTTTTTTTTGATTAATAAAATTAAAATATTTATTATTGTGTATGTTTGACACATAGTAATTCTGTTTTGATTTATGTTATATCAAATACTAAGATTTGTATAATTTATAGTTAACAAAAATTAATATAAAGAATTAGAATGGGAATTAATAAACTAAAACACTTTAGCCAGATAATACTGGCTATTTTTTTAATTTTTTTCGTCTCTTTGCAAGCCGCAATCTCTGCCGTGAAGGATGTCGAGGCTATTATCAAATCGAAGACGACGCTGAATGTTGCAAAAGATATGGTTGCCGGAAAAGTTACAAAGGCAATGGAACCTCAGAAAGATTTTGTTAGGCTACATAAATAAGGACAAGTTGAGACGCTTCTCCCCGGAGAATTGTTCGAAGGGGAGAAGCTTTTATGAATTTGACTAACATTACTTTAAATATATATCTTCAATACTTTTTGATAGATAAAACGGACTGACTATTTTTTACTAACTTAATGAACTGGCTGACTTATGAAAAATTTATTTTTAATATGGGGAGTTATAGTCGGATTTCTTTTTCTTTCATGTGAAACACAAAAAGATACCCTGGTTAAAGATGCAGTTCAAACTGAAAATGGTTGGATTAGCGGTACTTATAACGAACTCAGCGGAATAACATCATTTAAGGGAATTCCCTTTGCTGCTCCGCCTGTAGGCGATTTACGCTGGAAGGCTCCTCATGCGGCCGGTTCATGGGATGGGGTTAAAAAATGTAACAAATTTTCAGCCAGTCCGGTACAAGGGACGCCGGTTCCGTTTTCAATGTGGACACAGGAGTTCATTGCTCCCCAAGAACCACTAAACGAAGATTGTTTATACCTGAACGTGTGGACAGGTGCGGAAAAAGCAGGTGAAAATCGTCCGGTTTTGGTATACATATACGGCGGAGGTTTTTCCAGCGGATCTGGTGCTGTTTCGGTTTACAACGGAGAAGAAATGGCAAAAAAAGGCGTGGTTTTTTTAACTGTAAACTATCGTGTTGGTGTTTTTGGGTTTTTGGCTCATCCGGAACTAAGCGCCGAGTCGGAATATAATGCGTCAGGAAATTACGGTTTATTGGATCAGATCGCTGCATTGCAATGGGTAAATAGAAATATCGAAGCTTTTGGTGGCGATCCAAATAAGGTTACCATTGCAGGGCAGTCGGCCGGAGCTTTTTCTGTTAATTATTTGCTTGCCTCTCCGCTAACCAAAGGATTGATTCACCGAGCTATTGCCGAAAGTGGCGGGGCTGTTTTACCGACCAATAAGTTAGCAAGAGGAAACACGCTGGAAAGTGCTGAGCAGGCAGGTGTGAAATATGCAGAATCATTAGATGCAAACTCTGTAGCAGAGTTGAGAGAAAAAACAGCAGAAGAAATTTTAGCGGTTCGCGGCCCTTCTGCTCCAATTGTTGATGGATATGTTATTCCCAAACCAATGAATGAAATTTTTGCCCTGGGAAATCAAAATGATGTCCCTTTAATTTTAGGTTGGAATCAGGATGAAGGATTTGGCGGACCACCACAATCTGCTGAAAAATTCAGAGAACAGATAAAACAACAGTTTGGGAACGAGGCTGATAAATTCCTGGCTTTATTTCCTCTTTCAACAGATGAAGAAGCAAAGGAAGTACAAAATGATTTGGGATCGATACAGAGTTTTGGTATTCAATCTTATAAATGGATGAATTACCAAAATGAAACTGCAACTTCAAAAGTGTATATCTATCGCTTTGAGCGCGATTTGCCTTATGGAGAAGGAATGGAAGACTACGGAGCGTTTCATACGGGAGAGGTGCCTTATGCCTACAATAACCTGAAAATGAGTCCTCGTCCATGGAAGAAAGAGGATTATAAACTGGCTGATATTATGTCTGATTATTGGGTGAGTTTTGCTGAAGATGGCAATCCAAACTGCGAAGAGCTTCCCGAATGGCAGGCATGTGCGCCGGAGAATTTAAAAGCAATGATTTTTGATTTAAATGTTGAATGCAAAGATCTTCCAAACAAGGAGATTCTAAGTTTTCTTGATAATTATTATTCTAACCAATAAAAATGAAAAAGAGCGTATTCTTTAAGAGCATGGTTTTTACCGTATTGTTTATTGTTTTGTTTGTAACTTACAGTTGTAGCCCTAAGTGGTCCGAAGAACAAAAGGAAGGCTATAATCTGGTCTGTAATCAGGGAGGGCAAATCTTAAGCTATTCTCCGGTTTCCGGTGTTGTTATTTTGGAGGATGACGGCTTTGCTTTTAAAGATTTAAATAAGAACGGCACCTTGGACAAATATGAAGACTGGCGTTTGTCTTTTGATGAAAGAGCTCAGGATTTGGCAACTAAAATGTCGGTTGAACAAATTGCCGGCTTAATGTTGTATAGTGCACACCAATCAATCCCTTCCGGAGGAAGAGGCCCCTTTGGTAGAGCTACATACAACGGAAAGTCTTTTGCTGAAAGTGGAGCAAAAGCAAGTGACTTATCAGACCAGCAGATTAAGTTTTTAACAGATGATAATTTACGACATGTGCTGATTACCTCTGTCGAATCACCAGCGGTAGCAGCGCAATGGAATAACAATATGCAGGCTTTGGTGGAAGGAATTGGGTTGGGAATTCCGGGAAGTACCAGTTCTGATCCGCGTCACAGAACCTCGGCTGATGCCGAATTTAATTCAGGTGCCGGAGGAAACATTTCTATGTGGCCGACCTCTCTGGGTTTGGCAGCTACTTTTGAGCCGAATATTGTTAGAAAATTTGGAGAAATAGCTTCAAAAGAGTACCGGGCCTTAGGGATAACAACGGCATTATCACCTCAGATTGATTTGGCCACAGAACCACGCTGGGGACGTTTTAGCGGAACCTTTGGAGAAGATCCGCAATTAGACAGGGATATGGCACAAGCTTATGTTGATGGATTTCAAACTTCAGAGGGTAAGGCAGAATTAAAGGAAGGATGGGGATATTCCAGCGTAAATGCCATGGTTAAACACTGGCCTGGCGGAGGTCCTGAAGAAGGCGGGCGCGATGCACATTTTGCATATGGGAAATATGCTGTATATCCCGGGGAAAATTTTAAAGATCATCTTATTCCTTTTGCCGAAGGAGCGTTTAGATTAGATGGCCCTACAGGCTCGGCTTCGGCCGTAATGCCATATTATACTATTTCAAATGGTTTAGATATAGCGTATAAAGAGAATGTGGGTAACAGTTACAGTAAGTATTTAATTAATGACCTTTTGCGGGGAAAATATGGTTATGAAGGAGTGATTTGTACTGATTGGGGCATCACCAAAGATAATCCGGCTGTAAATTCATTTGGAACAACATCGTGGGGAACAGAGCATCTCTCCGTTGCTGAAAGACATTATAAGGTAATTATGGCAGGCGTTGACCAGTTTGGAGGGAATAACGAAATGGCCCCGGTTATTGAAGCCTATAACATGGGTGTAAAAGAATACGGAGAAGATCTTATGCGCGTAAGATTTGAGCAGTCTGCAGTTCGTCTTTTGCGAAACATTTTCCGGACGGGCTTGTTTGAAAATCCTTATCTGGCAGTTGATAAAACGGAGAAGACAGTTGGTAATCCTGAATTTATGGCCGCCGGATTTGAGGCACAGCTCAAATCGATAGTTTTGCTAAAAAATAGTGAAGCCACCCTTCCTTTTAAAGAAAATCCCAAAGTTTATTTACCTAAAAAATATTATCCTGCAACCCGGGGGAGATTTGGATTTGGTGGTTCTGAAGAGAAATGGGACTATCCGGTTAATCTGGAAATTGTGAAGAAATATGTTGAAATTGAAGAGCTGCCTGAGCAAGCTGATTATGCACTCGTTTTTATTGACAGTCCAAATGGAGGAAGTGGGTACAGCATTGATGATGTTGAAACTGGCGGAAACGGATATGTTCCCATTAGTCTGCAATACAAAGAATATACTGCAAAATACGCCAGGGATGTTAGTATAGCAGGAGGTGATCCATTGGAAGATTTCACAAACCGTTCCTATAAAAATAAATCGGTTACCGCTACTAATACAAAGGATCTTGACTTGGTTCTTGAGACAAGAAGGAAAATGGGAGATAAACCGGTGATTGTTGTTGTAAATGTTTCAAATCCAATGGTTTTTGCTGAATTTGAAAGGAATGCGGATGCTATTGTTGTATGTTTTGGTGTTCAGGATCAGGCAATAATGGAAATTCTTAGTGGTAATGTTGCTCCATCAGGCTTATTGCCTTTCCAAATGCCTGCAAGTATGAAAACTGTCGAGGAGCAATTCGAAGATGTTCCCAGGGATATGCGATGTCATGTTGATTCGGAGGGAAATACCTATGATTTTGCATTCGGATTAAATTGGGCGGGTCCAATAAACGACAAAAGGGTTCAGAAATACAAATAAGCTTTAATAGCAAAACTTAAAATTGTTAAGGGCTGGTCCAATTTACTTTCCGGACAGCCCTCTTTTCATCTGTTATTTACCTATAAAATCAGAAGAAGTATGCCTATGGTCGGGATTACGATTTTTTACTGTATCACACAAACTCTCGCCAAACTCGTTTGTTCAGTAGTTTAGCAACAATCGTATTGTATCGTATCATCATTGCCAGACCTCAGGCTTAAGAACAGCTCAGGAACAGCAAATGAACTGTACCTGGTTTAAATAAAATTAAGTCTACGTCAGGGGATTATCCATAAGGAATTTCCGAAGTTTTCTTTATGTACATACGTTCAGGTTGTAAATGTCCGTTTTTGGGTTTAAAACAAATTTTCTTAATTGTAATTCCTTGCTTGGCAGTTGCTATTGAGTTCCTTTTCGAAGTTGTGATTCTTTTTGAAGGAAAAATTATTTTTGTTTTTTAATGCATATTCTATTCTGTTTTATAATTTAAATTCCTTTTCAATTGTTTGGATTTAAACATTTTTCTGTCGATTTAGGGGTTACCTTTTTGGATTTTACCGAATATTATTATGGAAGGACGCTGGTTCCCTTAAATCGTTAAATCAAATCATGATCGTAATCTTTCGATTACACAAGAAAAGAAAGTACAGAAGGAGGCATACCCCGCCTCCTTTTTCTTTTTACATTCTTTCAGGCATTTCTATACCAAGCATATTCATCCCTGATTTTATAATATTACCAACTGTAGATGATAATATCAAACGGAAATTTCTTTTATCCATATCGGGTTCTGAAAGGATAGAATGATCATGATAAAACTGGTTATATTCTTTTACCAGTTCGTAACAATAATTTGCAATTACCGCCGGACTGTAATTATTACCTGCCTCTTTAACAGTGCCCGGAAATAGAGAAATCCTTTTCAGGATATCTTTCTCCTTATCTGAAAGCAAACCTGATTGTATTGTTTCTTTTATGGTAAAACTGTTGTCAGCTGCTTTTCTTAACACCGATTGAATACGCGCAAAAGTATACTGAATAAATGGACCGGTATTTCCATTAAAATCGATGGATTCTTCTGGATTGAACAGCATATTTTTCTTAGGATCTACTTTTAATATAAAATATTTAAGCGCCCCCATTGCAATCATCCGGTAGGTTCTTTCTGCCTCCTGAGCTGACAGGGAATCAAGTTTGCCAAGCTCCTTTGACATATTTCTGGCAACATTTACCATTTCCTCCACCAAATCGTCAGCATCAACCACTGTTCCTTCCCTCGATTTCATTTTCCCTGATGGAAGTTCTACCATACCGTATGAAAAATGATATAAATCTTTGCCCCATTCAAACCCCAATTTATCAAGCAGATGAGCCAAAACCTGAAAGTGGTAATTTTGTTCATTCCCAACAACATAAACCATTTTACCAATAGCGAAATCGGCAAAGCGCATTTTTGCGGTACCAATATCCTGGGTCATATAAACCGAAGTACCATCGCTTCTCAGCAATATTTTTTGATCAAGTCCTTCTTTTGTTAAATCAGCCCAAACCGAGTTATCGTCTTTCCGGTAGAAAATCCCTTCATCTAATCCTCTGAGGACTTCCTCTTTTCCTACCAGATAGGTTTCTGATTCATAATAGATTTTGTCGAAATCTACGCCAAGTTTTTTGTAGGTAATATCAAAACCTTTGTAGACCCATCCATTCATGGTCTTCCAAAGTTCAACAGTTTCCTCATCTTTTGCTTCCCATTTCCTTAAAAGTTCACGAGCCCCTAAAATGGAAGGTGCCTGGTTTTCGGCTTCTTCTTTTGATATTCCTTTTTGAACCAATTCGGTTATTTCCGCCTTGTAGTGTTTGTCAAATTCAACATAAAATTCGCCCACAAGGTGATCGCCTTTTATACCTGAATTCTCAGGAGTTTTCCCATTTCCCCACATTTGCCAGGCGTACATCGATTTGCAAATATGAATGCCACGGTCGTTAACAATGTTGGTTTTTACAACTTTTTTTCCATTGGCCTTTAATATTTCGGAGATTGAAAAACCTAATAAATTGTTTCTGATATGTCCCAAATGTAAGGGTTTGTTTGTGTTGGGAGAGGAATACTCAACCATCGCCAGTTCGGAATCCTCTTCAGGTAATTTTACTCCATATTCTGTTTGGGAATAAGCTTCCCGTAAAACTTCTAACCAATATGTTTTATCGACAACCAGGTTTAAAAATCCTTTTATAACGTTGTAATTTTCAACAACGTCAATCGACTCTAAAAGGTAATTCCCAATTTCTTCTGCTGTTGCTTCAGGTGATTTTTTTGAAAAGCGTAAAAAAGGAAAAACAACAAGTGTTACGTCTCCTTCAAAGTCTTTACGTGTATTTTGCAACTGAATCTGATTTTCATTGGCTTCCAATTTATATAATTCATTTAAAGCCTTTTTTACAGCATCAAAAATTATTTTATCGATATTCATTTTTTGAAAGTATTTTAAGAGCGACAAAGATAATATTTTAGGGCGTGTGAAATTAAGAAATCAAAAAAAAGCCCTGTCAAACGACAGGGCTTCAGCAAATATTATAAATCAATAATTATTTTCTGATTTTTAATACTTCGAATTCAACCCTACGGTTTAGCTGACGGTTCGCACGTGAATTATTTTCCACTTCCGGTTTGCTTTCTCCGTAGTAGTTCGAACTTACATACGCATTGTTTATGCCTTTTGTGAGTAAGTATTTCACAACTGCCTGAGCACGTTTTTCAGAAAGTCCCATATTGTATCTTTCCGGACCAGTACTATCAGTATGTCCACCAACTTCTATTTCATATTCTTTGCTTGATTGCAATTTGTCGACCAGTTTATCCAACTCTTCTTTGCCTTCCGGTCTAAGCGTAGATTTATCAAAGTCGAAAAGAATATTTGGTATTTGAATTGTTTCCCAATCGGGACATCCGTCATTATCAACAGAACCAGGTTCGGTAGGACATCTGTCCTGGCAGTCAATTACACCGTCTCCGTCAGAATCCAGTGGGCATCCGTTTTCATCAACCGGGCAACCTTTTGGCGTATCCGGGCATTTGTCTTTTGGATCCGGAACTCCGTCCTCATCAGTATCGGGACATCCGTTGAATTTTGCCAACCCAGGAACATCAGGACAGTCGTCATCTTTATCAGCAATTCCATCTCCGTCTCTGTCCGGGCATCCGTTAAGTTGCGGGCTTCCCGGTTCATCCGGACAATCATCTTTGTAATCCGGAACTCCATCGCCGTCGCGATCCAGCGGACAACCTTTTTCGTCAACCTGTACTCCCGGAGGTGTATCCGGACATTCGTCTTTTCTGTCAGGAACTCCGTCACCATCAGAATCTTTAGCTTTACCTATTGCAAATTCAATAATTCCTGAAACTTTAATATGGTCATCAACAACATCGGTTAAAACGTTATTAATATGTCTTGTTCCATCAATTCCTTTAATATAAGCAGCTTCCAAATATAATGAAGTATTATCGCTTATAGGGAATTTTGATCCCACACCGGCATTAAAGTTCACTCCGTCTTTCAGGTTATCCCACATGTAACCTGGGCCAGCGAACAAATAAGGTTGCACACTGGCATTTTCAGAAAGGATAGAGCCATTATAAAATTTGAAACGTAAATTCAGTAAAGGATTGCCAAAGTCAGTACCGTCGTCGTTAAAACCCATTTCATGCTTTAGCATAAGATCGAATGAAGGACTTAAATAACGACTTACATAAAACTCACCTAAAAATCCAAGTTCATTTTTTTCGAGGTTTTGATACAATCCGGGCCCGAGTCCAATTGCCCATTTGTTATCTGAATTCTGAGCGAATGCAGTTCCAATAATAAAGGATAGAACTAAAAAAAGTAAGGTAAATTTTTTCATATTAGTGTTTTTTATTAATGTATTTCACGTCTCGTAAGCAATTTAGGAATTAATTTTAACATTCTAAACAGTGTATTTAATGTTTATGTTTAATTTTATGGTTTTTTTACAAATTTATAAATTTTAATCAATTCGATAGATTAATTAATCATTATTTTGTTTGCAATAATTGATATAGAAACAACAGGTAACAGTTATCAGAACGGTAAAATAACTGAGATCGCAATTTTTCAGCACAATGGTGTAGAGATTACCGGTTCTTATTCATCCTTGATTCATCCGGAAATGGATATCCCTTATTTTATTACTAATTTGACAGGTATAAGCAATGAAATGGTTAAAAATGCTCCGAAATTTTATGAGGTGGCAAAAAGAATTGTGGAAATGACAGCGGGGAGAACTTTTGTTGCACACAACGTAAGTTTCGACTATAAGTTTGTAAAGGAAGAATACAAAAGATTAGGTTATTTTTATAACAATAAAACCATGTGTACGGTACAACTGGCCAGGAAATTGCTTCCGGGACACGAGTCTTACTCACTGGGTAGATTGTGTGCTGATTTGGGTATTGAAATAAATGGCAGGCACCGCGCAGCCGGCGATGCACTTGCCACTGTTAAACTTTTTGAAATTCTTCTAGAGAAAAATAAATTGTATAACGATTCTAAATCGTTGAATAATTATAAACTATTCTGAATCAGATTTTGTTTCTTCTTCTTTCGAGCCATTTTCTTCTTCCTCAGAGAAATCAAGCAATTCCTTTTCCTTAAGAATATTATACCAAAGAAGCACTTTTTTTATGTCAGAGACATAAACACGGTCTTTATCAAAATCGGGAAGAATTTTTTCAAAATAATTTTTCAACTCGTTACCGGATGATTTCGGACTTAAAGCTTCTCCACCATCCTCTTCTTCAGCAATTGATTTGAAAACATCTTTTAATGGAATATCTCCCGATTCGGTATAGATGGCGATATCTTCCAAAGCTGAAACTTTAGAGGTTGAATATACCGGAATTCTTTTCTTTGTGTCCAGCGACTCAACAATTATGCTGTTTTTCGACTCGGCGACCATTTTGAAAAGTCCTGACTGACCTGAAATTGCTAATAACCCTTTTAACATGACCTAATTTTTTTGGCGAATATACAATTTTTGTAACTCCATTGAAAATTCATTTTCTAATTAAAATCTATTTTATACGAAACGCCTGTTTTTATCCATCTCCCTGGCTGAATAACGTTACCAATATCATAATAATCGGTGTTGAAAATGTTGGATGCCGAAACAAAAAGAGACAAATTTTTATACGTGTAAGAAATTTTTCCGTCGAGTAACCAAAAAGGTGAATAATCAATTTCGTTTGCCCAATCATTGTTGTCAAAACCAGTAAAAGTTCCTTCTCTGTCCTGGTATATAAGTTTCATATTTAGTGATATTCTGCGCACAATTTTCTGATTTAGTCCGATTACCAGTTTGTGTTTTAGGTTATCCAAAACATAGTTTGAAATGAGTTCCTGATTTTCTTTTGTAAGGTTGTTTGTGAAATAATTTATTTCTAATTGTTCAGGAAAAGCATTTCCCAACAGTTTTTGAAGATTAAACCGGAGCTGAAATTCTGATCCAAAACTGTTGATTTGAGTCAGGTTTTGAGGTTGCCAAACGTCGTCGCTGCTGTTTTTCACCCAATCGATAATATTTTTTCCTTCTCTGTAAAATAGAACGGCGTACCCCTGAACAAAGGCAGTGTTAAATTTTAATCCTCCCTCTATTGTTGCCGATTTCTCTGGTTTTAAATCCGGATTTCCCACATTACTTGGCCCCTCATAATACAAATCAGTAAAGGTTGGCATCCTTAAGGAAGTGTTAAAAGACGAGAATGCTTTTAGTTTATCAGTAAAATTATAACTGATTTCCACACCGGGAAAAGCGTTCCAGCCAAGCTTGCTTTCCGAGATATGATTTGTCATTATCCCCCCGGTAAGAGTCCAGTTCTCCAAATAGAAAGAGTGTTCAAAAAAAGCAGACAAGGTATTTCTGGTTTTTGATTTAGTAAATTCGGCATCTTCTCCCGGGACCTTTTTAGGTGCATCCAGTTCTTCGCCCAGAACATTACTTAAAATATTTTCTGAGCGAAATTCAAACCCTAAAGCCGTTTTTCCCAAATCCGATTGAATCCAGGAATTCAGGTTTGCGCCATAAACGTTAGTTAAGTGGTAGTTGTGGGTTGTATACCAACTGGCCGGATTATCCCTAAAAAGTTCAAACCTGTCTTTATGTCTCCGGTAATAAACAACGGGAGTCAAGTGCAGTTTTGAATTTGATTCCCACTTTGCCGATGAAAAAAGTGTTTTTGTTGCTTCGTATTGGTTTGGGTACTTGGGCGTATAAAAACTGTTCGCCCCAAATCCTTTTTCTGAATTGCCCAATTGAAGCGAAAATGTTCCGCTTTTTGTTTTCAATTGGTTGCTGTAAAACACACTACTGGTTTTAAAATCAGTGTTCTCAATGTACCCATCCGAACTTTTTCGGTTGGCAGAAATACTGTGCCTTAATTTTCCTGTGGCAACTGACCCTGAAATGTTTAAATCGGAATACGAAAAACTTCCGTAAGTTGCGTCTGCTGAAACTAAACTTGAAGCGGGCATTTTGGTAACAATATTAATTGCACCTGAAAATGCATTTGGACCATAAACTCTTGCAGCTGGTCCTTCCAGGATTTCAATACGCTCAATTTGATTTAAACTAACGGGAAGATTTAAGTTGTGGTGTCCGGTTTGCGGGTCGGTGATGTTGATTCCGTTTAGAAGGATTAGCATCTGGTCGAAAGTACCTCCACGGATACTTATATCCGCCTGTACTCCCTCAGAACCTCTCTGTCTTACATCAACTCCGGCGACATATTCCAGAAGATCCTGAATGTTTCGTGCCGGGGCATACTCAATTTCATCGCTCTCAATCACGGAAATAATCCGTGCCACCTGCGAATACATGGCAGGCGATCTTTGCGCGCTAACCTCGATCTCATCAAGATCATATTGCATTTTTACTTCAGTAGTGTCTTTTTCGGTTGCTATCGAAAGAGACGGTGTGGAAAGAAAATAAATAACTGCTAAAACCGAAATTCTAACTACCCGGTGCATCGTTTGAAACGCCGAATAATTTTTCCTTCCCCATTTTCTGAAAGTTAAAATACAATGCGCATGTAAATTAAACTTCGCTTTGTTCATAACTAATAATTCTGTCTGCAAATATAATATTCGGTTCTGAACAGGGCGAATGTGGTTTTGTAAGCATCATACTTTTAATGGTATGATTAAATTGAATTAACAGAACATATTGTAAATGCTTTCAATACTTATTATTTTATATTTGCGTTTGAAAGGATGAAGACAAGATTTAGAGGTATGATTTATACAACTTTATTATTTTGTTTTTGTTGTTTATTGTTTGACCCGGATAGGTAAATCGGATGCTTTTTTTGTGTGTAATTAATAAATTTTAAATGAAACTTTACTTACTCCTTATAAATTTAATTTTGTGTTCGTTTTTATTAAATGCACAAAATATTCAGACAGATAATAACAATGAAAACCCGAAAAACAAAGGGCTTGTAATAATAGGTTTAACAAATAACAGGGAGGTGGAAAAACAGTTTGAAGAGAAAATATCACCCTCCGGGGACTATTTAAATATTAAAATCTCTGATAATGTACTTGAGCCTCTTGATGAAAATGTTTTAGGAGATGTTGAGTCGGAACTATTTTCGGAAAAGGATTTAAATTTATTACTCAACAACAATAAGCTTGGACAACAGATTTTGTCGTTTTGGTTTGCCCGGCAAGCTGATGGTACTTTTGATATTAAATCAATACAGGAAAAACAATATCTAGATATTCATGAAGTTGTGTCGTTATTGCAGCAAACTGATAAGAAAAGAGTCAGGGCAGAAGATATAAGCGGTTTTGATGTGGTGAACAAGTCCTATATTATTTTGGTCGACTTTAAAGATATTCAAACCATGGAGGAATATTATGGTCAAAATGATATCGAAGATGAATATCGAATTTTGGAGGGTTTTATTTCCGGATTTAACTACTACTTAGTCAAGCTTGATTTCAACAATCTCGTAGCCTCCCATTTTTTTAATAATTACCTGATAACGGAAGAAACGGAGCAAAGTTTAAGCAAGAAACAGGAGTTTGTGACTGTCGACTTCCCTTTTGTGTTAATTAAGGCGAAATCGGACCAGGTCGCTTCAACACTGCATACTACTCCGGGAAGTGAATCTTCCGGCTTAGATCCTGAATTGTCAAAACGGCTTTTAGGCCAGCTGGTTAATCTTGCTGTGGATAAAGCTTTGTTGAATATTGAAAGAGAGGAGCATTTTTATAAATACAACCGAATTCAGTCAACAAAGCCCGTTGCTGCTTCTATGGGAGTGAACGAAGAACTTAAATTTGATAGCCGGTATTCAGTTTTTACCAACCAAATTAATGAATCGGGAAAAGTAGAGAAAGAAAAAATCGGAGTTGTAAAATCGGTTAAGGTTGTTGATAACAGGCCGGGAAGAGGCGGAGTTGGTGATTTATCGGAGTTTTACCAGATAGGTGGGAAAAAGACAACTTCATCGGGAATGTATCTTGAAAGAAAAAAAGATTTGGGAATAAATATTGGTTTTGATCGCAGTTTTTACGGGCCTGTGAATACTTCCGGGAGGATAGAATATTACTTCTCAAAACTTTTCGACGGTACAATTCAGCCGGGGAAGCGTGCTCAAGGATTAAGTTCCTTTAAAATTTATCTGGAGGCTGGATTTAATGATGGTACATATGAAATTGAAGAGCTAAACAGGAATTTTGAATTTTTGCGGGGTTCAATTGGATTAAGTAAGGATTTTTATCCGGTTCGGTTTATGCACTGGAGTCCGTTTGTTGGATATGGATTTGAGTCTGCAACGTACAGCGAGTCGGATAATATTATTTCAACCAATTATGTGGAAACGGGATTGCGGTTGGGGATAAACATCACGCACAATGTTCAGTTGATAGCTACCTTCAAAAATGATTTCCTGATCAATACTGTTTTGCTTGACGGAGAAAGAGAAGTTATCAGCGAAAATTTCAATTATGTTCGTACTTTTCCAAATAGAAA
Source organism: Maribellus comscasis (assembly GCF_009762775.1). Lineage (GTDB taxonomy): Bacteria > Bacteroidota > Bacteroidia > Bacteroidales > Prolixibacteraceae > Draconibacterium > Draconibacterium comscasis. Next base: position 855,643 of record NZ_CP046401.1, on the reverse strand, counting down.
AGGAGTTTCTCTGGGGCTTGGTTTTAGGATAATGCTGTAACTATGATAATTATTTAGAATATATCATTTTACAGCTTTGCTGCCCTTCTGCAATGGTACCATCTATTTTAAGTTTTAAGCCCAAACGTTCGGCAATACCTCTATCTCCCTCCATTGCCAAATCGCATAATTTAGCGCATTGTTTATCGGAGAGTCCAAGTTCCTGCCACATTTTTACTAAAGGGCAATAATTAAATTCAACTGAAAGTTCATTTCCTGTTATCTTGATTTTATCCATTTCGAAAGTCTTTACAGCAACTCCATTTAGAAATACCCTTTTAAAATCTTCAAAATTGGTAGGAGCAGGTATTTTTAATTTGAAACCCTCTCCGTGCATGAGACCAATTTTTTTAACCGACCTTCGTATAATCTCATTAATCTCAACGTTTTCTCTCTGTGCTTCTTCATAAATAGCTGCCAACCATGCAGCACGATGCTCTATTTGATTTCTGTTTAAATCAATTAAACCACCTTTTACATTCGCAGTATTTTTAATTTTTGACATAACTTGTGTATAAACTATTTTTATATAATTTTTCGCGACAAATGCTGAATTAAATCAATTCCATCCCATACCAGTGAAAAATCCATGGCTCTTCCAATTTTAACAATTCTATCCACTCCAGGAACCCGATTTGAATGTATCAGCTTCAACAAGAACTCCTTTTCAAAACCAAAATAAGTAATGGTTTGGCATTTTTTTGTACAAAAAGGCAAAATTTCACTAATTTGATTCGCTTCATATTCAATAAAAAAACCATTTCCACACCTAAGATCTAGAATTTCAGAATCAGGTTTTTCCAATTCAATCCGATAAATACTATTGTCGTCGTTATAAACTTTTTTTATTTCAAAAGAACTCGCCATCAGATAAAATGTTTCCAACTTTTTAACGGATTGTGATGGAGCTAAATGATATTTTTCTTTAACAATATTCTGAAGTTTCTCCCAAAAAACTTTCCGAGCCTGAGCTTTATTTTCTCCTGTCCAGACAATTAAGGAAGGTGAGCTACAGGCAAGTTGATCACTTGTATATCCATCATTATAAAAACTTTGAGCAATATACATTTTGTCTTTTTCCTGCAGATATTTTACAGAATTGATAACACAAAAGGAATAGCGGTCTGAAAATCCGATATCTATTCCACGCACGCCTATCTGAAATTTTCGAACCTCCGCGATAGTGTTATCGCCACCCCAAATAATTCTTGCATCAGAAATCGAAGAAAGAAACTTTGTCGTATCGCTATCCTCTTTCAAATATTTTATCAGAAAAATAAGGTCAGAAACACTCTTGTAATTTTGAGAAAGTAGGGAATTAATGATTTTACACAAGATTTCAACCTGTTCAAAGGGTTTACTCGGTAACCTTACAATATTGATGCACCCGGCCAACAACCCGGAAGCCAAAGACCAGGCAAAGTTGAGCGCAACATTAGAAGGAGCGATATGAAAAACAACACCTAGCCCCAAACGCCGCTCCAAATCCTGATATTGTTCTTTCATCAGCAATAGATTTGATTTTCTGCACCAAAAGCCCAAAGCTGCTAAATCTGGATATAAATTTTTTCGGGCATCTTTGTTAATTTGATGGTGAAGGGCATCTAAAAAATCGATTACATCATCAGAAAACGGAGGAAATGGTCTATTTTGCAAAACCTTACTTAAGGTTTCTGCATTTCCTGTATTAAAGCTTATTTTATTAAAATTATAATCCATAAGTATCACTACATCCTCTTAATTCAGTGTGCTCAACCCTGCCACGGACTTGGAAATAACTTCCCGGGCGACCACATGAGCAATCATCGCTTCCCAGCATTACACCACGATCTTCCGTCAGCAAGCTATGTCCGCAATATGATTTTGGCAGTACCGAAACAACCTGAATTAATCCCTCTTCTCCGAACTTACAAGTTTTAAAATCAGATGGTCTCCTTATAATAACATCACCAAAAATACCTGCATGAAAATTACCACCGGTGCACTCCAGAAAAACACTACCAGTTTGTTCAACCATGCCATAATAATCATGAATCCTTTTAATTCCTGAAATTTCTTTTAATGCATGTTTAAACTTAGCTTTAGAAACAGATTTATTTTGCATCCTTTTCCAACCTCCGCCGTGAATCAACGTTGCATTTGCAAGATTCAACTGTTGATTCATTTGCTTCAACTGCAAATAAAAATAATTCCAAATCATAAATGTAAATCCAAAAATAAATATTTGCTTTCCTTCGTGTTTTTCAAGAAATGTCTGGACCTTTTTAATATCTAACTGTTCATTGTCATTAAGTGCAAAACATCGGTCAGAGCCAAACAATGAAAAACCCAAAATTGCAGCACCTCTGGCGGAATATGCATCACGATTTTTCAAAACATTCTGACTATCGATAATCAACATTGGTGTCCTTTTTAATCCGGTGAAATCTGTAACCGTTTTAATCAAAGCCTTTTGCTGAGAAATGGCGGTCTCCTTATCTAAAAATATTTTTGATGCTGACTGACCGGATGTTCCTGAAGAATAAAGTGTTTTAAAAACCTGCGAGTCGTCTATACTTTTAAGGTCTAACTTTTTAAAAAGAGAAACAGGCAAAAACGGAATCTCACTAATCAAAGGATTGGGTATTTCTAGATTATATTCCAGGATATCTATCATTTTCCTGTACCTAATACAATTCGAATGATGGAAGATGGTAAGATTTTGAAGGAATTCAGATAATAATGCATTCTTTTCTTCCTGCAATAAACCGAATCCATCAATATTCATGAATTTATTAAGATTCAGCATTTGTTTTATTTAAATGATGATACATTATTTTCCCGGCTTCATTTCGGGGAAGCACTTTTAGCTTTTGTACCAGAATAGATGATTTATGCAATTGAGTCTCCTCTAAAAGGAAATTTCGTATTAATTCATCATTTTGCTTTCCGGTATAAGAAACTTTCAATTTATTATCGTGTCCGGTACATCCGAATTCAGAATTAGTAAAACGAGAGCTTAAAAGATTTTCAACCTCGTCAAAACTCACTCTAATACCATGAATCTTGGCAAACCGACTTTTTCTTCCTGTTATATATAAATAACCATCATCATCCATATAACCTAAATCTCCGGTTTTAAGGATACCGTTATTTTCATCTCCGGTTGTAAGGTTAGCACCATCATTTGCATACCCCATAAAAACATTTTCTCCGTAATAAATCAATTCTCCTCTTTGAAAAGGTTCATCCACTTTGTTACCAGAATCATCTTTTAACTCAATCTTTGCCCCCGGAACCGGAAGCCCTATACTTCCTACTTTATCTCGCGCATATTTACCTGGCAGAACAGACATTCGTGCAGTGGCCTCTGTTTGTCCATACATTACGACAAAATCCTTATTGTTTTCAAATGCTTTTCGGGCAAATTGTTTATGCATATTATGAGATAAAGCACCTCCTGCCTGAGTGAAAGTACGAACAGAATCGAGATTTTTTGAACGGAAATCGAGTTTCATAAACATGTGGTAATGGAACGGAACACCGCTTAACGTAGTTACATTATTTTCCTTAACCAATTTCCAGAAAGCAGGTCTAACCGGGCTCTCTTCTGTTATAACAAGTGATGCTCCTTTATAAATATGAGTATGGATAATCGACAATCCAAAACTATAATACATAGGTAAAGTACTAATTGAGACATCATCAGACTTAACGGGGATAGAGTCTACGATTTGAATAATATTAGATTTTATATTTTGATAACTTAGTTTAACCAGTTTTGAGGTGCCCATCGTACCCGATGTGTTTAGGAGCAATGCCAATGACGGATTCAGTGGCCATGTATTTTTTTTATTGGTTTGAACCAACTGATAACCATTTGTACAAAAGACGACAGAATAATCAAAAGGGATTGCTGAGCCTTCCGGCACCCACAAAAACATTGGTTTCCATTGATGAATTAATTTAAGAACATTTTCCCCGGAAATTTTTGAATCGACCAGAATAGGCACAATTCCATGGTTTAAGAAATTTAGATAACCAATTACGGAACCCGGTGAATTCTTACACAAACACAAAACCAATGATCTTGAGGGAATTTTTGCTACAATACTTTTTCCTATTTTCTCAAGTTGATAATACGAATACTTTTTACCGGTATCATCTGTAATTGCGATACGGTGTTTATACCGATCAAAATTCCAGATCATATTTAGCTAATATTTCCATTCCTTTTTCAAACGAACTAAGTTCGATAATATGATCCATATCTAAAGAAATACTGAATGTTTCTTCGATACATACAACCAAACCAAGATGACCAACTGAATCCCATTCGGGAATGCTTTGATAAGACAGGTTTGATAGGTCTTGATTATTAATTCCCGGGAATGCTTCTTCAAATGCTTTTATATATTTTTCGCGGTTCGTCATTTTTTTCTTTTAATTTTTTGGTAAAAACTGTCTGGCAGGATTTCCCATAACTTTCGATTCTTTCTTAATATTTGTCATTACAACGCTACCTGCACCAATATTTACATCATCTTCAATATTTCTTTTTGGTATGATGGTGGCGTTAGAGCCAACATAAACCCTCTTTCCAATTTTTGAATACCCCGCGATAACACAACCGGAAGAAATAGTGCTATAATCTCCTATCGTGGAATCATGTCCAATTCCACTGGAAAGAACTGTGACAAATTTTCCTATAGTGCAGTTAACCGTTATTCGGGCAAAAGGGTACATTATCAAGCCCTCTCCAATTTGGTTGTTTTCTCCAACAATGGCAGTTGGATGAATGATGTTAGCAAAACGAGCACCTTTGGATTTTAATAACGTCACAACTTTCTCCTTTTCTTTGGGATTACCGATAGCACAAACGAATACTTCGTTAGGTGCAGGTTGCCAATTGGTAATCGTACCCAATATTTTATGCGTACATCCTAAGCCATCCAGTGTATTTGGAATATCATTAATAAATCCTTTAACAATCCATTTAGGGGCTATATTATTTATTGCCTTTATCCATTGTAATAATTCTCTTCCTAACCCACCAGCGCCTACAATAATAAGTTCTTTCATGATGAAAAATCCAATAGCCTATAATTTTAATTTATATATCGACTTTTAATATGTTTTTAGTTTTAACACTATATTCTTTACTCTCATTCATTATTTTAAAAGCCTTTCCAATAATTAACAAAACCTGAACTGTAATGAAATACATCTGTTTTAAATTCCTGGTTTATATTTTGTATCTCACTTCTAAAATTGTCATGTTTAAACAAAACCCAACATTTACTTCCCGGATTATAGACAGATGAGGCATACCCCCATTGTTTCATTAATATCTCCATACTTTTATTTGTATGAAATGCACTATGAACAGGGGGCTCTAAATAAAACCAATCCGGATTATCAGGTATGTTTTCACATACCACTGTGTGTAACACCATGCAACCATCCTTGTCTACCAGGTTGTTAACAGCCTCTAAGTCATCTCTCCTTAATACATGCTCGAAAAAGGCACTATTAATAACAGTTTTATAACTCTTCAGATTCCCAACATCCAAATATCGTTTTTTATTTCCTTTTTTTATATATGGATCAAAAATAGGTAAATCTATTTTAAAATATTTTTTTAAAACATTACTTAAAATTCCCGCTCCTGATGCATAATCAACCATACTATTAGTACAAATCAAATTGTTTGTACTAAGAATTTTAAGCATCATAGCCTGTTCTAAATATGGAGGCTGGTTCGTAACTATTGGGTGATTATGCACTTGTGAATTCAATTGAGTCCAAATTTCTTTTTCCAGCTCAGCGTGTGTTTTTGATAAAACAAAGCCACAATTTTCACACTTGTGATAATGAACCTCTCCAATTTCCTGCATAAACCTGGCATATGGAGCCTTAGTATATTTTTTCGAAAAATAATATTTACTCGAAGAGTTACAAATAATACATTTCATAATGGATTTAAACAACAAGGTTACGGAGCCCAATTACCAGAACCAAATCAATAAGGTTATTATTATATTAAAACGCTTTAAATATAGAAACTTTCTTCTGCTTCGCTCAATTCAGAAGTATTTATTTAAAAAGTAAAAATGAATAAATTTGAAAACTCTTGCTTAAAGCCAAATGAAAACAATTTTTATGTAAGCACTAAAAATGTATAATATTAAAAGAATAATAACAGCATATTGAACTTAAAACAAAAAACGATTACAGGGATAACCTGGAGTTTTATAGATAAATCGGCGAACTTAGGCGTTACGTTTATCATCGGGATTATTTTAGCCAGGTTACTTTCCCCCAAAGAATTTGGTTTAGTAGGTATGCTTACTATATTTATTTCCATTTCAAATTCCATTGTAGATAGTGGTTTCAGCCAAGCACTTATTCGGAAAAAAAGTTGTACTGAAGATGACTTTTCAACCGTTTTTTATTTCAATTTTTTAGTCGGCCTTTTTATGTTTGCTTTATTAGCAACTTGCGCTCCATTAATTAGCCGTTTTTTTAATGAACCACTGTTAATACCCTTAATCAGAGTTCTGTCAATTACTTTAATTATTGATTCTTTGACAATTATACAGAGAACCATTTTAACTAAAAATATAAATTTCAAATTACAAACTAAGATTTCAATAATAGCTTCAGTTTTATCGGGTGGAATTGCTGTTGTATTGGCATATAAAAATTTTGGAGTTTGGAGTTTGGTCGCTCAACAAATAGCTAACCGTTTTTTTAATTCTCTATTTTTATGGATCTGGAATAAATGGCGACCGCTATCGGTTTTTAGTAAAAAGTCATTTTCCGAACTTTTTAATTTTGGTTACAAGTTGCTAATCGCTGGCATAATTCGAGATATTGCCCAAAATATATATTATGCAATTATCGGTAAGTATTTTTCTGCTTCTGATTTAGGTTTTTACTCTCAAGCCGAGCGGTTCAATAAACTCCCCTCGCAAGATGTAAGTAGTGTTATACAGCGAGTTACATACCCAGTATTAGCAGAGATTGAGGATGAAGTTAAACTGAAATTAGCTTATCAAAAAATAATTAAGTCTACAGTTCTTATAACTTTTATGTTAATGCTGGGAATGGCAGCAGTTGCTGAGCCTTTAATAATTACATTGATTGGAGAAAAATGGCGCAAATCAGTTATTATGTTGCAGATGCTTTCATTTGTAGGCATGATGTACCCTTTACACTCTATAAATTTAAACATGTTGAATATTAAAGGGAGATCTGATTTATTTCTTCGGTTAACAATCATAAAACGACTATTAATAGTTCCGACAATTGTTATTGGATTGCTATGGGGAATAAATGTAATGATTGCAGGTATGATATTTAATAGCTTGGTTAGTTATTATTTAAATAGCTATTGGTCTGGAAAACTTATCAGATATCCTATAAATGAGCAGATTAAGGATATAATTCCTTATTTCTTAATTTCGCTTGTTAATGGCACTTTAATTTTTTTTATTGGACTTATTCTTCCTTTTAATTATGGCATTAAATTAATTATACAATCGGCATCCGGTTTATTTATTGCTGTTTCATTATTAGAACTTATACGGCCAGAAGTATATTTGGAATTTAAAAAGATTGTTCTTTCCTACTTCAAAACCACTAAAAAGAAACGACCATAAAATGAAAAGGCTTAAGAAATTAAAAATAATTAAACCCACGTACATTAAAAACGAAGTAGTAAGTCGTTACAATTCCATTCTGGTATCGAAAAAACAAAAAGTGTTCTGTATTGGATTAAACAAAACTGGAACAAGCTCTTTGAAAAAGGAGATGGAACAACAAAACTATATTGTAGGTATTCAAAGGCAAGCCGAATTATTATTTGATGATTGGGTAAAAAGAGATTTCAGACGTATAATTAATTATTGTAAAACTGCGCAGTTCTTTCAGGATGCCCCATTTAGCTATCCTTATACATTTATCGCAATAGATCAGGCTTTTCCCAAGAGTAAATTTATTCTGACAATTAGAGACAATGCAGAGGCTTGGTATAATTCTTTGATAAGATTTCATCGCAAGATCTGGGGAAATGGAAATGTACCTCCAACTGCAGAGGATTTAAAAAATGCAAATTATATCTATAAAGGGTTCCCTTATTATTCTTCCATGTCCTTAAGAAATGTTCCAAAAGATAATCCTTACAAAAAAGATGTATTGATTGATTTTTATGAAACGTATAATAAAAATATCAAGGATTATTTTCGACACAGACCCAATGATTTATTGATTATTAATTTAAAGGAGAAAGACAGCTATGGTCGTTTCTGTAATTTTTTAGGAATTGAGAAAAAAAAAGAACACTTCCCGTGGGAAAATAGAACATGATTTAATATATGGATAATAACAAACCTATCTACGTTACACAACCAGCACTGCCTGATTTACAGGAATTCATCCCATATCTGGAAAAAATATGGGATAATAAAATACTTACCAACAATGGCCCTTTTCACATGCAATTAGAAAAAGCGCTTGCAGAATTTCTGGAAGTTCCTTTTGTCTCGTTGTTTGCAAATGGCACGCTGGCATTAATTGTTGCGCTGAGAGCTTTAAATATTACGGGAGAAGTTATTACAACTCCCTACAGTTTTGTTGCCACATCACATAGTCTTCTTTGGAATAACATCAAACCAGTTTTTGTTGATATTGAACCTAATTCATGTAATATTGATTCGGAAAAAATAGAAAAGGCGATAACAAAAAGAACAACTGCCATTTTACCTGTACACGTTTATGGAAATCCATGTCAGACGGAACGCATTCAGGAAATTGCGAACACATATAAATTAAAAGTAATTTATGATGCTGCCCATGCTTTCGGAGTAAAACAAAATGGGAAAAATATATGTACACATGGAGATCTTTCAGCTCTAAGTTTTCATGCAACAAAAGTGTTCAATACAATGGAAGGAGGTGCCATTGTCAGCCATAGTGCATCGACAAAAAAGAAAATAGATTACCTGAAAAATCACGGTTTTTTCAACGAAACAAAAGTAAAGACCTTAGGTCTTAATTCTAAAATGAATGAAATGCAGTCAGCCTTGGGCTTATTGCAACTAAAAAACTTTCATCAGAATATACAAAAGAGAAAAAGAATTACACAACTCTACCAAAAAGAATTAGAAAAAATTAAAGGTATATCGTTTATCGTTAACACAGCATCCACCGAGCCCAATTTTACCTATTTTCCGATTTTTGTAAACAAAAATGAATATGGTATGACTCGTGATGATTTATTTAAAAAGCTAAAAAAAAATAATATATTCGCCCGACGTTATTTTTATCCATTAATCAGTAATTTCCCAATGTATAAATCAATCGAATCTGCGAGGTCATCGAATTTACCAGAGGCTGATAAAATAGCTGAAAATGTAATTTGTTTGCCAATTTTTTCCGAATTAGATTTAAATAGTGTTTACAGAATTATAGATATCATAAAAAATAAAGATGCATAAATCTTTAGCTATTCAGTCCAAACGTATTTTTTAATTTGTGCCAGTTCGCAGAGTAAATTTATTCTGATTTGCATAAAACATTGCAAGACCAGAATAAAAATCTGCAATAATTTGTCCGTTATCTAGAAATGATAACTCTGAACTTAAATATTAAATGATAAAAGGAAAGTCGAATATACCCAACCTGATTGATTCGCCATTGGTAAGTATATGTTGTTTTACATTTAACCATAGTAAATTTATACATCAAGCGATAGATGGATTTTTGTTACAACAAACCAACTTCCACTTTGAAATCATAATCCATGATGATGCATCAACCGATGGGACAACTGAAATTTTAAAATCATATCAAAAAAAGTATCCGGAATTAATTCGTTTGATAATTCAAAATACAAATCAATGGTCAAATGGAGAAAGAATGTTGTTGGCCACATTTGTATTGCCAAAAGTAAGAGGAAAATATATTGCATTTTGCGAAGGAGATGATTATTGGATTGATCCTGAAAAATTACAAAAACAGGTAAACTTTCTGGAAAAGAAACACGAATATTCAATGTGTTTTCACGATGCGTTAATATTCAAAAAAAACGATAAAAATGTAAACGAACCATTTGGAAAAATAACAAATAGGGAATACACAGGAAAAGAAATTCTTGCAAAATGGATTATACCAACTGCATCTATTGTTTTTAGAAGAGATTTATATTTTCCAATTTACAATCCAAATTTTTTGCATGGCGACATTGTCCTTTGCTTAACCCTTGCTCAGCGCGGTAAAGTTTACGGGATGAGTGAAATAATGAGTGTTTATAGAAAACAAAAAGGGGGGATGTCATCAAATTATCAGGGAATTGATTTTTTTAGATTATTCTTGAAACACAGAATTGAAATTCATAATACTTTTAGAGAATTCACTGGATATCAGTCAAAACGCTTTATTTCTTTAATTATTGCTGAAATTGCCTGGGGAAAGTTAAAGAATTATTCTATTTCGTTTGTGTATTATATTGTGTTGGCAATAAGATGGTCGCCAATAGGTTTTCTGCACAATTTGTACAATGTTATTTCAACCGGAATACTAAGTATGGCAAAACGGGAGAAGTAAATTATTCTATGCGAATAACAAACATTTGTTTCTATATTTAAGTTATCAAATTTTCCTTCCTTTTTGTAATAATCGTTGGCGTTAGTTCGTACATAGCTAACCTACCGTGCAGTTAAATATGGCACCCTCATAACAAATGAACAACATAAATAAAAATCGCAGTATAATTTGTTTTTTTTTTGAACAGAAAACCAGATTTTTCAAAAAATCGCATGCGATTTTTGGGTGTTTCCGGTGAATTTTTTATCCCGACCGAACTTTTAAATTGGGTAACTTTTGTTTTGTGTTTTTGTAATAAGCTTAAACATAGAATATTGCAATGTTGTTGATAAGCTTATTTCAACTTTGTTCATAAAAGAATAAATATTTTTTATATGGTATAGATAAAATCAACCACTAAAAGAGTTCAAAATCTTTTAATTCTGGTTCGTGCTTCTTAAATTTGTTTAGACAAATTAAAAATAACACGCCATGACTCAGATTCAATTTAATAACGCACTTCTCGGTTTAAGAGACAAATTGCATTACTATGCACTAAGTTTAACTTCTGATTCAGAAAGAGCTGATGATCTTCTGCAGGAGACTTTTTTGAAAGCTTTAACCTATCGTGATAAATTTACGCAAAACACGAACTTTAAAGCCTGGATTTACACCATTATGAAAAACACGTTTATTAACGACTATCGCAGAAACGTAAAAACAAAAAATACGTTTGATGGTTCAAATAACGACTTTCATTTGATGTTTTCAAAAGATAAAGTTTATCCGGCACCGGATTCTTTCTACAGTACAAAAGAAATTCACAAGAATATTAATGCGCTGGAAGATGAGTATAAAATTCCATTTACAATGTTTTTGGATGGATACAAATACAAAGAGATTGCTGAAAAGCTCGATTTGCCTCTGGGAACAGTAAAAAGCAGAATTTTCTTTACGCGTAAGAAATTGGAAAAGTCGTTGAACGAGTATTCAGATAATTGATATTAAAATGTATTAATCAAAAAAAGGTCTTCAGTTTCTGGAGATCTTTTTTTTATTTTGGCTAAAAAGTAAATTTTATGAAAAATATTGCTGTGCACTTAGCCGATGGATTTGAAGAGATTGAAGCGATAAGTATTATCGATGTGTTGAGGCGTGCAGGTTTTGAGGTTACCACGGTTTCTGTAACCGGAAATTTAACGGTTACCGGCTCGCACAAAATTCCTGTGGTTGCTGATGAATTTTTTGAAAACGTAAACTATGATTCAATCGATATGATTGTTCTTCCAGGCGGGATGCCGGGGGCGAAAAACCTGAATAATCACTCCGGATTAAAAAAGCAGATTTTAGAGTTTAATAAAAATGGCAAACATTTGGGAGCCATTTGCGCAGCACCGCTTGTTTTTGGTTTGTCGGGAATTTTAGAAGGGAAAAATGCAACCTGTTACCCCGGTTTTGAAGAGAATTTGGAGGGCGCTTTAATTACAGAACAGCCAACCGTAGTGGACGGAAATATTATTACAGGAAAAGGAGCCGGAGTTGCTATCGACTTTGCACTTAAAATTGTAGAAGAGTTAAAAGGCGCGGAGACTGCTGCTGAACTCGCAAAAAAGATGATAGTTCTATAGAAAATTAATACTCATTGAGTAACTCACAGTCACCCAACGAGCATTTTAATTTGCATACGGCGCATCAAACCGCTTTTCAAAAGCATTATTTTTTTTCAGATTTTTATCCCAGTAAAAATTGGAAATTCCTGTTTTTTGCATCAGTCCAAAAACACCGAGCCTGAATTTTGAAAATTTATAAGGCCCCGAGAGTTTTGCTAAATCTTTTTCATCGAGTTTTCTCTTCATTCCAAATTCATTTCCCATAAATTCCATTTTTTTGAATAGCTTCCTGGTCATCATTTCAGGCATAATTTTAATTCCTTCCACACCGGGTTTTACAATTACACACAAACATTCCATTTTCCATCTTTTTGAGAGCAAAAGCAAATAATTTTTTACTTCCATTGAATGCACAGCTTCAGGAAAACCTGATTGAACAAGGAAAAGTATTTTCTTTCCTGAACCATCAAAATTCCCAATCGTTTCAATAAATTGTTTTACCATTCCCGGCATAGAATCAACATAAAGCGGGAAAGCCAGAAAGATTGTTTCAGCTTCCTTGAAATGTTTTACTTGCTCTTCTAAATGTTTTTCCTGAATAAGGTAATCGATTGAAGTTACGCTGCCGCCAGCACGCTCCAAACCTTTTTGAAAGTGGGAGAGTAGAATTTTTGTATTTGAATTGTTCCCTCGTGGAGACCCGTTAAAGATGGCTAATTTCATGGCTAAGTTGTTTTGGATTGATGGAATTAATGGGATAAAAGAATTTTACTTCGGAATGAAAGTTTAGTTTAATCCGGCTAAAGATTTTTTCGACAAGTTCAAGTTCCTCTTTACTGGAATCGTTTGGCTCAACCAGAACTCCGATTTTCGGATAATTGGAGTATCGCTTTTTATGATGGCATTCCCCTTCAACAATGTTTATGTATGGGTGAACCAGCGGAATTGTTCTGTCGTGAAATTTCTTTAGAAGTGCAGAATACATTCCCATAATAATTGGTGTGGAATAAATAACCAAATCACTGGAAATGATTGACCGTAGAATATCTCCAGTGTCATCGTCGAAACGGCAAATTCCAGGCGTTTTCCACCAACAATCAAAACAGCCTACACACTGTTTTACTTTTTTTTTGTGAAGGTGAAATACTTTTACCAGATTGTTCTCACTAAGCGCTGAAATAGATTTTTCCAACGCGTCGTTTAATGGATTTTTGCCGACATCGGGATTTCCATCGACAATTGTAATTTTCTGAATCATTATTTTTTTGTTAGCTGATTGTTTCTTCAAAATTATAGATGATTCATATTAGAACAGACGAAAATTCGGTGAATGGAAGATTTTAAGTTATTAGTGAGTTTATATTTCCCACAAAAAAAGAACCGTCCTAAAAAAGAACGGCTCTCTCGATTGGTTATGAAATATTTAAAATTATTTAGTTTTTTCAGCAATCCAGTTTCTTGCATTCACAAACGCCTGAATCCACGGAGCAATTTCGTCGTTTTTCCTGTCGGCCGGATAATTCGCCCAAAGCCACGGCGTAAATGCCCTTTCCAGGTGAGGCATCATTACCAGGTGGCGACCATCGTCGGAACAAAGTGACGCCGCTGCATAATGTGAACCATTCGGATTGGCCGGATATGCATCGCGACTGTATTTTACCGGAATATTGTATTGTTGCTCGTTAAACGGTAAGTAGAATTTTCCTTCGCCGTGAGCCACCCAGATTCCCAGTTTCATTCCGGCCATATTTTTCAACATTACTGAATTGTTTTCCTGAATATCTACATTCAGGAATGACGACTCAAATTTATGCGATTCGTTGTGCAACATTTTTGGCTGAATGCTGTGTTCCGGGTAAACCAGCTCCAATTCAACCATTACCTGGCAACCGTTGCAAACCCCCAAACTCAAGGTGTCTTCTCTGCGGTAGAATTTTTCAAGTGCAATTCGTGCTTTTTCGTTGTATTTAAAAGCTCCTGCCCATCCTTTTGCCGAACCTAAAACATCAGAATTCGAGAACCCGCCAACAAAAACAATCATCTTGATGTCTTCCAGCGTTTCACGTCCTGCAATAAGGTCGGTCATGTGAACGTCTTTCACATCCAAACCAGCCAGATACATTGCATACGCCATTTCACGGTCGCCGTTTACTCCTTTTTCACGGATAATTGCTGCTTTTATTCCCGATGGTTTTCTGCGTTTTAGGTCGATGCCTAAATCTGCAGCTTTTCCGGTAAAATCTTTAAAATCGTATTCTAAGTTGAAGTTTTTATAGTTTTTAAAACGTTCCAATGCCAAATCTTTTTGCATTTGTTTGCGGTCGAGTAAATAGGATGTTTTAAACCACAAATCGCGCAAAGAATCAATATCAAAATCAACTTCTGTTTCCCCGTTTTCCACCCTGATTTTTCGGTAAGAAACAGGGAATCCAAGTGAGACAAATTCAACTCCTTTTTCTGCAAGTTCAGTTTTTACTTTTTCTGCATCGGTGCATTGAATTACGATTCCCGGATTTTCGCTAAACAGAACTTTCGCCAAATCTTCTTCCCCAATTCCGGTAAGATTGATTTTCATACCTCCTTTTTTATTGCTGAAACACATTTCAAGCAATGTGGTAATCAAACCACCGGAACCAATATCGTGGCCTGCTAAAATTAAATTCGCTTCAATTAGATTTTGAACCGTATTAAAAGCGGCAACAAATTTTTCTGGGCTTTTTACTGCAGGAGCTGTTTTTCCCAATTTGTTTATCGATTGCGCAAAGGCGCTTCCTCCGAGTGCACGTTCAGAAAAAGAAAAATCAATAAATAAAATTTCTTTTGATTCGTCATTCACCAAAACCGGCTCAACAACTTTGCGAACATCTGTAACTTCGCCCGAGGCTGAAATTATAACGGTTCCCGGCGCGTAAACCACATCGTCTTTGTATTTCTGAGTCATCGACATGGAGTCTTTTCCCGTTGGGATGTTTACTCCCAAAGCACAGGCAAAATCGCTGGCAGCCTGAACAGCATTGTAAATACGGGCATTTTCTCCCGGATTTTTTGCCGGCCACATCCAGTTGGCACTTAGTGAAACGCTGCGAATTTTGTCGGGCATCGGTGCCCAGATAATATTTGTCAACGCTTCGGCAATGGAAAGAACAGAGCCTTTTTCAGCATCAACCAAACCTGCAACCGGTGCGTGACCCAACGAAGTTGCGCTTCCGGCTTTTCCCTGGTAATCCAAGGTGATTACTCCAAGGTTATTCAATGGAAGTTGTAACTCTCCGGCACATTGTTGTTTTGCAATTCGTCCGGTTACCGAGCGGTCGACTTTGTTGGTTAACCAGTCTTTACAAGCTACCGATTCCAGTTGAATTACGCTTTCAACCAGTGTATTTATTTCTTCGTTATCGTATTCTAATTCTTCAAATTCGGGAATTGCAGTAGTGTCTTCCAAAACTGTTTTTGGCGGATTTCCAAACATGTATCCCAACTGCCAGTCTATTGGTTTTTCGCCGGTTTTTGAGTTTTCAAAAGTAAACTGCATATCGCCGGTAGTTTCTCCAATTTCGTAAATTGGCGCACGTTCGCGTTCCGCAATTTTCTTGAGCAATTCTACACTTTCCGGTTTCATTACAAGTCCCATTCGTTCTTGTGACTCGTTCCCTATAATTTCTTTTTGTGAAAGCGTGGGGTCGCCAACTGGAAGTTTGGCGGTATCAATTTTTCCGCCGGTAGTTTCTACCAATTCCGAAAGACAGTTTAAGTGTCCGCCTGCGCCATGGTCGTGGATAGAAATAACCGGATTTTCGTCCGCTTCACTCATGGCGCGAATGGCATTATAAACACGCTTCTGCATTTCCGGGTTGGCGCGCTGCACTGCGTTTAATTCAATTGCATTGGCAAATTCACCTGTTGCTACAGATGAAACCGCACCTCCGCCCATTCCAATTCGGTAGTTGTCGCCTCCAAGCAAAACCACTTTGTCGCCAACACCCGGATCGTCTTTCAGGCTGTCTTTTTTATTTCCAAAACCGATACCTCCGGCGAGCATGATTACTTTATCGTAACCGTATTTTTTGAAATGTTCAAAATGTTCAAAAGTAAGCAGAGAACCGTTAATTAATGGCTGTCCAAATTTGTTTCCAAAATCGCTGGCTCCGTTTGAAGCTTTTATCAAAATTTCTTCGGGAGTTTGGTACAACCAGTCTCTTTCTTCGGTTGCCTGTTCCCAGCTGCGTTGTGCTTCCGTTCTCGGATAAGAAGTCATATAAACCGCAGTTCCGGCAATGGGCAAACTTCCTTTTCCTCCGCCAATTCTGTCGCGGATTTCACCACCGGTTCCGGTTGAAGCACCGTTAAATGGCTCAACTGTTGTAGGGAAATTATGTGTTTCAGCTTTTAATGAAAGAACTGTTTCAATGTCTTTTACTTCAAAAAAATCAGGTTTGTCCTGTGTTGCCGGGGCGAATTGTTCAACCACCGGGCCCTGAACAAACGAACAATTATCTTTATATGCTGAAATAATTTTATTTGGATTTTCCTGTGAAGTCTTTTTAATCATCTGGAAAAGTGAAGATTCCATTTCTTTTCCGTCGATGATAAAAGTTCCGTTAAAAATTTTGTGTCTGCAATGTTCCGAGTTTACCTGGGCAAAACCATACACTTCGCTGTCGGTAAGCGGGCGTCCCATTTGCTCCGAAACAGATTTCAGGTAGCCCATTTCGTCATCACTCAGGGCTAATCCTTCCTGTTGATTGTACGCTGCAATGTCTTCAATGTTGACAATCGGATCCGGTTGTTTGTTTATCGTAAAAATTTCCTGAGTCAGGTTTTGATACATCCGTTGTAACATTGGATCGTATTCCGCCTTTTCATTTTCAACTTCAAAAAATTCTTCCATGCGGACGATGCTTTCAATTCCCATATTTTGGGTAATTTCCACAGCATTGGTACTCCACGGAGTAAGCATTTCTTTACGTGGCCCTATAAACCAGCCAGTCAACACTGTTTCAATCAAATATTCAGCCTCAGAAAAAAGCCAGATAAGTTTTTCTATATTTTGCTGACTTAGAGTCTGTTTGGAATCGACGGCTATGATACTGTTACTTTGGGTTTTGAAAAATTGAATCATTTTACAGCACTTATTTTGAGATGGAACATGTTTTATAACACGCAGCAAAGATAGAAAATAATTGGAGGGGCGTAATTATAATTTTTCTTCTTAAAATGATTAGTTTTCAACAGGCAAATCGTTAAATACTTTTAAATCGTGAGCTTTATTAAATATTCTGATTATTTTTCGGCAAAATTTACTTGGATGAAGTTTCGTGTTATATTATTTGGTTTGTTGTTTTTTGCCTTTTTTTCATGTGGTACAAAAAAACAATTACAGCGGGAATTTAAAGGTAAGCCTGTAGCTTTGCTAAAAGAGACCTTTGGCGAGCCCAAAACAGTGTTGGAACAGGAAAATGGTACTGTTTACGTTTTTGAAAAGTTAAAAGAGCTGGAAAGTACAGAAATCAGTCAGGGAAAACTTACTCTCGATGAAATTGTTACGCCGAAAGTAAATAAAACCGAGCGCTACTATTTTACAGTAAAGGATGGAATAATTGTGGAAACCCGATATGAAGAAGAATACGAAAGGTAGCCCGAACAAATTATTATAAAAATATCTTCAGTTTAAAGAAATTTTATAGTTTTGCACTCACGTTTTTGAGAACAAAAAATTGATGCGCCAAAGCGTTGGCAAACAGCATTAAGAGTTTAAAATGAAACAAAATTAGCCCAGGTGGTGGAATTGGTAGACACGCAAGGTTGAGGGCCTTGTGGGAGAATTTTCCCGTGCAAGTTCGAGTCTTGTTCTGGGCACGATTATTAAATGCAATGCTTTTATAATTAAAGTGTTGCATTTTTATTTTAAAAGAGTTCAATATTTATAAGTACAATTGATCGCTTCTGCGAAGTTTCCCTGATAAGATATTTGGCTGAGTGTTCTTCAAAGGCTAAACGATCTCAATGTTTGTGATTACAGAATGTTTTGTATTTCGAACGGCAATATGATTTACTTTTGAATTGTGCGTTATTCTATTATTATCAGTTCGTTAAGCGGGAAAGGGGATTTGATAATTAGTGTAAGGCTCAATCAACTTTATTTAAAATGTTATGAACATTAGTTATGCTTATTTTAGATCGATGTTAAAGTATATGAAATACAAACGCCCCATAAAATGAGGCGTTTTGTTTTTTTATAAACCCATTAACCATTAAATCCTTACTTCAGGTTTTCTTTAAAGAACGATTCTAGTTTGTCGAACGGAATGATATCCGTTTTGTCATACAAATCGGTATGGACGGCGCCAGGAATAATCATCAGTTCCTTTGGCTCATTTGCAGCTTTATAAGCATCTTCGCTAAAATAACGCGAGTGCGCATTTTCTCCGGCGATAATCAATACCGGGCGGGGTGAAATCTCGCTAATGTATGTAAGCAAAGGCATATTCATAAATGATAATGCATTGGTTGCAGTCCACGAACCGTTTGAATTGATCGAACGTGGGTGAAAACCTCTTTCTGTTTTGTAGTAGTTAACGTAACCTTGTACAAATTCAGGTTCGTTACCGGTTAACTGATCAGGTTCCGGTAATCCGGCAACTCCATAAGCAGGTTCTTCCTTCTCTGCGTCTTTCCAGCGTTGTATGCCTAATTGTTCCAGCATTTGTGAACGTTGTTCCGTAGTCATGCTATCGAAATAACCACGTGCTGTAACACGAGACATGTCGTACATACTGGCAACTGCTATCGCTTTTACACGTTTGTCAACAGCCGCAGCATTTAATCCCATACCACCAAAACCACAAATACCCATGATACCAACTTTTTCACGGTCAACAAATGATTGAATTCCCAGAAAATCGATTGCTGCACTGAAGTCTTCCGTATTAATATCTGGTGAAGCCACGTTTCTTGGCTCGCCACCACTTTCGCCTGTAAAAGAAGGATCGAAGGCAACTACGGCAAAACCACGCTGAGCGAACTGGTTTGCATATAATCCTGATGCTTGTTCCTTAACAGCCCCGTAAGGACCACTAATTGCTAATGCAGGGAGTGGTTCTTCTGCTCTGTTTTTGGGTAAATACAAGTCACCTGTAAGTGTGATCCCGTAACGGTTCTTAAAAGTTACTTTTTCTCGGGTCACTTTATCACTTAATTCAAAAGTGTAATGTTCTTCTGTCAGTTTCATCTCTTTTTCTTTACTTGATTGTTTGTTTTCTGAGTACGCCTGTGTCAGTACAACGACTGACAGCAGTGCCATTGCTAATAGTTTTTTCATGACTAATTACTTAATTGTTTCTGTTTTCTAAATTGTTCTTTTTCTGTTTGTTTAGCCCAGCTTGTTGTATTCTTCGTCGGTAACCGGGTCATTCCACTGTGTAATAGATCCTTCAACCGGAACTGACAACGCAATATGTGCAAACCAACTTTCTTTGGTTGCGCCGTGCCAGTGATTTACTCCGGCTGGAATGTTTACTGTATCTCCCGGTTTTAAAAGTTGGGCTGGTTTGCCTTCTTCCCGGTACCAGCCTGTACCGGCTGTGCAAAAAAGAATTTGTCCGCCTCCCTGGTGTACATGCCAGTTGTTGCGGCATCCCGGTTCGAATGTTACATTAAATGAAGGGACTCCTTCCAATGTTAATACGGCCAGGTAACTCTGACCTGTGAAGTATTGTGCATAAGCATCGTTTTTTTGTCCTAACGGAAATGGTTGTTTAAATTCACTCATTTTAAAATTCTCCTATTATTTAATTATATTTTGTATAGTTTCTTTAATGCAAGCCAATGCATTCAATGTTTTCGAATATATCTGAGATTTTTACAGTACAAATATCTCTATTAGTTATTCAATAAAATGACCAAAATAACGGATAGAATTACCCTAATTACGGAATGTTATATAGAGCAAAAATTTGAAGATTTTAAACCAGAAAGAATGCTCTTACTCGTTAATATAATTCGAGGTTTTTATTCACAGAAGAAATTCCATCAAGGTTGTT
Organism: Maribellus comscasis; assembly: GCF_009762775.1. GTDB lineage: Bacteria > Bacteroidota > Bacteroidia > Bacteroidales > Prolixibacteraceae > Draconibacterium > Draconibacterium comscasis. Next base: position 835,389 of record NZ_CP046401.1, on the reverse strand, counting down.
GATGTTGTTTAATCTTTTATTTTTCTGTTTGTTGGAAGTTAGATTTAGGTGAAGTATAATGGTTGGGTAGCAATATTGGTAAGGTCAAAGGTAATGCGGAAGTTTATCCGGCAATTGGAGTGTGTATTTCTCTTGCTTCAATTTTTTTACTGGTAGCCAGTTTTATAAGAAGGTCCAGCTTTTCTTTGTTGGGGGTTGTAATTTCAGTAGGATTATCAGCTTCAAAAAGAGAACCCCTAACCAACGGAACACTAAAAGGTAAAGGCCATGCCCTTAGTGCCTTTGCTACTGCATCCATTGTATTGATACCCTGCATTGCCTGAATACCATCTGCCCAACAAACCATGCCTACAGTTTTATCAGTAAGATACGGTTGCGGCATTTTTGCACTAACTTCAAGCCAGTCGAGTCCGTTTTTCATTGCGCCTGGAATACTTCCATGATACAACGGAGCCAGCCAGAAATGTATATCAGCTTCCAAAAACATTTGATTCATTAGCTCTACCGTATGTGGAGTTTTTATGATTGTTGTGTCAAATATTGGAAGCCCGGCATCGGATAGATTAAAAATGTGGTTTTCAAGGCCCATTTCCTGCAATTTACCAGCGATGTATTTGGAAAGTAATACAGGTGTAGATTGTGGCCGTCTTTCCATGGCTCCGTTAAATATTATGGCTTTCATCTTTTTTCTTGTTATGGATTTGGCTGAAATTTAGTATCTGGTTTGTTACTGTTGTTTTTTGTTTAGGGGAAAGCGGAAAAAAATCAGGCCCTGCGAGATTCTGCAACAGGGCCGAATTTTTGCATCTAATCTTTGTACTATTATGTTATTGGTTTTTCTTTTATTAATTAACCAACAACAAATCGGTTTTTAGATTTTTGCCAGTGCCTCTTCGTATTTTTTCTCTACTGAAGCCCAGTCGAGAACCGACCAAAATGCATCAAGGTAATCGGCTCTTTTGTTTTGATATTTTAGGTAGTAAGCGTGTTCCCACACATCAACACCTAAAATTGGAAATCCTTTGTCTCCCGATTCCAGATCCATAAGCGGGTTGTCCTGGTTTGGTGTTGCAGTGACTGCCACTGTACCGTCAGCTTTTACGTAAAGCCAGGCCCAGCCCGAACCAAATTGGCCTAAACCTGCTTTTTTAATTTCTGCTTTCAAGGTGTCAATATCACCAAAAGTAGCAGTAATTTGTTCAGCCAGTTTTCCTGTAGGACTTCCCTGAGGGGTTGGCGACAAAATTTCCCAAAATAACGTGTGGTTGTAGTGTCCGCCACCGTTATTACGCACAGCCTTACTGTATTTACTTACTTCCCTGATTATTTCTTCCAGACTTTTGTTTTCTGCTTCACTGCCTTCAACGGCATTATTCAGGTTGGTTACATACGCCTGATGGTGACGTTGGTGGTGAATTGTCATTGTTTCTTTGTCGAAATGTGGCTCCAAGGCATCTGTTGCATATGGAAGAGCCGGTAAATTGAATTTGCTCATGATATATATTTTTTATCGTTATTAACTCGTAACAAAATTACAACATTAAATAATAAAACAACTATATAGTTGTTAAAACATAAATTGATTTTGTCTATGATTAATCGATAATTGTCTTATGTGTTTGTTATATTGTGTTTTGTGAACTATTTTGCTATTTTTGTATTAAATTAATAAAACAACTAATTGTTGTCAAAGTGAAAAAGAATTCATCAGATCGTATTTTAATGTTGCTCAAGATGAAGGGTAATGCAACAGCGCTTCTTATTTCAGAAGAACTTGGCATTACCAAAGAAGGAGCCAGAAAACATTTAGTTAACCTCTCCGATGCAAATCTTGTTAAAGCAACTGTTAAAAGTGAAGGCGTCGGCCGTCCTTCAACATATTACTCGCTTACAGACAAAGGTTTGTCCAGATTTCCTGATACACACGCAGATGTAACTGTACAGTTGCTAAGATCGGTGAAAAAACTATTGGGAGATAATGCATTGGATCTTCTTATCAGTGACAGAGAAAAAAGTGTGTACAGTCGGTATGAAAAAGAATTGGAAGGTTCAGAAACGCTTGAGCAAAAACTGGATGTATTGAGTAAAATACGTTCAGAGGAAGGATATATGGCAGGGTGGAAAAAGGAAGGCAATGCATACTTTCTGATTGAAAATCATTGTCCGATTTGTGCGGCAGCGACTGAATGTCAGGGGTTTTGCCGTTCAGAGTTACATAACTTTAAAAAGTTAATTGGAACGGAATACGCTATGGAGCGGGTTGAGTATATTGTAGAGAACGGAAACCGTTGCGTTTATAAAATTGAAAAGTCAAATTAGCCAACTATTTTTTCCCTGGATTTAAGCCATTCATCGCAACAAGATAAAATCAAGTACTGTTAATGTCTGTAACAGGAATAGAATTTAATCTCAGGAATTTTTTATCATTTGTAAAAAAATAAAAATAATAATAGCGCTAGTTTAGTGGAATTTTTAAAGCTTAATATAAAATATTAATTAGGAGGAATATCAATTATGTCAATTCTTACACCTGAAATGAAAGAGATGATTGCAACCCGGCAGTGTTTTCATGCTACGGTTAGCAAAGATGGGATCCCCAATAATGCTCCAAAACGTTCAACCCGTGTTTTTAACGATGAAACTTTAATTTTTACTGAAGGAGTAGGAGGTAAAACATATCAGAATATTTTAGACGGATCAAAAGTAGCTACAGCTGTAGTTAACCGTGAAATACTTGATGGATACCGGTTTATCGGAACTCCTGAGGTTTTAACAAGTGGTGATGTTTACGAAAAATCAGCTGAAATGTCGCTTAAAGCAGGAATGCCAAAGCCTAAAGCAGTAATCCTTATACGTGTAGAAGAGATACACAGTCTGAAGCCCGGGCCAATGGCAGGTAAAAAAATTGGCTAACCTAAATTATTATTCATGAGCACTTTATTGCAAATAATATATTTCTAAATAAATATTTATAATCGTAACTGACTTACTATTGCAGGCATTTGTAAGTCAGTTGCAATTATATTTTGATAAATATGATTGCCCAGGCTATGTATGGTTTATAAAGTTATTTACCATTAGTTCGCATTCTTTGTTTTCTTTTTTTCTCTCACCCAAAAGCCAAGTATTCCCATAAATCCTCCCATAAATCCACTGATGGCTCCACTTACTCCATTTCCCATAGCATTTTCAATTAATGTTTGAGGCATTGGAATAAAAATATAAACGATTGCAAAACTCATTACTAATCCCATTACGCCGCCAATAAGTCCTTGTTTTAGAAATTTTTTCATTATTGTATTTATTTAAATTACAAAGAGATTTATATCAGTTAATATATTTGAAAGTTTCCTCACGAATTAAGCTCCGGTTATTTTTTTCGGATAGTGAAATAAATAACGGATAAAACAGCCAATCCAATTCCTAAAACAATAAAGCTTGTATTAATACCAACCCATTGCTGAACAGGCTGTATGATTAATGGAGAAATAAACATACCCAAAAATGTGGCAGTAGTTAAAAAGCCTATATACTTTCCTCTTACTTGTACTGGAACCAAAGTAATTACCCATAAATTGCCGTTGGGTATCAAAAGTCCTAAACCAAGTCCACTGATTAAAACTCCTGTAATTACCTGCCAGTAAGTATGGCTAAAACCTATTATTGAAAAGCCTATTGCCATAGGAACAAATCCTAAGCTGTAAATACTTATGAAATTGAGCTTCTTTTTTATATTTTTATAATAGAATGAAGCTACAGCCTGGGCCAAGGGCAGGCTGCCAACTGCCAGGCCAACCTTATTGCCACTAAAATTGCCCAGTTTCTGGAGAAAATAAGGCAATTGAACTGGAATCACATAGAAGCTGACAGTGGTTAAGAAAGCACTAAAAAATGCCAGCCAAACAAGGGTTGGAATGGATTGGGTATTTGATGCTTTGGATGTAATTTCCTCCACGGCCATTTTGGGTTCATGCAAAGCAAATGGCGCCAATAAAAGAACAATACCTGAAAATGCATAGATTAAAAATGCCAACCGCCAGTTGATATCTGTTAAGATACCTGCAGTGGTAATAAACAGCAGTCCCCCTAAAGCTACAAATGCACCCTGTAGTCCCATAAAGTGTTCTCGTTTGGCGCCGCTAAAATAGTCTCCGATTAATGTTGTTGAAACGGTCATAATTCCGGCAACTCCAAGCCCAAAAACAATTCTCCCAATTAACAGGGTAAAAAGATTTTCCAGCCAGTAACCTGATGTCCCGGCTATCAGGTAAATCAAAAGAGAAACTACCAAAACCCTGATTCTTCCAACCCTGTCAAGCAGCCGACCTGTTACAGGGGCAACAATTGCTATGGTAAGCGCCGGAAGTGTTAACATCATTTTAGTTACTATTTCAACGTTTTTTACATCTTTAAAAGCATTGCTTATTTGCGGTAATGTTGGTGCAATTATGGCATTGGCCAAAATGGTTAACATGCTTGCTAAAAGCAGGGTAAATTCTAATAGTTTGGTGTTTTTCATTTTTGATTCTTTACTTAAGACAGAATCTGTCTGCAACTAAATCTATCTTAATAGTGTACTGATAAAAATTCCAAATTGATGGTTTTCTATTTTCATCGGCCCATATCCGTACCAATCATAGTTCAATGCACCTCCAAATGAGAATGTTTTATAACTAAGCCCTAAACGACTATATAAAAAGCTACGATCGTGTTCTCCTATTATGGAATTTTGACTGTAAAGGCCTTGTACATGTGTATATAAAGACCAGGCACCTTTAATGGCCGGCCGGTATTCTGCTATTGCCAATGATTCAAAATTTTTGGTTTCGGTGAGATGAAATCCTGAATTAAGAACGCCCATAAAAGTTCTGCTATGGTAGGCATATTGTACTCCGGCATACGGTCTGAATCCCCAATGTGAATTAAATGCTGCTCCGGAAAGAAGGCTCACACTTTTAAATAAATCGTATTTAAGAAAGGCCAGATTGATGGATTCTCTTAAAAATTCAGCGTTGTTGTAATCGGCTTTTAAATAAGATAATCCGAAAAAACCAAACTTACTGTCAGGAGCAAATTTTTTGTCAATAATTAATTGTGAAGTCCAACCATCGCCACTTAGAAAGATTTCCAAGGGAATTGGTGTAGATTCAGGAACATTCATTTTTTCAGGTTGAGCATAAATCCCATTTGAGGTAAAAATTACAACAATCAGCAGCACTATTCCAACACTATTTCTTCTCATTTTTATTTCTTTTTAACTGTTTTGTTATTGCTAAAATGAATCATACAGTCTTCTCAAATACAAATAAATCAGCGCATAAGCTTCCCTTTAAAGCTCAATATTTTTTTAGCTTTATCATAAATAAACCGTACCAATGCACTTTTATGTCAATCGATATCGTATTGTGGGAAGACTGTAAGGCAAATGTATTGCTTCGGAATCGGAATTCTTTTTACAAATGTTAAAAAATCATTTTTTTGCCCTAATCCGGCTTAGGGATACCTGGGAGATTCCCAAAAAGCCTGCTGTATCTCCAAGGCTTATACGCTGCTGCAAATGACCATATTCCTTTAGAAATTTGGCATAGCGTTCTGTTGCGTCCAGGTAGAGCAATCCTTTCAGGTTTGAAATAGCCGTATATGCAACTGTTGATACAAACTTCCGGGCAAAACTCTCAAATGAATGGTATTTCTGACAAAGAAGCTCGAAATCGTCGTACGCCAAATGGCTTATGGTTGTTTCTTCAAGGGCAAGGGTGGAATATTCGGCAGGCAAATCATTAAAAAAGCTATCAGTTGCAATAAAGAAATTATTTTCTTCAAAAAAGCGAAGTACATAGTGATTTCCATTGTGATAGTAAAAGTGTTTTGCTAATCCCGACTCAACAAAAAATAAATGCCTGCAAACCCTTCCATTTGTATGAATTAATTCTCCTTTTTTATATGAATTTGTCTGAATATGTTGTATCAATTCTTCTGACGCGTCGTTTGACAACGGTGAGATATTATTAACCTTCTCTAAAAAATCACTTTTCTTTTCTTTCATTTATACCAAAAATAATACAACTTGAAACAATATTAAAATCCCTTTCTAATTGCTGTATTTTTGTTTCGGTAATAGCGTTTTCAAAATTGAGAATTATAAGAAATGGTTTTTTTACAGATATAAATGATTTGATGCAAATGACAGGCTCGTTTCAACTCAGCTTCGTTTTATTACTCTGAAAGGAAGAAGTTGTATTTTCTTTTTTTCTGCATAATCTGTTGTTTTTGGTTTTGTCACCAGATAAACTCCTGTTAGCACCAAAATAGCGGCAATGGGTTTATCCCACGTGAGATTATCCTGTCCAACAATAATAGCAAGAATGGAAGCTACAATGGGTTGCCAGTTCATGAAAATACTTACCGTGCTTGCCTCTAGTCTTTTTAAGGCATAAGGCATTAAAAAAAATGCGAGAACAGATGAAAATAACAAAGCAAAAACAAGTAAAGAAATAGCCAGTCCTGTTGTTTCAACAGTATATATTTTTTGACTTTGGAATTCGGAAATACCTAAGGGCATTGCTACAACCGCGGATATGAGAAACATCCATTTTGCAATGGTAACAGGTTGGTATTTTATCGAGACTTTACGGGTTATTACCAAGTAAATGGAATAGGCCACAACACAAAAGAGAGCGAAAAAGATACCCAGTAAATTGTATGAACCGTTCGCTTCTTTGTTTGCTCCCAAAAGAATAATTAAGGCTGCACCCGAAATGCTCATGCATATACCAATAACTTTCCGAAAGGGGATGACCTCCTGCAGGAAAATAGCAGAAAGAATTAATACAATTACCGGTGTTAAGGCCATTAGCAAAGCAAAAATTACCGGAGAAGTATACTCAAGCGATTGCGAAAATAAGAATTGCGTTCCCAGGTAGCCAATAAGGCCACCCAGTAGCATGATTATCAGATCTTTTTTTTCAACTTTTTCACTTTTTAAAAAAGTTCCAAGCGCCCAAAAAACAATGCTTCCAAAAATCATCCGGGTGGCTGTATATCCCATCGGTGTCATCCAATCTGCCATTAACGCTTTTGTAACCGGAATATTTAATCCAAAAAAAGTATTGGCAAAAAATACGGCAAACAATCCCTGTCGATGCTTCTTATCCATTTCAATTCTCTTCTTAATATACTCTGATGGTTGCAGCTTTTGCCCTTTCACTTATCATAGATAGCAAATATGGACTATTACTGTATTTTTCACGATAGGCATCGTCAATTTTTTTGTTAATACTTCCGGTTTCGGGTTCAAACCGAACCTTTTTTACCATGCCGGCGGCTTCAATTTTTCCTGCCTTTTGTTTTATAGCTGACTGGTACCATCTGGACTTTGTTCCATTGTATGCTCTTACATAAAGTTGATTGTCAACCATTACGATCCAAATCCATGTTGGCGTTCCATAAGTTTTCCCATCCTCCCGGAACGGGGCGATATGAAAATCATCCTTTTGCGCTATCTGCTCAATTTCTTCTATTGTTAATCCATTAGCGTTTACTGTCATACTTCTATTTTTTTACATTTTGTAACCCGGCTCCTTGTAGAGCACATCTTTTCTCCCTATAATATTTTTGGGGTAAACATCGTTTTTCCACTCTTCGAAAGTAAAATCTTCAATGGTAACAGAGAAAGATTCGTCACCATATCCGATTACATTTTGCGCAGCTTTTACTAATTCTTTTGCCAGCTTTTGTTTTTGTTCTTCGGTTTTACCCTCTATTAACTTGATTTGAATATGTGGCATATTGTTTATTTAATATCGTTTAGTTGCCTCTTCGGGCCTTAATTCCATTCACTATTTTTCTGCCATTCTCGGCTTCAGTTTTTCCAACTGTTTGTTCAATAATGGAGAATAAATCATCCAGTTGATTTTCTGTCACACCCACATTCATTCCCATGAAAATATGTGCGCCCAACTGAGATTCTGCACCTGGCGTTGAAGCCAAGGATGCGATTGTAATCAACTCTCTTTGGTGAAAGCTAAGTACATCACTCGCAAAAATATCGGCAAATAAATGTTCTTTTAAAAAGGCATCGATACGAGGGGAAAACTCACCGAAGCCGGGAGCTGGTTTCTTTTGTGGCATTTTTGTCAGCTCCACCAGTACTTTTCGGCCCTGCTCGTATTTATCTTCAACATTGTCATTCATTGTAATTTTTTTGCCTTGTTCATCTGTAATACCTTTCTCTTTACGTTCTTTGGCAACTTCCATAAAGGCTGTAATTCCGTTCAGGCTTTTGGGAAAACCACAATAGGCATATAATTGTACAAGCTCTTCATTAATTTCATTAAGTGTTAATCCGGCATCCAGTCCTTCGTTTAGAGCCGTTTTTAATGCTTCAATATTTCCCTGCGCCGTATAACTTGATATACTCACCAAACTTTTTTCTTTTTGATTCAACCCGTTTTTTCCCATGGCATTACTTTTTACATTTACAGATAAATATAAACTTATGGTTGAAATTATTCCAATCATTAACTTTCTCATAATCTGATAATTTAATTACTTATAAGTAGGTTTCGGAACCAAATTTAGAGATATTATTCCCATTTAAAAGTGAAAGCTTTTCTTCCTTGTTCGCGACCATTTCCTACTTTATTTCATTTTTCCTCCATACACAGGAAATATGCTTGCCTCACCGTAATCCTCAATTTGTTCCATATTTAATAAAGCGTGCATGTCATCGTCTGAAATTACAAAATCCACTTCAGCGTTGTTTTTCATATGTGCCGGATTTGCCGTTTTTGGCAAAGGAAGCATGTCAAGCTGAAGACAATAGCGAATTCCTAATTGAGGTACAGAAACACCATATTTATCAGCCAATGTTTTTACTTCCTGATTTTTCATTAATTCTCCATGTCCGATTGGTGAATAGGCTTCTACAAGAATATTGTTATCCTTGCAATATTGAATCAGCTCTTTGGGGGTATTGCTAATGTGAGCTAAAATCTGATTTACCATCGGTTTTACCGAGCAAGATTCCAGGATATTTTTAATGTCTTCTTTTTGGAAGTTTGAAACACCAATAGAACGAATTTTTCCAGCTTTGTAAGCTTCCTCAAGTGCTTTCCAGGCCTCACTATTTCCCTCAAAATAGGAATCATCACTATGGAATTCCATCCAGGGCTTTGGGCTGTGAATAATCATCAAATCAATGTAGTCCAATCCCAGAGTTTTAAGCGAATTATTTATGGATGCAACAGCTTCATTATACGATTTTACTTCCGCAGCCAATTTTGTGGTTACAAAGAGTTCTTCTCTTTTTACACCACAAGTTCTGATGCCTTCTCCAACACCGCGTTCATTCATGTAGGCTTGTGCAGTATCAATATGGCGATAGCCAAGATTAACAGCGTCTTTTACTGCCTGTGCAGCATCGTTATCACTTATAAACCATGTTCCTAATCCTAATTTTGGGATTTCAACGCCATTTGAAAGCGTAAATTTTTCTTCTAGAATCATAATTAAATCTCCTTTTCTTTTTTTACTTTTTTTCTGTAACTACTTTATTATACTCTTTACCTGTAACCGGCTCTTTCCACTCCACAATGCCTTTTTCAGTATTTGGCACAATATAAATATGACTCATGCTTGCATCTTTTGATGCTCCATGCCAATGATCTACATCCGGTGGACATTTTACTACGTCACCTTTGTGAATAACTTCGATGGGTTGTCCTTTAATTTGATGGTAACCAATGCCGGCTGTTACTATTAGAATCTGACCGGCAGGATGCGAGTGCCAGTTACTGCGGGCGCCGGCTTCAAAAAATACTTCGCCGCCTGCTGTTGTAAAAACAGAATCGTTACTGATTAGTCCGGTTACATATGCATTCCCGGTAAAGAATTGTTCCGGTGCGGGACGCCCCTTATCAAAAACAGGTTCGATTTCTTGTGCTTTAATCTCACGGTTCAACCCACCCCAAAAAAGAAGTGTCAGAACTCCAATAAATGCTTTTGTTGTTAATTGTTTCATCTCATTAAAATTGTTTATTTCGTTTGTATTCGATGGAACTCTCGATGAATTTTAATTCTTCTTGTTTTAAATTTGAAGAATGAAAATTCATGTTCGTTTCATAATAATTTACTTTTTAATTAAAATCTTCTTCGTTACAGTTCTGCCATAATCAGATTCTATTTTTAACAAGTACAAACCAGAATTGAGGTTGTTTACACTTAGGTTATTCTGAGCTGTTCTGAGTAATTCATTACCTTGTAAGTTTGTCAAAGACAAGTTTGAAAACTGGCCTTTTACCCTTAAAAAATCTGTAACCGGATTTGGAACTACTTCATAACGATTTTCGCCCGTTTTCATATTTCCTGTACTTGTGGTAGTATCTGCCAAAGCTAATGTAACGGTGATATTGCCATCACCCAATATCGCTTTAAGTTCATCCCGGGTAACGTTGTCGATTTTACCCAGTCGGGTAAAATTCCAGGAATTGGGCGCATAATAAATAACCAATGCATTACCTTGATATAATATGATGTCACCGGGTTCAGTCGTTATTTGTTCATCATTTCTGGGTAAAGTGGTTCCAATTGCACCAACTTTTTCCATATTTCCATAGTCGCGCATTTCTATTGTCAGCGGATCTTTTTTCAGTAACTCTATCAATGCTGTTACAGATGAATTATCCACTAAAGCGGCTGTGAGCTCTGTTTGATTGTTAATTGTCAACTTTATTTTTGTTTCCTGTGCCGAAATTCGAATTGTTAGAAAACTCATAGCGAGTAGTAATGTTTTAAATGATATGTATCTCATAGTTTTTCGTTTTTAATGCCTAATAGAAATAGAAACATATTATTTCGATACAAAGTTCCATAGAAATTGGGGGCAAAAAATACCACGATTACGGTATTACTTACCATTATTACGGATTTGTATTTTTAGAGTAAGATATTTAAAACGAGTTGCTTACATTTGTTGTTGGGAAATGAAAATTGAAGAATCATGAATGAATTTAGCAGGATAAAATCGGTAACGGAATACAACAATTTAGTGGGGCAGGAGACGCTACATCCGTTAATCAGTGTTATTGACTTCAGCAAAGTAGAACCTTTTTACTATTTCAGGGCGCAAATGAATGTGTATGCCATTTTCCTAAAAGATATTAAGTGCGGCAACATAACATATGGGATTAATAACTACGATTATGAAGAAGGAACTTTAATTTTTATTTCGCCGGGTCAGGTTTACGGTATTGAAGACAATGGAGAAAAACGACAGGCATCGGGTACTGCTATCATTTTTCATCCTGATTTAATTCACGGAACATCATTGGGAAAAACCATTGACAACTATTCCTTCTTTTCATACGAGGTAAATGAAGCCCTGCACCTATCGGCCAGGGAAAGATTGCTGATAAACCAGTGTATTGATAATATTAAATATGAATTGCAACACGCCATCGATACGCATAGTAAAGAGTTGATTGTGTCGTATCTGGAGCTATTTTTAAAATACAGTAAACGTTTCTACGAACGTCAGTTTGTTACAAGGAACCATGTAAACAAAGATATTTTAGCTCGTTTTGAAACGATTCTGAAAGACTATTTTTCATCAGATGAGCCGTTGGAAAGTGGACTTCCATCTGTTCGTTATTGTGCCGATAAGTTGTTTATCTCTCCTAATTATCTAGGCGATTTGTTAAAAAAGGAAACAGGTAAATCGGCACAAGAACACATTCAACTAAAAATGATTGATGTTGCCAAAGAAAAGATATTTGATACGCGGAAAGCAATTAGCGAAATTGCTTACGAATTAGGATTTAAGCACCCGCAACATTTTACCCGAATGTTTAAGAAACAAGTGGGAATGTCGCCTAACGAATACCGAATGTTGAATTGAATAAGAATTGATTAACAAAACTTGATTGTCTGTTCAGTCGATATTCATTTCACAAATATAACAAAGTGATCTTGTGTAATTTGTTGAAATTCAGCTTCTTTATATAACTTGCGATTAAAGATCAAAACACATTGTAAGTTCTTTAGAAGGTATACCTGCACTACCTTGCTGAACATAAACAATTAAAGACATCCAATAGATTTCAATTCATTTGAAATGAAAAACGATCTATATTTCAGGATAGTAAAATCAAAATAAGGTTATCTCAAATAATATTGAAACACTCTTCAATTATTGTTTGCGTTTTTACGACCGACAATTTATCACCCGTGAAGATCTGAATAAAGGGATTTTAGGTGAATTTGAAACCTTATTGAATGACTATTTTGATTCAGATAAACCTCAAACAATTGGTTTTCCATCGGTTGGCTATTTTGCAGAACAATTAAATTTATCGGCGAATTACTTTGGAGATTTGATGAAGAAAGAGACCGGGAAATCAGCTCAGGAACACCTGCATCTGAAACTGATTGACAAAGCTAAAGAAAAAATTTTCGATTCCGCCTATCTGTCAGCCAGATCGCATACGAACTCGGATTTCAATATCCAGGGCATTTTAGCCGGATGTTTAAGAAAGAAACAGGGTATTCGCCCAATGAATACCGAATGATGAATTAGTGATTTTAGGCATTTTTTAAAAGCAACATGTACCAAGTTATTATAGCCAATTTTGGAAACAGATAAAAAAGATCACTACCCCTGGACGGAAAATATCGGGGAACTACTGGTCTGAAAACAGAATCGTGAAACACCACAGGGAGGTGTAATCAGCCCGTTGCAGGCTAACCTGTTTTTTCGATATGCTATGGCAAAATGGCTTGAGTTGATCCATCCGGCGGTAGAGTTTGTTAATTATGCCGATGACGCCATACTACGTTATCAAAAAAAACAGTTGTTGTTTATTTGTTCTTTGTAACCAAAGCCCTGTGTATATCCACTGGTGGTTATTGTTATGGCTATGACTATCAGAATTATAATTTTATTCATAAGATTAAGTTTTACCGGTTTACTTTTTGATTTTAATTTTTAGCTAAATAAAGGAACAAAAATTTAAACTGATTATGAATAATGAGAGTTTGGTTTTATCGAGAAGATAAAGAGTCATTCAACAAAGTCTTTATTGACAGGTTTTGTGAAAAAAAGAATAAGGGTTTATTTCAGTTCAAATTTATAAAGCTTGAATAAGAATGTGGAATAATTTACAGGTTCTTTCAAGTTGTTTGAGAATTTTTGATCGAAAAATATTTGAATAGTGGAAATGATAGTTAAAAGTAAGAGTATTATTAAATAATTGTCTTGACTAAGAGATTCATAATTCACTTTTTTTTCTCATTTTTAGCCAACTATAATCAGTAAAACCAATAAACTATGAAAAAAGGATTTCTTTTTGGTAGTATTCTTTATCTCTGGACGAGCTGTTTTGCAACTGCACAAAACTGGCCCAATTGGCGTGGGGAAAATGGTGACGGAACAAGTTTGGAAACAAATTTACCTGTTCTGTGGGATGCTAATACAAACATAATTTGGAAAACCAAAGTGCCGGGTTTTGGACACTCATCTCCTATCGTTTGGGAAGACAAGCTTTTTTTATTTACTGCCGATACAGAAACACAGGAAAGAATTCTGCTTTGCTATAACTGCAATAACGGAGATTTGATTTGGCAAACATCGCTGCTAAAGGCAAAACTGGAGGATAAACACAGTGACAACAGCTATGCATCGGGAACACCGGCAACCGATGGAAAGATGGTTTATGTATCGTTTTTTGACGGCGAAAATGTTATAGTAGCAGCTTATGATTTTTCAGGAAAAGAAATCTGGAGACAAAACCCGGGCACTTTTTCGAGTCCGCACGGGTATAGCTGTTCGCCTGTTTTGTTTGAAGATAAAGTAATTATTAACGGAAATAGTTTAGGCGACTCGTTTATGGCCGCCATGAATAAAACAAACGGCAAAATTATATGGAAAGTACCGCACGAAAACCCGGCGCACAGTTTTAGTACCCCAATCATTAGAGAAATGAACGGGATAACTCAAATGATTTTTTGCGGCAACCGGGAAATAGCGTCCTATGATCCCAACACCGGGACTAAGATTTGGTTTGTGGATGGCCCTTCCGAGGATTTCTGCTCGAGTCCTGTTTACAATAAAAAGCATGATTTGCTTTTGGTAAGCAGCGCCTGGCCTCAGCGACATTTACTGGCGATTAAACCCGACGGGAAGGGAGATGTGTCGGAAACTCATGTGGTTTGGCGAACAACAAAAGGAGCTTATTATGTTCCTTCTCCGGTTTGTACCGATGATTATTTGTATACAACAATGACGAATGGGCGGGTACATTGTTTGAATGTGACGAACGGAGACATTGTTTGGATTGAAGATATGGGAAAACAATATTCTTCCGCTGTTTTGGCCAACGACTTGGTTTATATGCCCAACGACGAAGGCGTGACTACCGTTATCAAACCAGGCCCGGAGTTTACTGTTTTAGCCAAAAATGAAATCGGTGAGAAAATGAATGCATCTCCGGCAATAAGCAACGGAAAGATCTATATCCGGGGATATGAACATCTTTTTTGCATCGGAAAAAATGATTGAGTTTTTTTACAAATTATAAATACGAGTGGCATTTTCATAAAGAATTAAATTTTGCTCGTATTTACTTAATGGTGCAAGCTGGGATTTCACAATCTCAACCCATGTTTTGTAGTCGGTAGCTACGAGACAAACCGGCCAGTCGGAGCCAAACATTAATCGTTTCGGACCAAAAGTATCCAAAACAATGTCGAAATAGGGCTGGAGTTGTTTTACTGTCCACTCTGTAAAATTGGCCTCGGTTACCATTCCACTTATTTTGCAAAAAACATTTTCGCGTTTGCTCAATTCTTTTACGTATTTTTTCCAGTGTTCAATTTCGTTATTTTTTATTTTGGGTTTAGCGATGTGGTCAAGCACAAAAATCTGGTTCGGGTGTCGATCTGCAAAACGAATTGTATTGGGTAGTTGATGCTCAAAAATCAAAATGTCATATATTAAGCCAACGTTTTTAAGCAAACTGACTCCCTTATTAAATTTTTTTCCCAAAATAAATTCAGGATCAGGTTCTCCCTGAACAACATGACGTACTCCTTTTAGCAAATTGTTGGAAGAATATTTTTCAAGAACGGGTTGAATATTTTCTGATGCCAGGGGAAGCCAACCAACTATACCTTTTATAAAATCATTTTCCGATGCCATTTGCAGAAGCCAGTCGGTTTCTTCCAAAGATTGTCTTGCCTGAACCGAGATGACTCCCGATACATCTGTCTTCGAAATCGTTTTTTTTAAATCGTTGGGTAAAAAGTTTTTTCTGATGAGAGCCATCTCGTCATCTATCCAGTCAAAATCAACAGGGTTGTAGTTCCAAAAATGGTGATGTGTATCGATAATCATATGAAAAAGTTTAAAGGTGTATGTATTCCGGATCAGGTATTCCGTTTTTTTCAATTCATTCCAAAATTCCGGGGAAAGTTTTTTTTAGTACTTCTTGATTTTCTTTCATGTGTATTGGTTTGCCCTGGTTTAGCGCTATTGCGTTTATTTGTGTTGCAGAAATAGCAAGTTTTAAGTCGGCATCGCCAGGTTTTGTTGCTTTTATTTGATTGTATTGGTTTTGTATACTAACATTACTCAAATTTATTAAAATAGCGACAAATCGCTAAGTCGATTTAGGTTAAAAAAGCAGAGTTGAATATAACTTAAATTGTTTAAAGGCCGTATTATTTCTCAGGGTTGTCTGATTCTTGTTTCCATTAATTTATTGATTACTAACAGTTACGTGTGTACAAATAATAAAAAAAATAAATTCAAATAAAGAACTTATACGGACACCGCTTGTTGTTGTTTTTGTCAAAAGCTATATCATATGGTTCTATGTCAGATATTTAAATGCGGGATAATCATGTGGTAACTAGCGCGATTCAGGGGTTAAGAAAGTATTTCATAAACGATTAAATTTTTTTTAATGAAAAGGGGTTCAGTTATTCTTCTCGTATTTATTGTAGGATTGTATTCCTGCGAAAAAGAATTAAGTTCAATTCAGCTGGATAAAAATGAGATTGTAATGCATTACAACGAAAGCGAAGAATTGAGTGTTTCCTATTCTCCATCTGATGTTGATGTTCTGCCGGTTTTTTTGTGGAACTCTGAAAACGAAAATGTTGCAACCGTAGATGGAGAAGGAAATGTGAGTGGCGTGAGGGTTGGAGAAACAAGCGTCGTGGTTTCAACAAATGACAATAAGTTTGTTGATTCCTGTAAAATAGTAATTGAGCCAATAAGTAATTTATATAACGAACCTGTCTACGAACTTGGTCAAAGTATGTCTTACATAAAAAGTAACGAAGTCCGTGAAGTATTAATCGAAGAAAAGGATGCATTGATTTATGATGACAGTAATACAAATGTGGTTTACGTAATGTATCGGTTTGATTCTGAAAGTCTGGAAAGTGTCACGGTTTTGTTAAAAAGTGATGTAATGTTGGAAGCAACTACATTTCTCACGGAAAGGTATATCCCTTATTCAAATTCGGAGAATGTGTCATATTTTCAAATAAATGAAAATGTGGTTGCAGGTTTAGCCTACGACCGAAAACTAGGTCTGGTTGTTACTTATGAGGAAAATAATATTCCCTAGTTATTATCGTACCGGAAATAAAAGAGTAAGGCTGTGATCTTTAAGATTTCTGCTTTTTTCTTTGTCTTTTCATGGTACTTTTTTGAGTAGAGTTGAAGTTCCCATTGAAATATATTTTTTTAACGGATTTGCTGGTTTTTCTGTTTTTCAAAAGCCCGCATAATAGAACTATTTTATTTATCCATGTGGTTGCTGACAACACTGAATATTTAGTTGATGGAAGATGCTCGTTTGTCTGGACATAAAATAACTCGGAGTTAGCCAAAGGCAAAACGAGTCTTGTGCAGATAAACATTGTTTTGGCTAAAACGATCATAGATTTGGCTACATCTGTTTTTTTGTTTCTGCAGAACTTTGTTGAAACAAAAGATTAAAACATGAAAATAGTAGTAACAGGTTCATTGGGCCACATTAGCAAACCACTCACACAGGAATTGGTACAAAAAGGACACTCGGTTACAGTTATAAGTCGTAAAGCCGAAAGAATAAAAGCCATCGAAACATTAGGCGCACAAGCGGCTATTGGCACCATGGAAGACGTTGGGTTTCTGACAACAGCTTTCAACGGTGCCGATGTAGTTTATGTGATGGAAGCACTTGCCTATGGCAGTTTTTTTGATAAAAATCTAGACTTCATTGAAGCAAACACTCAAATGGGGCTCAATTACAAACAGGCAATTGACCAATCAGGTGTTAAACAAGTGGTTCATCTTAGCAGTATTGGTGCTCACACTAATAAAGGCACTGGCATTCTCAAGTTTCATTATAACGTAGAAAATATCTTGAAAGAACTACCAGACAATGTCGCTATCAAATTTATGCGGCCAGTAGGTTTTTACTACAATATGTATCAATACATACAAAGTATAAAAACACAAGGGGCAATTATACAAAACTATGGCGGAGATGAAAAAGAGCCTTGGGTTTCGCCTTTGGATATTGCTGCAGTTATTGCTGAGGAAATTGAACTTCCTTTTGAAGGCAGAAAAATTCGTAACATCGCCAGCGATGAAGTTTCGCCAAATGAGATAGCAGGAACCTTGGGTGAAGCAATTGGGAAACCTGATTTAAAGTGGTTTGTAATATCTGATGAACAAATGCTAAGCGGATTAAAAGCAACAGGAATGAATCCCAAAACGGCTCAGGGGTTTGTAAAGATGAATGCGGCCAGACGCACCGGTACATTATATCAGGATTATTATAAAAATAAGCCGGCTTTTGGGAAAGTAAAATTGGCTGATTTTGCCAAAGAATTTGCAGTTGTATTTAACCAGGAATAAAACAAAAGAAAGGAGTAGAAATGAATTCTACAAATGTTATTATGACCGGAGGAACTTCGGGATTTGGATTAGTAACCGCAAAAAAAATGATTCAGGCAAACAACGTGAATCTAATTATGGGATACAGAAGTAAAGGTGTTAAAGATGCCGTGAACTTACCGCTCGAACTTACCAGTTTGCTCAGTGTAAACTCTTTTGCAGAAGAAGTTGTAAAGAGGTTGGGGAAAGATAAAATTGACGCACTTATATTTAATGCCGGAATAAATTATCCTAGTATTAATACCTTAACTGAGGATGGAATAGAAATCAATTTCGGCGTGAATCACCTGGCACATTTTTACCTGCTTCGTTTGCTTATGCCTCATTTATCGGGTAACGCCAAAATAATAATCACAACCAGCGGAACAATCGACCCGGCTACAAATACTTTCGGGTCTCCTCCCAAACATGCGAATGCGCTCTGGATGGCTTACCCGGAAATGGATGAAACGCTTGAAGAGGATGACAAAATAAACGGACAACGTGCTTACGCTTCATCCAAACTCTGTAATCTTTTAACTGCAATACAAATCAAAGAATTACCGGAATCCAAACAAAACAATTGGGAAGGAATAGCTTACGACCCCGGTGTAACGCCGGGCACAGGACTAGTCCGCTATTCAGATGAAGCAATGAAAATGCTTTCTCAACAACTCACCGACCCAAAAACGAGAAAAGAAAAATTCCCTTTAGCAAACAGCATTGAAGATGCAGGAAATACATTGGCTGACATAGCATTGGGCTACATAGAACCTCCTCAAGATAGATATGTTGCTCTCCGTGGAGGTAAAATTACTTTTATGAATCCTCCGGGATTGGCTCAGAATAACGAAACAATAAAAAAAGTATGGCAGGATACAGCGTTCATTTTGAAAGATAAATTAGGTGTAATTTTTTAATCTAAACAATTCACAGTCATTATTGTGTAATAAGTAAAGCTAGAAGATGCTATAAAAATAATTGCATTGAGACATGACAAATGGATATCCAAAAAGAATTAGAACAATAACAGAATTTCATCAGTTTAGGAATTTACCTAAACCGGAACATCCTTTAATTAGCGTAGTCGATTACAAAGATATAAAGCACTCATCTGAAGATAATCAAATAAGTTGGGTGCTCGACTTTTATTCAATCTCACTTAAAAGGACTTCAAATGCCAAAATGAGATACGGTCAGCAGGAGTACGATTTTGATGAGGGTATTATGTTCTTTTTAGCTCCCGGCCAGGTTTTTAGCGTTGAAGTGGAAAAAAAATCAGTACAAAAACATTCAGGATGGATACTGCTTGTTCATCCTGACTTTTTGTGGAATACACCTCTGGCGAAAACGATAAAGAAATACGAATATTTCGGTTATTCGGTAAACGAAGCGTTGTTTCTCTCGGATAAGGAAGAAACGATAGTTACCGGAATTATGAAAAATATCCGGCAGGAATATCATTCTAATATCGACAAATTTAGTCAGGATATAATCATTTCTCAAATTGAAACTCTACTCAATTATTCTGAACGGTTCTACCATCGCCAGTTTATTACACGAAAAATTACCAATCATAAAATTTTAAGTCACCTGGAGGAAATTCTTACCAAATATTTCAACAGTGATGATCTTGTTGTTAAAGGATTACCGACCGTTCAGCACATTGCCGACACATTAAACGTTTCGCCAAATTATTTAAGCGGGTTACTTAAAACATTGACAGGACAAAGCACACAGCAGCATATCCATAATAGATTGATTGAAAAAGCCAAAGAGAAATTATCCACTTCCAATTTGTCTGTAAGCGAAATTGCCTATGAACTAGGCTTTGAACATCCGCAGTCATTTAGTAAATTATTCAAAAGAAAAACGAAACTTTCGCCTTTAGAATTCAGAAAATCGTTTAATTGAAAAAGCTAAATCTTCAAACAGAACGAAAATAACGGGCAGCTTGGATTTCTCAAAACATTCGTCAGATCCACTTGTTAATACCTCCATGAATATAAAACAACCTTCAGAATTTAACAGAGAAGAACAAAGCCGGGTGAAAATAATAATCATACTTGGTATCCTCACGGCTTTTGTGCCCTTTTCAATTGATACATATTTGCCAGCAATGACCCACATTGCCGATTATTTCGGTACAACATCTGCGCGGATGACATTCTCACTTACTACATTTTTTATTGGATTTGCAACAGGGCAGATATTGTACGGACCATTATTGGATTTGTATGGCAGAAAACTACCGTTGTATTTTGGATTGGTAATAAGCATTCTGGCGAGTGTTGGCTGTATTTTTGCGTGGAACGCAGGTTCGTTTATTGTATTTCGTTTTATTCAGGCACTTGGGGCCTCGGTTGCCTCTGTTTCAGCATTGGCTATGGTGCGCGATTTTTTCCCTCCGGAAGAAAGTTCCCGGATTTTTTCGATGCTGGTACTGGTGATCGGCAGTTCCCCGCTTCTTGCTCCAACACTTGGCGGTTATATTACCGCACATGTTGGCTGGCATTGGATATTTGTGTTTCTTTCATTGATGGCTTTGGCTCTTATAAGTCTTGTGTTTTTTATTCTTCCGGTTAACTATACCCCGGATAAAAATTCAAAACTAAAAATACCGGTTTTGGTAAAAGATTATTGGACTATATTAACCAAACCACAGTTTATTACGTATGCTTTAGCCGGTGCTTTTTCATTTTCATCGCTATTTATTTATGTTGCCGGATCGCCAATTATTTTTATGGAAAAATACCACATGACGGCACAAAATTTTGGTATTGTCTTCGCAATGCTTTCTGTGGGGTTCATCGGAGGAAGTCAGTTGAACATCCTGGCGTTAAAAAAATTCAAAAGTCGGCAAATATTTCAATTTGCTTTGGTATGCCAGTTGTTTGTAGCAATGGTATTTTTTTTCGGTATATTAAATGACTGGTACGGATGAAACACCATTATTGTGTTTTTATTTCTGATTTTGTTGTGTTTGGGATTTACCTCACCCAACGGTATTGCACTCTCACTTGATCCCATTCAAAAGAACTTGGGAAGCGCATCAGCCCTGGTCGGTACCATCCGTATTGGTATTGCAGGATTAACTTCAGGTGGCATTGGTTTGCTGAATGTAACCAATAGCATCCCGGTAGCCGGAATGATGGTTGCCACAGCATTTATTTCTTTTTCAATTTTAACCATCGGCAAAAAGCGCATAAACCTTTCCTCTGTATTAGATTAGAATGGGCAAATTATTGATAGCTTGCTTTTTTATGTGTTGGGTGAAAGAGACAGAGAAATTGAATTCACTTTCCTTCGTATAAATGTATTTCTTGAGCTTTTCAACAAAAAAACTTTGGGCTTTCCAACAAAGTTAGATAAATGTTTTATGCAGAAATTTGTGGCATAAAATTAAAAAAATGAAAAACAGAGACACAATTTTAGTAACAGGTGGAACCGGTTTTGTAGGTATTCATATCATTCTGCAACTATTGCAAAAAGAGTACAAGGTAAAAACAACAATCCGTAATCTGAACAGAAAAAGAGAAGTATTTGAAATGCTTAAAAATGGAGGTATTACTTCGTTTGATAACCTTGAATTTTTTGAGACAGATTTAATTAAAGATGATAATTGGGATGAAGCGGTAAAAGATTGTAAATATGTTTTACATGTCTCATCACCTTTTCCTTCTGGTGAGCCAAAAAATGAGGATGAACTTATTATTCCTGCCCGGGAAGGAGCATTGCGGGTTTTGAAAGCTGCAAGAAATGCAGGTGTAAAACGTGTTGTATTAACGTCTTCTTTTGCCGCTATAGGCTACAGTATTGACCCTAAAAGCCATGTTTTTACAGAAAAAGACTGGACAGACCCGAATACCAATATTCCGGCTTACATTAAATCAAAGACGCTTGCAGAGCGTTCGGCATGGGACTTTATCAGAAATGAAGGTGGGAATTTAGAATTAACAGTTATCAATCCTGTTGGGATTTTTGGACCTGTTTTAGGCAAAGATTTTTCCAGTTCCATCAAAATGATAGAACAGTTGATGAATGGGAAAATGAAGTCAACACCAAAAATCAGTTTTGGTATTGTAGATGTTCGCGACGTGGCTGACATTCATATCAAGGCAATGACAAATCCTAAAGCGAATGGGCAGCGATTTTTAGCAACTTCCGATGGCACTGCGTCTTTTCCAGAGGTTGCTAAAATACTAAAGACTCAAAAAAATAAATTTTCGCAAAGAATCACAAAAAAGGTAATGCCCAATTGGATTGTGAGATTTGCGTCTTTGTTTAAGCCAGAGTTTAAATCCGTTTCTGCTCAAGTGGGGAAAGTAAAAATATTGTCAAACGAAAAGGCAAAGCAGGTTTTGAATTGGAAACCAAGAAGCAGGGAAGTTGTTATTACTGATACGGCCGCCAGTTTAATAAAATTCGGCATTATTAAATGAAAGAAGAAATAAAATCGTGTCATCTCGGACCGGAGATTTCTCCGGAGCAATTTATCCCGGAGCATATCTTTTTGTATCTGGCGAAAGGGCTTATGTTGGGTTATGACGGAAGTAAAAAGTACACGTTAAAACCAGACGAATATTGTCTTCTCCGAAAAAATCGTTTGGCTCGGTACAATAAACAAAAAGAGAACGGAGATTATGAAAAAGTAGCCGTCATTTTCGATGAAGTATTTCTCAGAAAATTTCAGCAAAAACACAAAATATCAGCCACAAAATCTCCATTAGCTGAAACTTTTATTCCTATTGAAAAAAATAAACTGATACCTGACTTTGTCCGATCGTTAAAACCATATTACAAGGGAGAAGGAAAAATTGACAAAATTTTTGCAGATGTAAAAAGGGAAGAATTATTAATCATTATACTCCAGTCGCAACCAGAATTAGCCGGTGTGTTTTTTGATTTTGGTATTCCTGAAAAAATAAACCTGGAGGAGTTTATGAACCGTAATTACAAATTCAATGTCGGTATTGAACGGTTTGCATTTATGACGGGACGAAGTTTGTCAGCTTTTAAACGTGATTTCAAGTACATATTTAATGATTCACCCAGCCACTGGTTAGTGCAAAAAAGACTGCAGGAGGCTTATTTTCTAATAGAAGAAAAGAATAGAAAACCGTCTGAAATTTATATAGAATTGGGCTTTGAGAATTTGTCTCATTTCTCATTCGCCTTTAAAAAGTCTTTTGGACAAACGCCAGGAGAACTGACAGGAAAAAAAAGGAATTCAACAGCTAAAAACTGATACAATTGGCTAATCTCAGAAAAATTAGATGACCTTTTAAACAAAGCAACTTCAGCCTTTTGAACAAAGTTGACTGGTTTGTCTCGCTCTATCTTTGTTTTATCAAAACATTAAAGATTTAGAAAGATGAAACAAAACAATTATCAGGGAGCGTTGCAAAAAGCATTAAACAGTGGTTTTAACGCACAATCAACGACAAACGAAGTTATCAACGGTATTAATCTTGAAGGGAAAATCGCCATCGTAACCGGAGGAAATACCGGTATCGGTTTGGAAACAACCAAAACATTGGCTTCCGCGGGTGCAGTAGTCATCGTTCCGGCAAGAGACATTGACAAAGCCAAACGTAATTTAAATGGCATTCGAAACGTAGAAATTGAGCCAATGGATTTGATGAATCCGGATTCAATCGATGCGTTTGCAAATAAATTTCTGGTTTCGGCCAGGCCGCTTCACCTGCTCATCAACAATGCCGGAATTATGTGGGTTCCCCTGCGCAGGGATAAGCGGGGAATAGAATCACAACTGGCAACAAACTACCTTGCACAATTTCAACTTACCGCAAGACTTTGGCCTGCACTAAAAAAAGCTAATGGAGCAAGAGTTGTTAATGTATCTTCACAAGGCCATCAATTCTCACCCTTTAACTTTGATGACCCTAATTTTCAGGAACACGAATATGAAACACTTGCAGCATATGGTCAATCCAAAACTGCTGTGAACCTGTTTTCACTGGAATTGGATAATCGTGCAAAAGCTTTCAATGTCAGGTCTTATTCATTACATCCGGGGTCTATAAACGGAACCGAGTTGGCAAGAGAAGCTTCTTTGGAATTGTTTCAGCAAATGGGATTTTTGGATGAGAAAGGAAACATGAAGCCTGAAGTTGTCGCGTCATTAAAAACAATTCCGCAAGGGGCGGCAACAACGGTTTGGGCTGCCACCAGTCCCTTGCTTGATGACCTGGGTGGTGTTTACTGCGAGGATGTAAACATTGCAGAAATAAATCACGGACAAACATTTTCTGCAGGAGTAAAACAGTACTCACTGGATGAAGCTAACGCAAAAGAATTATGGGCATTAAGCGAGAAAATGACGGGAATAACATTTAATATTTCAAAACCCTAGTTGCTATTTTTACGTTGTTGATTTCAAAACAAAAACAAATATTACGATGGAATATAAGGCAAAATATATCACCGAAGACATAAAGTTATCCTCATATGAGGATAACTTTTTCAAGTCGGACATTATGTTTGACCACCATATGCTTATCTGGTTCATTTCGGGCGAAACAAAAATCGTTCAGTCTGATGCTACTTATCATTTTAAAACCGGAGATATATTTTTAATTCCAAGAAATCAGTTAGCTACAATAATTAACTATCCTAAACACAGCCAACCGCACAAAACGGTTGTGATGCATCTCTCCACAGCAAGGTTAAGGGATTTTTATTCGAAACTTGATGTTAATCTAAAACTGTCAGCTTCGCCTCAAATATTGAGCTACAACAACCATCCTTTATTACAAAGTTGCCTTTCTTCTCTAATTCCCTATTTTGAAATGACCGATATCCCGGTAGAAATTGCCTCATTAAAAATAACAGAAGCCATCAGTATCCTCAGAAGCATCGACAAAAAAATTGACAATGTTTTGGCCAACTTTGAGGAACCCGGTAAAGTTGATTTAGTCGGTTTTATGGAAAAGAATTTTATATTTAATCTTCCGTTGGAAAAATTTGGTTATCTGACAGGCCGAAGTTTAACAACCTTCAAAAGAGACTTTAAGAAAGCATTTTGCTTAACGCCCCAACGATGGCTGACACAAAAACGGCTTGAACTCGCACATTATCGCTTAACACAAAATAAATCGAAACCCATAGATATATGTTATGAGGTAGGTTTTGAAAATCTTTCACATTTCTCGTTTGCTTTTAAAAAGAAATTTGGTTACCCGCCAACACAATTAAAAGAGCATAAGAGTAATATTAGCTGTTAACAATAAAAACTATGAATTGTAATTTTTAGGAAATACTTGTTTGTTCTTTGGGTTTTTCTACAGAATGATTCTGGCTTTTTTTAACAAAACTTGATGAATGTTTTAGCCGAGTTATTGTATAAAATATTTATCACTGAATCCCGGATTTTCATGATAAATAAAGGAATATCCGGAGTGTTTATTTCGATTTATTTTTTCCTATTTTTTCTTCCAGATTCTTTATGGCAGCCAGAATGGTTGCCATTTCAGAACGGGCTTCAGGGAATTTTCTGCTGGTATAAGCGTAAAATTGCCATATTTCCATCACATCACCAGCCTCTACCAGATAAGGTTTGTATTCCGGATTGAGCGATTTTAAAAGAATGGTGCCATTCGGATGTATTGTTACCATTTTAAATACAAAGTCCTGTTGTTCTTTCAGGATGACAATACAGGGAGTATTGGGTTTGATGGCTGTCCAGTCTGCTACATATTGCGCGATGATGTCACTGCTTTCGGGAACGGGCAACATGGAATCCCCGGTGGAGGGAAAGATACGGAATGTCCCCTGGACGGGTAGGTTGGGAATTGAATATTTGGGCAGGGCGGCAATAAATTCCGGGTCGTTGTATCCTGCCATGTAACCTGCTTTTGCTTTCACCGGAACGTATTCCACATTTTCATTATTTGACCGGTCTACTGAAATAGCCAGCACCCGCAGGTTCCCTCCACGGATATACACATCGTTCCCGGCCTCCAGGTCCCGCATTTTTAGCTCCCCCAGTTTTGAAAGATCTATTTTTAATAAGGTATCGATGCTTATTTTAAAAAAATCCGAGAAATTCAGATAGTCCTCCGGCTGTGGCGATTTTGTGTTGCCGGCTTCAATAGCCGCAAGCTTGGCACGGGTCAATCCCAGTTGAGCTGC
This sequence comes from Maribellus comscasis, assembly GCF_009762775.1. Classification (GTDB taxonomy): domain Bacteria; phylum Bacteroidota; class Bacteroidia; order Bacteroidales; family Prolixibacteraceae; genus Draconibacterium; species Draconibacterium comscasis. The sequence continues at coordinate 809,306 of NZ_CP046401.1, read as the reverse complement.
AAGAATTTCCTGACTCATTTTTTTTCGTTCCCGTAGAAATTTGATGTTCCGGGCAAAAAATATTTTTTGAGGTCTATTATTCATTTGTTATATTTATAAACATCATATTGTTATTAATAGTAACAAAATTAATGATATTTTTTAATTATGAAAGAGTTGACCGGGAAAAAGGAAATTATCAGGCAGTTGAGGGAGAAGATATTTACACTGGAAGGATTCAGCACCGGGGCAGATATCCTGCAGTCTGATTTTGCTTTGGGGCCTGTGAACAGTTCATTTCCCGGAGGTACTTTTCCTGTTGGGACAATACATGAATTTGTTAGTCCAACGGAGGCAAGTTTTGCTGCAGCAAATGGTTTTATTTCCGGACTGTTAAGTACACTTCTGAAAAAGGGAGGCTCCTGTATATGGATAAGTGCCGGTCGCAAATTGTTTCCTCCGGCTTTGAAATTTTTCGGGATTGAGCCACACCATGTAATATTCATCGATGCAAGGAAAGAAAAGGAAGCTCTTTGGGTCACAGAGCAGGCTCTGAAATGCAGTTCACTTGCGGCTGTTGTCGCCGAATTAAGGAACGTCAGTTTTGCAGAATCAAGGAGGCTGCAGCTGGCTGTAGGGGAGAGCCGGGTTACAGGCTTTTTGCATCGTCATCATCCATACATAAATAATACCCTTGCCTGTGTGTCCCGGTGGCAGATTAGACCCGTAGTAAGCTGGTTACCGGAAGGGATTCCGGGGGTTGGATTTCCTCGTTGGGAGGTAGAACTGATGAAGATACGAAATGGCAGGCCCGGAAAATGGCAGTTCGAATGGAGGGATGGAGTATTCAGGCATCTTCCTGCTCAAAAGCAAATTATTTCCGGTTCTGTAACTGCAAAAAAAGAGCGGTATGCGTAGGCGTTATATGTCCATCTGGTTTCGTCATTTTGCCACAGACAGGATGGCCAGGCTACATCCGGAGCTTAAGGGAAAAGCTTTCCTCTTGTACGCTCCTGAACGTGGCCGGATGGTAGTCAAAGCTTCCAGTCAGGCTTTGAGTAAGGAAGGTATAGCACCCGGCATGGTCGTAGCCGATGTAAGGGCTATACTTCCTTCTGTTGAAGTATTTCCTGATGAGCCGAAGGCAGAGGAAAAGTTTCTGTCGGATTTGGCGGAATGGTGTTTTCGTTATACTCCTGCAGTTGCCACCGACTCTCCGGACGGGTTGATACTGGACATATCCGGATGTCCTCATCTGTGGGGAGGAGAACTCTCTTATCTTAAAACAATCATAAGCCGTCTTCAGAAAGGTGGATATGATGTACGTGCTGCGATAGCTGATACCATTGGTACAGCCTGGGCAATTGCACATTACGGTACAGATCAGCCCATCGTTGCTTCAGGAAAGCAGGCTGAGGCCCTTCTTACTCTTCCGCCTGCTGCTTTGCGACTGGATGATATCACTCTGCAACGTATGGGAAAACTTGGATTCAGACAAATCAGTCAGTTTATCCATATTCCCCGTTCAAATCTGCGCAGACGCTTTGGCGATGGTTTGCTTATCCGGTTAGGACAAGCTTTGGGAACAGAGCACGAAACTTTTTACCCTGTGCAACCGGCTCCTGTTTACCAGGAGCGGCTGCCTTGCCTGGAACCCATTCGTACAGCTAAAGGAATCGAAATTGCACTCAGTCGCCTGCTGGAAACTTTGTGTGAACGCTTTTCCAGGGAAGGGAAAGGTATGCGGACGGGGATATTTAAAGGGTATCGTATTGACGGGGAGGTTGAGCAAATCGGTATTGGTACCAGCAGGGCATCCCGGAATGCAGCACATCTTTTTAAGCTGTTCGAACTTAAAATATCAGAAATAGAACCGGCACTTGGAATTGAGCTTTTTGTTCTGGAAGCCACGTTGGTTGAGGATGTCGGTGAGACACAGGAGGCATTGTGGAATACGGGGGGGAATAACCCCAAAGTCATTGCAGAATTATTGGATAACATTGCCGGAAAGGTGGGAATGCAGGCTATTCACCGCTATCTGCCACAGGAACATTACTGGCCGGAGAGTTCAGTAAAGGAAGTTAACTCCCTGGAAGAACAACCCGAAACAGAGTGGCGCACTGATCGCCCCAGGCCACTTCACCTTTTACCCAGGCCCGAACCTGTAGATGTTATGGTTGTACTTCCTGATTATCCGCCGCTGCACTTTCGGTACAAGGGAAATATTATTCGGGTTGTCAAAGCTGACGGACCGGAGCGGATAGAACAGGAGTGGTGGCTTCAAACAGGGCCACCGAGGGATTATTACCGGGTAGAAGATGAAAACGGAGCACGTTACTGGTTGTTTCGACTTGGTTTATACGGAAATGAAAAACCACAATGGTTTCTTCATGGATTTTTTGTCTGATAAAAAGGGAAAGAATAATGGATTATGTAGAATTGCAGGTGACGACAAATTTCTCATTTCTTCGGGGCGGTTCGCACCCGGAAGAAATCGTTGAGCGGGCGGCTGAACTGAGGTACAAAGCAATTGCAGTTACTGACCGAAATACTCTCGCAGGAATTGTACGGGCTCATGTGACTGCGCGGGGAAAAAATATCCGTTTTATTCCCGGGTGTCGCCTCGATTTGCTGGATGGACCAAGTTTACTAGCCTATCCAACAAACAATTCAGCCTATTCCAACTTAACAGGATTACTCACTGAAGGCAACCTGTGTGCTGAAAAAGGAGAATGCTATTTGTACCGGACAGACGTTTACAAATACGCTGAAGGTATAAAATTTATTGTCGTTCCTCCGGGGGCGCTGAATGAAGATTTTGATTTTGAACCGGAGTTTATAAAAGTCTTGGAAGAGTACAAAGAAATGTTGGGAGAGAATCTTTATCTTGGTGCAAATTTCTCTTATCATGGTGATGACCATAAGAAATTGTTCCGGCTTTCTCAATTGGGAGAACATTTGAACATCCCGATGGTGGCTACCAACAATGTGTACTACCATGTGTCTGAACGCCGGGAGTTGCAGGATATTCTGACCTGTGTCCGGGAGAAATGTACCATTCATACGGCCGGTTTCAAACTTCATCAGAATGCAGAACGTTACCTGAAGTCTGCGAAGGAGATGCGACGCCTTTTCCGGGATTATCCCAAAGCAATCTACCATGCACAGGAAATAGCAGATGCCTGCCGGTTTTCACTCGATGAGTTAAAATATCTCTATCCGGAAGAAATTACCAGTGAAGGGAGAACACCAATGGAAGAATTGATTCATCTTACCTGGAAAGGGGCGAATGAGCGTTTTGATAATCAGATTTCTGAAGAAATCAAAGCTACTATTGAAATGGAACTGGAATTTATAGGGCGAAAAGATTATGCCTCCTATTTTCTGACAGTATATGATTATGTGCGTGAAGCCAGGAGCAGAGGGATTCTTTGTCAGGGACGTGGTTCAGCGGCCAACTCAGTTGTTTGCTATTGCCTGGGGGTTACCTCTGTCGATCCTTCCAAATTTAATTTATTGTTTGCACGGTTTATGAGCGATGAACGAAACGAACCGCCTGATATTGATGTGGATTTTGAACATGAACGCCGTGAGGAGATCATGCAGTACATTTATGAAAAATATGGACGTGACCGCGCCGGTATTGTTGCTACCGTAACACGAATGCATTGGAAAGGAGCAGTGCGTGATGTGGGAAAAGCTATGGGCTTATCAACCGATGCCATCAATGTTCTTTCCAAGTCGGCGTATGAGTTTACTGAAGACTGGTTTGGAGGGAAAGCTGCACCATCAGAAAGTTTTAATGCCAAAGACCCGCATCTGCGTAAAGTAGTAGAACTTACCTTGCAGTATAAAGGTTTTCCACGACAACTGGGGCAACACACAGGTGGTTTTGTTATTACCAGGGGAAAGCTGCATGAATTGTGTCCCATTTTAAATGCCCGCATGGAGGATCGTACTTGTGTTGAATGGAACAAAGATGATATTGAGGCATTGGGCTTTATGAAAGTGGATGTACTGGCTCTGGGTATGCTGACCTGTATCCGCAAAGCATTTGATCTTGCCAAAGAACATTATAATAAGAATTTCACCTTAGCCAATATTCCACAGGATGATAAAAAGGTTTATGATATGATTGGCCATGCCGATACTCTCGGCGTATTTCAAATTGAAAGCCGTGCACAAATGTCCATGTTACCACGGTTGAAACCTCAAAATTTTTATGACCTTGTTATCGAAGTAGCTATTGTGAGGCCTGGGCCGATACAGGGCGACATGGTACATCCTTATTTGAAAAGACGCAAAGGACTGGAGCCGGTGGTGTATCCTTCCAAAGAACTGGAAGATATTTTAGGACGAACCTTGGGGGTTCCTTTATTTCAGGAACAGGCCATGGAAATTGCCATTGTAGCTGCCGGGTTTACACCCGCTGAAGCTGACGGATTAAGAAGAAGTATGGCTACATTTAAATCAAAAGGTAAAGTAAGCTGGTACCGGGAAAAACTGGTGGGAGGGATGGTAAAAAAAGGCTATGAAAAAGAGTTTGCAGAGCGCGTGTTTAAGCAGATTGAAGGTTTTGGAAGTTATGGTTTTCCCGAAAGCCACGCAGCCAGTTTTGCATTGCTGGTGTACATCTCATCCTGGATTAAATGTTATTATCCCGATATATTTGCTGCGGCACTGCTTAACAGCCAGCCCATGGGTTTCTACCGACCTGCTCAAATTGTTATCGATGCCCGCAGACATGGTGTGGAAGTAAGACCGGTTGATATCAATTATTCCTGCTGGGATAATAGCCTTGAAGAAAAAAGTGGTCGTTATTGTGCTGTTCGGTTGGGATTCCGGCAGGCAAAAGGCCTCAGGGAATATGATATAGAAAGGCTTGTAGCTGGCAGGTCTGTGTCTTACAAAAATATCAATGAATTACTTGATCTTGGCGTTTCACCATCTGCTTTGGAGAGACTTGCCGATGCAGATGCTTTTCGCTCGATTGGTCTGGATCGGAGACAGGCACTGTGGGAAGTTTCTGCTTTGTATGATCATCCCACCGGAATATTCACCGGAACACCTTCTCTAAGTGTAGAGGAAGGAGTTACAACATTGCCGGCAATGACTTCCGGAGAGCACGTGATACAGGACTATGCCAGTATCTCTCTGTCGCTTAAAGCACATCCTGTGAGTTTTCTTCGCCGGAAACTGAATCGCTTTCAGGTTACACCAACTTCAGAATTAAGTAAAATGAAAGATGGCCAAAGGGTTAAAGTGTGTGGCTTAACAACTGTTAGGCAGCGCCCCGGGACGGCTAAAGGTGTAATATTTATTACCATTGAGGATGAAACCGGTTTTGCCAATCTGGTGGTTTGGGCAAAAATTTTTGAAAAATACCGTAAAGTAATTTTGCAATCCCGCTTACTTATGGTCGCAGGTAAACTGCAGATTGAAGGAGAAGTTATTCATGTAGTTGTCAATGAGTGTTTTAATATGAACGAATTGATGAGTATAGAAATGGAAGGACGTAATCTTGGTTCCATGAGTAAACCGATAAATGCTCAAAAAGAGACTAATAAGAAGGAGGCCGAAAACGGGAAATATCATGATAATAAAGTGGTGCAAGGTAAACTCTTTCCTTCAAGGGATTTTAAATAACTGAAGTTCAAAAAACACTTTAGTTTTGTAAAACTTTTTTTAGTGAAGATTCAGCACATTTTTTTGAGAAGACTCCCTGATTAGCAGTTCTGTGGGCATAACAAGTGTTTGATATTTAATGTCGGCTTTTTTGTTGTTGATCTGATGAATAAGCAATTCAGCAGCTTTCTGACCCATTAAAAAACCCGGTTGTTTAACCGTGCTAATAGAAGGAGTGGTTACTCTGGAAAAAGGTTCGTTACTAAATCCCATAACCAGAATATCTTCAGGTATTTTTATTCCCAATTCCTTTAAATAAACAATGGCGCTAAGTGCTGTTGTATCATTAGCACAAAAAATGGCATCTATCTTTTTGTTTTTATCCATTAATTTTCTAATTGCATCTACACCATCATCATGCCTTAAACTATTGTGTATAATAAGTTTTTTATCTGTTTTCAAACCAGCATCTTTCATTGCTTCCAAAAAACCCTGTTTCCGGTCTTCATATATTTTTAAATTGGTTGGACCACCAATGTGTGCTATTTTTTTTGCACCCTGTTCAATTAAATGTTTTGTTACTCTGTAAGCTCCTCCAAAGTCGTCAACTACAATTTTGTGTGCATTGATTTCATCAACGGCCCGGTCGAAAAAAACAAGGGGGATTTTTCTTTCCAAAAAAAGTTCCAAATGCTCAAAGGATTTGGTTTCCATGCCTATTGAAACAATAACGCCATCAACACGATTGTTAAACATGGTTTTTGCAATTTTGGTTTCTTTCTGAAAATTGTCATTCGATTGAGAAATAGAAACAGTATACCCCTGGCTATAGGCAATATCTTCAATACCACTGATGACGGATGAGAAAAAGTGACGGTTTATTAAAGGAACAATAACACCAATCGTATTGGTTCGTTTTGTCCTGAAATTTGCTGCAAGGGTATTGGGACGATACCCCATTTCATTGGCAACCTTTCTTATTTTTTTTCTTGTAGCCTCGCTTATTAGTGGGTTATCGTTTAATGCTCTTGAAACAGTAGACGCTGAAATGTTAAGATATTTAGCAATATCGTGAATTGTCGTTTCTGCCTGTTTAGTCATTATAGTCGATTTGAACTCAAAAATAATAAAAATATTTTTAATTATGCAATCGATTGCATTTTAGTTTTTAGTTTTTTATTTTTGTGAAAATAAAGTTTTTATGCAACTTGAAAACATCAAAAATTAAAAATATAATTATGGCTACTATTTATGAAGAAAGATACAATTATCATCCTGATGATTTTAAAAAGTATGATACTGAACGAATCAGGAAAGAGTTTTTGGTTAAAAAAGTGATGGATCCCGGAAATATCCGGTTGGTGTATTCAATTATTGAGCGTTATATTGTTGGAGGAGCTGTTCCGCTGGAAGAAGGTTTGCTGCTGGAAACAATAGACCCTTTAAAAGCCGATTATTTTTGCGAACGACGTGAAGTTGGTGTGATAAATGTTGCAGGTTCGGGAGTAATCGTTGTTGACGGAACAGAATATAAAATGGATTTTAAAGACGCCATTTATATTGGGAAAGGAAGTAAGGAAGTAATTTTTAAATCGGATGATCCGGCTAATCCGGCCCATTTTTATATCAATTCCGCTCCGGCTCATAAAGAATATCCTGTGAAACATGTTACAATGGCCGATGCTAATGTCCTTCACATGGGATCTTTGGAAACTTCAAATGAAAGAGATATCAATCAATTGCTTATTAGTGGAGTTGTTGAAACCTGCCAGTTGCAGATGGGAATGACTGAGCTAAAAACGGGAAGTGTGTGGAATACAATGCCTCCGCACCAGCACAGCCGTAGGAACGAAGTTTATTTTTATTTTGATGTTCCCGAAAATCAGGCGGTTTGCCATTTTATGGGCCAGCCCGATGAAACCCGCCACATCTGGATGCAAAACGAACAGGCTGTAATTTCTCCCAACTGGTCAATTCATTCAGCTGCAGGAACAAGTAACTACATTTTTATTTGGGGAATGGCTGGCGAGAATTTGGATTACACCGATATGGATGCCATTGATATTAAAGATCTGAAATAGAGAAGTATAAAAAAAACAAAAAATCATGATACAGGAATTATTCGATTTAAAGGGAAAAGTTACATTGATAACCGGCGGAACACACGGAATTGGAATGGCGATAGGAAAAGTTTTGGGAAGTGCCGGTGCAAAGATATGTGTAAACGACATATCGGAAGAAAAACTTGAGAGTTGTAAAAAAGAGTATGCCGAAGCCGGAATTGATGTATATACATTAAAGTTTAATGTTACAGATGAGGATGATGTTGACAGGGAAATTTCGCAAATTGAGAAAGAAGTAGGCGATATTGATATCCTTGTTAATAATGCAGGTATTATAAAACGAATTCCGATTCTCGACATGGCTGTTTCTGACTATAAACAGGTTATCGATGTGGATTTGGTTGCTCCGCTGATTGTTTCAAAAAGAGTGGTACCCAAAATGATTAAAAAACGTGCCGGTAAAATCATCAATATGTGTTCAATGATGAGTGTGTACGGAAGAAATTCGGTTTCAGCCTATGCTTCCGCAAAAGGAGGGTTGAAACTTCTTACTTCCAATATGACATGCGAATGGGCAAAATACAACATTCAGATTAATGGTATTGGTCCAGGGTACATTGCTACCTCGCAAACAGCACCAATCAGAGAAGGTGGTCACCCCTTTAACGATTTGGTTATGACACGTACTCCTGCAGGCCGCTGGGGAGAACCCGAAGATGTCGGGAACGCTGCTTTGTTTTTGGCATCAAAAGCCAGCAATTTTGTAAATGGTCATGTTCTTTATGTCGATGGCGGAATTTTGGCCAACTTTGGTTATGTAAAAGGTGAAAACGATATTCCTGAATAAAATGAAAACAAATTATCTCCTTCTTTTTTTATTGGCTGCTGTTATTTTTTCCTGCAGTAATAATCAACCGTCGATAACTTTGATAAATCCGCTGGATGTTGATAAACCCGACGAAGTTATTATTCTTAGTCGGGAGCAGGTAAATGAAAAAATTTCTCTTAGCGATGAGCAATTGCCTGTTTTTAAAAGTGGGGCAGGAAATCTGGTTCCAAGCCAGGTTGATGATTTAAACGGCGATGGAAATTGGGATGAGGTTGCTGTTCTGCTTGCTTTTGTAGCTAACGAAACCAAAATGCTTACCATTGAACCGGTTTCAGAAAATGAATATCCGTCATTTGAGAAAAGAACAAATCTTCGTTTGGGAATTATCCAGAACGATGGAACTTATAAAGAAGTAGATGCTTATGACGCACTACCATGTACCGAGGGTTTTGAAATTATCGCCCAGGGAGAAAGTGTGAGTTGGGAGAATGATAAAATTGCATTTCGGAATTATTTTGATTGCAGAAATGTAAAGGATTTATTTGGTAAACTATTGCCCGGATTAATTATTGATAAGATTCATACTGAAGAAATTACCAATTATCATGACCTGGATGACTGGGGAATGGATGTTTTGCATTGCGGCAGTTCTCTTGGTTCGGGGGGGATAGCTCTCATGCGGAATGATTCCTTGTTTCGTCTGGGCTCAACAAAAAAATACAGTTATCAGAAATTGACGGAAGGACCGGTGCGTTCTGTTTTTGAACTTCGCTACAGCGGTTGGGAAGTTGATGGAGAAATGCTGGAAGCAGTTGAGCGTATTTCAATTTATCCGGGGAAGTACTGGTTTGAGTCTGATGTGACTGTTAATGGTTGCAGGGAAGGCGATCAGATTGTGACCGGAATTGTAACCAGCATGTTAAAAAGAGAACCGTTTGAATTTCAGGCAGGAGATTTTCAGTGTATCGGTACACACGATGTTCAGTCGCTAAATAACGATGAACTGGGAATGGCTGTTTTGGTTCCTAAAAATGAAATAGGAAAAATTGGAAGAACCACTGACATCAACTTTTTTAAATTGGGCTACCAAACGGTAGTAGAAAAGAGTTTTAGTAATATAATTTCAGAAACATATTACATTGGTCAGAAGTGTAAAGACAAAGTACCCGCAAAACACTATTTTGCTGCGGTGTGGGGATTGGAGAAAGATCAATGGAAAACGGAAGACGGATTTAAGCAATACCTCCAGGAAGAGATGAATAAACTGTCCGGTGAAATTGTGATTCAATAATGTTTTAACGCCATTCAAACAATCTGTTATTTAGAACCATTGCATAAAAAAGATATGGATAAAAGTGCCGGGAGAATTTTCCGGCACTTTTTTTATTTATCCGGTTGAAGAGATCTGTTTACAAAGGATTGAGTAGTTTTCGTTTGGATTTTATCCGGATACTAAAATATTTCTTGATTTTTTTTCAAAGCAATCTTTTCGTTCGGGGAATTTTTTTCAAAGCTCTTTTTAAACAATTCGGCAGGTTTAAACCTTATTGGTTTATAAACTAACTTGTTATAAAGCTAAGATTGTGAACCAAATGAACTCAAAAGAAGCGATATTATATATCCATGGTTCTCACTGTACGGTAAAGAACGAAGCTATTGACCAACTGGAAAAGGACCTTGTAAATGCGAACTCCTTTGCGGATGTCAGTATAGTCACTGAAACAGATATCAGCACAAGTGAAACAGTCAAAAAAGTGCAACTTACCTATCATGATACAAAAAAGGTAAAGGAATTTTATGTTTTTGAAGTGTTTTGGGGAGATTTAAAAAAATCGTTTAGTGAGGAACGACCATTACATCGGTTTTTTAAAAGTACAATGTTAATATCCTACTGGTTGTTTTCAGGTATCTGGCGTGCTATTTTTTTTACTCCCAAAATGGCTTTACCTCTTTTGGGGAGTATGTTGCTGGTGTTAGGCTGGTACCTTAGTCTGCTTTTGATTTTTGCCGACGGACTTAAAAATTATTTGCAGGACTACCAACAACTGGTATGTTTTATCAACTCAATAACCAGCTGGAAAAGCTGGATTGTTTGGAGCGTTTTTACCTTGTTGTTAACTGTTTTTCCAACCGACAGAATCATCAGTATGGCTTATTTTAGCAGGAGTTATTTGCAGGATTCAACCCTTCGCTCTAAAATCAGGGAACGTATTATTACAGTGATGGGAAAAGTTGGAAAAGACGACAGGTTTGATTCCATTCAGATTTTAGCACACAGTTTTGGAAGTATATTAGCTACTGAGTTTTTGTCATATAATAACCTTTTTCCTGAAAATAAAAAGATTCGGGTAGTTACACTGGGTGCCTCTCTAGGTTTTATAATAAACCGTGCCCGTTGGATTGGAGAGGTGCTTTTTCAGGCTCAGAAAAATCCCAATGTTCAGCATTGGCACGATTATTTTTCCTACAAAGATTGGCTTTGTTCGCTTACTCCGAAAGATCCTTTATCCGATAGTTTTGAAAGTATTGAACTTAATCGTAAAGTACCCATCGGGGAGCAGTTGAGCGGACATTCACACCAAATGTATTTTTCGGATGAAATTGTGCTTAAAGAGATTCTGAAACAATGACTTGTTGAGCTGTGATTAATCTATAATTTTACGTTGCCTTCAACCCGGTATCCGTCAGAAACATTGTAAGCGGCCAGGGTATTTTGATGAGACTGAATAACCATATAAACCAGCGGTTCATTTGAGTTACTGCTTAGTGCCCGGCTGCCGTCCACTGATACTTTTACGATTGAACCTTCCCTTATTTGAAAAGTATCATCATCCACCTGAAACTGCCCGCTACCTTTTAAAAACACATAGATTTCCTCGTGTTTAATATGTTTATGTAAAAATGAAATAACTGTTCCGGCTGGTAGTTTCCTGAAAGAAATCTCTGCTCCGGTGGTCTGTAGAAGCTCCCCGATAAATATTCTGCCTTTATCCCTTGTTTTGAATTTGGGATGAATAAACTCATGTTTTGCCAGCTCTGCCAACGGGCCAATATCAACGGCTTTGTAGTTTTTGTTTTCGGAAGTTGTTTTTATCATTTCTATACAGCTTGTCAGTCATCTTTATAAATACACATAAATGTAAGGAAACTTCAGCTAAAATACATCTGTTACAAACCAGAACAAGTTGTGTTATTTGTTTAATTTAGAATCAGAAGAACCAATTTTAAAGTAGCGTAAGCTGAAGTTCGGTTGATTTTCAGGTGATTTTTTTGTAACTTTTGTATTCCGAGTATGCCTGGGTTTGTTGCGATTGCCGGAAGATTATAAACCAAAAATCAGCGGCTTTGAAAAAAAGACAAAGAAATGAGCGTGTTTTGTTTATTGCCTCTGGTATCTTTTTGTTTTCTATATTTCTTATGATGGTGACAACATTACTAGTTATTACTAAAGTAAACGCTGACATTATTCCCAAAGCCTCGGCTATAGCAATTTCAGTCGCAGTTATAATTCATTTGATAATTTTCATGGGTTATGTGAAATTTATCAGGGAAAGCCGGCGCAGAAACAAAAACAGAAACGGAGAATACATCGGTATCGGTGTTGTTATTATCCTACTTGGATTCGTATATTTGGACGGAGCAGTTGCCTACTGGAACCAGGATGACATGTTTGTTGTGTCTGTTCTAATGTTTTCAAGTATATTGTGTAATTTAACTGCCTCAGTTATAACCATTGTACTCTACTATCTAAGACCTCAGAAATAATTTAACTTTAAAACAAACCAATGTCAACTTTTCTTTAGACTTGGTGATGAGATTGTTGTCAATTGGACGGTTTTATGTTTTGATTAACCCGGAAAAGATTATCCGGATCATATTTTTGTTTAGTCTTTGCCAATCTCTCATAGTTATCCCGGTAACTTGCTTTTATGCGTTCCTGACCCTCATCCATAATAAAATTCAGATAAGCACCACCTGAAGAGTAGGGATGCAGGGCTTCCCAGTAGTCTTTTGCCCATTTTTTTATTATTTCGGCATTGGCAGCATCCGGATCAATACCCACAAAAACTCCTGCATATTTGGCATCGCGATAAGCCCACGGAGTATCACTTTTGCCAACACGCCCAGCTGCTCCGCTAATTGGATAGAGGTGCATTTGTGAAAGCTGAGTTGGTATTTCTGAACCAAAATTTTTATGAAGCGTTGCCGCATCAGTGGGAATATCGGTGAAAAAATCGGCTCGCCAGTACCATTGTAACCCGGGAGGCAAAAGCCCGTCAAATAATGTTTGTACAGACGGATAAGGCATTTCTCCCACATGCTCAAATACCGGATTCATAGCCATTACCGGTTCAAATATTTCTTTCCCTTTGGTTACATCTCCGGAGTAGCACCAAACAATAGCACAGAACTTTTTATTATGTAATTGTGGCGGAAATGGTGGCCCGGGAATGATCAGCGTTGCGATAAATCCATTTAATTCATCCGGAGCAGAATGAATAAAATTGTGATACCATTCCATTATTTCTTCCGTTTGTTCCACCGGCCACAAAGTTGGTCCTGCATAAACATTTTTAATGGAGTGTGCCTGAAATTTAAATGAGGTTACAATGCCAAAATTACCTCCACCACCTCTGATTGCCCAGAAAAGATCAGAGTAGTGATTCTTATTTACCGTAACAAAGCTGCCATCGGCCAAAACCATATCAGCTTCCAGCAGATTATCAATGGTTAAGCCACATTTACGTGAAAGATGACCTACTCCACCACCCAAAGTCAAACCTCCCACACCGGTGGTTGATATTATTCCAGCCGGAATGGCCAGTCCAAAAGGATGAGTAGCATGATCAACCTCTCCCCAAACATTTCCTCCTCCAACCCTCACAGTGTTATCAGCTGTATTTACCCGTATAAACTTGATCCCTGAAAGGTCGATTACCAACCCATCATCGCAAATTCCCAGGCCTCCGGCATTGTGTCCGCCTCCCCTGACAGCTACCAGTAAACCGTTTTTCCTTCCAAAATTCACAGATGCTATCACGTCAGCCACATCCACACATTTAACAATCAAACCTGGACGCTTGTCAATCATCCCGTTGTACACCTTTCGGGCTTCATCATAATTTTCACTTTCAGGATAAATCAAGTTACCCCTTATTTGTGTCGCAAATTCTTCAAGGGTTTCCATTCCGATACGTTTTACTAAAGTAGTCATCAGATTTAATTTTTAAGTTAACAACAATCGTTGCTTTTTATACTCTAATGTGAGTTTTAAAAGAGCTAATAATCAGTTGTTATTCAGTTATATATATTCAAATTTACGACAGAATTTAATGAGGGTGTTATCAATTTTGGGTCAATTGATAGCAATTTCGATTCAAAATAAAGACTTATATGTATTTTTTTAAGAAAATGATTCAACCTTCCTGTAATTGCAAATAATCGGTTGGTTTGATACCATATTTTTGGTGAAAGCATTTTGAAAAATAGGATGGGCTACCAAATCCTGTTTCGTAGGCAATCTCAGAGATATTACCTTTTTTTAACCTAAAAAAATGGATGGCTTTCTTTAATCTGTAATCTTTAATAAAAGTATTTGGTGATTTCCCGGTTAATGAAATTATTCTACGATACAATTTTGATTTGCTCATACTTAACGCCCTGGATAAGTCAATTGCCCTGAATTCACTGTTTTTCCAACTTTCTTCCAAACGGTCCATCACCTGGTTCAAAAATTTTTCATCCTCAGGATCTACAGGCTCTACCCGATCAGTCAACAATGCATTTGTTATCTCTTCGTTCTTATATAACTCTTTAACTTCATTTGTTATCAAGATCTTTGCCATGGAGATATAGTACAAACGTTCAGCAGTTTTAACCGTATCATCAAACAGTGTCCTACTATTTGTAACAGGTACCCCGGCACTTAAACCGGTTTTTAGTTTGATATTTATAAAGTCGTGTTTTTCTTTCCATTTATCAAATTCGCGTTGTACTTCTAATGCGCACTTCATGGCGTCAGCAACCGACGCAAAACTAACCATGAAATAATCGTTTGAATGATTTACAATCCTCCCCTTGAATTGTTTTATGGTTGAAAGAGTTGACAAATTAAATTTTTGAATGGATAGATTAAGAACTTCCTTTTTCATATTTAGGAAGGAATATGGTTTTATACCTGTAACCATAATGGCGCGAAAAGCAGGTTCGTTAATAATATTCAGTTCCGTTTTATCTCGATTTTCCGGATCTTCAATTCTGCCAAGGAAAGATTCAACAACATCAGCATCAACTTCAATAATCTGATACGGAACCTGGCCATGCGCATTCTTATGCATAGTTGTTAAACTCTGTTTGTCAGGCGCTTCTATTAAACAGAAAGCCGTTTTTCGCACATCGTCAAACCAGTAGGTTAATCCCCTGCAGTTGTATTTATGCTGAATTTTTAAGTCTTCCTGGTGAAGTTTGGCAACGGTTTCGGCGGTAACATTCTCTGAGACATCGTGTCGATCCATGTAAATTGGCATAGCAGTTTCAATTAAATTTTTACCAACAAGAATCTGCAGGTTAAACCATTTGGCCAAAGAGTTAATTTGTCATGGATTATATTTGTAACATTTGATGTTAATACTTGTTCAATTTTGCATGTTAAAAAAATAGTGATTTTAAATCTGTATTCCCGTTTTTAAGTGGTTAGAATTATTTGCACATTGGTGTTCATTATCAAGAATATTGATACGTAGAAATAATACATTTTTAAGATGGTTTTATTTGTTGAATATATCAGAGGTTTTTAACCAATCTTCAAAGGTCAAAAGCCCCTTAAATTCATTTCTCAATTCACTAATATTTGCCTTCCATCCATCATTTGCATAAAAAACAAGCATTTGTTTTAATGATTTTGGAATAAAGTACTTTGCCATTTTAGGAAACCGGTAAGGCATCATTTTTATGCCTTTTACCTGATTCAATTTATAGAAAAGCTCAGTTACCGTTAATTCGTCTCCTGAAATCTCCATTATCTGCTCTTTGTATTTCTGCGGGTTATCAAATACCATAGAAACAATTCTCCCGATATCCTGAGTGGATATTAACTGGAATGTACCGGTAGAATTGATGTATAAGTTTAATAGTCCGGTAATTAACCGAATGGACTTTGGATGAGCAAATGTTTCCATATACCCCGCCGGCCGGACAATGGTAAATGGTTTCCCGGATTGCCGGAGATGGTCTTCAATTTCCTTTTTCCAGCGAAAATGGTTTATCGCTGAATTTCTATCCACACCTCCCACAGAACTAAACACCACATGTTTAAGATTTGAATTTCTGATTAGAGCTATCAATGTTCTTCCATAAGCTACAGATTTTTTATGGGGTGGCAGCACAAAAAATAATCCGTACGCATCCGTCATTAAATTCTGAAGAGAGTCCTTGTTCTTCAAATCATCGTGGAAGATTGTAAGATTATCTTCATAACGAAGTTTCTCAATTTTTTTTGGATTTCGGGTCAGTGTCCTTACCTGAAAACCTTTGCCTAACAAATTTTTTACTACTTCCCGTCCCTGATTTCCCGATGCTCCGACAACTACAATTATTTTGTTTTTCATACACTCTTTTTTGAATGAAACAACGTTTTGTGAAACGGTTTTATCCAGAGAATCAACAGCGGCGTTATCAGCAGGTCAGATAACAGGGCGGTGGTAATTCCAAGAATAACAAACATTCCCAGATACTGCATCATATTTAACGACGAACTTAAATATACGCTAAACGACAAAATAATAATTACCGAGGTTACGATAACCGCTTTGCCCAAATGCCCGATGGTATCGGTAACAGCATGTTTGTAATCACCCGTTCGGTCCACCTCATTTTTGGCGTGATTAAAAATATGAATGGTATCGTCCACCGCAATCCCCAGGATCATCGGGGCAATGGTTACCGTCAGGAAATCGACCGGAATGTGCAAAAGGCCCATCGTTCCCCCCACCACAACAATGGGCAAAAGATTGGGGATTAATCCAATGAGCCCCAGTTTAATGTTTCCAAACACAAAAGACATCATAATGCTAATCATCAGCAAAGCAATAAACAGTGACTTTATTTGTCCGGTGGCCACCAAATGATTGATGGAAGCCAGCCTGGGCATCCCCCCGGTTATATTAAATTTTGCGTTTGGAAAGAACTTTGCCGATAGCTGTCGTAACTTTTTTATTTCCCTCACGGTTTCCCGGGCATTCATGTTGTTGGTTTCCACTTTTAACCGCAACACATTAAAATCGCTATTTACCCAGTCATACAACTTTGAACCACCGGCCATTTCATAAATCATCAGTAGTTGCGCCACCTGTTCACTGTTTTCGGGCAAACGATAGAATTCAGGAAGGTTATCATTCATTATCCGGTTCATATCTTTAAGAATAGTGAGGATGGAGTTGGTTTTCTTGGTGAGTATAAATTTCGAAACTTCCTTTTCAAATTGATCAAAGTGATTTAACACGTCAATGTCTTTACCCGCTTCCGTGTCAGGAAATTCGATGGAAACATTATAGGAATCAAAAGAACCGATTTTTGTTTTTGCTACATCCAGCATCCGTTTGATATAGGATACTTTCATTCCATACGAACGTTCCGAATCAAAATTAACTTCAAAAGAGGTCAGTCCCAAAGCCATAATCAGGGTAAAAACTAATGTACTCCAAAGAATCGGTTTCTTTCTGCGGGTTACAAACGGCCCAATGGAATAGAGAATTTTATCAGTTTTATTTTCTCTGCTATTTTTTGCTGATGTTTTTTTTAATTTGCTAAAACTCAGCAGACTGGTGATCAGTACAAAAACCATCATATAGATAATCACTACGAGCGAGGCAGAAGTCAATCCCAGCCATTTGATGGGAATTAACCCGATGGTAACAAAGGAAGCAAGTGCGGCAATTGTAGTGAGTGCGGCAAAAAGAGTTGGCCAGCCCGATTTTGCGGTTGCTTCAATTACCGATTCCCTGACATTTCTTTTTTCCTGTAAGGCGCTTTGGTAGTAGTTAAAAAGATGAACAGAATAGCCCAGCGAGATGGACAGCGAAAAGATGATGGGAACGGCAAAAAGGATAGCGTTGATTTTAATTCCCAGGTGCCCCATAATACCAAATACGATGAAAATGGATACAATAGCTGAAGCAATTGGAATAGCTACACCTTTAAATGTCCGGTAAAATAAGGCCAGAAAAACGATTAATACCAGAATAGTTAGCCCCAGCAGTTTTGCTGATTCGTTTCCGGCAAAGGTGAGTTCCTCAAAACTGTAAACAGGCGTTCCCACTGCCCTGAGGTTGTAGTTTTTGTATGAATTGCGGTTCAATATCTCAAGTACTTTTTCACCTACCAGGTTTTCAGGCGATATCCTGCCGGCATTCTTTAAGCTGTCGGGGTAAGGTAAAAGATGAAGCACCAGCCAGGTTTCTGTAAAATTTTCGGAAACAATACGGTTTTTTAAATATGGTTTATCCAGAATCCTTGCTTTGGCTTTTTCCAAATCCTGCTTTGTTGGAGAATCAGGAAGTAAATTCTCTGTAATAATTTCGCTGCTGTCGGCAAAAGTATATTCCAGATTGGCAATGGAAGTTACCTCATCAGCAAACGGAACTTCATTTTCCAAATCATTTCCCAGTTCTTTCAACATCTGAACATTCTCTGCCATAAAAACATCATCGGTTCTAAAATGAATTCCGATAACATCGTCGTTGCCAAAGTACTGTTCAAAATTTTGTTTGTTGATAAACTCTTTGGAACTTTTGGGAAACCAGTTTTCAATAGAGGTGTCGAGCTGGATTTTAGGCAATCCCAAACCGGCAAGTACAAGAACTAAAAAAATAACTCCCAGGTATTTCCACCGGTTATCGATTATATTTTTGCCGGCATGGGCAAACCACTTTTCTTTTTTACTCATCATTTTTATTTGTTGCGATTCCACGAATAGGATATTTTTACATACAGATTGTTGTAGGGATTCAGCAGCCCCAGAATACTGGAACTGTCGTTGTATTTTGTCTGGTCACTCCCGCTTTCTTTGAATGCTGACCACGACAAATAAGAACCAAGCGTAAAATGCAGGGCATTTCCGGGAGAGTAATCAACAGAAGGCATCAGTAAAAGGCTGCCTTGTCGTGTTTTTTCGGCTTTGTCGTAACCTTCGGGTGTAAGCAGGTAGCCCACCAGTGATGGCTTTAACTTCCCGTTAAAAAAGGAAAAGTCAAAATTTATGGTGACACCATGCAGATACGTTTCACTTTGAAATCCAAGCGGCTGAACCAGCGCCCGGTAGTAATATTGTTGCATGTATTCCTCTTGGTCTTGAAATCCAGCCTGCGGAATTCCATTTGGATAATCCGAATAAAAAGAATAATAATAGTCGGGAATCCATTTCCCGGTGTACTGAATGTTTCCGTAAAACCGTTCATTGGGACCAAAAAAGAAATCGGTTCCAAGCACAAAGAACAGATCGTTGCCCCTGTTTTTATAGTCATCCGATTTTTCCTGTTCAGTAATCGAATAACAGGCTTCCAGCCACAAACCAAACCGGCCAATGATGGTCTTTGCATTTCCGCCAAACCGGTGAATTCGCTTTCGCAATAAATCAATTTGGGAAATCCTGTAGGATGAAATGCCCGACAAATAAGAAATAACCTGACTGGCTTCCTCCGCATTTAACGTCTGATTGATTTTGTCTTCCAGCGAACCGGTGATGCCGGGAAAATGCTTTTCTATTGCAATTAGCGGCGTGTAATACGGATCAAAATCATAAACATAACTCAATGAAAAATCAACTTTTGATGAATAAAAATTCAATCTTCCGCCAAAAACGCCCGAACGTAGATCATAGTCAGGTTGGATTTCTGAAATTTGTTTTTCCTGTGCGATTGTTGTTATAGCGGGAATTTGTGCGTTGAAATCAAAATCGGAAATTACGTATTTGGCAAACAATGCATCGGGAATGGCTTCCGGGTAGCTCCAAAAAATATTATCCGATTGTTCGAACGGAATGTATACCGCCTGCATTTTCCAACTGTCGCTGGGAAAATATTCGACCGATGAAGAAAAAACAGGGATCTCTTCCGGCTCAAATCCGGTAATTGTGTAATCCAACGGATTCAGATTATTGGTTGGGTTAATATGATCGGCCATTCCCCAGGAATACTTTTGTAATCCGAATGTCCAGTTCATCTTGCGGGTGGAATACCGGATATAATTTTCTTTTGGAATTAATAAAACAGCATCCTCCTGATTGCCCGATTCAGGCAAAAAAAAGCGCAAATCCCATTCAGATACCAATCGGATATTTTTCTGCGACAGGTTTACACCAAACCGGTTTAAAGATCTTGGAGAAGTCAACGGATACTGAAAATCGCTACTGTTCGCAAGAGGAAAATGAAAATACAATTCATGCTCGCCTTTAAACTGAAAATGAAACTCATTATCGGTAATGAGTTGTGCTTTTGCATCTAAACTCCAAATCCAGAGAAAAAATAAAACAACACTGAAATTCCTGACTGTGAACATTGTATTGGCTTTGAGACTAATTCCCCAGGTATTTTACTGTGAATATATCCGGCGAAATTCCTGTGTTTATTTGGTTTCGGATAAGGTGATATTCTGTAGAATGTTTTTGTTGTACATTGGTTATGGTCATATCCACCGGTAAAATAATGCCATCATCAGTTTTGGTTTTATTCACCACCAGCGTTTTAAGCAAGCGACCTTTTTCATCGTACATTTCGCTTTTATACACAAAATAATCGGCGGCATTTACCCAGTGAGTGGTTTTGGAGTATGGCGCATTTTTGTCTTTCGGTGTGGACTCAATAATGTAATAATTTTGCCCGTCCCATTCTTTTTCACCATCAAAACGGTATGTAAATTCATCGAGATCGTGGTCTTCCAGGTCGTAAAAATAAATATCCGATCCCAAAAATTTACCTGTCTTTCCTGAACTGGATATTTTCCTTGATTTGCCAAAAGAAGGCAAATACAGCCGCTGGTCATCCTCCCCGGTTTGTGCGATGGAAAGCAGCCGCATTCCTGTAATATCGGCCGGCGAAACTACTTCTATCAGCGAATTGTAACCAAAGCTTGTTTTTAGCGTGTACGAATCGAGTGAACGATGAATCGTATTCCCCCTTTTATCTTTGAGCAATAACTCTATTCTTGCCTGATTATCTGTTGGCTCGGGTAAGGCATCATTTTTCTTCATTATCTCAAATGCACTTTCATCCTGGGCTTGCAAAGAAGGGATTGTGTGACTTCCGATAATAAATAAAAGTAAAATCCTGACAGGTATAAATTTCATAATTAAAACGTTTAAAATCTATACCAGCAAAAGTAGTTTGCAAGAGAAGCCCGGTACAACCCGAAGAGCAAGTAAGGCTGCCCCGAAAATTTGAAAAGGAACCCGGTTTTTTACTTTTTGAGCTGGCCGGGAGTAATTCCAAATTCGTTTTTAAAAGCGTTGGCAAAATGGCTCATATTGGAATAGCCTACCATGTAACCTGCTTCAGAAACCGAAAGTTCTCTGGTTTCAATCAGTTCCTTGGCTTTTAGCATTCGTTGCTGACGTAGATAACCGTAAATGGTATTGTCAAAAAGTTCCTTAAATCCCAGGCGGAGTTTATATTCATTCATCCCAACCAAATGTGCCAGTTCAACAATTCCGGGAGGATTCTCCAGCCTCTCCTTCAGAATGGTTTGCGCTTCAAAAATTTGTGTTTGTTCTCTTTTTGTCAGTGAGTTTTTTTGTGATTCCTTATCTTCCTCTGCTTTAAAAAACAGGGCAATCAGTTCGAGTACTTTGCTTTCCAGGTAGATACATTTTAGCTTTCCTGTAAATTGGTTGTTTTCCAGTGCATTCATTCCCAACATAATTTCAGGAGTAAGCGTTTCAATTCGCAATAGAAGTTCTTCCACAAAAGCATTTTTTTCTCCACTTTTTCGATGTTCAATCAAGGTTTGCAAATGCTTTTCAATAAATTCGGGAAAAATAAAAATGCTCACCAAATCAGTGGTTTTTTCAGGTAAAAATGTATGGATTTCATGAACGGCAGAAGAAATCAGGTATCCTCCATTCTGTATTTTAATTTCCTTCTTTTCTTTTTCAGAATACAACCGAACAAATCCTCCCAACTCTTTAAAAAAGATTAGTGCGTAAGCCGGAATTCGTTTATTGTGATTATAGGTTATTTCCAGTTCTTCCTTTAATTCTAAACCTTTGGCGATGGCCAGTCCCATTCCATTGGTCACTTCCCTGAACCAAATACTTCCTTTTCCGTGTGTTGGAGAAACTTCAATCTTTCTGTCCTCTTTTTTCTCATTTACGGTTAAATCTATTGATTTTCCAAAATGTGTAAACAAGCCGGCAAGATTCTCAAAAGGTGTATTTAGCGTGATTTTCATTTAGCGATTACAATAAAGATGTAAAAATAATGAATCGCAGATAAAGTCTGGAAATAAAAGCAAATATAAAAAAGGATTCTCCAAAAGTCGGAGAATCCTTTTTCTACTATAAGACAGTGCTTTTTTATGTTTCTTCTTCGCCAATTTCTTCGGCAGAGGTGGTTATCCACTTCCTCGTGCCAACATCAACATAATACAAGGGTTTTTCGTTACGAAATACATCAGCCAGATAAACTGCATCTTCGTGAGGCGGGAACCAGTTTTGGTTTCTCCAGTTTCCATCTACCTTATAGTGAAAAATCACCCAAGGTTTGTTGTTGGTCATGTCGTACCGAAGTACATAGTTTTCAATTTTGTAAACAGCCATAACTTTTTGATTTAAGGTTGGTAATATCATATAAGTTACAAAAAATGAAAGAAAATTAAAAACTTTCTTTTAAGCCACTGGCTCCGATTTTGTACTTATATATTTTTGTGTCCACGGGCAGAAAACCAGACATTTTATACAGGTTGTACACTGGTTTACATCGATAATCTTTTCGCGTTCCAGTCCGGGTTTCCAGTTGTTTCCATGTAAAGCACCGTCGGCACAAACATCTACACAAACTTTACAATTTCCACAGGAAGATGTTGGCAGAGGAAAAGCTTTGGTTTTTAATGGTGCGTCGGTTAACACGGTACACATGGAAATAGCGCTTCCAAAATCCCGGGTTACCAACAGATTGTGTTTGCCAATCCAACCCAGTCCGGCCAGGAGGGCAACGGTTTTGTGGGGCAGGGGAGTGCGGTTGTTGTTAAAATCATAAAAGCCTGTGTCTGCAATGTTTTTCTCCGATTGCGAATAGGCTTTATAGCCCTTGTTCGTGAGAAAATTCGCCATAAAATCTGCTATTGTATCGGTTTGTTTTTCTTTTATTTCGAACTCGTCGTTTTTAACAATTTTAGTTCGAATTTTTTCCGCAACATAATCAGGATTAAGCGTAATCTCTCCAAGATATTTTCGCGATAAAATCATTCCAACTAAAATGGCAACAGGAAAATTTTTATTGTGCTTTTTATGCAGATGCGAAATATCAACAAAATGAGCAAGATCTGCTCCACGGGATTTTAGTTCGTTTTGAATTTCACTTTCAAGGTTCATCAGGCTGTTTTTTCAGCAATAAAAGTAGTTGTTGCCGTTTATAATTACAAACTCAGATTTATTCGTTCATATTTTATGACATATAAGCGGGGAAACTTCTTTTGTTTTGTTTATCTTTTCTTTTGATAAACATAAGGGGTATAAATGAGGTTTACGTCAGGTAAAATATTCTAATTAAAACAACCGGGCTAATGCATAGATCTAATTTCAAATGGGCTTTTTTTTCTTATGGACATAATCTGGGCGATTTTACACGTGCTCTGGAAACCGCAATTGGTATGAAAAAAACAGGAGCCAGGGTAAAATTTTTTAATCATGGCGGGATACACAATAAGTATATTGCAGAAGCAGGAATTGATGAGAAAAATCTTCAGCCTGAACTAACGTGGGAGCAGCACAAGGTTATAATGGATATTAACCGTTATAAAGCTGCTGTCGGGACACCTCTTCCGATATCAAAAGAACAATGGATAAAAATGGCCGAGGCCGATTTAAAAGCTTTTGGCGATTTTCAGCCAGATGGTGTATATGCCGGGTTAAACCTGAGTTGTATGATATCGGTTCCGTATGCCAAATTGCCTATGGTTACGCAGGTGCCAACGGTCAATTGTCCGGCTTTTATTCACCACGAAATGTACAATATGCCCAACACGATGGAGCGGAATTTTTTTATGCGGTATGTTTTACCTGGTGTAGTCAAACGAAAAATTATGAAGAAAGTGTTGCTGGGAGATTCTGCCAAAGCATCACTTACTACTTTTAATGAGGCAAGGGCACATTTTGGATTAAAACCAATTTATAATATTACTGATTTGTTTAGAGGCGACATTACTTTGTTGCCTGATTTGCCCGTATTAAGCGGTTTGGCTGAAGATGATCTCACTCCCGGATATTATTATACAGGGCCTATATTTTCAAGGATTGATTTTTTACTTGATAACAGAATAAAAAAAGTATTTGCCCGGCCCGGTATCAATGTTTATTGTTCGTTAGGAAGTTCGGGATATCCGGAAACGCTCAGGTTGATTGTAAAAGCACTGAGAAAGAATCCTGCCTTAAATGTGGTTTGCTCTACTACAACGATTATGGATCCTGGTGAATTGGGGAGACGAACAGACAATTTTTTTGCCACCCGTTTTTTGCCCGCTGCCCAGGTGACTGAAATGGCTGATATAGCTGTTCTTCATGGCGGGCAGGGAACCATTCAAACGGCTGCCTGGGCAGGAACACCGGTTGTCGGCATCGGTTTTCAGGCGGAACAACAGGCCAATATTGATGGGATTGCACGCAGAGGAATGGCGATTCGGATTCCGCTTTATGCCGTCTCGGAGAAACGGATTTTAAAAACGGTAAAAGAGATCTCAAAAGAGAAGTACCGGAGAAAAGCAGCAAACATACGGAAACAGGTTCGGGCTGTAGACGGTGTTCAGAAGTCGGTGGAACTGATGAATAAATTGTTAGAGGGATCTTTGCCGGAGAGCCGCTGAAATGTGCCCCCGGCTTGTTAACTGCTTTTATTTAAACAATACATCAAAAAGCAATATTGTGTTACAACCTTAGTTCGGCCAGATCTTTTGTTGTAACAGGCATGGCGATAATTTTCCGGTTTTTGTCGATGACAAACAGCGTCGGTGTGGCGTAAATGTTGTAATCGGTCGCTACTTGCCCGTCCCACTTCTGTAAATCGGAAACGTTAAACCATGCGCCGGTTTTTAGATTTGCTATTGCATTTTTCCATTCTTCAGCTGAGGTATCAAGCGAAATAGCAACTACTTCAACAGGAGTATTTTGTTGTTTTATCCAGCTTTTGATGTAAGGAATCATTTCGTTGCAATGCGGGCACCAACTTGCCCAAAACAACAATAAGGTTTTCTCTTTTTGTACTTCGGAAAGTGTAACCGGATCTCCGTTAATGTCGTTAAGTGTAAAATCCGGAACTTCAGTTCCGGGGCTCATCTTATACAACAACAACTTTCTTTCCAGCGTTGTTTTTTCGTCGGTTTTACAAACCGTTTCCGCATAATTCTCACCGATGTAAGAAAGGACATTACCCATCTGTAAAACCTCAAAACCATGAATTAAATAATCAAGGATAAATTCATACACTTTTGGATTTTGATTTGTTGCCGGAAGAACTATATCCACTGCTTTTTTATATTCATTTTCACGTTGTACCGGCGTATAATTTTTTTGATTAAAGCTTACCAGATAACTAAAAATAATGTCGGTATACACCTGTGAATAGACCAGCGTATCATTGGTAAAATCTTTGTTTCTCAGGTATTCTGTTTGAAATATTTTTTTTCTCAGTTCTGGGCTCAGGTAGCCATCCAGAAAAGGTTCCCTAAAGAGCAGGATCATTTTTGAAGCCAGCAGTTCATTGTTTTTATCTGTAATTTCTGAAATAAATTCATCACGACGTTTTTGTAATCGGTTATAGCTTTCAATGGAAGCGGCCAATTTTTCAGAATTGCTTTTCCCGGAGTAGTAATCTACCTCCTTCTCAACGGTATTTAATTCTTCCCTGAATAAAATTTCCCGTCTTTTGAACTCATGCCATACCCTGTTTTCTTCCGATAAAATAACCTGTAGCTTATCTTCCGGCGCGTTAAAGTCTGTTTCCAGAATGATATTCTCTTTGTTAAAAATAAGATCGAGTTGTTGGGGAGCTTCATTCATGACTTTAGCAACCAGGGTTTGTCCCAAAATTAAACGGTATACTCCCGCATGAGCATTTCCGGGAAAGGTAAACCTAACCACCTTATTTACTGCTTGTACACTGTCAATTGGAGTGAATTTGTCGCCCTTTACCTCACCTAAGGTAATTACATTATCCGGCTGATTTTCTATTGTAATTTCCAGTGTAAAGTCTTGTGCCAATAGCTGACTTGAAAAAAGCAAAATTAATGTTAGGCAAGTTAAAATATGAATTAGGTTTTTATTCATCGAACAAGGATTAGGGCGCTAAATTTAGCAAAAACATATAAACTTCTTCGAAGTAGAATTATTTTAACTGTTTTTAAGCCTTCAAATGCCGGGAAAGTCAGGCGGGAAAGTAATATTTTGTCTACTTTTACTGAAACCGTTATTCTTCTGCAAAAAATGAAAAAGATACGTAAACTGTCAATTTTAGTTATCTCTGTATTTTTGGGTTTTTATCATTCGGCAGTAGCCAATGTTTCACTTCCTGAGATATTTTCAGATAACATGGTCCTTCAGCAAAACACTGAAGTCAAATTCCGGGGCTGGGCAAAACCGGGCGAAACTGTAAATATTAAAGGTGACTGGATGGACGAATCAAAGTCGGTAAAAGTAGAAAGTCAGGGAACCTGGGAAATAAAACTGAAAACGCCGGGGGCTGGAGGTCCCTATAACATCACCATAAAAGGTTACAACAAAATTGTACTCAAAAATGTGCTCATTGGTGAGGTCTGGTTATGTTCCGGTCAATCGAATATGGAGTGGACAGCGATGGCAGGTATTAACAATCGCGAAGAGGAAATTGCCGCAGCCGATTATCCCGAAATACGTCTTTTTACTGTGCAGAACAGTTCTTCGCTTTATCCACAGGAACATTGTACAGGAGTATGGAAGGAATGTTCGCCTGAAACCATGAAAGATTTTAGTGCTGTTGCATATTTTTTTGGACGACAACTCCAAAAAGAGATGGGGGTTCCGGTTGGTTTAATCAATTCGAGCTGGGGAGGAACACCAGCCGAAGCCTGGATGCCTGAGGAAGTTATTGAGAATGATGATTTTTTGCAGACTGCCGCTGCTTTACAAAAAACTGTTCCCTGGGGACCTGTTGAACCGGCACGAATTTATAACGCAATGATTTTTCCGCTTATCCCTTTTCGTATTGCGGGAGCGTTGTGGTACCAGGGTGAGGCAAATACCATAAATGGCTACGCCTACACCGCGCTTTTATCAAATTTAATCGCCAGCTGGCGAAACAACTGGGGATATAATTTTCCTTTTTACTTTGCCCAGATTGCACCTTACAAATATGGAAGACCTTTTGAAGGAGTCATAGTCAGA
This sequence comes from Maribellus comscasis, assembly GCF_009762775.1. Taxonomy (GTDB): domain Bacteria; phylum Bacteroidota; class Bacteroidia; order Bacteroidales; family Prolixibacteraceae; genus Draconibacterium; species Draconibacterium comscasis. The sequence continues at coordinate 782,191 of NZ_CP046401.1, read as the reverse complement.
GAGGCACAGAGAAAAACCCTGGAGAAAGTTGAAAATACAGGAATGGTAGTACTTAGCGATATTGGTGATACAACCAATATTCATCCTAAAAATAAACAGGATGTGGGCTTGCGATTTGCAAATTTGGCGTTAAACCGCTATTATGAAACCGAAAAAATAGAAGATTCCGGTCCACTTTTTAAATCGATGGATATTGACAAAAACAAAGTGTTAATTTCTTTTGAACATGCTGCTGGCTTGCATGCGAAAGGCAATAGTTTAGGCTGTTTTGAGATTGCCGGTGCAGATGGTATATATTATCCGGCTGAAGCTAAAATTAAAGGAGAGAAGGTAATTGTTCAGTCGAAAAAAATAAAGGAACCTTTAAATGTTCGGTTTGCCTGGTCAAACACAGCTACTCCAAACTTATTTAACGGAGCAGGTTTGCCTGCTTCATGCTTTAGTACCGAATAATTATAAAAAATTTTTATCAAGAAATTCCTGAAATTTTTCTTTGTATTGTTCGCTTACAGGGATATAGGTTTTCTCAAATACAATCCTGCTGCGTTCTATGGTTTCAATTTTTTCGAGGTTGACAATATAGGAGCGATGTACACGCATAAATTTTTCCGAAGGAAGTTTTGCTTCCATCGCTTTTAATGTACTCAGCGAAAGAATAGGTTTGGGCTCGTTTTGAAGATAAACTTTTACATAATCTTTTAAACCTTCAATGTATTTGATGTCATTAAAATTTATCCGCCGTATTTTGTATTCCGATTTTAAAAACAAAAATTCGCTGTTGGCTTCAATTTTGTCGTGGGCATGGTTTTCAAGACGAATCAACTTTTCTGCTTTTTTTGCTGCCTTAAGAAATTCTTCGTAACTAAATGGTTTGAGAAGATAGTCTACCGCTTCGAGTTTAAAACCTTCAAGCGCATATTTTTCGTAAGCTGTAGTAAAAATAATTTTAGGACGGTTTTGAAGAATGCGTGTAAATTCAATTCCCGAAAGATCGGGCATGTGGATATCAAGGAAAATTAAATCAACGGTTTCATTGTTGAGAAAATCCATGGCATCCAGCGGATTGTCAAAGGAATTAACCAGTTCCAAAAAAGGCGTTTTCGAAATATACCCGTCTACCAGTTGCAGGGCAAGGGGTTCGTCGTCTATGGCTATGGTTCGTATCATATCAGCAGTCTTTTAAATCAATTTCAAGTGAAACATCAAATTCCTTTTCTGTCGGTTCAATGTTTAAAATATACTTGTCTGGAAAAATCAGATTCAATCGTTTTTTTACATTTTCCAGCCCAATGCCCGAATGGTTTTCGTTAATTTCTTTATCGAGTTGTTTTCCGATGCTGTTTTTACATGAAAATAGAATTTTACAATCTTCGATTTTCATAGAAATGTGAATAAACGATTTTTCGCGATAAGTTATTCCATGTTTAAAAGCATTTTCAATAAATGGAATAAACAGCAAAGGAGGAACTTTCAGCTTACTGTCGTTTGCAGGAAGATCTACCAGTAGATCCACTTTTCTGGAAAGCCGCAAACGCATTAGATCGATGTAATGGTTCAGAAAATTAATTTCGTTGCTGAGTTGTGTTTTTTCACTTTCCGATTCATACAGCAAGTAGCGCATCATCCGCGAAAGTTTCATTACAGCTTCCTGTGCATCGTTTGTATTTACTTCAATAAGCGAATAAATATTATTTAAGGTGTTAAAGAAAAAATGCGGACTCACCTGATTCTTTAAAAAAGCCAGTTCGGAATGTAATTTTTCTTTTTCCAGTTCTTTCTGGCGTTTTTCGCTGGCTGAATGTTTTTCAATTACTCGAAGTCCAATTGAAAAACCGGTAATTATAATCGATAGAATACTGTACTGATACATTTGTATAAGCCGAAAAGGAGGCCGTCTTATTTCTCTTTCGTGCGCCAGATTTCGAATGGCCTCTTCAAAAACTTTGTCTCTCTCCGGATTGTGAGTCAGACGGTTAATGTATATGAATACAAAGTATGAAACAATTATAACAGCCAGTGCTACAGCAAAATATATTGTTTTTTTCTCTTTGAGATAAAACCTTGGAACCAGCAACAGGTAATTAAAATAAAAGATGAACCCGTAAACTGCCGCAGAAAGATAAAAATCCCATGGTATAAAATTGTTATTTCCCCAGTACCGGCTTATAATAATTTGTGGTAAAATGAGGAGCACAAACCAGGCGAGAATGTGAAGCAATACGGGAAGTCCTTTTTTTCTTGCTGTTGATTTATTCATTTCGTGTTTTGTTTATAATGGAGTGACAGGCATGTTTAATGTTTCTTCACTCACTTCTATAATATAAATTGTATTCGCGGTTATCATACCAGGCAACCAATTCTGTCGATTGCTGTGATACAAAAGTAGCCTTTTCCGTCGGCAATTTTTGTATTTCCTGAATCATTTTACTCGTGTCTCAGTGCGTCAATCGGATTAAGGCCTGCTGCTTTTCTGGCAGGGTACCAGCCAAAGAAAATACCAATGACCGAACAAACCAGGAATGAAACAGCAATTGCCTGTGTCATAATCACCATTGGGAAATTCAACAACGATGTGGCTACATATGAAATGAGAAGTCCAAAAATTATTCCGATGATTCCACCGGCGATACTTAACAAAACGGCTTCAATCAGAAATTGCATCAGGATGTCAATTCCGCGTCCGCCTACCGACATACGCAACCCGATTTCCTTTGTCCTTTCAGTAACTGAAACATACATAATGTTCATAATTCCAATACCTCCAACCAAAAGAGAAATTCCGGCAATGGCCCCCAGCAGCATAGTCAACATATCACTGACAGAGGAAAAGGTTTCAACCATTTCGGCTTGTGAACGTACTTCAAAATCGTCATCATCACTTTCTTTTAGCTTATGTTCCCTTCGCAAAATGGTTTCAATTTCTTCCATTGCAGCATCCGATTTTTCTTCACTCACTGCCGATGCATAAATCGACTGGATGTGTGTAATGGCCAACATACGTCTTTGAACAGAAGTATAAGGTGCGATCAGCATATCATCCTGGTCCATCCCCATTCCGTTCTCCCCCTTTTCTACCAGAATGCCGATGATTTTTAGCGGAATACCTTTAAAACGAATGGTTTGCCCTATCGGGTCGACACCATCTTCAAACAGGTTTTCTACCACTGTCTGTCCTATCAAACATACTTTGGCAAGCGATTTTATTTCCTGTTCGGTAAAAATTCTGCCGTCTTCAATTTCATATTTTCGTATTTCGAGATAATCGGCATCGACACCGTAAATAGAGGTGGGCCAGTTTTTATTTCCTTTAACAGCCTGTCCGCTGGAACTCACCTGCGGAGAAACAGCTGAAATATTTTGTGCTTCTTTTTCTATGGCTTCAACATCTGAAAGCTTAAGAGATTCCGCATCGGAATTTCCCATCATAACGCCACCGCGCTGTTGCGAGCCGGGGCGAATCATTATCATATTGGTTCCCATGCTCGACATTTCTTCCTGAATACTTTTTTTTGAACCTTCTCCAATGGAAAGCATTCCGATTACCGAGCCCACTCCAATGATAATTCCCAACATAGTGAGAATGGCCCTGAATTTATTTCTCTTCAAGGCATTGGTTGCTATTTTTGTAAGATTTGTATAATTCATTTTAGAGTGCTTTTAAGATATTAACTCGTCTTCCAGTGGCAGTGCTTCAATTAGCTCGGTGGCATTAAAGCGGTTGGTTACTGTTGTTTCTTTCTGAATTCGCCCGTCGCGAAAAATTACATTTCGTTTCATAAACCGGGCAATATCAGATTCATGGGTAACAAATACAATTGTTTTTCCTTCACTATTTAACTTTTGGAAAAGTTCCATTATTTCATAAGAAGTGCGGGTATCTAGGTTTCCTGTTGCTTCATCAGCCAGAATAACCACGGGGTCGTTCACCAGCGAACGGGCAATCGCTACACGCTGTTGTTGCCCACCCGACAATTGATTGGGCATGTGGTCCATACGATCAGCGAGTCCCACCTGTTGGAGCGCCTGCATCGCACGTTCTTTACGTTCTTTTGCTTTTATTTTTGAATTGTAATATAACGGAAGTTCAACGTTTTCAAGCGCTGTGGTACGTGGCAACAGATTGTATGACTGAAATATAAATCCCAGTTTATTGTTCCGTAACCCCGCCAGTTGATTTTTATTCAGTTTTCCCATGTTAACTCCATCCAAAAGATATTCTCCATCTGTTGGCTTGTCCAAACAGCCTAAAATGTTTAACATGGTCGATTTTCCCGAACCACTGGCTCCCATAATGGCTGCAAAGTCTCCTTTAAATATTTCCAGGTCAATTCCCCTTAAAGCGTGAACTGTCATTTCACCAACATGGTAGTCTTTCCGTAGTTGCTTAACTTTTATAATTGCTTTTTCCATTGTGTTTTAATTTAAGTGTTTTCAAAGATGGCTCATTGTTTAGCGTCTTCCGGGAGGTCCTGGCATAAACGGATTACCACCGGCGCTTGGTGCGGCAGTTGTTTTGCCCGTTTCTTCCATATCCAGAATCACTTCGTCGCCCGGCGTTAATCCTGCCAGAATTTCTACGTTGTTATCATCGTTCATCCCCGTTTCCACAGGTACAGGTCTGATGGTTGAGTCTTTTTTTACCCAAACTACATTTTCTTCTTTTGACTGATTACTTTCCATTTTCTGCATGGGGGGATTTTCTTCGGGCATTTCAGGCCGCGACTGACCATTCATAAAACTAAAAAGCAGTTTCTGGTCTGGTGTAAAACGCAAAGCTTTGCTGGGTACTACCAACACATCTTTTCTTTCCCGGACATAAATTTCGATATCGGCTGTCAACCCGGGCATCAACTTAAAGTCGGGATTGGGAGCAGAAACGATAATTGTATAAGTAACTACATTATTTGTAATGGTGGGCTCGAGCCGCACTTCTGTTACTTCGCCTTCAAAAACATCATCGGGGAAAGCACTTACTTTAAATTCTACACGTTGTCCTTCTTTTACCTGACCTATGTCAGCTTCATCCACGTCAGCTTCTACGCGCATTTGGGTCAAATCGTTGGCAATTGTAAACAATGTTGGTGTGTTGAAACTTGCAGCCACTGTCTGACCTTCCTCTACTGCCCTGTTTAAAACGATACCGTCAATAGGAGAATCAATAAACGCGTAATTCAAATTGATTTCGTTCTTTTTGTGAGAAGCCAGTGCGCTATTGTAACTTGCTTTGGCCTTATTTAAGTTGTAGACCGTTTGATCAAAATCAGATTGCGAAATCAGTTTCTTCTCATTTAACGGAGCCAAACGATTATAGTTGGCCTGTTGGTAATCTAATTCAGCCTTTGCATTGTCAAGCGTAGCCTGGCTTTGTTCGAGTTGCGCCACAAGATTGGTCGTGTCTATTTGCGCAATCATCTGACCTTTTTTTACATATGAATTAAAGTCTACATAAATGTTTTCTATAATCCCTGAAACTTGTGTTCCCACTTCAACTGTGGTAATGGCTTCAAGTGTACCGGTAGCCGTAACGGTTTTACTTACCGAACCTGTTTCGGCTTTGGCTGTTTCGATGTTGATCTTTTCCGCATTAATCTTTTTGGGTTTTAAGATCATAAATGCAGCTACAAGGGCGGCTGCAACAATTGCGGTAATAATGATAGTTTTCTTTTTCATTGTATTGTGTTTTTAATTGTTTCTTTTATAATGTGATAGGATTTCCTGTGTAGAAATCGAGAATTTTGTAATTAAAAATCAGGTTGTATTTTGATTGCAGCAATTCACTTTCTGCCACAATGTAATTTGTCCTTTCATACAGGAAGTCTACAGAGTTTATCAAACCGTTTTTAAATTTTTCTTCTGCCAGATTGTATGATTCCAGCGTAGAGTTGTATTGTTCAAGGCTGGCTTCATACTCCGATTGGGCCGACACCACATCAACACAAACCTGTTCAATTTCTTTTCGAAGCTGGTTTTGGGTGTCAATTTCCTGTAGTTGCGCGTTTTGGTAGCTGATTTCTGCCAGCGTAATATTGCTTTTCACCTGTTTTTTCTGGAAAATCGGAATAGACAATGAAAGTCCGACCGATGGGGAAATCTGGTCGTTTAACTGGCTAAAGTACCCTGCTTCAGAAAGATTGGAATATCCGGTTCCCAGTCCTGCACTGGCTGAGAGTGTGGGATAATAGCCGGCTTCAGCAATTTTTTTATCCAAAGCTGCACTTTCTTTTGTGTATTCAGCATTTTTGATTTCGGGTTTAATTGCAAGCGCAATGGAATAAACATCTGCTGCTACTGGAGAAATATTCTGGTTGACTGATTCAGCCAGTTCCGGACCGATAACAGAGAAATCATCGTTTACCGGAAGCTCCATTAGTTGCATCAGGCTCACACGGGCAATTGCAAAATTGCTGTTCGCATTTGCCAGGCTTAACTTTTCAGAAGCCAGTTGCGATTTTACCTGCAAATAGTCGGATTGTGAAATAATACCAAGATTTAATCGCTCCCGGGCAAGATTTAGCTGTTCGGTTGTCGATTCAATCTGACGACCTGCATTTTTAACCTGTTCGTCGGTGTAGAGTAGCTGTAAATATGCGTTAAGTATACTTAAGGTTACCGACTCTTTAATGGTTTCAGAGTTGTATATGCCAGCCTGCATATCAAGTTCTGCCTGTTTAATCAGGTTCTTTAATTTAGAGCCACTGTATAAAGTAATGTTCGAGTTTACAGAATAGCTGGTACTGTTGGTTCCCGTAAATTCCGATTCACCTGTTGTTGTATTTGTTACATTCGACCAGCTAAAGTTTTGTCCTACTGATGCACTCGCCGATGGCAACATATTTGCTTCTGCCTGTTCCTTATTCACCTGGTTCGATAAGTTGGTTAAAATACTCTGTCGAACCTGTATATTTTGTTCCAGCGCATAATCGATACAATCGGTTAAACTCCAGTTTTCCACTGTGTCGGTTTGCTGTGCTTTCAAAAGAAACGGTGAAAGAATTGAAAAAATTAAAATGATTGTTTTTGTTTTCATAATGTCTAATTGCTTTTGTTTTCAAAACTAAATTCATCCTGTTTTTTTAGAAAATGAAATAGAAGAATTCATGTTTTTTACCGACGGAATCGGATATTTTTAGCTTCCGGTTTTTGTGGTTTTGGCGTTTGACGAGGATGAATTTTTATTTTTTTTGAAATAAATGTAGGGTGTGTTGTTGCATACCTGTATCAATTACGTAACAATTCAACAGGTTTGGTTACGAATATAGATTTGGTAAGGGAGGGTAACAGAGGTTGCCCTCTTTTTTTTATCAGGAACGAGTTTTTTAATTCATCATTCCATTTTTCAACTCGAAAGAAATATCAAAACGATAGGACATAAATGGTATTTCTGAAATCAGATAAAATTGAGTATAAGCATTTCCGGCAAGATTCTTGATTCGGGATAATTACGGATTATTTACAAATAAAGTGAAACGATTCTGAAAAAGAACAGTCTTTATTTTTAAATGTCCTTTAATATTAACAACCGACAAAACTACCGGCTGATGAAGTATAAAATAGTTCCGATGATAGTTGGACTACTATTGGTTCATTTATTCACAAACAGTTTTTCGCAAAACATTGACAAAAAAGTATTTCAAACTGCGTTTACAAAAAAAGCTCCCGAAATAGACGGGCTGTTAAATGATTCCTGTTGGAACAATGTTGAATGGGGGAATGATTTTATTCAAACCCGGCCCTACGAGAATAAACCTCCTTCAGAAAAAACAGCTTTCAAAATACTTTATGACGACAATAATTTGTATGTATTCATTCGCGCTTATGACAGTGAGCCTGAAAAGATAAGCAGGCGAATGTCGCGCAGGGATAATTTTGACGGAGATATGGTGGGGATTATTATTGACAGTTATTATGATCAGCAAACGGCTTTTTCTTTCACTGCCATGGCTTCCGGGGCAAAAGGAGATGAGGCAGTTACCCAGGACGGAAACAACTGGGATGAAAGCTGGAATCCGGTTTGGTATCTCAAAACAACCATCGACAGAGAAGGCTGGTGCGCCGAAATGAGAATACCGTTAAGTCAGCTCCGGTTTGGAAAAAAAACAGAACATATTTGGGGAATTCAGCTTATACGTCATATTTTTCGCTTCGAAGAGCGCTCTATCTGGCAGTTTATCCCCAAGGGCTCTCCGGGTGAAGTCCATTTATATGGTGAATTACATGGTATACGTGGAATTAAACCAAAACGCCAGATTGAACTGTTGCCTTACATGGTTGCACGTATGGAACGTTTTCAAAAAGAGGAAGGAAATCCTTTTCTCGATGGGAAGAAAAGTTCAATCTCAGCCGGGCTTGACGGGAAAATTGCAATAACCAATGATCTTACGCTTGACTTTTCAATAAACCCGGATTTCGGGCAGGTAGAAGCGGACCCTTCAGAAGTAAACCTAACGGCTTTTGAAACCTATTTTTCGGAGAGACGACCATTTTTTGTTGAAGGAAAAAATATTTACCAGTTTCGTCCTTCCAGAACAATTGTAATTCATAATATGCAGGCTGATAATCTTTTCTACTCCCGCAGGATTGGAAGGTATCCGCACAACTTCCTGGAGCTTGCTGATGGTGAATATGCAGAAGTTCCTGAGGCTACTACTATACTGGGAGCCTTAAAACTATCGGGAAAAACAAAAAACGGCTTATCAATCGGTGTTCTCGAAAGTGTTACAGCCAACGAAAAGGCCGTGATTAACAACGCCGGAACCAGAAGGAAAGAGTCGGTTGAGCCGCTTACCAATTATTTTGTGGGACGAATACAACAAGATTTTGATAAAGGAGAAACCACTTTGGGTGGCATCGTAACTGCGGTAAACAGAGATATTACAAATCCCGCCCTCAATTATCTTCCTAAGGAAGCGTATACTGGTGGAATCGATTTTAGTCACAGCTGGAAAGAGCGGACATGGTATTTTACCGGTAATGCCGAATTTAGCATAGTAAAAGGTAAAGAAGAAGCAATTACGGGTCTCCAGCGGTCGTCCGCACGGTATTTTCAGCGACCCGACGCAGACTATGTCTCTGTTGATTCCTCGCTCACCTCTCTTACAGGATATGGCGGAACATTTAAGTTTGGCAGATACAGCGATAAAAAATTACAATTTGAAACCAGTATTACACTTCGTTCTCCTGGCCTGGAATTTAACGATATCGGATTTATGCGGTATTCCGATGTAATTCACCATGGTTCCTGGCTGGCCTATTACATCCGTGATCCTTTTTCAATATTTAATAATTTTTATCTGAACACAAACTACTGGATGTATTGGAATTTTTCAGGAAAACGATTGTCAACCTTTACCAATACAAATTTTAATGCTCAGTTTAAAAACAGATGGCGTATAAATGGAAATTTTACACGTATAGGAGAAAATATTTCAACAAATTTATTACGGGGAGGTCCCTCTTTTACTTTGCCGGGAGGGCTGGAGATGAACCTGAATGTCTCAACTGACCAGTCAAAAAGACTTTCTTTGTATGGCGGAAATTACCAGGGGATAGGAGATTTGAAAAGTTACCGGGAACAGGCCTACTGGATGGGAGTAAACTTCCGGCCGATGAATGCCCTGTCTGTGTCATTTAATCCGGAATACAGCATCTCTGAAAGAGTATTACAATATGTGGAAACAATACAACAAGTAAATGAACCTGCGAGGTATATCTTTGCAGGAATAGAGCAGAAAACGTTAAGTTTTACTTTCCGTCTGAATTATACTTTTACTCCTGAACTTTCGCTTGAATATTATGGACAGCCATTTGTTTCTGCAGGAAAGTATTCAGAATTTAAACATATTCTGGAACCTGATGCAGATAAGTTTAAAGACAGATATCATTCTTTTTTGAACAGCGAAATCAGTTATGACGCGGAAAAACGCAGTTATACAATTACAGAAAACAGCAGTGGAAGTTCAATTTATTCTTTTGATAATCCTGATTATAATTTCCGGCAGTTTCGCTCAAACCTCGTTGTCCGTTGGGAATATTTACCTGGCTCAACGCTTTTCCTGGTTTGGTCGCAAGGCAGAACCAGCACAGCTACTAACGGAACATTCTCGTATGGGAACGATATGAGCGATCTTTTTGGGATTGATCCGCATAACGTTTTTCTGGTAAAGCTTTCTTACTGGTTTTCTTTGTAAAGGAAACAGTGGTCGTTTTGGTATTTGTCAGGAAAATTTCCACTTAAATTGTTGACAGGCAGGTTATTTTCCTCCGTTGTTTTTTAGGTCTGCCAGGCAATTGGTGTCTAATGAAGGGACTTCGCCACCTCTTAGAAAACTTACTACACCACTACTGTGCTCAGCGGCATAATACATCAGGCAATCTTCGTTGTTGCAGTGACTTCCGTGGGAAGTATCCTGATGATTTTCAACCATGTCAGTGCCGTTATTTACAAGACCAAGAATATGTCCGAATTCATGTTTCATAACCGTTTCTTCTAAAATTTTCGTGGATGGTTTCCAAAATCCTCCGCTAAATTCATTTACCGTTTTTTTGAAAACAGCCATAGAAGTGGAAGTGTAAGCAACTCCCAATACTTTTGAATCGTCCTCATTCCCGGCATAATCAGCATCAGCAAAGAAAAACCAGGCCGACAGGGTTTTTCCTTCAGTAAAACTGGTCCGGTAGTTCTCTTCAATTTCTTTAATGTCGGCAAGAGAATAACTCTCTAATTCAGGAGAGGCAATTGAATTTGAGACAATAGTAATTCCTCCGCTTTTGTTTAAAATATTTTTCAGAAAAGTCTTTAGATCGTTAACAGCTTCAGTAGAAGGTTCAAATCCTTGTACAGCAGTTATTTCTATAACGAGTTTTACGTATCTGCTTTCTGAAAGAAAATCATTTGGTTTTATTATAATATTTTCCGGTGTGTTGTCAATATCTTCAGCAACAGGCCCTCCTTCCTTTGTACAAGCCGAAAATAAAATAACAAAAACGCTAATGATTGGGATCAGGTACAGACCTATCCTTTTTGTCATAAAAGCTAATAATTTTGCACACATTTTATTTCGGAACAAAAAAGTGCAGGAGAATGTTTTCTGCTCCCGAAAAATCTTGTTAATCTGAAATGCTTTTTATAAAGTGGATGGAGCGTTCATTAAAAATGTTTGGCTGATCGATGTTGCAAACGTGCCCGCTGTTACTGATAACTTCAAGTTTTGAATTCAGATGTTTTTTTACCAGTTTCGAAACCATTGGTAAAAACATGTGGTCGCGTTCGCCCATCAGATACAATACGGGCGCTGATGCTTCTTTAATCAGGAACTCCTGTAAGTTATCACGAATTTCGCCCGACATGCGCAGCCACTTTTTAAATTCTTTTTCGCCCAGTCTTACGGCTTCTTTTATAAACAGTTTTCTCGACTGTGTGTGTTTTTTTGATGGAATCAAAATCCAGGCATTTAATTTATAAAGCCACATATAAGGCAGAATCGAATTAAGTAGTTTGGCAACACCTACAAGGCTATTGATTTTTGAATTGAATTGGATAATTGCACCACCCAGGATAATGGATTCCGCCCGTCCCGGGGCAAGTTTGTCGATGGCGCGAATAACAATACAACCTAATGAAATTCCAACAAAATGTGCTTTTTCAATTTGAAGATGATTCATAATCTGAATTACATCCTGCCCAATTTCATCAAACTTATATATTTCTTCTTTTGAATATTCTTTTTTTGATTTTCCATGCCCGCGCAGATCCACCAAAAGTACATTGAAATACTTTTTGAAGTCGCGTAACTGTTTAAACCATACAACATTACTTCCACCTGCTCCATGTACAAATACCACCCAAGTTTTGGGATTTTTATGTCGAAAAGTTTTGTGATAAATCATGATTCAAAAATAGAATTAAATCCAATAACCGCAAACACCAGATTTTGTTGAAAAAAAAGATGTTTTATATTCTAAAACATCCTTTTTCAAATCGATTAAAAATCAGAATATTCGGTTGGATGTAACAACTGAATAACTGAATTTGAAACGGTATGTTTATATTCTTCTTTGGCTGAAAGCTCTTTCCAGTCGGGGTGAGTTCGGAAAGCGTTCCAATGTTCATCATGCGATTTCATATCTGAATAAGTGGTCATGTACATCAGATTGGGCATGGTGCTTCCTGAAAGTACTTCTCCAAAAAATACAGGTTGACTTCCCACGTTCTTAAAAATCGTAATTTCTCCGCCTTCGTTAAACATTTCCACTTTCTTTCGGTAATATTTTTCTGTTGGACCTTCGTAGCTGCGCAGTTCGTAAATTCTTTCCGATGCCGGAGTTTTGTGTGCCGGAATCGCAAACTCAGGCATATCAGAGAAAGCCCTCAGAATGATTGATTCCATTCGTTCGTAAGGCGGATTTTCCCATGATGCATTGATATAGTCGGTGCCATCGGTTTGGAATTTTTTATCTTTCAAAAGAGTTGTCTCCAGTTTTTCAAACTGGTCAACATTTTTGAGTGGAATAAACACAATTATTTTCATGCCACCGCTTGCGTCGACGGGTTTAAAAATACCAACTTGTTTTACTCCGGCCCGGTGCAACGCGGGCAGGTATGCATTTTTCAGGTAATTGTCTACAAGTGTTTCCTGGTCTTTGTCTTTCAGATTGTACACTTTTAACTGGTAGTAATCGCGTGCTGAGCCTGAAAGAGAGAGTGTAACCGCAAACAGGAATAAGGCAATAATTTTTAATTGTTTGTTTGATTTCATTTTAAACATGATAGTTGATTTAGTTAAAAATATTGAAGCAAGATATAAATTTTACATCAAATGACTGATGTTAGAGCAACGATGTTATTTTATTCTTTATTTTGCAAGCTTAAATTCAGGAGAATACAGTTCCTCGTGGGTTTCCAAAAGCATTTTTTTTAGTGGAATTTCACCGGGAACTTTTGAGCAATCTACTTTCTCAACATTACTTTTTGAAGCTTTTACGCCGGGAAACCAATGTCCTTTGTTTTCAAATATTTTGTAACGGTATTTCCCGTATTCTTTCATGTCGTAGCATTTCCAGAGTTTGCGCAAGCGTAAAACAGCGGGAATGTTTATTCCGGAAGGGTCATTCATAAGGTCAAATCCCTCAAATTTTGAAAAGGGATCGTCTGCCAGGAAACTGTCGAGCCTTTGTTTTATATGTTGTTCTGTTTCTCCCCACATTTCCGGTGATGTAAAGATTCCTTTCATTTCTTCAAAGTGTGATGCCTCTGTCATTCCAAACGAAAGTGTATGAATCGCCTTATTTTGAAGACAAAATTTTGCGTTCCATTGGATTGGCGTTAAAGGCAGCGTTGCATTTTTTACTTTTTGAGGCGCATTAAATAATTGCCCTCCCTTGTCGTTTGGGGAGATAATAAAAATTCCCATATCATTTGCAGCCGCTTTTTCAACCGCTTCCAGGTTGTGTTGATCAAAATAGTAATAATGCAGATTTACAAATTCAAACAAGCCGGTTTCAATGGCTCCGGTAATCACATGAAGCGGTGCATGTGTACTAAATCCAACATGGCGGATAATTCCTTCTTCTTTCATTTTATGCAACTCCTCAACCGGACCTTTTGTAGCACACGATTTTTGCAGTAACTCTTCGTTGTTAATGCCATGCCAGCCATAAAAATCAAGGTAGTCGGTTTGCAGGGCAATGAGCTGTGCGTCGACCATTCTTCTCATATCGGCTGCAGTTTTTGGATTTCCTTTGGTCATCAGGTTATAGGTATGCCGTGGAATTTTTAATTCTTCATTTAAAACTTTCCCGTAAATGTTTTCGCTTTTCCCGTAGCCCCATGCCGATTCAATATGGTTGATTCCGTGACTCATGGCCAATTCAACTACTTCAGTTGCTTGTTTTAGAGTATCTGCAGGAATTTCATTTCTCGGCTCTCTACCTCCGTGTTTGTAACGCATACCTCCGAGTGTAACTGCACTCAGGTATTTTTCTGTTTTTCCAAAACGGCGATATTCCATGCCCGGTTTTTTATTTCGAATCTTGCTCATTTATCCGGTATCTTTTAAGATGAACTGCGAATTAATAAAAACTCAACGCGAATAGAAATGAATTGTTTAGGTGTTTTGTTTTCGGGGCAAAGACTTAATCTACAGAAAACAAAAAAAGCACCGCGCTCAGCGATGCTTTAGTATATTTTAAATTTAGCTTTATTGTCCTGGATAAACGGGACTTACCCATTCTTCCTTTGGTAAATATTTACTTCCGCTGGCCCATTTTATGCCTCGTTTTAAAATTTCCCATGCTTCGGGAATATCAAAATCGGCAGGAGTGTGCCCCACTGAAATATAAAACACACGGCCTTTGCCAAAATATTTTTTCCAAACAACCGGAATAACTGCTCCTGTCGCCCATTCAGCATGTTCGCCTGATATTGTTGTGGTAGCAAGCACTTTTACATTGGGATCAACATGCATGTAATATTGTTCTGACTTAATATCGAAATCGCTCAGTCCTTTTGTTAAGGGGTCTTTTTTATCCGTAACCTGAACCGAATAATCGATAACACCACCCGGATGCGCCACCCACTGCCCGCCAACCATAAACTGGTATTCAGTGTTGTTGCGGAAAGAATCGCCCAAACCACCATGCGTGCCCGCCAGGCCGGCCCCGTTTTTTATTGCAGCCAGAAGTCCTTTTTCCTGTTCACTGGTTATTTGCCCCATTGTCCACGACTGGAAAATAAGATCCATATCTCCCATAAGTTCTTTGTTGGTGTATACACCTAATGAATCGGAAACGGTTACAATGGCCCCTTCTTCTTTAAAAAAGGCCAGTACTTTTTCTGTTAATTCCTTTGGAAAGTGCCCGTTCCATCCACCCCAAACCATTAAAACTTTTTTCCCTTTTAGCGATGGAAGATCGCCGGCCCCCGATTTTTTTGAAGCTATCCCGGTTGTTGCTGATAATAGAAATATTACCACTAAAACGAATTGCGCAAATCGGGTGTATTTTTCTTTTTGCATTTTTTTAGGTTTAATTTATTCTGTTTAGTGACAAATTTAAAAATTGTTTTGTGAATTTGATAGTTTTTAAAAAAAGTAAATTATGCAGCAACTTTTTGAAAAATTATATAATTTCTTCCTTTGGGGCAGTTATAAAAAGTAAACCTGAAGATCTTAAGTATTTTCGTCGTTTAACTGCCAACCTTTGAGAAATAGAGTTGCGCTTTGGGATAATTATCTAAAAAAGAAGATATTTAAAAATTCAGACTTCCGCTTGTATTCCCCTTTTTAAGGAGCAGGTTTTTGGTTTTTCCTTTCGAAGTTACTTGGACAATGTTGTTTTGTGTATCGAACAACTCGGTTAAAATGGTGTTTGTTACTTCGATTTTATTGAAAGTATTTACTTCATCAGTTTCCAAATAACACCAAACTGCATCGTCTTCCATTTCTTTTCCAAGGAAAAAATAATCAAGCGTTTTTTCTTCCGTTGCAATTTGTAATTTGTCTTTTAAATAACTAAAAATGTATTTATCTGTTTCACTATTTTCCTGAGGTTCACCCAAATGCAGGTCTTTCACATTTCTTTGTTCAAGGGCAGCCATTAAATCGTCGGCAAAAATTTTAACAGAAATTTCCAATGCACGGTTTTGAGTGTTGTAATTTATTTGGCAAATGCTCACATAAAAAGGGTGTGCAGCGCCTGTTCCTGTTTCCGCAAAAAAAGTAAGTAAAGAAAGAAAGATTATTTTTTTGACTATTTTCACCGTTTCTTTTTTTGAGTTGAATTTTCGAACAAAGGTATTAAATAATGAATTCATTCCAGCTCTATCTGACACTGGGTTTTCAGCACATCATAAATATTCATGGTTACGATCATATCGTTTTTGTTTTAACCTTGTGTGCTGCCTATTCTTTTTCTGAAATAAAAAAAGTTCTTATACTGGTTACTGCATTCACCATCGGTCACTCTGTAACACTCGCTCTTTCCACTCTAAATTACGTTTTGATTCCGGCGCCGGTCATTGAGTTTCTTATTCCGGTTACCATTTTTATTACTGCCGTGTCAAATTTATTTCCTGCAAAGGAAGGAAGACAAAAGCTGATTTATATTATTGCCCTGATTTTTGGTTTGGTTCATGGGCTTGGTTTCTCAAATTACCTAAAAGAATTGCTTGGTGCCGAAACTTCTATTGTTCAGCCACTGTTTGCCTTTAACGTGGGGCTTGAAATAGGACAGGTTGTGATCCTCTCAGTTTATTTTTTAATACTTGGTTTAGCTTTGAAATTATTTCAGGTAAAACATCACATTTGGCGTATTTTTATCTCAGGTGCAGCAGCTGGTATTGCGTTAACTTTAATTATTCAGAATAAATTCTGGGGTTAAAGAACAATGTTTTGTAATTATTGCTAAAATTGCTGTCTTATTAATCAGATTTCTTACAAAAAGATTTTTTCAAATGAAATATTCTGCCTTTTTGAAAATGTTTGTTGTTGTTTTTTTATTTTTTACGCTCAACGGAACAGCGCAGGAAAATATCAATAAGAACAAATTCAGACAGTTAAAACAAGAGTTTGCAACTCCAAATGTTTACCGGACTGCTTCCGGCGCCCCGGGACATGAATATTGGCAGCAGAAGGCAGATTATGTGATGGACATAAAACTGGATGACAAGAACCAACGGATTTATGGTGAGGAAACCGTTACTTATCATAACCAGTCACCTGATGCATTAGGTTATATTTGGATGCAACTGGACCAAAATATGCGTGCGAAGGATTCGGATTCTCCTAAAATAAGAACATCTCAGATGGGAGAGCGAATTTCTGTGCGACAATTGGAACGTATGGAGAGTGATTTTGATGGTGGCTTTAAAATTGAAGAAGTAAAAAATGCTGCGGGAAATCTTTTGCACCATACCATTGTTAAAACAATGATGCGAATTGATTTGCCTGAAGTTTTGCAGCCCGGAGAATCCATTTCATTTTCTGTAAAATGGTGGTATAATATCAACAATCGTTTACAGGATGGCGGTCGTTCGGGCTATGAATACTTTGAAGATGAAGATAATTATTTATATACAATCGCTCAGTTTTATCCTCGTATGGCTGTATACAACGATGTTGAAGGCTGGCAGCACAAACAATTTTTAGGAGCAGGCGAATTTACCCTTCCTTTTGGCGATTTTGAGGTGAGCCTTACTGTTCCTGATGATCATGTTGTTGGTGCAACCGGAGAGCTGCAAAATAGCAACGAAGTTTTAACAGAAGCCCAAATCCGAAGGTTTGAAAAAGCCAAATCCGCAAAAGAACCGGTGATGATTGTTTCGGAAGATGATGCCCGAAAAGCGGAGAAAAACAAATCGGAAAAAGAGAAAACCTGGATATTTAAAGCTAAGAATGTCAGAGATTTTGCATTTGCCAGTTCGCGGAAGTTTATCTGGGATGCGATGGGTGTAAAATTTGGCGATCGAACCGTTATGGCCATGTCATATTATCCCAAAGAAGGGAACCCGCTTTGGGAGCAATACTCAACAAGGGTGGTCGCACATACCGTTAAAACCTATTCAGAGTTTACTTTCGATTATCCGTATCCTGTAGCAATTTCGGTTCATACCGACAGAATTGGAATGGAGTACCCCATGATTTGTTTTAACGGTGGCCGTCCTGAATCGGATGGTACCTACAGCGAGCGAACAAAATACGGAATGATTGGCGTAATTGTTCATGAAGTCGGACATAACTTTTTCCCGATGATTGTAAACTCGGATGAAAGACAGTGGACATGGATGGATGAAGGATTAAATACGTTTCTTGAATTTCTTACAGAGCAGGAATGGGAATACGGATTTCCGTCGAGAGCCGGGCAACCCTACAAAATTGTGGATTATATGAAAGGCGACAAAAAATATATTTCGCCAATCATGACCAACTCTGAATCAGTATGGAATTTGGGAAGCAACGCATACAGCAAACCAACAACTGCATTAAATATTTTACGTGAAACCATTATGGGGCGCGAATTATTTGATTTTGCTTTTAAACAATATTCACAGCGTTGGATGTTTAAACACCCCTCGCCGGAAGATTTTTTCAGAACCATGGAGGATGCCTCGGGTGTTGATTTGGATTGGTTCTGGCGTGGCTGGTTTTATACCACCGATAATGTTGATATATCACTGGATAAAGTGACCTGGCTTCAGCCAAAAACTGATAATCCCGAGCTTGAAAAGCCGTTGGAGAAAAAGGAAGATGAAAAATTGGTGTCGATTACTGATATCAGAAACAAGGAAACCATAGACCAAACGGTAACGGTCATTGATCCCGCCACTCATGATTTTTATACTACCTACGATGAATACGAAGTGACCAAAAAGGACATTGAAGAATATAAAAAGAAAAAAGCTGACTATTCGGAGGAAGAAAATAAAATTATGGAAGGGAATTATAATTATTACCAGCTTGATTTTAAAAATATCGGTGGTTTGGTAATGCCAATAATTCTTGAATTTACTTTTGATGACGGAACCAAAGAAATAAAAAGAATCCCGGCCGAAATCTGGCGTCGGAATAATGTTGAGGTTTCAAAGGTATTTTTCTTCCAAAAAGAAGTAAGTAATATCACTCTTGATCCATTTCTTGAAACTGCCGATGTAGATTTGGATAATAATAATTGGCCACCCAAAGTACATCCAACGCGTTTTCAGCTTTACAAATCAAATTTTGATCGACGTTACGGAGGAGGCTCAAATCCGATGCGAGACGCACAGAAAAAATCAAAGGAATAAAAATTATTTCCAAACCCTGGTAAGTTCCCGGAAACATTCAGCCGATTTATCAGCTCTTTCCGGAGTGGCAGTGCCTTTATAACTTTCCATAAATCCTTTCGTAGAGCCCCAAACAGTTTGAAGCATGCCCAGATATCTTGGTTTCATCTCTTTTGTAGCTGTTTTTATAAAATTGCGGGTCATTTCTTCTTGTTTAACAGCGTTTTCTGCATTTTGCCAGGGACAAGTGAGAACGTGCAATCCTTTTGACGCGAATAGGACCGCAGTGGGGTCAGGGCGTTCATAATGCCAGTCGCAAATTACCACATCTTTCGGAATCATGTCGATAGCGCGGTGGGTATTGTTAAAACTAGCTTCCCAAATACCAATTCCGGTTGTTTTTCCATCAATCAGCCGGTCGCCCCAAATCCAAAGTTCTTTCCCCGTTTCTTTTAAATGATTTCTTATTTTACTCACTTCTCCGGCGAAAAGCTCAGCCGGATCTTTTCCGTAACAACGCGGACATTGTTCGTGCCCAATGTAAAATACTTCATCCATTCCTGCGTGAAAGGCGTCACTTTCAAATGCGTCGGTAATTTCATCTACAATATCAAAAACCACATCGTGAACTTCGGGGTGCAGCGGACAATAGCTTTTGCAATACAATCCGTCGGCATTCGGCCACTCGTAATGTTCAGGAAGTTTTACATCCGGTGTCTCATCAAATTCGGGATAAACCTCCAGCAGCTTTCCGGCTTTTCCATGCCACGATTGATGTCCAAGTAAATTTACCTGAGGCAACAAGCGAATGTTGTTTTTTCTGCAAACATTCACGAGTCTCTTTACATCTGCTTTTGTTAGCGGATTATCGCTGCGCAATTCGGGATGCAATTCATATTCATAATTGTATTCGATGCGTAAAATAAGAAGGTTAAGTCCGGCAGGAGCAAGTTCGTTATTGATAAAATTAACAAATGTATCCACTTCTTCTACCGACGGAGCGCTGATACAAAGTCCGCGAACCGGGTAGGGAGATTCAGCTTTTAGGAAAAAGGCGAATAGAATCAGATTTAAAATAAGAACAATATGTTTCATAGACTTTTTTGTAAGGGCATTTTTATTTGAGTTGGTTTAATCTTTTTCTTTTGTAAAATGAAATTCTCCGCCATTCTGCTTTAACAACATGGTTTCTTTTTCCGGCTGAAATTCCATTATTAGCCCAACTTTATCAAAGCTGAATTTATCTTTGTCAAAAGCGTCGAGTCTAAGATCCTTCTGTCCGGTAGCCTGAGCAATTAATTTGGTGCCATCTTTTGTTATTGTAACCTTTAATGGAATTTCCATACTTGAATATACTCCAAGGTATTTGTCCAAATCAGCGGATGATACTTCATAAGTTTTGAAATTCGGGATATCAAAAGGTTTTCCAAATACACTGCTCAATACTTTGATGGTAATTTCGTTGTTGCTGTAATTTGTTCCGTTTGATGTGAGCGCAAATGAAATATTTTCGTCAGGAAAATAAACCAATGTCGACGTAAAACCGTCTATTGCACCTGAATGTCCAAAACCTTTTTTATCATAAAATGGCAATACATAAATTCCCATCCCGTAACCATCTTTTATCGTGGTCATCTTTCCCAGGTTTTCTTTTGAAATCAGTTTTCCTTCAAACAGCGCTTCGATAAATCGGATTAAATCTTCCGGCGTTGAAATGATTCCTCCGGCTCCCATTGGAATTGACATGTCTGTTTCTTTGTCTTTTTTCCACGATTCTGAGTACAAATAAGAGTAAGCCTCATTGGCTTCTGTTTTTATTTTGCCACCAAAGCCGGTGTTGTTTAGTGCAAGAGGTTTTATAATTTTTTCTTCCAGAATTTTGGCAAAAGGCATTTTATATACCTTTTCAAGAATGTAAGAAAGCAAAATATAATTTGGATTGCTGTATTTGTATGTACTTCCGGGCAGGAATAAGCTTTTCCCTTTTGAAATAGTACCTATGATTTCTTTTTCCGATTTTGGTTCAGTTCTCCAGTTTTTATATTCCGGGTCGTCGGTGAAACTGTATATTCCGCTTCGGTGATACAGAAGATGTTGTATCGTAATTTTATCGGAGTTTTTTATGGAGGGGAAAAAGGTATCAAGTGTTTCGTCCAGACCCAATTTGTTCTCTTCAACAGCTTTTAAAATAAGTACCGAGGTAAAAGTTTTCGAAATAGAACCAATTCGATACTTGGTATGATTGTCAGGTTTAATTCCGCGCTCAATATCTGCGTTCCCAATTGATTTCTGATAGATAACACTTCCGTTTTGAGAAACCGCAATACTCCCCATAAACTTATTGTACGAATCCAGGTTTTCAAACAACAAATCCAATTTCTCTTTGTCAACGTGTTGGGAAAATAGAGCTATAGAAAAGAAAATACCTGCAATCGTAAGGAGCGTTTTTTTCATCTGTCTAATTTTTAATAAGTTTTTGCTTCAGACCGAAATAAAACTTAAGTTGCTTGTTTGTACGTCAATTTAGTATCTCAATAATGAACTGTTTTTATCTAACTGTTCAGATAATTTGACTTCTTTTAATCAAAAATGTTACAGTTTTATTTATCTGACCCCAGCTTCTCAGATTTGTTTATTTTGCTTTAACAGTTTATTTTTTTTGAAAGTTTATTTTTACCAGTAACAGTTGTAAGACTTAGAGGATGGGTGTATTTTGGAGTCGATATAAATGGAAGGTACTAAGATGAAAAACATCCCGGAGATTTTCAAAATCTCCGGGAATATCTGTTTGTTTTTGCTAAAAATCAGTAAAATCCCATTGTCCCCGAATCGGGCGGGAAAGCATCATGTTTGCAAAATCGTCGCCTTTGAATTTTTCTGCATCTGGATCCCATAATAAGGGGCGTTGCAACTCGTAAGCAATATTTGTAAGGTTACAAACCGATGCGGTGCGATGTCCGGTTTCAACATCCGATATCGGTTTTGTGCGTGTTTTCATTGCGTCCACCCAATCCTGATAGTGGTTGTCGCTGAAATAAACATGTTTATCTGTTTCTTTAATCTCATCTTTGGCAAGTTTTTCATTTGGGAATGTTCTCAGGAACCCCCGACTTACTTCAATTTTTCCGTCGGTTCCAATAAATTGAACGGCATTTCCATCGTCTTCTCCGCCCCATAATTTGTGGTTTACGCGCACACCGTTTTCATATACCATGGTGAGCCCATGCGTTTGTGCAGGTTCTGAAGGCGGTAAAAATTGCACCGGTCCCGATTCGTCCATGTCTAAAGCCCATTGTGCGATGTCGAACATGTGTGCGCCCCAATCGGTAACTAAACCTCCGCCAAAATCGCGGTAGCCGCGCCACCACGCCCATGGGCCGTTTTTATCTGCGGGAGCCAAAATCTCATTAAATCCGCGGTATAACGAAGGGCCAACCCATTCGTTCCAATCCAGCCCTTCCGGAATTTCCTGTGCAGGGAGATCGCATTGTTTAACAGGTTCGCCGACGCTTACATTAATTTCCTTAATATCACCAATGTAGCCACTTCTAACCAGTTCTACTGCATGACGGAAATCGCGCCAGGAACGTTGCATATTCCCGGTTTGAAAAACCCGGTCGTATTTTCGGGTGGCATTTACCATTGCACGCCCTTCGGCAACTGTTAAAGCCATTGGTTTTTCGCAATAAATATCTTTTCCGGCTTTGGCTGCATCAACAACAATCTGTGCATGCCAGTGGTCGGGTGTGGCAATAACTACTGCGTCAATGTCTTTTCTATCCAGCAACTCACGATAATAATGGTAGGAATCTACTTTTGAGGTGATGTCTTTTTTGGCATTGTTTTCTTCTGCCGCAGTTACAAATGCTTCCAGTTTTTGTTTGTAAACATCACAAGCGGCCACAGCAACTGTTTCTTTGCATCCGCCGATTCCGTTTAATAGTGTGTAAATTTGTTTTCCGGTTCCAATAAAACCAAGGTTAATTTTGTCGTTTGCCGCGACAAATCCTTTTCCGCCCAAAACATGACGGGGAATAACTGTAATAGCAGCCGCACCGACCGCTGTTTTTCCAATGAAATTTCTTCGATCCATCTTTCGTAGGTTTAAAATTGATTTATTATTATTCAGAATTAATTTTCCAAGATATAAAATTGGTACTTTTAATTGGATTTATCAAAATGAATTTTTATCACAAATACAAAGTTGTTTTAAAGCGTGTTTAATTTTATCGTTATAACAGCAGCAAACCAAATAAAAATTGTATTATTGTATTTTTTACAAGAACCAAGAAAATTACTTGAATTATATCGCACTCAACACAAACTTAAACTAAAACAGTAATGAAATTAACTATAACCGACATTGTAATCATATTCGTCTATCTTGTTGCAACTGTTGTTATTGGCCTGGTGTTAAAAAAGGTCGCCCAAAAAAGTAAATCAAATTATTTGTTAGGGGGGAATAAATTACCCTGGTATATGCTCGGACTTTCCAATGCTTCGGGGATGTTCGATATTTCGGGAACTATGTGGCTGGTAACCCTGCTTTTTGTGTACGGGCTAAAAAGTATTTGGATTCCGTGGTTGTGGCCGGTTTTTAACCAGGTTTTCCTTATGGTTTTTCTAAGTATTTGGTTGCGTCGTTCAGGGGTAACAACCGGTGCCGAGTGGATTACTACACGTTTTGGCCGTTCCCGCGACAGCAATCTTTCGCACGGAGTCGTTGTTGTTTTCGCATTAATAATGTGTTTGGGATATCTGGCTTACGGATTTATCGGACTCGGTAAATTTGTAATGATTTTTATTCCATGGGATATCGTTCAACCTTATTTCCCATTTCACGTGTCGCCGGAATATGTGCCTCATGTTTATGGAATTGCATTTACATTGTTCGCAGTTTTTTATGCTGTTTTAGGTGGGATGACAAGTATCGTTTGGGCCGATGTTCTGCAATATATAATCATGACGATTTCTGCGATTTTGATTGGCGTTTTGGCAATGAAAGCACTGGCTACAGAATCGTTGGTTGTGCCGGAAGGTTGGAAAACCCCGTTTTTTGGGTGGAGATTAAATGACCTTGATTGGCGCGGAATTATTGATGAGGTAAATTCCAAAATTTCCGGCGACGGCTATTCGTTGTTTTCCATCTTTTTTATGATGATGGTTTTCAAAGGAGTGTTGGTTTCCATTGCTGGACCAGCTCCAACTTACGATATGCAGAAAATCCTTTCTACAAAATCACCAAAAGACGCAGCTAAAATGAGTGGTTTTGTTTCTGTGGTTTTAATGCCGATCCGTTATTTTATGATTGCCGGTTTTGCCATTCTTGGAATCGTTTATTACGACCGTTTAAATTTAATGGTGGGCGGACAGATTGATTTTGAACAGATTTTGCCTTCTGCGATTGCCGAATTTGTGCCGGTTGGTTTTATAGGATTATTACTTGCCGGTTTGTTGGCCGCATTTAACTCCACTTTTGCCGGAACGCTGAATGCTGCGCAGGCCTATATTGTAAACGATATTTATTTGCGCTATGTAAAACCGGAGGCATCCAATAATCAGGTGAAAAATATGAATTACATCACTGGGATTGTGGTGGTAATTGTAAGTATCATTTTCGGAATTTTTGCACAAGACGTAAACAGCATGTTGCAGTGGATTGTGTCTGCTTTGTACGGAAGTTACGTGGTTTCGAATGTGTTGAAATGGTACTGGTGGCGTTTTAACGGCTATGGTTATTTCTGGGGAATGGTTTTCGGTTTGATTCCGGCTTTGATTTTTCCTTACGTATTCTCTGAAACGCTCGATTTATATTACTTCCCATGGTTGTTGATTATTTCAGCTGCGGGTGCTTTGTTAGGAACTTTCTCAACAAAACCTACCGACGAAGCAACATTAAAATCGTTCTATAAAACAGTAAATCCCTGGGGGTTTTGGGGGCCAATCAAAAAGAAAGTTATGGCTGAAGATCCTGATTTCAAACCCAATAGAAATTTCAAACTCGATATGTTAAATGTTGTGGTTGGAACGATTGGCCAGACAGCGCTGGTGGCACTTCCAATCTATATTATTTTGAAAGATTCATTCCCGATTGGGATAACGATAATTATTACGGTGGTTTGTGGTGTGATTTTGAAAAAAACATGGTGGAACAAACTTCCGGAGAAATAATCACTACTAATTAATTTTTGACAGAACGATGATACCAACAATTGCAGAATTTAATAAACGACTGACAAGCTTAAAAAAAGGGCATGAAAAATTGCTCACAAAAAAGAATAAACGCCTTACGAAAAATTATAATGGAATTTATTATCGTTACAAACGGCCGATTCTCACAGGGGAGCACGCTCCTTTGCATTGGCGTTACGATTTGAACTACGAAAGTAATCCGTTCTTAATGCAACGTATTGGAATAAACGCAGCTTTTAATGCGGGTGCAATTTATTTGAACGGCAAATATTTGATGGCGGTGCGTACCGAAGGCTGGGACAGAAAATCATTTTTTGCCATTGCTGAAAGTCCGAATGGAATTGATAACTGGCGTTTTTGGGAGCGACCGGTTACACTTCCGCAAACCGAAGATCCGGATACCAATGTATATGATATGCGATTAACGCAACACGAAGATGGTTGGATTTATGGTGTTTTTTGTGCTGAGCGGAAAGATCCGGCGGCTCCAAAAGGAGATACTTCACAAGCGACAGCCAGCGGCGGGATTGCCCGTACCAAAGATTTGATAAACTGGGAACGTTTACCCGATTTTATTTCGCATCACGGGCAGCAGCGAAACCTGGTGTTGCATCCTGAATTTGTTGACGGGAAATATGCTTTTTATACTCGTCCGCAGGATGGATTTATCGATGTTGGCGGCGGCGGTGGAATTGGCTGGGCTTTGGTTGATGATATCACAAAAGCTGAAGCGCCGGAAGAAAAAATTATCGACGAGAAAATTTACCATACGATAAAAGAACTCAAAAACGGACAGGGACCAGCTCCGATTAAAACCGAAAGAGGTTGGTTAAATTTGGCACATGGAGTACGTGGCTGCGCTGCCGGTTTACGCTATGTCCTGTTTATGTTTATGACAGATTTGGAAGATCCTTCAAAAGTAATTGCCCGCCCGGGAGGTTATTTTATGGCGCCCGAAAATGAAGAGCGGGTAGGGGATGTTTCCAATGTTTTGTTTACCAACGGATGGATTCGCAACGAAAAAGATGAGGTGTTTATTTATTACGCTTCGTCGGATACGCGCATGCACGTGGCAACGTCAACCGTTGACAGGTTGGTGGATTATTGTTTGAACACACCTGAAGACGGATTTCGTTCCGGGAAAAGTGTTGAAACCATAAATAAATTGATCGAAAGGAATCAGGGGAAATATTAAGATTTCAGCTAAAAGTGGCTTACTTTTGCAGGAAATCTAATTCCGACAAAAATGAATAAAAAGTACAACTGGGCCATTTTAGGCTGTGGAAAAATAGCACGAAAATTTAGCAGCGATTTAAAATTGCTTTCAAATGCAAACCTTTACGCAACGGCGTCGCGGAGTTTAAAAAAAGCGCAGGATTTTGCCAATGAATTTGGTTTTGAGAAAGCTTACGGAAGTTATGAGGAGATGCTTGCCGACCCGCAAATCGACGCTGTTTATGTGGCTACTCCACACTCGTTTCACCACGAACATGCAATACTTTGTTTAAAAAATAAAAAAGCAGTGCTGTGTGAAAAAGCGTTTGCCATCAACAAAAAAGAAGCAGAAGAAATGGTAGCCTGCGCCAAAGAAAATAATACTTTTTTGATGGAGGCTTTTTGGACCATGTTTCAACCGAGTTTTGTTAAAGCAATGGAAGTTATCCGGTCAGGTGAATTGGGAAAACTCAAGTTGGTTCGTTCCGATTTTGCTTTTAACGGTGAGTTTAATCCCGATAATCGTTTGTACAATGTGGCGCTGGGCGGCGGTTCTTTGCTCGACATTGGAATTTATCCGGTATTTGCTGCCTTAACTTCGCTTGGAAAACCGGAATTGCTAAAAACACTTGTCGATTTTAGCTCAACCGGTTCGGAAGAAACCATCAGCATGATTTTCAAATATAAAGATGGCGAGATGGCCAATCTTACATCCAGTTTTGCATCATTGTCTCCTACACAAACCGAATATTGGTTTGAGAACGGATACATGATTTTGAATCCGCGCTGGTTTACCCCAACAAATATTACGGTAAAAAAGAATGGCGAGGATGAGCAGATTTTGCATTCAGGACACGAAAAAGGCTGGGGTTACCAGTATGAAGCGGCGCATGTAATGGAATGTCTTGATGCCGGTAAAATTCAAAGCGGCCGGATGAGTTGGCAAATGAGCCTCGATTTGATGGAAACGCTTGACCGCGTCCGAATTGACGCCGGAATATTTTTCCCTGACCACGATAAAAATTTATTTTTTTAACGAAGGTCTAATTTTTAATTAAAAGAAGTTGAAACCAGAAATTTTTAAAAGAGAATTCGAAAACGAACTAACCAACAATATTTTAAAATTTTGGCAGGAAAAGGTTTACGACCCGCAGCGAAAAACATTCTTCGGGCAGGTGTCAAATGAAAATGAGACTTTTCCTGAAGAACCGCATTCTGCAGTGCTAATCACCCGGATTTTGTGGGCTTTTTCTTCTGCCTATCGTGTTTTCCCGGAAACGGGTTATAAAAATATGGCCGATGAAGCTTACCGTATTTTAATGGAGAATTTCTGGGATAACGAAAACGGCGGAATTTTTTGGTGCGTTAGTCCCGATGGCGAAGCACTGGATACCAAAAAACAGTTTTATGCACAGGCGTTTTTTATTTATGCGCTTTCTGAATATTATCTCGCTTTCAAAAACGATATGATAAAACAACTGGCAATTTCCATGTTTATGCTTTTGGAAAGATATGGAACAGAACCTGGATTTGGAGGCTACATTGAAGCCAGTACTGCCAATTGGAATAGTATCGAAGATCAACGTTTGAGCCCGAAAGATATGAATGTGCGGAAATCGATGAACACGCATTTGCATGTTTTGGAAGCATACACCAATTTATATCGGATTTGGAAAGATGATGCGTTGAAGGAAAAGCTGGAAGCACTTATTCATATTTTCCTGGATAAAATTATCGATTCAAAAACCGGTCATTTTTTATTGTTTTTTGATGACGACTGGACGATTCGCGGAGATATTGATTCTTACGGTCATGATATTGAAGGAAGCTGGCTTTTGTATGAAGCTGCCGATGTTTTGGGCGACGAAGCTTTAATAAATCGAATAAAACCGATTGCTTTAAAAATGGTGAAAATTACAATTGCCGAAGGTTTACAGGAAAACGGTGGTATTTTTTATGAAAAGGAAAATGGCAAATCTTTGGAAGAATACCACTGGTGGCCGCAGGCGGAAGCTGTTATTGGCTTTTTTAATGCATGGCAAATTTCCGGCGATATAAAATATAGAGAGTTTGCGAAGAAAAGTTGGGAGTTTATTCAAAAGCACATTATTAATCCTGAATACGGAGAATGGTTTTGGGCGAGAGATAAAAATTTCGATTTGCTTCCCGACCATAAAATTAATGCATGGAAAGCGCCGTATCACAACGGACGGATGTGTTTGGAAATGATTCGAAGGCTTGAGGAATAGTGCACTTTTATATTTGCATTCTTGCAAACATTTTAAGTTTTTGCGTGTATTATGGTGTAAAGATTCGTTTATAACAAACAAAAACGAACCCATAAATTGAAATTTGGTGTGTTGATTTTGTATTTTTGATAAAAAGTGAATGGTTATGAGAAAGATTCAACTTAATATACCAGATAATGTTGATTTAAAAGATTACGACCTCTCAATGATAATTGCTTCGAAATTATATGAAGATGCAAAATTATCGGCAGGACAGGCGGCAGAAATTGTTGGATTGTCAAAAAGAGCATTTATAGAAATGTTGGGTAAATACGGGGTATCTGTTTTTAGTTCTTCTGTTTCTGATTTACATTCTGATATAGCAAATGCCTAAAATCGTAATTTCAGATACGAGTGCACTAATTCTTTTTCATAAGATTGATGAACTCAACTTGTTAGAGAAGGTTTATGGTGAATTGATAACTACACCCGAGATCGCTGAAGAATTTGGGGAGGAACTACCTTCTTGGATTAAAATCCAGTTTGTAAAGAATAAAAAATATCAGAAGCTTCTGGAAACACAACTTGATTATGGAGAAGCTAGTGCTATCGCATTAGCAACAGAACTCGAAGATGTATTGCTTTTACTGGATGATTTAAAAGCGAGAAAGTTAGCTGTAAGGCTTAATTTTAAGGTAACTGGTTCTCTGGGTGTGATTCATAAAGCTAAGAAAATGTCAGTTATTCCAAAAGTTAAACCATTAATTGATAAAATGTTGATGACTGATTTTCGAATTTCTGCCAATATTGTTGAAGAGATATTGAAATTGAATGATGAGTAAAACATCGGATTTATGCAAAAGTTCAGGCATTTGATTTCAGTTTTGGTTGTCTTGTTGTTTATCAGTAGCTGTCAGTCTCAAAATTCAGGAACGATGGATTATTCAACTGTAAAAGAGCTTGATATTGAACGCTACCTTGGAACCTGGTATGAAATTGCGCGTTACGACCACCGTTTCGAACGCGACTTGGTTGGCGTAACCGCAACTTATTCTAAACGCGACGATGGAAAAATAAAAGTTGTAAATCGGGGTTATAAAAATTCTTTGGATGGAGAATTGGATGAGGCGGTTGGAAAAGCAAAACTAACTGACGAGCCGGGCAAATTAAAAGTGTCTTTTTTCTGGATTTTTTATGCCGATTATTATGTGCTGGAATTGGATAAAAATTACCAGTGGGCGCTGATTGGAAGTTCAAACGACAAATATTTGTGGATTCTGAGTCGCACTCCTCAATTGGACGAACAAGTTTTGATTAACATCCTTAAAAAGGCGGAGCAACGTGGCTACAGCGCTTCAGAATTAATTTGGGTGAAACAAAAAGAGCAATAAAAAAGCACCAGTATTTTGTACTGATGCTTTCTGGATTTATTCTTATTGTATTATGCTTGTTTTACCAACTGCACATTCACTTCCAGTTTTACTTTGTCAGAAACAACTACGCTTCCAGCTTCAGTTACAGCATTCCATTTCAAACCATATTCTTTACGGTTAATTGCACCGGTAAGTTCAAAACCTGCTTTTGTTTGTCCGTAAGGATCAACTGCAATTCCGTTAAATTCAACGTCTAAAAAAACTTCCTGGGTTACGTCTCTAATGGTAAGGTCACCAACCAGAGTTTCTCCGTCAAATGATTTTGATTTGAATGTAATCAGCGGATGTTTTTCTGCGTTGAAGAAATCGTCTGATTTCAAGTGGGCATCACGATCGCCGTTTTTTGTAACAATCGAATCTACTTCTACTTCTACCTGGATATCTGCATTTTTGAAATCGTCACCTTCTGTTTCTGCAGTAACATCAAATTTTTCAAATTCGCCACCCATGGTCGAAATCATCATGTGTTTTACTTTGAATGTGAACTCTGAGTGTGCTGCATCTACTTTCCAAATCGTTTTTTTGCTTTCCATAATTGTAATTTTTAATTATTAGTATTTTATTAAATTTCTTTTTGTGGGCGCATGCCCTTGTTATTAATTCATCGGTATTTCCATTAATAAAACCCGGCTGTTTTCAATTGATTTGAACTGAAAATTTGTTGTATCCCAAATTCCAAAGCCGTCGCGTTTGTTTAATTTTTGTCCTGCAATTTCAACTTCTCCGTCGAGAACAAAAGCATAAACTCCGTTATTTGCATCTTTCAACTGGTACGTTTCTGATTTTCCGGCTTCAAATTTGCCCAAATGAAACCATGCATTTTGGTGAATCCAAACTCCCTGGTCTTCTTTGTTGGGAGAAAGAACCTGGTAAAATGCATTTTCTTTTTTTACATCGCGAATTGAAATCTGGTCGTAACGCGGTGTGAGATTTTTTGCGTTTGGGAAAACCCAAATTTGCAGGAACTTCACTTCTTTGTCGGTATTTTTATTGTACTCGCTGTGGAATACTCCGGTTCCTGCGCTCATTACCTGAACATCGCCTTCTTTAATTACAGCTTTGTTTCCCATGCTGTCTTTGTGTTCTAAATCTCCTTCCAGTGGAATAGAAATAATCTCCATGTTATCATGTGGGTGCGTTCCAAATCCTCTGCCGGGAGCGACACGGTCGTCGTTTAAAACCCGAAGAACGCCAAAATGCATTCTTTCCGGGTTGTAATAATTCGCAAAACTAAAGGTGTGATGCGAATCGAGCCAGCCGTGGTTGGCGTGTCCCCTTGTTTCTGATTGATGCAAAATTGTTTTCATTTTTATTTCCTTTCTGTTTCTTGAATTATTGTTGATACAAAGGTCAGAAGAAAATAAAAGCCGGGGAATATGAGAATACGGAGAAAGATTATGAAAAAACGACCTTAAGGTATTTTATTGAATTGAGAGGGCGGAATTCCGGTTTCTTTTTTGAAAAAAGCACTAAAATTAGCCGGTTCCGAAAATCCTAATTCGTAGCCAATTTCTTTACTGGTTAACCCGGAAAATGCAATTAATCGTTTGGCCTCGATAATTATTCTGGACTGAATAAATTCTTTTGCTGTTTTTCCCGTCAGCGATTTTACAACACGATTTAAATAATCGGGTGTAACGCTAAGTTCGGCTGCATAATCGCTGGTTTGGTGCCATTCTGAATATTTCTTATCAACCAGATTTTTAAAATTTTTCAGAATTGAATTTACAGCTTCCTGGTTTTGCGGATCTTTGCTTTTTAATGTACAAACGTTGTTTCCGTGAATCAACAGCAATTTTATATACGAACTAATCGCCTGTTCTTTATATTTTAAATCAGAGGCCTGTATTTTTATCATTTCCTCGCAGAAACCTGAAAGAAGAACCAATTCTGCCTCGTTAATCGGCAAGGGCGGCGAGTGTCCGTGGTCGTTAAATAAATTTAAGTCATCAATAAAATGAAAGGGAATGTTGTTTTCAATTAAAAACTGAGTTGAAAAAAGAATTACGTAACCCGAAGATTGTTGCTCTTCAATTACCTGATGAATTTGTCCCGGGCTTACAAAAAAGACCTGGTTGGTTGAAAAAGAGTATTCGTTAAAATCGATGATGTGTTTTCCGGTAGCTTTTTTTACCACTAAAACGGTGTAATAATCGTGCCGATGCGGTTTGTCAACTTGTCCGTTTCGTTCAGCATAAATGTCTTCCATCCGCTGAATTCTAAAATTTAAACCATTGTCGCGGTTTACATCTTTATATGTTTTAATGCTTTCTTCCATTTGCCCTGAAACCATCAAACTAATTCCGTCCTTTAGGGCGGTGGTAAACAAAGTCAACTTGTCCTTGGATTTTGAAAAAAATGAAATTGAAATAAATTACATTTTTTTCAAGATCCATAAGTAATGACAATTTCCCGTTGAGCACCGCCTTGAAAGACGGTGTTACTCCTTGCGAAACTAATTACAATATCTTTTTATAATGTTGTATGCACCAATCAGCCCTAATTCTCCCGCCCTACTTAAATCGAGTGCGCCGCCTTCCACATCATCAAGGTAAATTTTTGTCAAACCACGATTAAAGTAAGCTTCTGCAAATTCAGGTTCTAATTCTATCGCACGGTTTAAATCTTCAATCGCACTTTTGTATTCTTTCAGCCTCAGTTTTATATAAGCTCGATTGTAGTACCCAAAAAAGAATTTAGGATTAAGAAACAGTGTTACTTCGTAATCATCCATTATTTCTTTATAATCGATATTTGCATGAGATTGTTGACCATCGTCTGTTGAAAAACGCTGTGTAATCGGGATGCTGAATTCACTTTCCGAACCTGAATTCATTTCAATTTCCTGCAACATCTTAAAACGACAATTTGCCTGTGTAAAGTAGGCAACTCCGTTTTTATCATCCATTTTGATTGATTGATCTATATCAGCTAATGCATCGTTGTAATTTCCGGTCAGACTATTGAAAATTCCACGGTTTAAGTAATTGTGGGCGTTTTTCTGAATTTCCAGGCGTGCGTTAAAATACAAAATAAAATTTTCAAATACGTCCATGTATTCAGCCACCGGTTTGTTTGAGATTGTCAACAAAGGATTATAATTATTTTTTTCGTTTAAATCTTCAATAGCCATGTTGTAATACTGGAAACGGTCGTAATCAACATCGTTTTTGTCAAAAGCTGAAATGATAAAAATCGGCTGCAAATCAATTACTATGTTTTTGTTTTGAATTCTGCCATCGTCAACTTCCTCTTCTTCATCATCAGGTAAATTTCGAGAGTCCTCAATAATCAAATTCATTCTTCTCCTTCTATTTCTCTCGTTGTTTTCCTTTTCGTCTTCCTGTTTGTTTTGAGTATTTGCGTTAGACGAAGCATTGTTTTTCTGCGGGTTATTGTTCGCAGGAGGAGCGCCAGAGGAATTGTTTTGCTGTGTGGTATTATTTTTTGCTGAAGTAGCAGAGGAATTATTTTGTGAATTTCCGGACTGTTGTGATTGTGCATTGGGTGAATTTTGTCCCTGATTTTGATTCTGCTGGTTTTGTTGATTTTGCGCCAATTGTTCAGCATCCAGACGCCTGCTTTCCAAATCAAATTTAGGATCAAGCTGGGAGGCAATTTTGTAGTCGCTGGTATACCCCGGACGGCCAAGGATCTCCCGAGCCATTGCGCGGTTAAAATAAGCACTTGCCATTTCCGGGTTAAGCTGGATAGCCATGTCATAATCCATAATCGCACCAACGTAATCCTCCAGTTTGTGTTTAACAATTCCCCGATTGTTAAAAGCCAGCGCATTTTTAGGATCCAGCCTGATGCTCTGGTCATAGTCGCGCAAAGCCGAAGCAAAATCATCCTGTTCAAAACGGGCCAGGCCGCGGTTTAAATAAGCTGCCGCGTAATGCGGGCGAATAATAATAACCTGGTTCAAATCACGAATAGCTCCGTTAATGTCACTCTGCACAATTTTTGCATTACTTCGGTTCATCAAGGCATATGTCGATTTTGGATTGATTTCAAGCGCCTTGTTATAGTCCTCAATGGCTCCTTCCATATTTTTCTGAGCCAGTTTTGCAATTCCCCGGTTATTGTATATTGATTCATTGTCAGGGTCAAACTCCAGTGCTTTATTATAATCACTAATGGCTTCGTCGTATTCCTTCAGGTTGTGGTAGGCCATGCCACGGTTGGTATAGGCCCGAGGGTAAAAAGGTTTTATTTCCAGCGCTTTATTATAATCTTGTATCGCCCCGCGATAGTCTTCAAGCTGATGTTTTGCCACCCCCCTGTAAAAATAGGCCTCGGGAAGATAAGGTTTGAATTTTATTACAATGTTGAAATATTCGATGGCTCCAGTATAATTTCCAATCTGAATACGGGTTTGTCCAACAGTCATATAATGGTTCAGATTAACCTGTGCCTGCGATTGGGCTATCAGGAGTCCGAGAAAAAGTATAGCTAATATTCGTTTCATCCTTTTATTGTAAGGAAACAAAAATAATATTTTACAAACAGAGCTAAAGGTTTGATTAATTTTATTTAACTTTTTCGGCAAAAGATGATAAAATGTGTAAAAGATGTGAATGGGGAACAAAAAATGAGTTGATGATTCAGTATCACGATACTGAGTGGGGGGTACCTCTGCACGATGATAAAAAATTGTTTGAGTTTCTGGTTTTGGAAGGTTTTCAAGCTGGCTTAAGTTGGCAGATTGTTCTAAATAAAAGAGAAGCATTTAGAAAAGCATTTGATAACTTCAATCCAGATATAATAGCTAATTATAATCAGGACAAAATAGATGAACTGCTTCAGGATAGTTCTATAATTAGAAATAAACTTAAAATTAATGGGTGTGTAAATAATGCAAAATGCTTTCTTGATGTACAAAAGGAATTCGGCAGTTTTGATAGATATATCTGGGGATTTGTAAACAATAAACCGATAGTAAATAGATTAAAAACTATCAGAGATATGCCAACTACAACACCTCTTTCAGATGAGATATCTAAAGATTTAAAGAAAAGAGGTTTTAAGTTTGTAGGCAGTACTGTTATTTATTCTCATCTACAGGCTACGGGAGTTATCAACGACCATTTAATCACTTGCTATAGATATAAAGAGATATTGGATTTGTTCTAAATAATTGTTGCTGTAATAACGAAATATGCCTATATACAGGCGTCGGGAATGGTAAATGACCATTTGTTGTTTTTGTTTTCGCTGAGATTAATTGAATGAGTTAATACACATCCAATGGCTAAAAAATAGAATCGAAGATCTCCTTATTCTTTGGAGGTGATTTCAATATATTAGTGGCCAGTTTGTTATGTTCTGTTTTACAGAGAGGGTTTTGTTGTCATGTTGCCAGGTTTGCTATTCTCCCCAAATAACCTGCGTTTCGGTGTATGAATTACATTCAATATTATAGTACCAGTTGTCGTCGTCGGCATTACTGTCCAACAAATATGCATGTAATTGTATTGTTAAAACATCTCCTGTATAAGGAGTGCTTATCCAGCCTTCGGTATCTAAACCTATCAGAAAAGCATTTGATTCTGAAGTAAGTTCAGCACCACTAAAAACAATATTTCCAGCTTGGCTTAACAAATTGACTTTATATATGTTTGCACGGCTGACAGCTTCCCAGGAAAGATAAATGTAGTAATTTGTGTTGTCATAACTGACAGAATCAATTTTTGGGAAATCGATAATACCTGCATCAAACATATCGGTAACAGCAAATGTTTTATTATTGCCATATGAACCCGTAAAACGGTAAGTACCAGCCGCCATCATCGAAGTAGAAAATTCGTCTTCCTCCGGTTCTTTTATATAGGTTGTTAAATATTCATATGGCTCAAGTTCAGTGAGTTCTCCATTTGGTGTTTCAACCATTGCAGACTCAATCGATGAATTTGCAATTAAGTGATAATAAGGTGCATACAGTGTCTCATCGCCCACTTTCTTTTTCTGTATAAAAATGTCACCATAACCTTCAAAAGTTTCCTCGCCTTCATTAAACTCATCTTTGCAGGAATGTAGAATAATTCCAAACAAAAGCAGAAAAACAATTCCGGCGGACCACATTTTTTGATTAAACATGTTATGAAATTTTTCCATCATGACTTGTTTTATGGTATTTTGATACAAATATGTAAATAAAACTTACTTATTTCAAAATAAAAACTATATAGAAATTACTAATATTCAAGAGATATTGTTTTAACCCAATGGGAGATTTTTCATCAAAGCATAATTTGCTTTTTGGGTCTGAAACGAATATTATATTTCCGTTGCTTTTTGATTATTCGTTATCGGCTGTCATAGTGATTGTTAGCTGTTTTGTTTCGGTTTGTATTTAATTATGTATCTGTTTTCATAAGTCCTTTAAACATTGAGCTTGAATCTGTGTTTTAAAATTCAGAATGTTTCTAAAAGGTAAAGTTTTTGTTAAGAAATTTTATTTATTAATTTTGACAGCTAGTCAAATTAGAGCATTAATAGTTTAGGAGATAAGATGAGGTTGAAATTACTTTTTGCTGTTGTATTCACAGCTTTTGTGGCAAACATTCTGTTTGCGGGAAATGAAATAAAAAAGAACAAAAAAGAACCAGGTTATGAGTTTAAGGATGAAATCCTTTTGCCTGCCACACCTGTGAAGGATCAGTATCGTTCAGGTACATGCTGGTCGTTTTCTGCTTTGTCGTTTTTGGAGTCGGAAATGCTGCGCTTGGGTAAGCCTGAAGTTGATCTTTCAGAAATGTTTGTAGTATGGCATGCTTATTCAGAGAAAGCAAAAAAACACGTACGTTTGCATGGTAATTTGAATTTTTCTGCTGGTGGTGCATTTCACGATGTTACCAATATGATACGTGAATTTGGTATCGTTCCCGAATCGGTTTACGATGGATTGGAATATGGTGAAGAAAAGCATGTTCACGGGGAAATGGATAGAGTTTTGAGAGAAAATGTTGACGCTGTTGTTGAAAATAAGAACAGAAAACTAAGCACCGTTTGGCACGAAACCATTGACCAAACACTAAATTCTTATCTTGGTGATCTCCCCGGGAATTTTGATTACAAAGGAAAAACATATAATCCAAGAGATTTTGCTTCCGATTATATTGGTTTAAATATGGATGACTATGTTGAGATTTCTTCATACACACATCATCCGTTTTACTCAAAATTTATTTTGGAGGTGCCTGATAACTGGTCGTGGGACAAGGTTTATAATGTGCCGTTAAAGGATTTGGAAGAAATTATAGATTATTCACTGAATAACGGTTTTACAGTTGCCTGGGCTGCCGATGTTAGCGAGAAAGGTTTTGCTACCAGCAATAAGGGAGTCGCCGTTTTGCCTTCTGCTCCATCTGAAGACATGAGTGATGCTGAGATTACTCGTTGGGAAGCACTTTCCGACAGAGAAAAGGAAAAAGAGTTATACGAACTAAAAAATCCGGTTCCGGAATTGGAGGTTACCCAGGAAATGCGTCAGGTAGCATTTGATAACTATCAGACTACCGATGATCATGGGATGCATATTGTAGGAATATCAAAAAATCAGGAAGGAAAAATATTTTACAAAGTAAAAAATTCATGGGGTGACTATAATAAGTACAAAGGATATTTTTATGCATCAAAACCTTATGTAAATTATAAAACCATGTGTATTATGGTTCACAAAGATGCTATCCCGCAAAAAATAAGAGAAAAACTGGAGCTTTAAATAATAGCCCTTCAGATTTGTCTGAAGGGTTTTTTTATCTTTGAAAATTCAAACGATAAAACATGAAGTTTCGGCTTTTATTTTTCACTTTTTTATTTTCATTCTTATATACAAGCGCCCAGGATGACTGGGGATGGTGGAACGAACTTCACGGCTGGGAGTCAGGTGATCCGGGGTGGCGAAACTGGATTAAGATTACTCCCGGTTATATGGGGCCAAATGCATTACCTGTTCCCGAAATTAAGCGAGGATTTATTACGGAGGAAACTGAGTTTCAGGTTACAGCCTCAAATCACTTTCATTCAGGAGACCCCACTCAGGATATTTCTGCAAAACTTTTTCTTCCATTTGCAAAAAATAGAATTGCTGTTGAAATGTGGGGAGTATTGTTTG
This sequence comes from Maribellus comscasis, assembly GCF_009762775.1. GTDB lineage: Bacteria > Bacteroidota > Bacteroidia > Bacteroidales > Prolixibacteraceae > Draconibacterium > Draconibacterium comscasis. The sequence continues at coordinate 744,250 of NZ_CP046401.1, read as the reverse complement.
AGTATTTTGCTTTCTCAGAAGAAATTAGAAACGAACGAATCGCCAGAAACAAAGATGGAACAGGAGTTGCGATTGGCGATTTTTATTTTAGTACTTTGATTCAGATTTCAAAAGACAGAAGATTCCCCAATACTTTGCTAAGGTTTGCTACAAAAACAGCTTCGGGAAACCAGTTGGAGTCTGCACGTTACACCGATAGTCCCGGTTATTTTTTTGATTTGAGTTTTTCAAAAGATTTTGGACAAAAAGAGGCCACTTTATTTCGTCCTTTCGGATTAATAGGTTTTTATTCCTGGCAAACCAACGATGAACTCAATCTTCAGAACGACGCGTTTTTATATGCTGTGGGAAGTGAAATTGTAAAAAATACCTGGTTGTTTTCGGGTTCATTTTCGGGTTACTCCGGATATAAAAATGAGCACGACCGGCCGATGCAGCTAAATTTTGAAATGCGTAAAGATTTTGAGAACAGAGCAGTCAGGCTTAAATATCAACATGGCTTACACGACTGGAAATATAAAACGTTGCGTGTTTCATTTATCTGGAAGTTTAAAGGCATAAGCTAAATCATATAAAAATTAATTTGGAATACTAATTTTGTACGTTATATACTGGTAATCGTTTCTACACTATAAAGTGAGCTATTATTTTGTTGCCAACATAAAGATTCGTGATACGCGGGAGTATCAAAAATATATTGATAAAGCCGGCGAGATATTTAAAAAGTTCAACGGTGAATATTTATCTGTTGAAAATGAACCACAGCTACTGGAAGGAGAGTGGGATTATACACGTTTTGTGCTTATTCAATTTAAAACAAAAGAAGATTTTGATGAATGGTACAATTCCGACGATTATCAAAAAATATTAAAGCATAGGTTAAACGCAGCAAAATGCGACACTTTGTTAATAAAAGGAATAAAAAGCTAAATTCGCTGATTGTAAACGAAAACAGAAAACAAAATTCGGAGAATTAAAGACAAAAACATGAAAAAACTTTCACTGGTTATTTGTGTATACAATGAAGAACCAAGTATCCATCCCCTTTCAAAACAAATAAAAGAAGCATTAGGTGGAATTGATTTTGAAGCTATTTTTGTTGACGATGGTTCAACTGATAATACGGTTGCTGAAATTAAAAGAATAGATGATGAGCGTTTTATCCTCGTTGAGTTAAAGAAGAATTACGGGCAAAGCTCAGCATTACAAGCCGGAATAGACCAGGCGGAAGGTGAATTTATTGCGTTGATTGATGGTGATTTACAAAACGATCCCGCCGATGTACCCATGATGCTGAAAATGATTGAGGAAGAGGACTGGGATATGGTTGCCGGCGTTCGTGCCAATAGGCAGGATGGAATGTTCCTTCGTAAAATACCTTCAAAAATTGCGAATTATATGATCCGGAAATCCACTGGGATTCATATGAGAGATTTAGGCTGTACACTCAAAATTTTTACAAAAGAAACAATAAAAAGTATTCACATTTATGGGGAATTACATCGTTATATTCCGGCTTTAATCGCACTTGAGGGAGCCACCCATCTTACTCAGGTGGATGTAAACCACAGGCCTCGTGAATTTGGAAGTTCAAAATATAATCTGGGGCGAACTACCCGGGTAATGAGCGATCTGATATTAATGGTATTTTTTAAAAAATATTTGCAACGCCCGATGCACTTTTTCGGAACTATCGGTATTGTTACACTTGGAATAGGAGTATTGATTAATATTTACATGTTAATTCTGAAAATTTTGGGAAATGATATCTGGGGTAAACCTCTTTTATTGTTGGGGATTTTGCTTGTAATGGGAGGGATTCAGTTTATCACTATCGGAATAATTGCCGAGTTGCAAATGCGTACTTATTTTGAATCGCAGCATAAAAAGCCATACCGGGTGAAAAAAGTCGGATCAACAAAGGCTTAAAAAGATTAGTTAAAAATTGTTTGAAATTTCTAAAGCAGGAGTTTATCAGCCTCGACATTTTTTAGATGAAAATAGGTTGAAAAACATATTTTTCTTTGTTTCTAAAACGATTGATAATTAAACCTTTGATAGAATAATTTGTCTAACTTTGTTGTAATTGTTCACCTAAAAATTGAGCCATGAGAATTGTTAACTTTTTTTCTTTCACATGTACAGTATTATTTCTTGCAAGTTTTAGTTTAAGCGCACAGGATAAAGTTATTCATGGAACTGTTACAACTTTTGACAGTATCAGACTGGCAAAAGTGGATGTAAAAGTAAAGAGCACAGGGCAAATTATTTTAACTGATAATTATGGAAATTTTGCAGTGCAGTGTGATAATGATGACGTTTTGGTCGTTAGTGCTAATGGTTTTTATAAGCAGAGAGTTAAATTGGACTCTAAAATTAAATTTGCTGCAATAAACCTTGTGTTGAAACCTGGTCCCAAAAGCAGAGAACATGCCGTAGGGTACGGACATGTAAGCGATGTGAACAGACTTAACGCCTTGTCGAACCTTAATGACGATGATTTGGACTTCTCGAAATATACTGATATTTACGAAATTTTGAGAGGCCGGTTTTCAGGCGTACGTGTGGTGGACGGGGAGGTAATAGTAAGGGGGAAAAATACTTTTGATAGTTTTAATAATGCTGCACTTATCGTAGTAGATGGAGTTCAGCGAGACGAAAGTGCTCTGAGTAATATTCCAACCGATCAGGTGAAAAGTATTGATATTATCAAGGATGGGAGTTCAGCCATATACGGAGTTCAAGGGGCAAATGGCGTTGTCGTTATAGAAACAAAACGAGGCAGCGACATGAGTAAAAAGTAAATTGCATAGAATTTGTTACTTTTTATCTGTATTTAAAGATTAAAAAACAAAAGAGATGGGTAAAACTAAAAAATCTAAAATAAAAACCATGAATCGAAAAATCTATTATTCACTACTGTTTACAATAGCTTTTTTTGTGTCGCTGAACTTGCAGGCACAAGATCGAATTATTCACGGATTGGTAACTACTTTTGACAGTATCATGATAAATGGTGCAAGTATTAAAGTAAAAAGTACCAAACAGGAGGTTTTTACTGATAGCCTCGGAAATTTTTCCGTTGGTGTTGCTAACGAGGATGTTCTCGTCGTTAGTGCAAAAGGATTTTATAACCAGAGAGTAAAGTTGGACGAGAAATCCAAGATTGCGGCGATAAACCAGAAACTCAAACCTGGCCCCAAGGCTAAAGAATATGCAATAGGTTATGGTTATGTAAACGATGAAGAAAAGCTAAATGCTTTGTCATCTCTCGATCGGGACGATATGGATTTTTCACAGTATAGTAATATTTTTGAAATTATTCGCGGACGTTTTACCGGGGTTCAGGTGGTAAACGGCGAAATTCAAATACGAGGAGTAAATTCAATCAATTCGAGTACAGCAGCTTTAATTGTTCTTGATGGTGTGACGGTAGATTCAAGTGTGCTAAATTCGATACCGACCACACAGGTAAAAAGTATAAATGTAATTAAAGACGGAAGCGCAGCTATTTATGGTGCACGAGGCGCAAACGGTGTAGTAATTATTGAAACCAGAAGAGGTAACGATTAAAAAGAATTGGGGTAATAAATTAAAAAGGGGTAGAATGGTTTATTTGTTAAAAACCACTACCCCTTTTATTTTATGGCCGCCGCAATGAAAATATTAATTCTTATATTCGGAGTATCAACAAAAACCTGATAAGATGCGAAAAATTTTCATCTCTTTTTTTATTGTTTGTTTCTTTCTATTGTCTTGTAAAACCGACAAAAAGGAAAAACGCGACTTAATACTTTGGTATAATCAACCAGCTGGTGATTGGACTGAAGCACTTCCGGTTGGAAACGGACGGCTTGGCGCCATGGTATTTGGAACAATTAAAACGGAACATATTCAATTAAATGAAGAATCGGTGTGGACAGGTGGACCAGTTAACCGGGCCAATCAGGAAGCACAAAATTACCTGGAAGAGGTTAGGCAGTTGCTTTTTGAGGGAAAGTATGCAGAAGGTGACCGGCTCGCACAGGAAAAAATTATGGGTACAAGGTTGGATGGCGGAGTCCATACTTATCAAACTTTGGGTGATCTTTTTCTTCAGTTTGAGGGATTAGATGATATAAGTAACTACAAAAGAGAACTTGATTTGCGGAATGCAGTTGTAGTAACCACGTTTGAATCGAATGGAGTAAAATTTACTCGTGAGTTTTTTTCTTCGCGCCCTGATGAAGTTGTTGTTATAAAACTTTCAGCATCAAAAAAAGGAAGTTTGAATTTTAAAACCTGGCTGGAAAGACCAGGTGACGCAGAAACGGTTTCAGTTGGTGAGAATCAGTTGTTGATGTCCGGTTTTGCAGAATATGAGGGAGAAGGAACCCATTTTGCTTCAATTGTGAATATAAAAAATAATGGAGGTGAAGTAATTTCTGAAAATGAAAGTTTAGTCGTTAAGAATGCGGATGAAATTGAAATTCTAATTTCAGGAAGAACGGATTTTTGGGGTGCAGATGAAGTGGAAAAAGCAACGGCTGATATTAAACAAGCCGAAGAAATAGAATTTGAAGCTCTCAAATCAAAACATATTGCTGTCTATCAGAAGCAGTTTAACCGTGTGGATTTAGAGTTGAACTCATTAGATACTTTGAATATCCCAACTGATGAAAGGTTACAAAGGATAAAGAACGGGGCGCTTGACGCTCATCTGGCAGAATTGTATTTTCAGTTTGGACGTTATCTGCTAATCAGTTCATCACAGCCTGATGGTCTTCCTGCAAATTTACAAGGAATTTGGGAGCCGTCTTTATCACCGCCATGGAACGCCGATTACCACATTAATATAAATATTCAGATGAATTACTGGCCGTCGCTGGTAACCAATCTTGCAGAATGTCAGCAGCCATTTTTTGAGTTTGTTAAAGGGCTCCGTGAACGTGGTTCAATAACCGCAAAAGAGGTATATGGCTGCAGAGGGTTTGTGGCTCACCACACTACCGATGTTTGGAAATTCACCGACCCAATCGGAATGACCGGTTACGGAATGTGGCCCATGGGAGCCGCCTGGTGTTCCGACCATTTCTGGGAATATTACGAATATACAGGCGATGAACAATTTTTAAAAAAAGAGGCTTATCCGGTTTTAAAAGAAGCAGCGTTGTTTTTTGTTGATTTTTTGGTTGAAAATCCAAAAACAGGATTGCTGGTTTCCGGACCGAGCATGTCGCCTGAAAATAAGTTTATAACCAAAAATGGAGAGGCGGCGGCTGTTTGTATGGGACCTGCCATGGATCACGAAATTATCAGGGAACTTTTTCAAAATTGTATAAAAGCTTCAGAAATATTAAAAGTTGATGCTGAATTTGCCGATACATTAAAAAATAAACTTGCTCAACTTACTCCTTCGCAGATAGGGTCGGATGGTCGTGTATTGGAGTGGTCGGAAGAACTTCCTGAAGAAAATCCGGGACACCGTCATATTTCGCATTTATATGCACTTTATCCGGGAGAAGAATTTACCAATCCGGATGATCCAAAGTGGCTCGAAGCTTCAAGAAAGACCATTGAAGCAAGATTGGCAAACGGAGGAGGACACACGGGCTGGAGCCGCGCCTGGATAATAAATTTTTATGCCCGTTTAAAAGATGGCAAAAAGGCAGAAGAAAATTTACAGGCTTTGTTGGCTAAATCAACCCTTCCGAATCTTTTTGATACACACCCTCCATTTCAAATTGATGGTAATTTTGGAGCCACTGCAGGTATCGCCGAAATGCTGATGCAAAGTCACAATGGCGTATTACAGATTCTACCGGCGCTTCCACCTTCATGGAAAAGCGGCGAGATAACAGGTTTGCGTTCTCGTGGTGGTTTTGAAATTGATATTAAGTGGGAAGAAAGTGTTTTGAAGGAGTTAAAAATTACTTCTTTACTTGGAAAATCATGCAAGATAATGTACAACGGAAATACTGTTGTTTTTCAGCCCCAGAAAGGAGAACAGCTAATTTTAAACAATCAATTGAAGAAAGTTTAAAAAGAAAATACATTGATTAAAGCGAGCGCTTCCTTTTTCTATACAGTATGTTAGCGAATTTTTTGTATTTTATGGTGTTATTTATTTTAACTAAACCATTAGATATGATGAGGCCATTATTTGTCGTTTTCCCATTTCTGTTATCAATCAGTTTATTTGCGTCAGAAAAAGAAAGTTTAAAATCAAACGACAAAAAATCTTATTCCGTTTATAATAGTTTCGAGGAAGTTTTAAATGCGAAGGATGCGGTGTATTTTGAACCTGTAAGAATTTCTCCGGTGGGAAGTTCTGAGGCTCCAATGTATCACGGATTCTTTTTTTATAATTGTGCGCAGCGCGAGCTATTGGAGTTTGACCCGGAAGGAAGATACATGCTGGGGATGCGTATTTTTGTTGAAGGCAGGATTGTTCAGTCGTCAGACAAAGGAGAAATTGGCTACTTTGATTTGGTGGACAACAATAAATGGATAAAAATAGGCGAAACAACTGCCTGGAATTGGCAGCAAGGCTGCAGGCTACAATGGATTCCCGGCTCATCGGAAGAGATAATCTGGAATGACCGTTCGGATGACGGGAAGAAACTGATAAGCAGGGTTTATAATATAAGAACCAAACAAACACGCACGCTCCCAATTTCCGTTTACACCATTTCGCCCGATGGGCAAACATTGTTATCGGTGAATTTTGAACGTATTGTGCATGCGGGATGCAGATATATGGGAGTGGAAGATCCATACAAAGAACAGTGGGCCCCTTCGGAGATTGGAGTCTGGAAAATGGATATGAAAACCGAAAAAGTAGAGATGCTTATGTCGGTTCGCGATATGGCGCATATTTTATATCCTGATGGATTACCGGCTGACACAATAAAAGGGACATTGTACTTTTTTAGAGAAGGATTTAATCCTTCAGGAGATCGTTTTATTACATTTATTAAAGATGCACGTGAAACTGAACCGGGAAGGACACAGGCGAGGACCGAAGGTTTTTCTATGAATTTGGATGGTAAAGATGTGAAATACCTGTATCGTGAACCCAGTCATCATTTTTGGATTAACGACAAAGAAATTATGGATAACGGATATCATCCCGATCCTGAAACCGGAAATCGTGTTCGGGGGTATTTCCGTTTTTTAGATGACGATACCGGTGTTCCCAAAGAAAAATATTTTGATGCTCCGAACGGGCATATTACCCTGCACAAAAGTGGTGACTGGATTTTAACTGACACATACAATATTAATGGTTTTATTTATCTGTACATGTATCATATTCCAACCAAAAAATTTGTACCGCTTGGTAAATTGGCTTATAAGTTGGGTGGTTATCTGTACCCCTATAATCCTGGAGTTTTAAGAGTAGATTTGCACCCACGTTTTACTCCTGATGGTAAACAGGTAGCTATCGATTCTTCTCACGAAGGATTTGGCCGGCAAATGTATCTGATTGACATCAGCCCGATAGTGGATAACCCACCCCGAAATTAGATATTAATCCTTTAGCTGACTTTCAATTGTTTCATCAATAAGAACAATATTTGAAGTGGAAACATCATGTGCCGTAAAAAGTCCTAAAACAGTGCTGCCGTCGCTTGCTGTAAAATTACTTTCGATATTGGCAGGAGGGACGCTAAACATTCCTCCTGACATGCTTTGGTTCAACATCTGATAATAGTAGTAGTAAGCAAATTCCGAAATGGATGTTTGTTTTACCTGCACTGTATCTCCAAAATTTAATAGTCTTTCTGACTCCTCATTTGGGTCATGAAAATCAGTGAAAATTTCAAAACCGTTTACATAATTTCCATCCACAAGCTCATCGTTGACCACCATCAGGTATTCAGCTTCATTTAATAATTCATCGTTGATGTAAATGTCCCATTTATAATAATTCCCGAGACCAGGAGTTTCATTTCCAAAAGTAAACACCCCCAAAAAGCGGTGGTCGCCGCGGAGAGAGGAGTGCACCTGAATAGAATCGATAGGTTCAACCTGAGATAATAAATCACTTCCGGTTATTGTAGTGCCATCAGTTGAAATGCTGACGGTGTATTCTTTGCCGGTTTCACCAAAATAAGTTTCGTTTTCAGCAGGCATATAAAGGCCTGTGGTTTCAGTACTTTCGAACAACTGAATGGTGTTGGAAGGTACAGAATTATCAGAAATAGTAACAACTGCATTGCTTAAACCCTCGTACGATTGGTCCGAGCTTACAACCTGCGTTTTATAAACAAATACGTAGGGGTTATTTTCGGTTGTAATTTTAGCTTCAACAGCATATAAATCTACATCTTCGTCGCTGAGCTTTACTTCCACAACATCTTCGCATGCGCTTAAAGCAAATAAAATGGAAGTCAGAATTATATATATTTTGTTTTTCATGATTCCGGGTTTAAAAAGTGATATTATAGGTTACTGATGGGATAACTGTCCCGATAATTGAAAGCCTTACAGCTTCAGTGATATTCGGATTATCCTCATTGGGTCTGAAATAAATTGAATAGGCATTTCTGCGTGCATAAACGTTATAAAAAGAAACATTTAAAGAACGTTTTACTTTTCGGTGTTCATTTTTTTTGGAGTCATAGGTGAAAGAGAGATCCATTCTGTGGTAATCAGGAATTCGGTTCCCGTTCCGCTTTGAGTAATAAAACATCGTATTTCCCTGTACGTCGTATTTTGCAACCGGATAAGTTATCGGATTTCCGGTCGAAAAAACCCAGTTAGCTGCCACTGAAAGTTGTTTACTGACTTCGTAGTTTAAAACCAACGACAGATCATGGGTTCGATCGTAGGTCGAAGGATACTCTTCGCCATTGTTGATTCCCGGGATTTTTCGCATTGCTTTTGCCAGCGTGTAGCTCGCCCATCCTGTAAACCGCCCTTCCTGTTTTTTTATCAGCATTTCCATGCCGTAAGCATATCCGGTTCCGGTTAAAAGCTCCGTTTCCAGGTCTTCGTTTAAAAAGAGTTCAGCTCCGTCTTTGTAGTCGAGTACATTCTTCATGTCTTTATAATACACCTCAACAGAAGTCTCAATGGCATTATTCCCAAAATTGCGGAAATAGCCTGCTGCAATCTGGTCGGCAATCAATGGTTTGATATATTTGCTCGTTGGCAACCATATGTCAAGCGGAGTTGGTGAAGTTGTATTTGAAATAAGATGCAGATTCTGTACCATCCGGTTGTAAGATGCTTTTATCGAGCTGGTTTCACCTGTGGTTAATTTAAGCGATACCCTGGGTTCAAGATGAATATAGGGAGAGCCAATCTGTTCTCCTTTTTTGTATGAAGTTTCACTGATAACTTCATCTGCATTTGGAGCATTCTCATCCTGATACTCTCTTACTTTCCCTACTCCAATTTGTTGAAAGGCAGACAATCTGAATCCATATTTTACGGTGAGCAAACGACCAATTTTTTGTTCATTTGAAGCGTAAACGGCTCCGTCAACAGCATTGTAGTTGGTAAGCTGTAAAGGTTCAAAGAATGAGTTTTCATTCGCGTCGATATTACCGGGTTCAAAATGGTGTTTGATAATATTAATTCCAAAATTAATCCGGTTGTTGGCATTTAAGAACCACGAAAAATCTTCTTTGAAATTGTAATCTTTGATATGTGAATCCCAGTCAAATTGGTCAGCCGAATTTCCCGGTACACCCAGTTTATAACCATAATTGGAATAAATAAATGAAGTATTCGAAAAGAGTTTGTTTCCAAAAATGTGGTTCCAGCGGGCCGTTCCTGTCACGTTTCCCCAGCGCATATAAATCGATTCTCCCAGTTTGAAATTATCGTCGCCGGTGTAGGCTGAAATGTACAGCCGGTCTTTGTGTGAAAACTGGATATTGGTTTTTAAATTTAAATCATAAAAATACAACTTGTTTTCTTTGAGTTCATCCAGTCCCAACATTCTTCCAACAACATCAGCATAGGTTCTTCTGCCTGATACAATAAAACTCCATTTATCCTTAATTACCGGGCCTTCCAAGGTCAGGCGGCTTGATATGTTTCCGATTCCGGCCTGTCCGTGAAATTTGTTGATGTTTCCGTCTTTCATGCGAATATCCACAACAGAGGATGCTTTTCCTCCGTATTTTGAGGGGATTCCGCCCTTATATACTTCAATATCCTTAATCGCATCGGAATTAAAGACGGAAAAGAAACCCATTAAATGAGAAGCGTTGTAAACAGGTGCCTCGTCCAGAATCATTAAGTTTTCGTCAGGGCCACCACCCCGAACATACAAACCAGAACTTCCCTCTCCTCCGTTTTGGATTCCGGGAAGAAGAGTTATGGTTTTCAAAACATCTACCTCTCCCATAAACGAAGGAAGCTTTTTTACCAGCTTTACCGAAATCTTCTCCATGCTCATTTCGGTGCTTTCGATATTTCTGTCTCGTCTGGTTCCGGTAACTACTACGTCTTCAAGTTGTTTGCTGTCTTCTGCCAGCGAGATGTTAAGCACTTTATTTTCTTTCAAATCAACGCCAATTGATTGTGTTTCGTAGCCGATAAAAGAAAAGTTGATCTTGTGGTTCCCGGTTGGCAGGGTTAACGAATAAAAACCATATTGATTTGAAGTAACACCGGTCTGTAATCCGGGGATATAACAGGTTGCGCCAATCAGCGCTTCCCCGCTTGCGGCATCCTTAATATAGCCGCTTACTGTTGAATTTTGTGAATATGTTTTTAGAAAAAGACACAAAAAAGGCAGAACAAGTAAGATTTGTTTCATTGCGAAATTGTTTAATTGTTTTCATAGCTTTTACTGTCTAACGACAGTGAAAATGAAAGAAGGTTGCAAATTGTTTTCTGTTTTCGCTTCAAATTTGAGGAAAGCTAAAAGGAAATCAAAGTCAAAAAACAACGAGTGGTTGGTTTTTGTCGGTTAATGATGCTTTTTGGGGCAGTAAATTAATTTGATAAAAGAGATAAAAAAAATTCCATCAGCAATTCACCTGATGGAATCTTTTTCGGGAGATAGTTTAAAATAAAATTTTCCCGTTTCAAATTTTAATTTTCCCAGTCGTCAGTTCGGAAAGATGACGCCGGCAGTCCTTCTGTATTGTATAACTCACCAACTACAAAATCTTTAAAAGCATATCTCACGGCTACAGGTTCGCCAACCTGGGGCGCAAACACAGTAATTCCCTGTCGGGTGATAAATGCTTCAGCCGGATAAAATCGTTTGTTGTTTCCGGCAATTTCAAAGTTTTCCAGTTTTTTCCCAAAAGTAGTCAGACCGTTTTTTGCGTGGTCAAAGGTAAGTTTTGCAACTTGTCCTTCAACTGTCATATCCTTCAAAACAGGCCCTGAATATTCAAAGCCGCTTTTTCCGTAGGTTTTAGCCAAGGCAAGATAGGCCAGTCTTTCACCTGCGGCTTCCTTGTTTGCAGGGTGTATACAATATTTTTCACCAGCATCCATTACACAGGCCATCCCGATATTTGGAATATCATCGGCAGCATTTAGCATTGCCTCACGGATAAATGCTGAATTCATACCAGCCTGTCCGTAATCGTAGGGAGCAATTTGTACATAATAAAACGAGAAATCGCCAATTCCCCATTCATCTCGCCAGTTTTCAACCAGCCCGGGCAACAGTTTTTCATATTCTTTAGGTTGGTTTCTGTTGGCTTCTCCCTGGTACCACAAACCACCGGCAATCGCATATCCTACCATTGGGGCAATCATGCTGTTGTATAATACTGTTGGCGTTTGCTGTGAAAAATCACCGGTCATGTTTTTATCCGGCAGATTTACAAAATCGAAATTTTTGACACCGCTTTCACTCATCCATGGTTCTATCCGGGTTCCTCCCCAACTGGAGCAAATCAAGCCAACCGGAACATCCAAAGCTTTCTGAATCATTCTTCCAAAATAGTAAGCTGCAGCGCTAAAGTCAGCCACATTTTCGGGAACACATTCCAGCCATTCACCAGTGAAATCGTTACTTACTTCCAGGCTTTTTTCACGCTTAACTGTGAATAAATGTATGGATTCGTTTGCTGAAGTTGTAATATCTTCGTTGGCGTTTAAAATAGGTTGGTTAAAATAGCCCGACATTGTCATCTGCATGTTCGACTGCCCTGAGCAAACCCATACTTCACCTATTAGAACATTGTTTAGTTTTTTTGTTTTTCCATCGGAAATGGAAATTGAAAACGGACCGCCTGCTACAGGAGTTGAAACTTTTACTTTCCACTTTCCTTCTGAATCGGCTTTTGTTGAATAACTTTTGTTGTTCCATGAAGTGGTAACTTTTACCGTTTTATTGGCAGATGCTGTTCCCCAAATGGCTGCATCGGTTTGTTGCTGTAAAACCATATGGTCGCCAAAAATGGCAGGTAGAGTTATTTCAGCCTTGGAACTTGATGCAAAAACAACAAACAGAAATACAAAAAGAAAGTAAGTAATTTGAGACTTCTTCATGATTTTGGTTGATTTAGATATTATTTTATAATAGATACAGCCCCAAATATACCAAATCCAAACTCGAATTGGTTGCTTCTTCAGAAAGAATACATAAATTTATCATATTAAATCAACACAAAATGAAAAAATTGGGTCTCTTACTTTTTTTTGTAATCATACTTTATTCTGTAGTTTTTGGACAAGGCAGGAGTTTTATTGTCCGCGGGGCTCAGCTTGAAAAAGCCGGAACAGGTTATTCTTTTACCGAGGGGCCTGCGGTGGCACCCGATGGGCGTGTATATTTTACAGACCAGCCCAACGACAAAATTTATGTTTGGGATGAGAAAGAAGGAATCTCGCTCTGGTTGGAAGGCACCAACCGTTCCAATGGATTGTACTTTAATAGAAAGGGTGAATTGGTTACCTGTGCTGATTTATATAATCAACTGGCTTATTTTGATGCGAATAAAGGACTAAATATCCTTCATGAAGGATATAACGGGAAATTGCTAAATGCACCCAACGATTTGTGGATTGCTCCGGATGACGGGATTTATTTTTCAGATCCCTATTATCATCGCAAATGGTGGGAGAAAGGTCGTGGTGAAGAGCAGGAGGTGAGGGGTGTTTACTATTTGAATCCAAACGGGAAAATAATACGTGTAATTGACGATTTTAAACAGCCCAACGGTTTGATTGGGACACCCAGCGGTAAAATTCTCTATGTTTCAGATATTAACGACGGCAAAATCTGGAAATATGATATTCAACCCGATGGTAGTTTGGCAAACAAAACCTTTTTTGCCCCTAAAGGCTCTGACGGGATGACCATTGACAATGCAGGAAATATTTATCTTACGTCGGGAAAGGTGTGGGTTTACTCTCCAACGGGTGAACTGGTGCAGGAAATTGAAGTCCCGGAAAAACCTTCAAATGTTTGTTTTGGAGGCAAAAAACGAAATATTCTTTTTATTACTGCCAGAACTTCAGTTTATACAATTAAATTGAAAGTAAAAGGAGTAGATTAAAACTTAACTCTGACAATATCTCCATATACCCTCAATTTTGGGTGGTCGATAAATGCTCTTACCTGATATTCTTTTCCTGATGTTTTCAGATTTGGTTTTATGCTGAATTCGCTGTTTTTCGAAATCTGGACAGTTTGTGTTTCTCTCCATTCATCGGAATACAATTCTTCTACAAAGCCGGCATATTCGCGATATTGAAAACCAACTTTCAATTTTTTTCCATCCCCCATTTTTACTACTTCACCATTAAAAACCAGAGATTCAGTGGTTCCTGTTGTTATTTCAGCATTTTTTGTAAGCACAACCGGAGGTACAAGTGCGGGCTCCACATTGCTTAGTTTTAAAACAACTGGATTTGTCCATTTGCTGTTGTTATAAATCCGTTGCGCACGTACGCACGAAATCTGAAGTCCGTCTTCTTTTTGTTCAAAATAAGTTTTTGCATCAGTTGATGGCTGATATTCTACCAATTCGCCTGATTGCCCCAACACACTCACTCCGGTATTCTCACTTGCTGTCACTGATTTTAGAGTAAACTCCCGTCGTGTTCCTTTCTCCCAATCAGAGATTTTGGTTAGAAATGCGTACAGAGTTTTTTCCTCCGGTTTCCATGTAAACCATATGTCACCTTCATTGGGAAGAATCCATGGACTGACTTTCTCTACAGACTCGCCATTTATAAAGTTCCAGGCGGCCATTTCACGCAGATTTTCTTCCTGTTGTTCCGGAAGTCCTCCATCAGGTTTTGGCCCAACATTTAATAATAAATTTCCTCCTTTTGCACGGGTTTCAATCAATATTTCGATTAAACGTGCTCCGGTTTTATATTCCTCGTTTGTTGGTTTGTAAGCCCATTGTGTTCCCATGGTAATACACGATTCCCATGGTTCATCAGATGCAATTCCCAAAAGAGTTTGTTCCGGTGTTTGAATAGCTCCCCGTGTTACAACAATATTGGGTTGGAGTTCCCATACTACTTCTTTACATTTTTCCTGTAAAGGACCCTCGCCCCCGTCAAAAAAGATAACATCAATTTCGCCATATTGTGCCATTAGCTCCATACATTGTAACTCAACCAACTCCAGGTATTTTGCCATTATGTTTTGCGGAATTGGTTCAGGGAATCTTCTTCTCACCGGTAAATCGTTTTCATATAAAAAGTTAAAGTCCTCCGGCGAAAAATAAAATCCGACTGCCAATCCTGCTTTTCTGGTGGCGTCAACGTATTCTTTTATCAGGTCTTTTCCATACGGGGTATTGGTTATGTTGAAATCGGTTGTTTTGGTATCCCACATACAAAAACCGGAATGGTGTTTTGTTGTAAAAACAATGTATTTCATTCCGGCAAGTTTGGCCAGATTGGCAATTTCTTCCGGATCGTAATCTTTCGGATTAAATGTTTTGGGCAATTCGTTTACAAAACGGTTTAAGTAATCGTCGGAAGCACCGGCCATGGAATGACTGATGACAATTCCCAGCTGACTGTCGAAACTAAAATGAATAAACATTCCAAACCCCAGTTCCCTGAACCATTCCAGCCGCTCTGTTTTATTAAGATTCAGAAAATCGTTGTTATCTTCCTTCGGTTGAGCAAAAATAAAATTAGTGGAAAATATAAGTAAAAGAATTATTGGAACTTTTTTCATAACAGAACTAGGTTTTATGGTTTGAAAATAATCTTTATTGCCCTAAAATAACCAATTGTTTTGAAAAAATAGTTTACCGGGCTGCACTTCTTTTCTGGCGATTCGAATTCTTTTTCAGAACTGATGTGTAAAAGCCTGGGAATTTTGATTTTAATAAAATGAAGCCAGATTTGTTTAAAAAAATGCAAACTAATCTTAAACAAAACACTTTGTCGTCTGTTTTAAATATCGTTTTTAATTTTGTTAAATAATTGAAGCAGGAAACGATGAAAGAAGGAATTGTACTTAAAAAAATAAATGGGAATACTAAAATCAATGGCAACGGACATTCAAAAGAAAAATTGAACGGACATGCTGTTATCGGGGACAATCATATTGCAACTTCAATAGAAACGCCTTTAAAAAAGGATGCTTTTGTTCTATCGGACGAGAAGAAGATGGAAATTATCGAAGATAGATTTCGCGATATAATGGACACACTTGGCCTCGATTTAACTGATGATAGTTTGAACGGCTCTCCGCACCGGGTAGCAAAAATGTTTGTTCAGGAGATTTTTTATGGATTGGATCCTAAAAATAAACCGGCCATTTCGGTTTTTGAAAATAAATTCAAATATGGCGAAATGTTAGTGGAGAAAGACATTAACATGAATTCGTTTTGCGAGCACCACTTTTTACCGATTGTTGGGAAAGCGCATGTTGCATATTTTTCAAGCGGCCAGGTTATCGGGCTTTCAAAAATTAACCGGATTGTTGATTATTTTGCGCGTCGTCCGCAAGTACAGGAGCGTTTAACAGTGCAGATTGCCAGTGAATTAAAAAAGATTCTGAAAACGGAAGACGTTGCGGTTGTTATCAATGCAAAACACATGTGTGTATCGTGCCGCGGAATTAAAGATGAAAGCAGCACAACGGTTACCGCAGAATACTCAGGAAAATTTAAAGACAAATCCGTTCGCGAAGAGTTTCTGAAATATTTAAATCTTTAAAAGCAGTATCAATTGTGATATTTTGCAATTTCTGATTTGTCGAAATCTCTGAAATTTTTTATCCGTTTGAAAAGAATATAATTGGAATCGTGGCAATTGTGCGCGGCTACTTTGCCATCATCTAACGCTGTGCGGATAACGGCAACCATATCATCACCATCAACCAGCCAGTCGGCATATTGAAATCCATGTGCAATGTAATCCGGATTATAAATAACATGTTCATGAACGGTCCAGGTTTTTAGGTCGGGCGACGAAGCCAGTGACAAACAGTTTCGGGTTCTTTCCGGATTGTAACCAATGTCTTTTTTGAAATTGGTTAATGTCCAGTATCTTTTTGATTTTTCATCGTAACGAATTGTAAATTTTTTACAACCGCCAGGGAAATGAATAAAACCTTCCTCCGGGTTAAATTCTGCTTTTTCCCCGTCTTCTGAAATAGTTATGATAGCAGCGTAATCGCCATTTGTTTTTTCATTTACACGTAAAATATTTACAATTTTATTGTCTGCTGTTTTTACCGCATTCCCTTCCAGCCAGGCATCTCCAGCCGGCCAATCCGGATTGTAGTGAATATGATTTGATGCAGTCCAGTTTTCCGCTTTTAATAAATCGCTGTTCACCGGAGCCGACAAAATCAGCGATTCAAAATTGACACCCCAGCCTTCGGGAGGATTCCGAACTTCGGTTGCCCTGTAAATTCTTCCATCTTTTATAACTACCGGCATGGCCGCAGTGTGATATTCAAAATCGTCGCGAAGCAAACCAGAGTTTTTATCTTTTGGAGTTGTCCACGTGTGTCCACCGTCTGTACTTTTGCGAATTACAAAGTTGCCGTATTGGCCGTCGGTTCCCAGTAAATAAAGTTCATTATTCAAAACAAACAGGTTCGACCAAAACATACCTTTTATATCCGCAATTTTTTCCCAGCTTTTTCCTTTGTTTTTGGATTGAAAAACAGACCCATTTCTTGATTTTCCTTCAATTTTTCCAAAATAATCGTTACTCACCACATAGGTTCCATCGCTAAGAATTGCAATGCTCGGGCTGCCCAAATAAATTTCACTTTCAGGGTTGGAATAATTAACGGCAACTCCGGGAAGTTTTTGTGCTATTGAGTTTGGTGAAATACCTGCGAAAAGAAACAGGAAAAGTAAAGTGGATAGAATTCGCATAATTGGTTTAGATAAAATGATTTCTGCGAATGTATCATTTTTTGGGGATGGATAAAATTTTATTTCTGAAAAATGACGAACAGGCTATTAGCCCAAATATAATGTATCTTCTGGTAATTTTTCAAACGAACAAAATTTAATTGTTTAAAACAGATTTTAAAAAGTCGTAGTGCCAATCAGGATTTTGCCTCAATGTAACTTTCCTGCATTTTTATTACTGTATTATGAAAACCGGGGAATTTTTGCCAGAGCTCTTTTTCGCAGGTTTTTAAATTTTGGCATTCGATACAAGCATCCATTTTTCTTTCAATCGCGTACTGGCGAACAGTGCATTTTTTTACGACCACACCAAGTGGTTTATCGTCTATTTTGCATCCGAAACAGAAAATTTTATCAGCATCAAAATCCACATTATGCCGTTCTTGCATTTTCCATGTTTCATATACTTCTTTTTTTAATGCCGGATCATTTTTTACCGATGCTTCCAACAGTTTACAATTGTCCGGACATTTATAACCACAATAGTTTAGTTTCTTTGGATCTGGAGTCTCTTCTTGCAGAAAGCTAAATGCTGATAATTTGCCTGATAATAAAGTCGCACATCCTGTAACATAACCTGTTTTTAAAAAAATTCTCCGGTTGATTTGGCTTTTCATTTTTATGAGTTTAGGTGAAAATAATTGATTTTGTTGACTTAAAGTTATGACAATTTAACCAAAATCTCCCCCTAATTTATTGTGAAAGTTTTTTCGCCGGAATTATCCGAAATAAGAATAGACTTCGTCGTAATTTTTTACATTCATCAAATCGGCGCGCAATTTTGCTGCTCCTTCAAAACTGTTAAGGTAAATTTTGTAAAAGCGTTTCAGAATATTGAAGTTTTTTTCGGGGCTCCAGGTTTTTTCAAAAAGTTTTGTGTGTTCAATTAATTTCTGAATTCGTTCTTCTTTCGAAATTTCTGTTTTTTCAGGATTGAAAAACCAGGGATTCTGAAAGATTCCGCGCCCAACCATTACTCCGTTTACACCCGTTTCTTTCATGTGTTGCAAGCCTTGTTTGTAGGAAAAAACATCGCCGTTTCCATGTAAAGGGATTTCCGGGTTTATTTCATTTTTAAGCTGCACGGCTTTTGCAATTTCTTCCCAGTTGGCATTGCCTTCCGATTGCTGGCGTTGCGTGCGTCCGTGTAAAATTACGGCTGCCGGATCGACTTCCAGTAAGTTTGAAATCCATTCTTCTGTTTGGTGCTGTTTAATTCCTGTTCGGGTTTTTACACTCACCGGAAGCTGCGTGCCTTCTTTGGTTGCCTGAACAATTTCTTTTGCCAGTTCCGGCTCGCCGATCAGCGCACTACACGCACCAATTTTAAATACTTTTTTTACAGGGCACCCCATGTTGATATCAATCCCGTCGAACTGATAATTTTCGGAAATGTATTTGGCAATGTTGTGGTAAATCTCCGGATTTCGTCCCCAAATTTGAGCAACCAGTTTGATGTTTAATCTTTGCAGCAATTCACGTTCCGAATCATTTACAATTAAGCGTTCAGAAACCCGTTCTCTGCCCACCGGATGATTCATTCCTTCAACTGAAGTAAATTCAGTAAAAACCACATGAAGTTTCCCGGGCGTTGTCATGCCCATTACAATTTCACGGAAAACAGTGTCGGTCACGTCTTCCATAGGGGCAAGGGAAAAAACAGGTTCTTTAAATTCTCTCCAGAAATTATTCATCGCGATGCAAAATTATCAAATCTCCAAAAAACAAGCTTCAAATCATTTAAAAATTCATTGAGCTTGAGATTATTGTTATTTGCTTATTGGAGCTTCTGACTTTTTCTCTGCTCTCACCAATGCTAAACTTTTTCTGTATTTCCGGCTATTCCCAAAAATGTAGCGATTTTGAACTGCGTGGTGATGACCCGCTTTTTCTTCTGTACATTCGGGAGTGCAACATCCGTCGTATTTTTCACGGCACTCGTCGCACTGGATAAAAAGCAGGTGACAACTATTATTTGCACAGTTGGTGTGCGTGTCGCAAGGTTTTCCACACTGATGGCAATGCGAAATAATTTCCCCGTTTACACTCTCGCCCATACGTTCATCAAAAACAAAGTTTTTACCAATAAATTTGGGTTGGAGATCTGTCGCTTTTATTTGGCGAGCATATTCCAAAACGCCTCCATGAAGCTGGTTTACATCTTCAAAACCGTTATGTTTTAAATAGGCGCTGGCTTTTTCGCAGCGAATTCCACCGGTGCAATACAACAGAATTTTTTTGTCTTTTTTGTCTTCCAGCAAATCAGTTACAATCTCCAATTCTTCGCGAAACGTATCTGCCTCCGGACAAATTGCTCCTTCAAAATGGCCAATTTCACTTTCGTAAAAATTGCGCATATCTACAACAACTGTATTTTCCTGCCCGATGTAATTATGAAATTCCAGGCCAGTCAAATGTTTTCCAACATTTGTAACATCGTAAGCTCCGTCATCCAAACCGTCGGCAACCAATTTTGGGCGTACTTTTATGGTGAGTTTATAAAACGATTTTCCATCGTCTTCAATGGCATATTTTATTGGAATTCCTTGCAGAATTTCATACTTTTCAAGTGTTTGCAAAAAAGCTTCAAAATGATGTTCGGGCACACTCATTTGCGCATTAATTCCTTCGCGAGCTACGTAAATTCGCCCAAAACAATCCAGCGGAAACCAGTCGCGGAAAATATTGTCTCTAAATTCCTGCGGATTTTCCAGATAATGATATTTATAAAACGAAATGGTTTTTCGCTCAAAAGTTTCTTCCTGCAACCTTTGTTTTAGCTCTTCTTTATTAACTCTGTTGTATAAATGCATTTTGAAAATATCAAAAAATTGTGGCGCAAAAATAATTATTTCGACAAGAAAGAGCAAAAAAGAGTTTTTATTCTGAAAATAATTTTAAAAATCATCTATTATTTTTCATAAACTCAAATAGGAATATTTGAAAATAGGTGTGTTTGGCCTTAGCTTTGATTTTTAAATGAATTTGTACCCAATATCAGGTTTCTTATGGAGTTGAAATAAAGCTGGACATGGGGCAGATTTTAAGTATTCCTTATATTCTTATTGGCCTGGTATTTTTTATTGTTGGATTGCGCAAAACTTACGCTATGTTTAAAGTAAATCAAGCTTATTAATCAAAATTTATATATCAACAAGTAGAAAAATATGAAAGCAATCGTTGTAACTTTTTTTGTATGCTCCCTTTTCCTTTTTTCCTGCAACACAAAAGATCCTAAAATTACTGAGGCCGAAACGCTGATTCAAAATTTAAAAAAAGAAGGCCAGTCGGTGGGCTGGTCGGTAACCGTTTCCATCGATGGTAAAATAGTTATGTCGGAAGGTTTTGGATATGGTAATCTGGAACAACAAACGCCGGTTTATCCCAATAAAACCCGTTTCCGGATTGGAAGTATTTCAAAAGCGCTAACAGCTGCTGGTTTGGGTGTTTTAATAGAACAAGGCAAAATTGATTTAGATGCGCCGGTTCAAAAATATGTGCCCGATTTCCCTGAAAAGAAATACCCGATTACTGTGCGTCAGGTGGCTGGTCATATTGCCGGAATTCGACACTACAACGGAACTGAATTTCTTTCGGCGAAACATTATGAAACCGTTACGGAAGGACTTGATATTTTCAAAAATGACACGCTGCTTTTTGAACCCGGAACCAAATATAGTTATTCCAGTTACGGATTTAATTTGTTAAGTGCTGTAATGGAAGCTGCCTCGGGCGAAGAGTTTTTGAGTTATATGAAAAAAGCCGTGTTTGAGCCACTGCAAATGACACAGACGCTTCCTGAATATCACGATTCCATTGTTCCCTTTCGTTCTGGATATTACACTACAACCGAAGATGGAAAAGACATCAATGCTCCGTATGTTGACAACAGTTACAAATGGGCCGGCGGCGGTTTTCTTTCAACAACCGAAGATTTAATAAAATTTGGAAATGCAATGCTGAATAATGTGTTA
The DNA here is from genome assembly GCF_009762775.1 of Maribellus comscasis. Taxonomy (GTDB): domain Bacteria; phylum Bacteroidota; class Bacteroidia; order Bacteroidales; family Prolixibacteraceae; genus Draconibacterium; species Draconibacterium comscasis. The sequence continues at coordinate 722,961 of NZ_CP046401.1, read as the reverse complement.
TTCTCTGAAGACGTAACCAAAGAATTAACGACTTCGCAGAAAACAAGCGATGGCAAAGAAGCCGGCTACGGCATGGGATTTTTTATTCGCGAAACCAGTCATGGAAGAAAATATTTTGGACACACCGGCGGTTCAATTGGTGGAACCAGTAACCTGATGATTTTCCCTGAAAAGAAAATGGTGATTGCCGCTACAACAAACGATTCAAATTCAAAGGTTGGAAAATTAGATGACCTGGTTGAGTTTTTTTTCAAAAAATAAGACATAAAAAAACCGGGTGAAATGCCCGGTTATGAAATATCTTTTCTGTGTTTAATGACTCGCAATCGGATCCGCATTACCGTCAGGGTCGCTTGTAACATATCCTGAAGTTTTCACTGAACCCAGCAATAAAATTCCTGCAACATGTGGTGAAGCCATCGAAGTCCCGTGTAACTCATCGTATCCTCCATTTTTATAAGTGGAAAGAATATAAACTCCCGGAGCTGCGTAATCAACTGCAGGGCCAAAGTTGGAAAATTCGGTGGCAAATCTGTCGCCTTCCCACATAGCCGATACCGTATAGATATTGGGACCGTTCACTCTTGCCGGTGAGTGGTTATCAGCATCTTCACTTTCATTTCCCGCTGCCAAAACAAAGGAGCAGGATGAAGAAGCAGCTAATACGGCAGCATCCAATGTAGATGATATACCTCCGCCCAAACTCATATTGGCCACATCTCCACTTGAAGCATTTGCAGCAACATAATCAACACCATCAACTACTCCCGAAGTTGTCCCGCTTCCCCGACGGTCGAGTACACGAACTGAAACTACCTTTGCTCCCGCTGCAACGCCAACTACTCCAAAATCGTTGTCGATGGCGGCTACTGTTCCGGCTACATGTGTTCCGTGTCCGTTTTGATCATCAGGATTATTACTCTCTTTACCTGTTAAAAAACTAGCACTTCTGCCGGTATCCACATTCAAATCGGGATGGTCTTGATCTATACCTGAATCGATAATCCAAGCTGTTTTTCCGGTTACAGAAATTCCACCGTTTACCCGGGTAATTCCCCATGGTGTTTCCTGAGGTGTGGAGCCACCACCATCATTTCCACCGCCTGGTTTCCCCGGTTTATCTGGTTTTGCTTTTGGTAAAACAAGCGAAATAACTTTATCTTCTTCAACATAAGATACCGAAGGATCACCCTGAAGCTTTTTTAACTGGCCAGGTGGAATCTTTACCGAAAAGCCTTTGACAGCGGTTCCGTACACGTGTTCGATCTCCGCATCGAGAACACCAGCACGTTTTAGAATCTTTGAACCGGCAGATTGAACGGCATTCTGCTTTTTTTCATATCCTTTCAATTTTGAAAGTTCGTCATTAAGTTCAACATCGTTTAAAACAACAATGTAGCTTTTTTTAGAGGTATTTGCTGATTTTAGTTCCAGTTCTTCCAAAACAGGATCCTCCACCAGGCTTTTTTTACACGATTGGAAAAAGCTAACCAATACGACTAATCCAAGAATTTTAAACAGCAATTTTTTCATAGGAAGGGTTTTTAATGTTATTATAAAATTTGAGGAACCAACATTCTATAATAGCGTATTACTGATAAACAAAAAATTAGCTGTATGGTTCTGGAAAATTCTAATTATTCTATAATTTATTTTAGTAATGTTTCAACTTTTTGTTTGATGGATTCGAATTCTTTTTCTTCGAATCCAATAGATGAGACGGCAATATTTCCATCTTTATCAACAATAAAATTGCGCGGAATATTCTGATCGGCGTAAACCGAAAATACTTCTCTTTCCGGATCGGGATAAAATGGCATTGTAAATTTTTGTTCTCTTTTGAATTTGTTTATTTCATCCCAGTTGTGTTCCCTCCCCAAAATAATTAACACAAAATCGTCATTGTTTTTATACTTGTTGTAAACTTCTTTCTGAAGATGAGGAAGTTCTTTTCTGCAGGGCGGGCACCATGTTGCAAAAAAGTTTATCCAAACCACTTTCCCTTTAAAATCAGAAAGTTTCTGCGTTTTTCCAGGCGCCGTTTCAAAAGTAAAATCAGGCGCTTTTTCACCTTTTTTAGCCTTTGTAAATTCGTCCTGCGCGAACAAGCTTCCTGTAAAGAGGAATAAGAAAGTGATAAAAATGATTTGTTTCATTTTTGATTTATTTCTGGTCTTTTAGATGCTGTTCAGCGGGTGATCCACAGTCACCCGCTAAATTTTTTGAATATAATTAAGCTTCTTCTTTTAAGAATTTATTCACCGCAACTTCAATTCTGTCGTTGATTTTTGCAGTGTCCGATTTTTGAAATGTATCACCTGTGATGTTTTCAAAAAGTTCGATGTAACGCTCAGAAACCGAGTTTACAAATTCTTCTGACATGTCAGGAATGGTTTGTCCTTCTTTTCCCTGGAACCCATTTTCAATTAACCACTGGCGCACAAATTCTTTCGAAAGTTGTTTTTGTTTTTCTCCTTTGGCAAGTCTTTCTTCGTAACCTTCAGCATAAAAATAGCGTGAAGAATCGGGAGTATGAATTTCGTCGATGAGGTAAATTTTACCGTCTTTTTTACCAAATTCATATTTTGTATCCACGAGTATCAATCCCTTTTCTGCTGCAATTTCAGTTCCTCGCTGAAACAATTTCCGGGTGTAATCTTCCAGCATTTCGTATTCAGCTTTATCAACCAATCCCTGCTCTATAATTTCATCGCGCGAAATATCTTCATCGTGACCTTCGTCTGCTTTGGTGGTTGGAGTCAATATTGGCTCCTCAAACTTTTGGTTTTCAACCATTCCATCCGGCATTGGTACACCACACAATGAACGTTTCCCGTCGCGGTATTCACGCCAAGCATGACCTGTGAGATAGCCACGAATAACCATTTCAACTTTATAAGGTTCGCAAAAATGGCCAACAGTTACATTTGGGTCCGGCGATGCAATTTTCCAGTTCGGAACGATGTCGGATGTAGCATCCAGAAATTTTTCTGCAATCTGGTTTAAAACCTGTCCTTTAAACGGAATACCTTTGGGCAAAACTACATCAAATGCTGAAATACGGTCGGAAACTACCATTACTAAAAAGTCGTCTTTGATATTATAAACATCTCTAACTTTTCCGTGGTAAACATTTTTTTGTCCCGGAAAATTGAAATCTGTTTTTGTTAATGCGTTGCTCATATTATTATTTTTTTGTTACTGATATAACGTTGATTATTTTTCTTTGTTCTTGTCGCTATTTGCCCTGGCTTTTTCTTTTTTATTTTCTGCTTCTTCAGCATGTTTGTCATAGGCATCTACAATATCGCGAACCAGTTTGTGCCTTACTATATCTTTTTTGTTAAACTCAATAATTGAAATTGACTTAATTTTTCTCAGAATTTTTAATGCATGTAGTAGTCCCGAATGACTTTTTCTGGGCAAATCAATTTGGGTTACGTCTCCTGTAATGATAAATTTGGCGTTCAGGCCCATCCTTGTAAGGAACATTTTTAGCTGGTTTATCGTAGTGTTTTGTGCTTCGTCCAGAATAACAAAGGCGTTGCTTAGAGTTCGACCCCGCATAAACGCCAGCGGAGCAATCTGGATGGTTCCGTCTTTCATAAATTCTTCGAGCTTTTTGGGTGGAATCATATCCTGCAACGCATCGTAGAGCGGTTGTAAGTACGGATCAATTTTCTCTTTTAAATCACCGGGAAGGAACCCCAGGTTTTCTCCTGCTTCCACAGCAGGTCGGCTGAGAATTATCTTTTTTATTTGTTTATTTTTTAGCGCTTTTACAGCCAGGCCGATAGCCGTATATGTTTTTCCTGTTCCTGCCGGACCGATGGCGAAAATTAAATCATTTTCTTCACTTTCCTCTACCAGAATTCGCTGGTTGGGAGTTCTCGCCCGAATGGGTTTTCCTGAATTTCCAAAAACAATGATGTCTTTCTCCGATGTTCCGTTTTCTTCAAAAGCTGATACGCCGGATGCAAGGATTTCCAGAATAATTTCTTCCGTTAAAATATTGTATTGAAAAAAGTGGTTGAGAAGCAGTGCAAATTTTTTCTCAAACTGTTTTATCTCTTTTTCTTCACCCTGAACAAAGAGAGAGTTGCCACGTGCGGCAATATTTATTTTTGGGAAAAGTTTTTTTATAAGGTTTATTTTCACATTGTTGATCCCGTAAAACTCCAACGGGTCAATCCCTTCAAGATAGATTTGTTTTTCCAATAATTTGTTCTTTTTGATGCTTTACAAAAATAATTACTTTTCGATGAATTTGAACTTTTCTGCAGTAAAGTGTACTGTTGAAGAAAAATGAAATTTAAATCATTATTTTATATCTCCGGCATTGCCGTTTTTATTTTATCGTTTCTCACTTATTATATAACACTTGAGCCGACAACCAGTTTTTGGGATTGCAGTGAATTTATTCTTTCAGCGAATAAGCTGGAAGTAAACCATCCGTCGGGGGCACCTTTGTTTGTCCTTTTAGGCAGAGTCTTTACGTTTTTGTCATTTGGCAATCCACAGAAAATAGCCTGGTCAATTAATTTGATGTCAGGACTTTTTAGTGCTGGAACTGTTTTTTTTCTTTTCCAAATTATAGTTTTTATGGCGAAGAAAATGAGTAATAATGCTTTTTTAGTTATTGGTTGCGGCATAATCGGTTCGCTCACATTTGCTTTTACCGATTCGTTTTGGTTTTCTGCAGTAGAGGGTGAGGTTTATGCACTTTCCATGTTTTTTCTTTCGGCCGGTTTTTGGGCTGCTTTAAAATGGGAAGCCGGTTTTGGAGAGCCGGAAAATAACCACTGGCTTTTGTTTATTGCCATTTTGGTCGGTCTGGGGCTGGGCGTACATTTGTTGAATTTGCTTATAATTCCATCGATAACAATGATTGTTTTTCTGAAATCATATAAAGTTTCTGTTAAAAATATTTTGTTGTCGTTTGTTTTGGGCTGCATTTTATTGTTGTCGGTGCTTTATATTTTAGTTCCGGCAACCATGTGGTTTTTATCGGTGTCAGAAATCATTTTTATCAACAATTTACATCTGCCTTTAAATTCGGGGCTGATTTTTGCTGTTTTAACCTGGGGGGGTGCATCAGCATTGGGTATCCGTTTTTTTCAAAAAAAGGGAAGCGTAAACGTTTCGCTTGCTATTTTCTCGGTGACACTTGTTTTGTCGGGCTTTTCAGTTTATGCAGTAAATCTGATTCGATCGCAGGCAGGTCCGCCTGTAAATTTTGGCGAACCCGATAATATTTTTTCTTTGATTGATTATTTAAACCGGGAACAATATCCGAAAAGGCCACTTCTGTATGGCGAAAATTTTAATTCACCTGTAATCGGAGTAGATGAGCGAAAAACGAAAGATTTTGACGGGCAGCGATATGTTGAACGCGACCTTCCTTCTGCATATATTTATGCACCTGAAACCTGTACTTTTTTTCCACGGATGTACAGCAACTCGCCCGGTCATGAAGAAGCATATAAAAGCTGGGTGAATATTACGGGGAAAAAAGTTCGGGTACAGAACAGGGACGGAAAATCGGAAGTGTTGACGGTTCCAAGCCTGGGCGAACAGCTGGTGTTTTTTGTTCGTTTTCAGGCCGGGCATATGTTCTGGAGGTATTTGATGTGGAATTTTGTGGGGCGCCAAAATGATATCCAGGGGAGGGGAGAACCAACCAGGGGAAACTGGATTTCAGGGATAAAACCGATTGACCAGTTGCGTTTAGGCCCGCAGGATAACCAACCGGAGTGGATGAGGAATAACCGGGCCAGAAATACCTACTTTTTTATTCCGTTTTTATTTGGAATTTTAGGAGCTGTGTTTTTTTACAAAAAAAACAAGGTGATGTTTTACAGTATTTTGTCGTTGTTTTTATTGGCCGGTTTGGGCCTGGTAGTTTATATAAATGAAATTCCGCTTGTTCCCCGTGAACGCGATTATGTTTTTGTTGGTAGTTTTATGGTTTTTAGTATTTGGATTGGTTTTGGTTTTATGGCAATTGCAGAATGGTTACCCGGGAAATTGTCATCTAAAATAACAACAGTACTCCTTTTTATAATTGTTTTTTTTGGCAGTCCTGCTCTGTTATTTTCGCAGAATTTTAATGATCACGATCGCTCGAACCGTTATGCTGCACGTGATTTTGCAGCCAATATATTAAACTCCTGTCCCGGGAATGCAATTTTGTTCACGAGTGGAGACAACGATACGTATCCGCTTTTGTATTGTCAGGAAGTTGAAGAAATCAGACCCGATGTTCGGATTGTTGTTATGCCTTTTGTAAGTGCTAACTGGTTTATCAATCAGTTGAAAATGCAAAAAAACAGAAGTGACGGTTTGAAAATGAATCTTCCCCAGAAAAAGATTGACGAGGGAAAATTGGATTATGTTTCAGTTCAGCATAAAATTCAGAAAAAAGTGGATTTTTTAGAGGTTTTGAAGTTTGTTTCCAGCGATGCTGAGGGGACAAAACTTCAAACCCGGAATGGCGATTCGTTAAGTTTTATACCGGCCGTTGATTTATATTTTAATGTTTCTGCTCAAGGTAAAACCGGAACAATTCCCGTTTCGTTAAAAAACAGGGAGGTGTTGTATAAACATGAATTGGCATTTTGGGATATCGTGGTTTCAAACGCCATATCGCGTCCCATCTGTTTTGTTTCGAAGCTGGAAGCGCAAAATCACGGACTTTTAAATTATCTGCATCAGGTTGGTTTGGTTTATCAATTGGTTCCGGTGAAAAATAAAGTAAAGAGTATTTTGGAAAATCCACCTGCCAATACCGGGCGTTTATACACCCAACTGATGAATGATTTTGCCTGGGGGAATATAGATAAGCCAGATGTAAATATCGATTATTTTACGGTTTATAATGCGGGTGTATTTCAGTTGCAAAATGTATTTAATTCACTGGCCAAATCCCTCCTCGAAGAAGGACAAAAAGAAAAGGCTTGTGAAGTTTTACACAAAAGTATTTTATTATTTCCAACACAGGTGTTTCATTACAACAGCTATTCATTGCAGCTTGCCAATTTGTTGTTTGAAGCAGGTTTAAAGGAAGACGGGATCAATTATCTGGAAGATTTTGTGTACTCGGTAGAGGAGAACTTAAACTATTATGTGCAATTTGAAGCAAATCAACGCGACCGTTTAAAGACTGATATTGTGACCGATATGTTTTATTATCAGCAGCTTTTGCATATCATCGGGCAACAAAAACTGGACAAAGAATTTCCAAATGCAGGAAAGAATTTTGAAAGTCTGGCAATGGTTTTTAACAAAGGTCTGTGAGTCCGGCTTTTCTGAATATTTTAGGTAGCTGGCAAAATGTTATTTTTCTGAAAATCAGAAACTGCTATATTCCGGGGAATGAACAGGTGTCGCTTTTGAAGGGTTTATTTGTAACAGAGTCAATGTTAAACGGAATCGTTAATACGGAAGCAGAGTCAACAACCGGAGATTCAAAATTCCCGGGCTTTTGCTGAAAATTGAAAATAGAAAAAAGCACAAGCAGCGAAATAAAAGCTGCTTTTAAGGTGAGGTTCTTCCCGGAAAAAATCCATGCAAATAAACCCAAAAATGAATTTTGGCGAATTTTATTTTGGCTTTCTTTAAGCATAAAGGTGTAATCGAGCCGTGATTTAACCGCCGGATCGGGGTTGCAGTCCAATTTGTCGTTTTGAAATGCTTTGCTTAAATAATTATCTGTCAATTCGTTTTTCATTTTTTAATCCTCCATGTTTTGGATTTGTTTCACAAGTTTGGCCAATTCATTTCGCGCATAAAAAAGCCTCGATTTTACTGTTCCTTTCGGAAGAGAAAGGATTTCTGATATTTCATCCAGACTAAAGTTTTCGCGGTATTTCAACACAAGTATTTCTCTTGATTTTTCGGAAAGCCCTTCCATCTCGCGAAATGCAATCTCAATCCAACGACTTTTATCTTCCTTATCGGGATTTATTTCATCTTTTATGTTTTCAGGAATAATGTCCTGTAATATTGTTTTGCGGTTTTCGCGTTTTCGGTATTCATTTTTACACATGTTGTGCGCCACCGAAAAAATCCATTTTTTAAACGAATAATCCGGATTGAAAAGTTGAGGTTTATCAATTATTTTAAGAAAAATATCCTGTAAAAAATCGTTTGTCGTTTCTTCACAGTTACCCAACATTCGATAGAAATAATAGAATAAACGATTATGGTAACGATTATAAAGTTCGTCGAAAGCTGCACGATCACCAGCGCCAATAAATCTCATCAGCGCCTCGTCAGTAAAATCGCCTGTGTTTCGTTTTATAAAAATCATTTCCGTTTTAAAATTATGAAAATAATTCCTCCGTACGACAGCAGAATGATTACCGGCGCCAGAGTAATCCTTCTGAAGCTGTATATTTCATGCGAAAGATTTGCCGGATCGGGTTTGGGGCCTGCCATTAAAAGATAACCGGCAAATAATATTACTAAAATGAGAATTAAAAAGATCGCCTTTTTCCTGTTAAATATTTCCATATTTAGTGTTGCTGTTTTTGCATTTAAACAGTTGTACACGCAAATTTGAAAAGGTTCAATAAAAAACGCGGGTTTTTAAAGAAATTAAGAGAATATGGAAAATTCAAAAGACTTGTTTCTTCTGTAACTTATTTGTTGTCAGTTTGCTTTTTTATGGTTTTAAGAATAATTATTTAGAAAACATTTTCACTATCCATAATATTAAATACAAACCTAATCCTGCGCCAAAAATTAAAACTCCTACTACAAATGCAATACGTATAGTAGTTACTTTCCATCCTAATTTTTCGCTTAGCCATTCAGAAACACCTAAAATCATAACTGAAGAATTTTTAAGTTTATTACAAATATAAAATTAAATTAAGTGTAGGTGATTTTGTTTTTGCTTTTTCATTATTTTTTTGTGGAATCATTAATTTCGAAGGAAATTAACTGTAAGTAATGGAAAAAAAGATAGAAGCTTTTAAAGAATTGCTGGATATTATGGACGAACTGCGGGAAAAATGCCCGTGGGATCGGAAGCAAACACTGGAGTCGTTACGAAAAAATACCATTGAAGAAACCTACGAATTGGCGGAAGCCATTTTGAAAAATGATTTACAGGAAATAAAAAAGGAATTGGGTGATTTGATGTTGCATATTGTTTTTTATGCTAAAATTGGTTCAGAAAAAGGAGCTTTTGATATTGGCGACGTACTTCAGGGAATTAATAAAAAGTTGATTTATCGCCATCCGCATGTTTTTGGAGAAGTTGATGTTGAAGGTTCTGCGCGAAAAGTTGAGGAAAACTGGGAGGCTTTGAAATTGAAAGAAAAAGGGGGAAATAAACGTGTGTTGGAAGGTGTGCCCGCAGCGATGCCTGCGCTGGTAAAAGCCAACCGGATTCAGGAAAAAGCCAGTGGTGTGGGTTTCGATTGGGAATATAAGGAACAGGTTTGGGAGAAAGTAAAAGAAGAGGTGAATGAGTTGAGTTTTGAGATTGAAAAAGTGGATAAAGATAAAATAGAAGCGGAATTTGGAGATTTGTTTTTTGCAATGGTAAACGCCGCCAGACTCTACGGTGTTGACCCGGAGGCTGCATTGGAGCGTACCAATCTGAAGTTTATAAAACGTTTTAATTATCTGGAAAGCGAAACTTTACTAAAAGGAAAAAAACTGCACGACATGAGTTTGGCGGAAATGGATGCGATTTGGGAGGAAGCAAAAAAGAGTGAATAATGATGAGTAGCAGTTTGTAGTTTTACTTCGGGTTCCGGAATTGTTTTGAAAGCTAACTAAAATCTTATACGATGAAAAACTTTATTTTTTTTGTTTTGACTTTATTTTTTGCAGCTTGTACAACATCCGGAGAGTCTGAATCTGAATTAAACGGGCAGCTAAAAAACACGCTTACAAAAGCAGAACTTCAGGATAAAATTAAAGGCGGTTGGGCCGGGCAGGTAATTGGTTGCACCTTTGGCGGACCAACTGAGTTTCGGTACAATGGCACCATGATTAACGATTACCAGCCCATTCCATGGGATGAAAATCGTTGCTTGTGGTATTATAAAAATTCTCCGGGTTTATACGACGATGTTTATATGGATCTCACATTTGTAGATGTTTTTGAAAAAGAGGGATTGGATGCGCCGGCTGCTTCTCATGCACTTGCGTTTGCCCATGCTGATTACCGACTTTGGCATGCAAATCAGGCAGCCCGTTACAATATTCTTAACGGGATAATGCCACCTGAGTCGGGTTATTGGCAAAATAATCCGCATGCCGATGATATAGATTTTCAGATAGAAGCCGATTTTGCCGGATTAATGGCACCGGGAATGGTAAATACCGCTTCAGAGATTTGCGATAAAGTGGGGCACATTATGAATTACGGCGATGGTTGGTACGGAGGTGTATATGTAGCTGGCATGTATTCGCTGGCTTTTGTTTCAAACGATGTGAACTATATTGTAACTGAGGCCTTAAAAGCTATTCCTGAAGAATCTCAGTTTTATCAATGTATACACGATGTTATTCAATGGCACAATGAATATCCGAACGACTGGAAACAGACCTGGTTTGAGGTTGAACGGAAATGGTCGGCTGATATTGGTTGTCCTGACGGAGTTTTTCGAAATTTTAATATTGATGCCAAAATAAATGCAGCCTATATTATTATTGGTTTGCTTTATGGCGAAGGCGACTACTCAAAAACACTGGAAATATCAACGCGTTGCGGACAGGATTCAGATTGTAATCCTGCGAGTGCAGGTGGAATACTGGGAACAATGCTTGGCTATTCTGAAATCCCGGAGTTTTGGAAAAGAGGAGTTTATCCTGTGGAGAGTATGGATTTCAAATACACCACAATGTCGTTAAACGATGTGTATGAAATCGGTTTAAAACATGCCTTGCAGGTTATTTCTGAAAATGGAGGCAAAGTTGAAGGAGAAAATATCACTTTGGCAGTTCAGGAAATTCAAGCGGTAGCTTTGGAAGTTGGTTTTGAAAATCATTTTCCGGTTGAAAGAAATGGAATCGGAGAGCGCCTGACCAAAGACAATTCGGAGTTTGAAGTGGAATTTACAGGAAATGGTTTTGTTTTAACAGGTTCAGCGCAAAAACAAAATGAACATGAAGACCTGAATTTAGAACTCGAAATGAGCATTGATGGAGGGGAAAGTGAAAGTTTCCTGATGCCGACCGGCTTTGCAAAACGCCGGCACGAAGTAGCCTGGAAATACCAGTTGCCGGAAGGAAAACATGTGGTGAAAATTAGCCTGAAAAATCCTGTTGACGGCTACGCTGTTAATGTAAACGATTTACTGGTGTATTCTTCCGTCAAAATAGAAAATACGTGGAAAACGAATTGAGGTTTTTATCTTTTTAGCAGAATGTGAAAAACAAAAATCATTGAATGGCTTTTTAGATAAACCGGTTTACCTGGTTTATTTCAAAAAAATAAATCCTGCAACAGCAAACCCAACACAAAACAACAACTCAACAATTACGCGGGCATGGTAAATTTTTATTCCCAACTTTTTAAGATTGATTAATGTGTACAGAAGAAAACAGAATGCAATATAACTGAAAACAAACAGAAGCCAGGCCATGCTAATTGGTTTTGAGTTTTATCTGCAGCAAATAATCATCGGCCGTTAAAAACAGCACTGAATAATCTTCGTTGAAAGTACAATTTGCTGTTTTCTCTCCTGTTACAATAGTTCCAAGATGTTTTCCTTCCGGGGTGAAAATCCACACTCCTTTAGGGCCGGTTGCAAAAATCCATCCGTTTTTATGCACTTTTAATCCATCAGGGTTTCCATTTTCTGCTGTATCTTGATCGGTAACATCAAAGAATATTTTACCATTTGTCAAACCACCATTTTTATCCACATCATAAACCATCCAGATTGCATTTTCCGGATCGGAGTTTGCCACATACAACTTTTTACAGTCGTTTGAAAATGCAATTCCGTTTGGTCTCGACAGTTCTTTGGTGAGCAATATTGTATTTCCGTTTTTATCGGTTTTGTACACTCCCTGAAAATCCAGTTCTTTTTTAGGATCATCAGTCAAAAGCTCCAATCCATAGGGAGGATCGGTAAAATATAGTTCTCCGTTTTTATGAAAAACCGCATCGTTGGGGCTGTTTAATTTTTTGCCTTTGTAACTATTGGCAAGTGGAATAAAATCGGGTTTTGGATTCTTTAGGTCAGAGTTCATTTTGGCAATTTGCCGGTCTCCATGCTGACAAAGAACCAGCTCTCCATTTGGGCTGAGCAGCAATCCGTTGGATCCTGGTTCACCCTCCCTTGGTTTTGTGCCGGTATAACCCGCTGGCTTCAAATAAGTTTTAACACCGCCGTCCTCTGTCCATTCATAAACCACATTTGAGGGGATGTCAGAAAATAGCAATTTTTGCTGTTCTGCCAGCCATAATGGACCTTCGGCCCATTCAAAATTATTTCCAAGGATTTCCACTTCCAGTTGGTTGGGAATAATTTTTAGTAAATCAGGATTGTTTACGATTAGTGCGACATCATTCTTATTATTTTGAGTGTATCCCAAAGTGAAATTCCAAAGGAAAACAAAGAGGAGTAAAAATTTTTTCATCATTCTGATTTTATCCGAAGGTACAAAAATTGGCCAACAGAAAGAAGATTTTATTTAAAGCTGCCATGAATTGATTTTGTGACGAGTAAAACAAATCCGTTCTATATTTGTAGAATTAAAAACTTGTTCTATATTTGTAGAATCAATTCTTGGTTTTTAGAATTCTGTATTATGAAATTATCTCAAAAAGAAGAACAGTTGATGAATTTTATCTGGCAGTTTGAAAAAGTATACATGAAAGATCTGTTGGATGCTTATCCGGAACCAAAGCCGGCGGCGACAACACTGGCAACTATACTAAAACGGCTAAGCAATAAAGGTGCAATTGGTTACAACCTGAATGGAAACTCAAGAGAATATTATCCGATTCTCAAAAAAAAGGATTACTCATCGTCGTATCTTCAAAATATGATTAAAACATTTTTCCAGGGGTCATCTGCACGGTTTGCTTCTTTTTTTACCAATAACATGACATTGAGCAGAGAAGAGTTGTTGGAATTGCGGAATATGATTGATGATAAATTAAACAATGAAAAGAAATGATTTTATATGTCTTAAGATTTAGCCTGGCATTGGCTTTTATTCTGGGCTTTTATAAACTTCTTCTTGAAAAAGAAAAGTCATACAACTTTAACCGGTTTTATTTGCTTGGCGGCTTATTGTTTTCATTAATTGTGCCTCTTGTTTCTTTCGGCGCGTCGAGAGAAGTGAAACAGATGATTAACGAAATGCCGGTTTATATCCCTACAAATTATAATCATCAGGTTTCGCTTCTGGTATTAATTTACTGGATAGTTACCAGCCTGTTTTTTTTGCGGTTTGGAGTTCATATTTTTGATTTTATCCGGAAAATCAGAAAACATGAGAGACTGACGTTTGAACATGCCGTAGTGGTTCTGACCGATCAAAAAATAACTCCGTATTCATTTCTAAAATATATTTTTATCCGGAGAGAGCAATACGATTCTCTTCCTCCCGAAATATTAAAACATGAGTTGGCTCATGTAACCCAGCTTCATACCATCGATATTTTTTTTATTGAACTGGTGAAAAATTTTATTTGGGTAAATCCGATGTTGATAATATATAAACGGGCGATGCAACTTAATCATGAGTTTTTGGCTGATAATTCGGTGGTTCACTCACACAATAATATAAAATATTATCAAGGTCTGTTAATTGACTATCTTGATGCTTCCAAAACTCCGTTGTCCTGTGGTTTTAATTTCTCGGTCACTAAAAAGCGACTAAAGATGATGCGAAAACAGAAGGAGAAAATTCACAGCATTAAACAGAGCATGGTTATTCCCTTATTTATTTTGATTTTGATTGCCTGCTCTGATAATCCGGGAGTATCCGGAGAGGAAATGTTAAATTACTGGCGCTCGACAGCCAATATGGAAGAAGTTCTTCGAACGGGAACTATGGATGACGAAGATCTGAAAAAGAGTATTATTGTACCCATTGAGACAAAAGCCCGGTACGACAGTCTGATGGACATTTACAACAGGATGAACAAAGCGCAGAAAAAATCAGTGTATAAATTACCTGCCTACCTTGAGCCAATTTCAGAAGAATGAATGAATTCTTCTGTTTTTCGATTTAAATAGTTTTTACAATTCTTAACCATTAAAATCTGTTGACATGAAATTTTATACAATAATTCTTGTTTTGCTTACTTTTCTTTGTAATCGTATTTTGGCACAAAATGCAGATAAAGGCTATCTCTATAAAATTGGCATTAAAGACAGCGTTTATTCTGAAATTCTTGACGAGAACCGGGATATTTGGGTGCATTTGCCGAATGGCGGCAAGCTTAATCCAAACCTGAAATATCCTGTGGTATATATTCTTGACGGAGGTGTTCAGTTGAGTGCACTGGTTGCAGTTTATGAATATTACTGGGGAAATTATTTGCCTAAAATGATTTTGGTGGGTGTATCCAATCAATACAATCGTACAAGAGACTTGACAACTTCCGATATAGGAAATCCAAATATGAAAAGCGGAGGAGCAAAACACTTTGCTGAATTTATGGAAAAAGAACTGATTCCTTTTGTGGAGCGAAAATACCCGGTTACAAATTACCGAACGCTTATCGGGCATTCGTACGGCGGATTGTTTACCATAAATATGCTGGTAAACCATCCACAGTCTTTTAGAAACTATATTGCCATTGACCCGAGTTTGGATTGGGATAATCAAAAATTTATGAACGAGGCGATTACAAGATTAAAGACGCAGGGTTTTGCCGGCAAATCTCTTTTTGTCAGCCTGGCCAGCCCACTCGACAGGGAAAATGAAAATGCAACAATTGAAGAGGTATTGGGAAACAATTCGGAAAGCTCATTGGTTTCCCGTTCCAAATTGCTGTTTATAAAAGCAGCTGAACAGGTAAAAGAGAATAACCATTTAAATTTTTTGTGGAAATATTATCCTGATGATATTCATGCTACAGTACCGCTGCCTTCGATACTTGAAGGAATGAGGTGGCTCTTCGACTGGTATCAGTTAAAAGACGCTAATGTATACAACAATCCGGAAACATTGCCTGAGGTATTGGAAAAACACATAACTGAACGCGCTGAAGTTTTGAGCAAACATTTTGGATATCCGGTTCCACCAGCCGATGAAGAGATGTTAAATATGGGAGGATATATGTTTCTGCAAACGGGACAACCAGAGAAGGCAAAACTATTTTTCGGGCTGCAGGTGAAATATTACCCCTGGAGCGTGAATGCCTTTGATTCCATGGCCGATTTTTATATTTCACAAAACGATTCTAAACGTGCTGAGGAGAGCCTGCGAAAAGCGTATGAATTAAGCGGGGATATTGCTTTTAAAAAGAAAATTGAGCAATTAAAAAAGTAGAAATACCGGTTTCGAATTTCTGCCGTCTTTGAAGGAAATGATTTTCCTCAGTTGCCCGCAGCAAACGGCAAACAATAAAATGTTTTATTGTTTGAATTTAGTTATTTTCGAAATTTAGTTTTTAAATGCATATCGATGGAGTTTAAAATACGACCTGTCAGGAAAAGTGATTATTCGGATTTAATTGAGATGTTTAAAGAGTTTGCAACATTTCAGCAAACGCCTGAGAGAATGGTTAATTCTGTTGCTGAAATGGAAAAGGAAGCTGAATTTTTGAACGGTTTTGTGGTCGAGACAGCTTCGGGAACTATTGCCGGATACGCTACCTGGTTTTTTGCTTATTTTACATGGATTGGCAAATCGGTTTATATGGATGATTTGTATGTGAAACCGGAATATAGGGGTAACGGATTAGGACAAAAACTAATCAATTCAGTTATTCAAAAAGCAAAGCAGGAAAATTGTAAAAGAGTACACTGGCAGGTGTCGAAGTGGAATAAGAGTGCCATTGGTTTTTATAAAAAGTTGGGTGCTGTTGTTGACGATGTGGAATTAAACTGTGATTACCTGATGATTTAGGACTGTAAAAGAGTTTTGCTGAATTTATAATTTCAACAGATGAAAGTTATATTGTTTGTCTTTTTTTGTTTTCTGTCTTTTTTAGTTTGTAGCCAGAATGATTTGATGCAACCTTTTAAAGACTGTAACGTTGAAGGCAGCATAACCATTTACGATTATAATGGGCACAAATGGATTTCAAGTGACATAAATGACAGTCATTTTCAAACACTGCCTGCTTCAACTTTTAAAATTTTAAATTCGCTTATCCTTTTGGAAGAGAGACTTGTTAAATGTGAAAACGATATTATTAAATGGCCC
Organism: Maribellus comscasis; assembly: GCF_009762775.1. Taxonomy (GTDB): domain Bacteria; phylum Bacteroidota; class Bacteroidia; order Bacteroidales; family Prolixibacteraceae; genus Draconibacterium; species Draconibacterium comscasis. The sequence continues at coordinate 706,602 of NZ_CP046401.1, read as the reverse complement.
GGCGATCCCGACACCTTAAAGTATGGTTACCGTCCGGATATTTACCGGGATATGAGTTTGAAAGAAGCTTATAAATTGTCGGCGGTTTGGGTTTATCTGGAGTTGTCAAAAAAGGTCGGGAAAAAGAAATACAAAGAATATTTAAGCAACTGTAACTATGGAAATGCAGACCTTTCCGTTGATGACGACGATTTCTGGAACTTTGGGCATCTTGGCATTTCTCCGGTAAATCAAATCGAAGTATTGGTTAGCATTTATGAGGAGTCACTGCCGTTTTCAAAAAAATCTTTCAAAACACTTAAAGAGATGATGATGGAAGAAAAGACCGACTCTTATATTTTGAGAGCAAAAACCGGATGGACAAGAGACGGAGGGAAAGATACCGGCTGGTGGGTTGGTTATGTTGAAAGGGAAAATAATGTTTATTTTTTTGCCACCAGGCTTATAAAAGACAGAGAAACGCTAAATCCTGATTTTGGCAGATGTAGAAAAGAGATTACCAGAACTATTCTGCAACAGATGAATATTCTGGAATAAAAAAAACCGTTCAGCCGAGAGACAGAACGGTTTTGTTTTTATAAGAGCATGATTTTATTCTTCAGCTTTTGAAAAATCCATGGCTGCTAATCGTTTATATGAATTATATCGCCATTTTGCATTATCTTCTGCTGCTGTAAACAGTTCATCAGCTTCAGCAGGGAACGATTTTTTCAACGAAGTATACCGAACTTCACCATTCAGGAATTCCTGGAATTTGCTCCATTCAGGTTCTTTTGAATCCAACTGGAAAGGATTTTTACCTTCTTCCTCCAGAAGCGGATTATAACGGAACAAGTGCCAGTATCCTGAAGTAACTGCTTTTTTCTCTTCATCCTGGCTGCGTCCCATGCTGCCTCGTAAACCGTGGTTAATACACGGAGAGTATGCAATTATGATTGACGGTCCCGGATAAGCCTCTGCTTCTTTTAAAGCTTTGAAATATTGTGCCTGGTTCGCTCCCATAGCCACCTGAGCAACATAAACATATCCGTAGGACATCATCATTGCGCCAAGGTCTTTTTTACGTATTTTTTTACCTGATGCAGCAAATTTAGCGACAGCTCCAACCGGTGTTGCTTTTGATGACTGCCCACCTGTATTTGAGTATACCTCGGTGTCCATTACCAAAACATTGATATCCTGTCCACTTGCCATAACATGGTCGAGACCACCATAACCAATGTCATACGCCCATCCGTCGCCACCAAATACCCAAACTGATTTTTTGACCAGGTATTGTTTTAATTTGGTAATTTCTTTAGCGTATTCGCTTTTGCCGCCTTCAATAACTTCCAACACTTTTTTAGATGCAACAACTGAACCGTTAGCATTTTCTTTGTTGGCAATCCACTCAGCGAATACCTCTTTCTCTGCATCACTGGCTCCGTTACCCAAAGCAGTTTGCATAATCACTTCAATACGGTCACGTTGTGCCTGAACACCTTCAGCAAAACCAAAACCGTATTCAGCATTGTCCTCGAATAGTGAGTTGGCCCAAGCCGGTCCGTGTCCTGAATCTTTGTGCTTGCAGTACGGAGTTGAAGGAGCAGAACCACCATAAATGGAAGAACAACCTGTTGCGTTGGCCACCATCATTCTCTCTCCGTATAACTGAGTGATTAGTTTTACATAAGGAGTTTCGCCACAACCGGCACAAGCACCGGAGAATTCAAATAAAGGTTGTGCAAATTGTGAATTTTTGACTGATTTTGTTTTGTCAACTACTTTTTCTTTCAGAGAGACTTTATCAACCATGTAATCCCAACGTTCTATTTCACCACGTTGAGTATCCAGTGGTTTCATAATCAGTGCTTTTTCTTTTGATGGACAAACGTCTGCACAGTTCCCGCAACCAGTACAATCGAGTACGGTTACCTGAATGCGGAAGTTTAGTCCGTTGAACATTTTGGCCGGAGTTGCAGTCCTTACCTCTGTTCCTGCCGGAGCAGCTTCAGTTTCTTCTTCTGTTAAGAGGAAGGGACGAATTGCTGCATGAGGACAAACATAAGCACACTGGTTACACTGAATACAGTTTTCAGCTTGCCATTCGGGAACATTAACTGCTATTCCACGTTTTTCATATGCAGCTGTTCCCATCGGGAATGTTCCGTCTTCTGCTCCTTCAAATGTTGAAACAGGAAGATCGTCGCCTCGTTGTCCGTTGATTACGTCAACAACTTTGGCGATGTATTCCGGACGTTTTGATTCACCGTTTGTGTTCTCAGCAACTTCAATATCTTTCCATTCAACCGGCACCTCAACTTTTACCACATTTTTGCCACCTGCTTCAACAGCAGCGTAGTTCATGTTTACAATATGCTCGCCTTTTTTACCATACGATTTAACAATGGCTTTTTTCATTTCATCTACTGCCATTTCGTAAGGAATTACTTCTGTAATTCTAAAGAAAGCGGATTGCATAATGGTGTTGGTGCGAGTACCCAAACCAATTTCTTCACCTAATTTTGTACCGTTTATGATATAAAAATTAATTTCATTTTCGGCCAGGTATTTTTTCATTGCATTGGGCAGACGTTCTTTAGTTTCTTCTTCATCCCAGATTGAGTTTAGAAGGAAAGAACCGCCTTTTTTCAGTCCTTTTAATACATCGTAAAGATTGATGTAAGCAGAAACGTGACATGCAACAAAGTCAGGAGTGGTTACAAGGTAAGTTGATCGGATTGGTTTATCCCCGAAGCGAAGGTGTGAACATGTAAAACCGCCTGATTTTTTCGAGTCGTACTGGAAATAACCCTGGCAGGATTTATCTGTAGCATCACCAATGATTTTGATTGAGTTTTTATTTGCACCCACTGTACCGTCAGAACCCAGACCATAAAATTTGGCCTGGTAAGTACCTTTGGGTGTCATGTTGATTTCTGGTTTTAAAGGAAGCGATTTGAAGGTAACATCGTCAACAATACCAATAGTGAAATCACCTTTGGGTTCGTTCATTTCAAGGTTTTCATAAACAGAAAGAATTTGTGATGGTGTAGTATCTTTTGAACCTAAACCATAACGACCACCAACTATTACCGGTGCGTTTTCTTTCCCGAAGAAATGAGATCTGATGTCGAGGAACAACGGTTCTCCGCCTGCTCCCGGTTCTTTTGCACGATCAAGAACAGCAATTCTTTTTACTGTTTTTGGCAGTGCATCCATAAAATATTTTGCTGAGAAAGGACGGAACAAATGAACAACAACCAAACCTACCTTTTTACCCTGGGCTGTCAAATAATCGATTGTTTCGCGAATGGTTTCAGTAACCGAGCCCATTGCAATGATAATATTTTCAGCTTCAGGATCACCATAATAGGTGAATGGTTTGTATTCTCTTCCTGTAATTTTACTAACCTCTTTCATGTAGTCAGCTACAATGTCAGGAACGGCGTCGTAATATTTATTTGCCGATTCTTTGGCCTGAAAGAAGATGTCAGGGTTTTGCGCGGTACCGCGGGTAACCGGGTTTTCAGGATTCAGCGCACGATTGCGAAATTCCTGTAATGCATCCTGATCAACAAGTGGAATCATATCTTCCATTTCAATGGCTTCGATTTTTTGGATTTCGTGAGAAGTTCTGAAACCATCAAAGAAAGCCAGAAAAGGAACTCTTGATTTTATTGTAGACAGGTGAGCAACGCCGGCTAAGTCCATTTCTTCCTGAACAGAGCCTGCAGCAATCATTGCAAAACCGGTTTGGCGGGCAGCGTAAATATCACTGTGGTCGCCAAAAATAGAAAGGGCATGACCAGCAAGGGCACGGGCACTGACATGGAAAACAGTTGGTAATAATTCCCCGGCTATTTTGTACATGTTCGGAATCATCAGCAATAATCCCTGAGAAGCTGTATATGTTGAAGTCAATGCTCCCGACTGAAGTGCTCCGTGAACCGCACCGGCAGCACCACCTTCACTCTGCATTTCTGCTAAACGCACCGGGCGTCCAAACATATTTTTCTTTCCAAATGCCGCCCACTCGTCGACATATTCTGCCATAGTTGACGAGGGCGTGATGGGGTAGATACATGCTACCTCGCTAAACATGTAACTCATATATGCTGCTGCATAGTTCCCGTCACATGTGATGAATTTTTTTTGTTTCGCCATTTTTAAGTTGATTTATTCTTCTAATTGATATATTAATTTATTTGTTTATTTCAATATAAAAAGCCAAAAAGCCACAAGGGAATTTTTTTACCTTCTCCAATCTCAATTACATCAGATGCTGCGTATACATCGGAAGTAGGTTCTAACTTTCTTCCTCCGACAATAAAATGATATTTGCCATTGATGCAGAAATCTCCCTTTGCCGAACTTTTTAATTTGTAGTTATATCCCACCTGGTTGTAAAAGAACGTATGCCTTAAATTCAAATTATCTGTATTGTCCGGTGAAATGGCATACAAGAGATTTGTATTGTGCATGTATACCATATCCGGCTTTTTCATCTGGTCATCGTCTCCGTTTGAATATAATAATTGAATCAGCTTTGCATTTTTTAAATACTTAAGGTAATTCATTATTGTAGCCCTTGATGTTTTTACGGCGGATGCCAATTTACTAACATTCGGTGTAAATGGAGTTTCTGCGGCTATGATATGCAACAGTTTTCTAAGTTTTGGTAAATATTTCAGTTCAATCTGGTTAATATACGGGACGTCAATTTCCAGCGCCAGATTAACGTTTTTAAGAAGCGTATTCATGTAAAAATTGGGGTTGTCAATTGAATATGGGAAATAGCCGTTTTTTAAATAGTCGTCAAAATAAGCCAGAGGTCTTACCTGTGTTACAATTTCCTTTGCAATTTCAACGTGGTGGTCAACAATCTCAGCAAGTGAATAAAAATGAAAATTGCTCCCGGTTTGGTAGTTTAGATACTCCCGAAATGATAAACCTTCCAAATGGTAAATTTTTGCTATCCCGTTTAAATCCGGATTACCTTCTGCAATTCTTAATACAGGTGAGCTTGTAAAAATAATTTTTAAGTCAGGTATATCATCAATACACTTTCTTAAATCGGACGACCACTCCGGGTACTTTTGAATTTGATCAAGCAAGAGAATTTTTCCTCCTCTTTTGGTAAATTCATCGGCAAACGAACTGATTTTTCGTTTTGTAAAATAAAAGTTATTAAGGTTGATATAAAGCGCCGAATTATCATCCGCGAAATATTTTTTTAGGTAATCAAGAAGAAAAGTGGTTTTACCAACCCCTCTAAAACCTTTTATAGCTATCAACCGGTTGCTCCATTCAATGTTATTTGCCAGCTCTCTTTTAATCGTCTTTTTAGAGCTTTCCAGTAATGATTTATGTGTATGTTGAAAATATTCCAAGTGTTAAAATTTTAGGCAAAAATACTTCAATTTTTATTGGTATTGTAATCTGTATATAGCAAAAATACAAAATTGCTGCAATTTATAACTAGTAAAAATAATCTGATTTTGAAAATAGTAAACCAGTTGTTGATTTTTTTTAGTTTTTATAAGCAATACAATAGAGGGTAAGATATGAGTATTTTTAGTAAAGTCGAATAATTAAATTGAGAATACTTTCAAGCTTTAGTTAAATTTAATTTTCAATTTTTGAGAAAATAAAAAAGCAGATTAAATTAACCTGCTTTTTTTAATTTTTTTTAATTTTTATTTTTTATCCGTCGTTCATTGAAGCTAAAAACTCCTCAACTGATTTTGCACGCATTAATCTGGTTTTCATAAATTCCATGGCTTCCAGTGAATTCATATCTCCAAGATAATTACGCAATATCCAAAGTTTGTCTAATACATGTTTTTGGAACAATAGATCTTCTCTTCGTGTGCTGGATGTTGGAATATCCACAGAAGGGAAAATTCGTTTGTTCGAAAGTTTCCTGTCAAGTTGCAACTCCATATTACCGGTTCCTTTAAATTCTTCAAAAATAACATCATCCATTTTTGAACCGGTTTCAGTAAGAGCAGTAGACAAAATGGTTAATGAACCACCTTCTTCGATATTTCTTGCTGCACCAAAGAAACGCTTCGGCTTATGCAAAGCATTGGCATCCACACCTCCCGAAAGTACTTTTCCCGAGGCTGGTTGTACTGTATTATAAGCACGGGCCAAACGAGTAATTGAGTCGAGAAGAATTACAACATCATGTCCGCATTCAACCATCCTTTTTGCTTTCTCAAGAACGATATTGGCCACTTTTACGTGTTTATCTGCAGGCTCATCAAATGTTGAAGAGATTACTTCGGCATTTACGCTTCGTGCCATATCTGTAACTTCTTCCGGACGTTCATCAATAAGCAAAACAATCATATAAACTTCGGGATGATTGGCTGCAATTGCATTGGCAATTTCCTTTAAAAGAACAGTTTTACCAGTTTTGGGCTGAGCAACAATTAGTCCACGTTGTCCTTTCCCAATTGGAGCAAACATGTCGACAATTCGGGTTGAAATATTGTCATGACCGTTTCCTGTCAGTTCAAATTTTTCATCAGGGAAAAGTGGAGTAAGATGGTCAAAGGGCACTCTGTCGCGGATATAGCCCGGACTTCTTCCGTTAATTTCCAAAACTTTTATTAATGGAAAATATTTTTCTCCTTCCTTGGGAGGACGAATAGTACCTTTTACCGTGTCGCCTGTTTTTAATCCAAACAGTTTGATTTGTGACTGGGATACATAAATGTCATCAGGCGAATTCAAATAGTTATAATCTGAAGACCGTAAAAAACCATAGCCATCCTGAAGAATCTCCAAAACACCGGTGTTTGTAACAATACCTTCAAATTCGTAGGCTTTATTTTTATGGTAGCTGTTGTTATGACCGTTATTTTGTTTTTTCTCAGGTTTTTGTTGTTTGGATTGATCTTGTGATTTTGATTTCGCCTCGTTTGTTTTCTGTTGCTGTTTTTGAGGTTCTTCTTTTTTATTTGTGTCTTTCTGAACTTTTACCTCGAATTTTTTCTCCTCAGGTTTTTGTTCCTGCTGTTTGGGCTGTTGTGGTTTTTGCTGCTGTGGTTGTTCGACCTTTTTTTCCTGTTCAACGTCGCTGGAAGGGCCTTTTTCACGGTTAAAACCTTTAATTATCGCTTTTATTTGATCCTGTCTGGATTGAACCTGTGGATCTTTTTTCTCCTGTTTCTTTTTAGCATGAGCTACTTTTTCATGCTTTACAACCGGTTCAACTCTTTCGCGGCGAGGGCGTTTCCCTCTTTGATTTTCTTTTGGCGCCGAGTCTTTTTCTTCCTTATTTTCAGGCTTCTTCCGCAAAATGTTTTTTATTGATTTTTCTTCTTTGTTTTGGCTTTTACCTGAAGACTTTTGTTCTTTTTTCTCTGCCTCCTGTATAGCTTGTGTGTCCAGTATTTTGTATACCAGATCCTGTTTTTTGTAAGATTCCACTCTTTTAATATTGAGTTCTTTCGCGATCTCACGTAACTCTGGAACGAGTTTCTTGTTTAATTCTAAAATATCGTACATTGTTAAAACTTAATTATTCCCTTTAGTGAACTAAATTGTTGATAAATTATCTGGAACAAATGACGCGGGGACGAGAATTCCTTGAAATTCGGGTGCAAGTATAAATAATTACCACCTACTTACCAAGAATTAAATTCTCTTTTTAATAAATTTTCCTTTAAAACTTTCTATTTTAACGTCTGTTAGTCTATTATTGTTCTTACGTCTTATAAAAAGTGCGTTCCATGAGGCTAAGTAACCCTTGTATACGTTATTGTCCAAATAAAGTTGTAATTGATTATTTTTCCAAGTTTTGATTTTTGTTCTTTCGAGTCTGTTATATCTAACAGGTGAAATATAAAAACTTCAGCAAATATATAGTTTAAAATCGAATATTGTACTTCAATTTTAAGCGAATTGCGCTTTCGTCCATAAAAAATTTCTCAGCAGGTTTTAAAAAATTTGAATTCCAGGCCAGGATAATCTCGTTTCCCGGCTTTAAAATCCATTGAAAACGGGATTGCCATCCGATGCTTTTACTGGCATTATCATACTGGAGATAGTTATATAAAGTAATGTCGGGGCTAAATAAAATATTGGCATTTACCTGGTATATGTTGGCAGTGAAATTTCCATCCGGCAAATCAACGTCGTTTCTGGTAATTGCTCCACCAACAAAAAAGGGCACAGCAACTTTCCAGTTCGCTTCTAAAACGATATCTTTTCTGTAGCCCGTGTAAAAGTCGCCAAAACCATAGCTGGCTTCTCCCCAGATATTTCTGGCTCCTTTGGTTTCCAATTCAAAAATATGGTACCACCATTCATAATTTCCCTGTGGAATCACAAAATCTTCAAAAATATTAAAATCTTCAGTAAGCATCTCGTACTGATTAATCAGTGAATAGCTGAGTTCTTCACCGGAAAGAAAGCGAAGCCCTAAAGGTTTAATTTTGAATTCCCTTGTTTCAGGGTCATTGGTTTCAAGATTTGTGATGTAGCTAAATTCGCCTCCAAACTGAATTTGCATAATTCCCCATTTGTTGGGGCGCGGCCCTATTTCAAGTTCTCCATATGTTTCTCTGATATTGGTACGCGGTATAAATCCCATACCCGCTATAAAGTTTTTGCCAATTTCGTGGTATCCCAACCTGGTTTTAATCAGGTCGTTGGGATAAACAAATTGTGCCCCCCAGGTTGCATCTGCATCTTCCACATCCTTGGTGTTTGATTTCAATCCAAAAAGAAAAAAGGAAACATTTTTATTTCCCTGAAAAGTGGATGTCGACAGTTTGAGGTCGGCTCCTGTAAGAAGATTGGTTTCCCCTCCCATAGAATTACCATAGGTTCCAATAACTCCTACCGACGACTGTTTTCCTAAATTTCGTGTGACACGAGCAACCGAAAAATTGTTTGTTCCGGTTTCCCTGTCATCATTAATATGCATCAGCCCAATGTTCCAGTTGTCGACCTGTCCTGTAAGTTTTGCTCCTACATTAATGGGAATTGGCGAACCATTTTCATCCAAACCCATCCGGCGCGAAAAGAAAGGAATAATCTTTTGTGCCACGGGGCTTTCCCGATCGCCTTCAATACCAAATTGAAAATAATTGGCTCCGTCCAGGAAGAAATCCCTTTTTTCAGGAAAGTGAAGGCTAAAACGCGTAAGATTGATCTGGCGGTCGTCAACTTCGGTTTCAGCAAAATCGGTATTAATGGTTAATGATGATTTTAAGCTTGGTGTAATCTGGTAAAAAAGGTCAACACCACCAGTAAGTTTTGGATCACTTTTTTCTCCTTTTTTTGTGTCTAGGCCTGTAACAATATAGGGTGAAATATCAAGGCCAATTCCCTGTGTAATATTCTCCAGGCCATCTAAAATGCCTGCATCTGAGACTTGAAATTTATGTGTATTGAGATTTGCTTCCGGCCAGTAGTCGGTTTCCAGTTTGTTTACGATGTTTCGAATAAATTTAATTCCCCATTGTGTGTTATTTTTGTCGAACCCGAGGGTTTTAAACGGGATAGCAAGCTCTGCTTCCCAGCCGTAATCCAGAATTTTCGCTTTGCCTTCCCATAAACCATCCCACTGCTTGTTAAATGCTGCTCCATTTTCACTTACAATGGCATCTCCAATCGAGCCTCGCGGCCCAACTTGAAACCAATAGCCGTTTCTGCGGTCGAGATATGTGTCCAGGATAATCTGAATACGGTCATCATTTCCCAGACTTACATCACGTGCCATTTCTTTGGCTGTAATTTTATCCGGATCGTCCCAGCATTTTACCGCAAAATAAATGTTGTTTTCATCGTAACAGGTATAAAAAATTGTTTTTTCGGTTACAGCTTCTCCTTCGTTTGGCTCTCTTTGATAAAATTCATCAACTGCAAAAGCCTGATTCCAGACCTCTTCGTTTACAAAACCGTCAATTTCCGGCGGAGTTTCAATGCGAATGGCTTTTATAACTTTTTGTGCTAATAAGGTGTTTAGGGTAAAAACAATGACCGAAGTTGTTAATATTATTTTTTTCAAGGTTTAGTTGTAAGTGTTAGAATGCCGAAAATAACTATTTCATTCCAAAAATACGAATGACTGATGCATTTCCATCATGAAAAATACCTTCCTTAAAATAAATATCCATTTCTTTTGTTGTGAGTTTTTGTAAGGAGCAGAAATCATTTTCCAGTTCTTCCTTCGAGAATAACATCCCAATATTCCTGGGGCCGCCGGTGTTGTTTTCAATTTGTTTTTTTGAAAATCCTTCCAGAATTAAAATCCCACCGGGTTTTAAAAATGTAATCAATTTTTGGTGGTATTCTTTTCTTTTTTCAGGATTCATGTGCGTGTATATCAACGCAATTACATCGTAAGTCTCCGGCTTGAAATTTGCTAAATCGTAATCCTGAACCTGATAGTCGATTTTCACTTTGTTTTTTTTCGCCAACTTATCCGCTTTTCTTTTTCCTTCGCTACTGCTATCGAATGCGCTTACTTCCCAACCTTTCTTTGCTGCAAATACTGCATTTCTACCTTCTCCTTCACCGGGAAACAAAATTTTTCCGGGAGTTAGCTTCTCCAGTTGTTCTTTTAAAAAATCGTTTGGCTCTGTTCCGTATGCGTATTCTTCTGCTGAATATCGTTCGTTCCAAAAATTATTCATTGTTTTTATGTTTTTCGAAGTGAACAAAAATAAAAAGCAGAAGTTCAAGACAATTTCCCGAATTGATATTTTCGAATTTTAATTCAGCGCCTCATACAAAACTACCACCGGATGTTTGGCAATTCTGCCCGTTCCATCTTTTATCTGGTGGCGACAGGAAGTTCCGGGCGCAGAAATAATCGTTTCTTCATCGGCTTCCCGAACGGTTGGGAAAAGTACCATTTCTCCGATTTTTTGTGAAAGTTCGTAGTGTTCTTTCTCGTACCCAAACGAACCCGCCATTCCACAACAACCGGAAGGAATCTCTTTTACTGAATAATTCGCCGGTAAGGAAAGCATTATTCTTGTTGGCTCTGTGCTTGCAACAGATTTTTGCTGGCAATGGCCATGAAGTAAAATATGCTTTTCTTCACTGGTAAAATCGGAAGCAGAGATATTTCCTTTTTCCATTTCTTTGGCAACAAATTCTTCAAAAAGCAACGCGTTGTCGCCTAATTTTTTTGCAGCTGTTTGTAATTCAGTGTCAACCAATTCTGGATATTCGTCGCGGAAAGCTAAAATAGCTGACGGTTCAATTCCTATCAACGGCGTTTCTTCCGAAATAATGTCTTTTAAAAGCGAAACATTTTCAGTTGCAATTTTTTTCGATGTGCGAATCAATCCTTTTGAAAGGAAGGTTCTTCCACTTTCTTTGTGGACCGGAATTTTTACATCGTATCCCAATTTTGTAAGCAGCAGAATGGCTTTTATCCCAATGTCACTCTCGTTGTAGTTCGTAAATTCATCGTTAAATAAATATACTTTCCCTTTGCTTTTTTCTGCGGAAGGAACCCCGTTTGCAATCCAGCGGCTCAAGGTAATTTTTGACAGTTGCGGAATACTTCTTTTTGGCGCAAAACCCACTGTTTTTTTGAAAACAGAAGTATTGGTCAGTACATTTGAAATAGGACGGAAAACAACTGCTAAACGATACAAGCGAGGTAAATATGCAATCAGTTTTGAGCGCATTGGCACACTGTGAATATCGTAATATTGTTGCATGAATTCCGCTTTCAGCTTGGCCATGTCAACATTCGACGGACATTCAGCTTTACACGCTTTACATGAAATACATAAATCCAGAATATCGTAAATTTCCTTGTGGTCGAAAACTTTTTCTTTTTGATTGTTGTATAGAAATTCGCGTAAAATATTTGCCCGTCCGCGAGTCGATTTATCTTCGTCGCGCGTAGCCATAAACGTCGGGCACATCGTTCCGCCAATTACTTCGCTTTTGCGGCAATCGCCGGTTCCGTTACATTTTTCAATACTTCTGAAATAACCGCGGTAGTTGCTAAAATCAAATACCGTATTGTATTCGGGCGTTTCTTTTCCCGGAATTACACGCAGGCTCTCCGTAATCGGAGGTGTGTCAACAATTTTGCCGGGGTTCAAAATATTTTCAGGATCCCAGGTTTTTTTAACCTCTTTTACTAGCTCATAATTTTTTTCACCCAACATAAACGGAATAAATTTCCCGCGAGCTCGCCCATCGCCGTGTTCACCACTCATTGAACCGCGGTATTTTTTTACCAGTTTTGCAACATCGGTCATCAAAGTGTCAAAAAGTTCGACGTCGCCTTTTTCTTTAAAATTAATTAAAGGTCGAAAATGGATTTCACCGGTGGCAATGTGCGCATAATACACGCTTGACAAGCCTAGCTTTTCCAAAACTTTTTTGATGTCGGCAACATAATCCGGTAAATACTCCGGAGCAACAGCTGTATCTTCAATTCCCGGAACACCTTTCCTGTCGCCGGGAATGTTGGCCAGCAGTCCAAGTCCGGCAGTGCGAAGCGACCAAACCCGTTTTATTTTATCGGCTCCGGTAACCAAGGGAAAATGATAACCCAAACCAGCTTCCCTGAAATCTTTTTCTAAAGCAGCTGCCGTGTCGGTAAGTTCTTTTTCTGTTTCGAAAGCAAACTCAATCATTAACAGCGCCCCTGGTTCTCCTTTTACAAAAAAGCGGTTTTTGCGTTGTTCAATATTTTCTTTTGCGGCCTGCATTACTGTGTCGTCCATTAATTCAATCGCATTCGGATTGTGTTTTAATGCCACCAGGTTTCCTAACAACGATTCTTCCAGCGTTTCGAAATGGGCGCAAACCAAACCTTTAAATTTGGGTGGGAGAGGGATGACATTTAATTTTATTTGTGTTGAAAAAGCCAGCGTTCCTTCTGAACCTGCCAAGAGTTTGCAGAAATTGAACGGAGCTCCGCCTTCAGTATAAATTTCAGAATCAAGCAAAACATCGATTGCATATCCCATGTTTCTACGGGTGAGTTTTGGATCCGGAAATTTTTCGTGGATTTCTTTTTGATTTTCCTGACTGGAAAGAATTTCATTGATGTTTTGATAAATGGCTTTTTCCAGTTTGTTCGGATTTCCATTTAATTTTTGTTGAAATTCTTCTTTTGTGAGGGAGTTAAATGTTGTTTCTGAGCCATCTGAAAGAACGGCATCCACTTCCAAAATGTGTTCGCGAACGCTTCCGTAAACCAGCGAATGTAAGCCGCAGGAATTATTTCCCAGCATTCCTCCAATAACACAGCGGTTGGCAGTTGAGGTTTCCGGTCCAAACTGCATTCCGTATTTTGAAAGAAACAGGTTCAATTCAGCTAAAACAACGCCGGGTTGAACAATTACATATTTCTCTTCCTCGTTGAATTCAAGGATGTTATTCATATATTTCGACATGTCAACCACAATCCCGGGGCCAACGACCTGGCCTGCCAACGAAGTTCCTGCCCCGCGTGGAATAACCGACGTTTCGTTTTCACGTGCAAAAGCAATAATTTTTTTGATGTCCTCCTTGTTCTTCGGACGGGTTACTGCCAGCGGCATTTCCTTGTATTGCGACGCGTCGGTTGAATACAAAACACGTTGCACATTATCGAAAAAAAGGTCGCCATCGAGTTGGGATTTAAGCTGATTAAAATCGGGTTGCATATCTATTGTATTTTGATTTGCAAAAATAGATGATTGGCAGCTTTGTTACAAGGAAAAAGGATTGTTGTTTTCATTTATAAATATTGTTTTCATTTTCCAAGAATATTGTACTAAAAGGTGCTGCCGGTAAGCCGGCAGAATTGTAGAGCGTACATCTCGGATTATTTTCCCACGCATATCTCGCAACTACAGGTTTTTTTACTTGTGGTGAGGAAATAATAAGGTGAGTGCCTTCTATTTTAATTTTTGCCGGGTGATATTGCATGTCAGCACCGGCAATTTCAAAACCATTGAGTTTGTCATTCGGAATTACGAGTAAGTTTTCTTTCGTTTTAAAGTTTACCTCTATTGTATTGTTTTTTACGATATACGATTCCGCCTCTGGCCCGTCAGAAATGACCTTCATTTTGTAAACTTTATCTTCAGCCTGCAGTGCCAGTCTTTCTGCAAAATCTTTTTTGCTTTTTGCATGAACATCGTAAGGGTCGCCAATATCCAAACAAACTACCATTCCTGTATTGGGGAGTTTCAGTGCATTTTGTTGTGTTATCCGAATAAGGCAACGAGAATCGTCAAAAACTTCAAAATGGTGGGAGAGTTCGGTATTTGAGATTTGGAAAAATAAGAAAGGTAAATCTCCAAGTAGCCAATGTCGTCTCCAAACTGTGATTAATTGGTTGAACATTTTTTCATATAGAAATGGCCTGCCTGCGTCTGATTCTCCCTGGTACCAGATAAAACCTTTTATTCCGAAAGGAATTACCGGAGCCACCATACCGTTGAAAAGAAATGCAGGGTTACTCTGAAAACTTTTTTCAGGGGGATTTACAGTTTCAAGTTGCGCGTTCATTTTCCATTTTTTAGAAATATCGATGTGGAAAGCATTACCTCTGGTTGCGATGAAAAAATCGTCTTTTCCCCCAAGTGTTTGAGCCGAACCAAAAGGTTGCGCCAGCCGAATGGTCAGTATATTTTCGCCTTGTTTTAAAATGTTGGGCGGGATTTCGGTTGTTACCGGTTTTGGATATTGAAAATAGCCGAGTTCAACACCGTTCAAAAATACCTGGCTTTGACGATTCAGGAATCCCAACGACAGATGAAGCGTTTGATTACGGTATTTCACCGGTATATTTATTTTTTTGCGAAACCAAACAACATTGCTGTCCTTTTCGAATGGAAAATCAGTCTCACTCCAATTCGTATCGTCGTAATTGTCAGCAGTAATTTGTTCTGTCAGTTCTTTCGGCGGGTAACTAATTTGATTGCGGCGAATCCTCTGTTGTTTAATGGATGCAAACGCCGTTTCTTTCCATTCATCTTTTTCAAAATTTTGAGGACGCGGAGGAAGATTTATTGAATCGCTGAACAGTTCAAGTGATGGCCTGTCGAGCCAGGTGCGAATGGGTGTTCCGCCCCAGGAAGCATGGATAATTCCAATTGGGATGTTTAGATCTGTATTTAATTTTTTTGCAAAAAACCATCCAATGGCAGAAAAGCCTTCCACTGAATTCGAACTTGCTGTTTGCCATTCTCCTGAGATTAAATCTTCCTGTTCTACAGGAGAAGGGAATTTGGGCACATTAAAAAGCCTGACTTCAGGATAGTTGGTGTCCTGAAGTTCATCCTTATAATTTTCAATAGCGGAGTGCGGAATCCACTCCCAACCCTGAACCGGATGAGTCATATTTGACTGGCCGGAAGCAAACCAGACATCGCCCACAAGTACATTATTAAAGACGATGCTGTCGGATTTCCCTTTTATTTTTAAACAATAAGGGCCACCTGCTTCAAATTCAGGGAGAAAGACCTTCCATTTCCCTGAAGCATTTGCCGTTCCAGAGACAGATTTTTCCTTAAAAAAGACGGTGATTTTTTCATTTGGAATTGCCGTTCCCCAAACCGGGATTTTAATTTCCCGCTGAAGAACCATATTGTCAGAAAAAATACGGGCCGGTTTAATCTCTGCAAAACTACTCGAATAGAAGATAAGCAGTAATGGGACAGTTGCTATTATAAAAAGTCGTTTCATTTTAATTTATGGTTACCGGATGAAAGGTTTGAATGGTCACGGGTCCCAGCAGCCCCGATTTAATAAGAGGTACTTCAGCCCATGGATAACGTTTTTGGTCGCCGGATTCCATCGTTTTGGCCGGCACAATGGTTGTTCGAATGCTGGTATTTGTGAATTTTTGTCCGGTAATAGCATCGCCTGTTAATCGGTTCGACCACACGTTGGCTACTTCTATGGTAATTGTGTTTTCTCCTTGTTTGATAATGTTTGTCACCTCGAAACGATAAGGTTTTGCCCAGCTAATTCCAAGGTGTATCCCATTTAACCAAACGTCTGCTACTTTTGATATTTCACCCAAGTAGAGATAGATACTTTCATTGCCCTTTTTTGTTTTAGCCTCGTGTTCAAATGTTTTTTTGTAGGTCGCTGTTCCCGAATAATATTTTATTCCTTCAATCGGCGATTCAGTCCATGAAATGAGTTTCGGAAACGTGGTTTTTTCCGGTGCTCCCCAATCTTTGGCAAACTCAACATTCCAGGGGCCGTCTATTGTATTTGTTTCAATTTTATTCTGAACAGAAAGCGATTGTACTGAACCTTCCAATGAAAAAGTTCCTTCCTGTAAAAAGTTAATTCCTTCGGATGTGTATTCGAAAAGCGGAGGAGTTGTTCCTGAAATCGCTGTGAATTTTGGTGGAAGAGAAGATTTTTTGAAAACGACAAAACAAGCTCCGTAAGGAGGGAGAGTTAGCGGAAGATTTACATATTCTTCTGAACGGTTAAAAATAGACGCCGGGAAAATTTCGCCGGAAACCGGATTCCAGATTTCAGGCGATTTATTCTGCTGTCTGAATTTTATATTGCGGGAAAGCCATTCATTTTGTGTATTTCGGATAAAATAAAAATCAAGGTCGTTTTTGCTGAAATGAATAAAATCGATCGCCCCTGAGTTATTTTCTGAATAATCAATATCGGGCTGAACATTCAGAGTTTGTAACATTTTAAGCGGAGAAATTCCTGAATATATTTTTCCTTTTGAAGGCAGTTTATTTTCTGAAAGGCCTGATGCGTTACTCCATAAATTGTTAAGCAACTTCTTTCTGGCAGTTTTTGCGACAACATCATCCACTTTTTCGGGTTTCTCGCCGATAATTACGGCTCCTTGTTTTACCAGTTCTTCCAGTTTTTTAAGCACTTTTGAATTTATATTTCCTTCATCTTCCAACACCAGCAAGCTAAATTCAGCGCCATTGGATAAAATCAGTTTCCCATTTTTTACCGAAAGTTTGTCAAGTAGAATTTCCGTATTAATAACTTCATAATCGTAGCCCGGGCCTACCTTAAAATGGGTGTTTTTAGGCGTCGCAGAATTCGGTACTTTATCTCCGTAATACCAAAGTACGTCGGCCTTAAAATTCGTTTCCTGAAAAACGGCAGAAACTCTTGAAACATAATCGATAAAAGGTTTTGCTTTTGGCCACCAAACCCGCTTGTCGTTAAAATGCGTTCCTGCATGATATACATATCCGGGGAAACCTGAATTGCTGATGTTGTGGCTGAAACCGTGAAAAACAACGCGGTTCATTCCCTCACAAAATGCCCGGTCGCCAAAGGGTTTCATGTCAAACGGACCTTCCTGCCAATGCATAAACGAGGTAAATGCTTCTTCTTCCACAATCCCTTTTTCATAAATATGTGACGCCGCTGCCGCTTCTTTAACGACACGGAGAATATCAATACTATCATTTCCATCCTTGTAAAAACGCGAATGATTAACCCAGAATTCACCGCGGGGAATATCAATTGAGCCTTGTGCCTTTAACGGTTCGGCAGGCCCGTTATAAAGCGGATAGCCAGGGCCGCCCGCCTCGCTGTTTATTTTTAAACCGTAACGGTTACAAACTTCTTTTGATTTTTTATACAAATTATTGATCATTAATTCTGACAACGTTTTTTTGAAATCAGTCTGGATTTTTTCGGCGGTTTCGTTTTTAAATCGTTCAGGCTCAAAAAGCGACGGAATAAATTTTCTAATGTCATAACCGTTTACTTTTTTAAATTCCTCTGGTAATGTTGACGTCCATACAAAACCTCGGGCTTCGTAACTGGCAAGGTAGAAGCTTTTTAACGCTGTTTTTCGGAAGTCTCCTAGAACAGGCAGCAGCCGGTTGATAATATACATGAGGTGTGTTTCCACGGCTGTGGAGTCGAAATGGTCGATGGTTAAACCCGCAGAAAACGGGCTGGGACGAACTACCTGCTGGCCTGAATTGGAACAAACATATCGGCATATTTCCCAGTCTCCTGCCGGAGCTTTCCAATTAAGCTCGTCTGTTTCAGGATTGAAAAACCGGGTAAGATCAATAATATTTGCTGTGTCGAGTTTGCCTTCTTCAATTGCGGAAGGAATGGCAAGGACAGCTATTTCTTCGTAATATTCAGGCCTGCCATTTTTGCTGAATGGTATCAACGTCTCGCCGTTCCCTCCAATAAGTGATTCTTTGGGAAATGAAATTTCAGGAAAGGGAAGTTTTATTTTTTGAGCTTGAGCGTTTCCTTTTATACTGATTTTTGAGGAATACAGCGATTTTCCTCCATGTTCAGGTTTTACCCAGTTTCCTCCCGCATTCCAGCTGCTGGCCAGGTTTAATCCAACTGTTAATCCGAGTTTCCCGGCTTCATCCACCGCAAATTTTATTAACTGAAGAGATTGGTCGCTCATAAATGCCGGTCCTCCCGGAATCATCGTATCTGAAGGCGGAACACCAATTTCAAAGAAATCAAAACCTGCAATTCCGGCATCTTTCATCGCATGGAGTTCTTGTTTGGCGCGCACGGTATCAATGTTTCCGTTAAGACACCACCAGTATACTTTTGGACGAGCCGACTGTGGCGGATTGAGAAAACTATTTTTAATATTTTGGTAGTCGTCACTGTTTTGTCCATTTGCCGGTACACCGGCAAATCCAATGAAGAGGACTATTATTGTTACAAAATATATTTTCATAATGAGGTATTCGTTTTAAATTATCGATATGGTTTTAAGACTTATTGCTTGTCTTTTTTTACGGGCATTTTTGCGTCAATTTCATTTTGCCATTTTTTTAGCATACTGAAAAGCTCTTTTGCCTTTTTGGGGTTTTCAGATTTAAAATCATTGCTTTCCGAAATATCTTCGTCTAAATTGAAAAGTTCTGTTTCTCCCGTTTCATAATTTTCTACCAGTTTCCATGCTCCATCACGCACGGCCCCGGCCGGTCTTCCGCCTTGTCCGCTAAAATGAGGAAAATGAAAATAAACAGGACCTCTTTCAAATTTGGCAGCCGGATTGTACATTGTGGAAAGAATACTTTTCCCATCTACGTTGGAAGGAATCGCTTTATCTCCAATTAGCTCCATAATGGTGGGTACAAAATCCTGGATAATGACATAGTTTTCATTTTTTGAATCCGCTTTTATTTTATTTTTCCAGAACATAATTAACGGAACGCGGATACCTCCTTCGTACACATGGCCTTTCCATTTTCGTAATGGTTCCATCGTTGTCGGGCGGTAGGCTATTTGATCCATTCCGATACCGCCATTGTCTGACATAAAAATTATCAAGGTATTTTCGTCCAGTTTTAGGCGTTCCAGTTCTTTAATGATCTTTCCAATCCCATCATCCAAACTTTCAACCATTGTGGCATAATACGGGTTATATTTTCCCTCAAACTTGTTGTATTTCCACATGTACTTGCTCACTTTTTCTGCTTTCGGAATGATTAAAAGATGAGGAGCAGAGTATGCGAGATACAAAAAGAAAGGATGTTCTTTTTGCTGTGTTTGGATAAATTCAACAGCATAGTCGGTAAGTTTATCCGTGAGGTATTCCGAACCGTTGTCTTCAAAAATAGTTTTTCCGTTACTTGATATTCCGTAATTGTAATAATCCAGTGCATTTTTACTAATAACCCTGTTGTAATCGAATCCCTGGGCAAAAGCTCCTGTTTTATCCGTATCCCCCAAATGCCACTTTCCAACCATGCCGGTATTGTACCCGTTTCTTTTTAAAATTTCAGCCAATGTTATTTCGGAAGAGGGGAGGTTTTCTACCGTTTTGGGCACAACTACAGGAGAATTTGGCTCTTGTCTGTCAAGACCCAAAGCTGTGGTGATTTGTAACCTGGCCGGATGTTTACCCGTCATGAGAGCAGCTCTTGAAGGACTACAGGCCGGATGGGCGTAAGCTTGTGTGAATGACATGCCGTTTTTGGCAAGTTGATCTAAAACAGGTGTTTCATTAAACGGATTACCATAGCAACCTAAATCTATGTATCCAAGATCGTCGGCCAGTATAAAGATAATATTGGGTCTTTCCTGTGCTTGGAGTAGCAAAGGGAAAAAAACAAAAATGGCAATTATCAGCTTTAGCTTTTTCATGACAGGGCAAGCTCTAAAAATGAATTATTTTAATGCAACGGATTCTTCCTTTCCAAACACAATTGCTACGGGGCCTACTAAACCAGAAGTCATAAGTTCATCTTTTGCAGAAAATGCCTGGTGGCCGGCTTTATATTCAGAGCGATCCGGAACGCGGCGAACGTTGGTTTTGGTTGTCCATTGACTTTCCGGCAGCCCGGCATCGCCAATCAATCGGTTTGCCCAGCAGTTGGTAACTTCAATTTTGATTTGGTTTTGACCTTCGTTTAGCACTCCGGTAAGATCAACCGACCACGGAGCAGTCCAAACGATTCCTATATCTTTTTCATTAATCCATACGTGCGCGATATCGTGGACTTCTCCCAATTGTAAAAGGGCAGGACTTCCTGCCTGCTCCGCAGTTAAAGTAAAAGCATTTGTGTATGCAGCTGTCCCTGAAAAATATTTTATTGCGGCATCGGTATTTTCATTCCAAAGCGTAAGTTTAGAAAATTCAGCTTCAAAAGGTAAAGCTTCGGTTGCCGGATTAAATGTTACATTCCATGCTCCTGATATTTCAGCAGAAAGAGGAACCGTTGCCGTTATATTTTTTGTATTTCCATTAGCTGTTGTAAAGTTGTAATCACCGTTTTTCCAGAATACAAATTGAGAAGACCCTTCTTTTTTCTCCTTCGTTTCCGGATATTCCGGACCTTCAATGGAAACAAAATGATTCTTTTCTGCCTCTTCCCTGAATACGATAAACGCAGAACCATTTTTGGGAAGATCAATTACGATGCTTGTTCTGCCATCGTCTGTTGATTTGTAGCTGGCAGCTTCAGTAACTTCAGTGCTTAGAGGATTCCAAATCTCTGGTTTTTTATCTTTTACACGAAAAGTACACCCGGCTTTTCCTTCACCGGAAACAAAATAAATGTCGAGATTGCCTCCTGCCCGGTGAATATACTCGAACGGCCCTTCAAAGTCAGGAAGGATTTGGTTGCCTTTCAGTATCTCTTCCATGTTTGTTCCGGTATAAACTTTCCCTTTTCCCATTTTACGAACCTGTATTTGCCCGGACGTTGGTATCCAAAGTTTATCGGCGATGTCGCTGATTTCCTTGTCGCTTTCGGGATAGTTGTAGATGCCGGGCGCATTTTGCGGTTTTGTTTCTCCCAGAACAATGGTTGCCCCTTCGTTTATCAGTTCATCAATTTTTTTCAGAACAGGAACAGGAATTTCGGGTTCTTCGAGATCGATAACCAGCATTTTATAACTCATTCCGTCTGGAAGTACAAGTCGGCCATCTTTCACCGATAAGCGGTTAACAAGTACCTCAGAACTTAAAAGATCATAGGTGAAACCTTCCACCGGAGCAAGCGATGAGTTTGGGTTCCATTTTTCGCCCCGTCCCCATCTTACATAGTTTTTATCGCTGACATAACAACATACATCAGCAACAAAATTCCCTTTGCGGAGCATATACTGGCATCTTCCAAGATAATCGAAAATACTGCTGGCTTCGTTCCACCAGGTAATGTTTGTGTTGATGTGTGTGCCGGCAAAATATTCATAACCGGGTTTCCCAACTTCCAATGGCGAAGCTGTGAATGTATGCCAGATAAAAAAGTTTGCCCCATCGATTAAATTAACATCGGCAAAGGGTTTTAAATAGGCCGGGTATTTGGTCCAGTGCCGCCCCATGTGGGTAAAAGCTTCAACTGCAATCAGCGGATGTTCATAAATATGTCCTGCCATTGCGGTATATCGAACATTCGATTTTGTATGTAAATCATCGGTGCCGGAACACCAGAATTCACCCTGAGCCATATCATTTCTGCCCCAGAATGTTAATTGGTCGGCTTCTTTAAACATCGGAGCTTCGCGAGGCCATGGACCGCCATCTTCAGAATGCCATTCCATTCCTTGTGCATGACAAAGTTCTCCAATGGTTTCATAACAATTGTGTTTAAAACAGTCGCTAACAGTTGTTAAATAATCGCGCATAAAACGCTCGTTTACCTTATTGTCTTCCGACGACATTCCGGCCAGGATGGGCATGTATTGTTGGATGTCGTAGCCACGGTATTTTTTAAAATCGTTTTCGAAATTTACACTCCAGTCAGGCTCTCCGCCCTCCCAGCTTACATTGTAAAAATGGGTTAAAGTGACTCCTGCCAGCGGACCCGCATCTTTCAGAATTTCAGAACCCATTAAATGAAAATATTTTGTTACGGCCTCGGTATTTAAAATATCTACACTGCCTTCTTCTCCGATAACATGGAATCCAAAACGTAAGATTTGCCATTCCCCTTCGGGAGCATCCCATTGCAGAGTGCCATTGTCGATTTTTTCAGCAAGATTAATCATTTCGCCTGCAACCGGTGCATCTTCAGATGGTGTAGATACGGTTTTCCAGTTTGTATTTAGATCCCCGCTTTTATTAGAAGGTTTCCCATTTGATTTTATTTTTACGGCCATCAATGCAACATCCTGAAAATATTTTTGGTCGGAAGGAATTTCTATGGGAAGTGATATTTTGCTTGAACCGGAAACGGTTTTTGAAGTCCAGATCAACTGTTTCGGGCCGTCTTCTTTCATGTCCCAGGGACCACGAAGAGAACCGCCTGTATTGGCAATGTTGATGCTCATTTTGAGTCCCAGTCGGTTGGCTTCCTGCATGGTGTATTTAACCATTTCGCGCCATTCTGGACTCATAAATTCATATTTTATGTGGAGCGGAACCGGAATGTGCCCTGTCCTCCCATCGTAAGAATCCCAATAACCTCGGGAATCGAACAGCAAAAATCCTCCAATGCCTTTTTTTTGCATCTCTTCCAAATCATGCGTAATCTGTTCTTCGGTTACATTTCCTTTAAGCCACCAATAATAAACCCAGGGTTTGAATTCCGCAGGAACGGAATGAAAGTCGTTTTGAGAAATGTTTATCGCCTGTGTTCCTTCAGAAGACTTCTTCTCCTTATTTGCGCAGCCATAACAGGTTAATATGGCCAGAATTATTCCGATGAAATAGACTTTTAAATTAGTACTGAAAAGTTTCAGATGACGTACCTTTTGTTTCATGGTTTGTTAGTTTTAGTTGTTCAGATTTATGAATGTATAAATTATTTTATTTTTTGGTATAAGAATTCTTCTTTACTTTAAATGAATATTCGCCAGCCCCCAATTCGTAAGCGCAAAAATGGGTTTCGTTTTGGAGCTGTTTCAGTTCTTTTATAGGCTTTCCGTTTTTGAAAATTAAATCTTGTTTGTCAGCAGGAATGCATATCGTTGCCGTTGTATTTGCCGGAACAGAAACGAACCATTTAAATTCGTTGCCTGTGTTCTGCCAACTGCTGGAAATCGGTCCATGTATGGAGTAGTAGGTTGCTTTAGCGGAATCTAAAATGTTCGTTAACTGGGGGTGGAAGATGATGTGTTTGAATCCGGGATTCTCAGGGTCGGGTTTAATTCCTGCAACTCCATTGTAAAACCACGCGTCAAAACCTCCCTGAAATGGGTGGTTTTTTGAACGCTCGTCACCATTTATTCCCGGTCTGTCTTCAAATTTTAATTCACCCCAATTTTCCCAGAATGTGGTTGCTCCCCGCGAAAATAAATATCCGTAGCTGGGGAAAGTGTCGGAATGTAATATTTTTTTGACTGTTTCTTCAAATCCAAATTGTGCTAAAATTTCATAAATATATCTGCTCCCAAATATGCCGGTGGACACATGATAATTCTCATTTTCGATAATGTCTTTGTTCAAATTATTGGCGACAGCTTGTTTGTCTTCTTGCGGTACTAGATTGAATGCGAGAGCCAAAACATTTTTTTCCTGTCCTACGTATGTTTTTTTCTCTTTATTATAAAATTTGTTGTTAAATGAGTTTTTTATTTGCGTCGCCAGTAAAGCAAATTTCTCAGCTTCACTGTCTTTTTCAATGGCTTTTGACATTTGGGACATCACATCAGCGCAGAAATAGTAGAGCATGGTTGACGTAAATGCGATGGGGGTTTCTTGTGGTGTTATCCGGTTGGGAGAAAACAGGCTGCCAATCCCGTTGTAAATTATATTTTCTTTAGCTGTTTGTTGCAGATGATTTATAAAAAATGTCATTCCGTCGTAATGTTTTGAAATCACTGATTTATCGCCATAATACAGAAACATATTCCAGGTTAACTGGATATAGGCTGCTCCCCAATCAGGATTTTTGCCTCCGCTTCTTCTTCCCGGTACAATATTATCCGGAATTCCGCCTCTGCGTGAAGTCTCAATGTCGTCGAGAAATTTCGACCAAAAGGTAGCTGCATCAAAATTGTACATTGTCATGTCGGAAGTAAGAAAAGCATCGCCGAGCCAGCCGCATCTTTCACGGTGCGGACAATCAGTGGGAATGCTGTGTAGGTTGCTTTTTTCTGTCCATAAGGCAGTTTGGTGCAGACGGTTCAATCGCTCATCGGAACAGATGAATTTCCCCGCCTCTTGCAGCGAAGAGTGCACAACAATTCTCTTAAGATTGTCTTTGGTTGGAGTACCTGGAAATCCGGTCATTTCCACATAGCGAAAGCCATGATAAGTAAAGCGGGGTTCCCAAATTTCTGTTCCGTTTCCTTTGCAGATATAACTATCTGTTTGAACAACTCCGGTTGCATACACACCTGTACTTGCCGGATCCAGCAAGCCGCTTTCATCAAGACTTTCTGCAAAACGCAATTGTATTTTTGTTCCTTTTTTCGCATTGATGCTTAGTTCTGCCCATCCTGCAAAATTTTGTCCCATATCGTAAATGTACACGCCTGCTTTAGGGTTTGTAATATTTACAGGTGCAATGGTGTCCATCTTTTTTATCGGGGGAATGTTTTGACATTCGAGTTTGCCTCCGGGAGTTTTAGCCAGATTGACTTTATTCCAGTCACTATCATTAAATCCTGAAGTGTTCCACCCGGGTTGTTCCAGTCTGGCATCGTACCGTTCTCCAGCGTAAAGATTGTTGGAGGTTACCGGACCGGAAGATGCTTTCCATGTATCGTCGGAAATAATGGTCTTTTCACTGCCATCGTCAAAGGTGAGTTGCATTTGAAACAGCAACCTTGGTTCTCCATACACTGCATCTCCCCAACCATATCTGGCACTGTTTACAATGTTTTGGTTGTACCATCCGTTGCCTAACATTATTCCAAATGCGTTTTTCCCTTGTTTTAATTGTTGTGTGACGTCGTAAACAACATAAAATGTTCTTTGCTCATAATCGGTTTGTCCGGGGTCAAGCACATGGTCGCCAATTTTACGGCCGTTGATACTTAATTCGTAAAATCCAAGCCCGCTAATATATACCCGGGCTTTTTGCAGTTTTTGGGATATGTTTATTTCCTTTCTGAATAAAGGAGCAGCCTCGGTGTTCAACCCAATCCATTGGGCTTTCCATTGTTCCGGTTCCAATAAACCCATTTCCCAGATCGCAGGAGTACTCCATTCTGAGCAGTGATTCTTTTTATCCCAAATGCGTACTTTCCAGTAATATTTTTTTGTTGATTGAAGTGGTTTTCCCTGATAGATAATCTGGCAAGACTGATCTGATTTTACTTTTCCTGTATCCCAAATATCGCCTTTTTCATTAATTAAAAGTTTCGGGCTGCTGGCAACCTGAATTTGGTAAGCTGTCTGTTTTTGATTTTTCTTTGTTGATTTAATTATCCAACTTAATTTTGGATTTCGGTTGTCAATTCCCAGAGGATTTTCAAAGTAATCGCAGCGCAAGCCAGTAACTGTTATACTACTGTCATATTTCTTTACTGCGCACGACAGACTAAGAATTGCGATTATAAAAAGCAAAAAAATCCTCTTCATTTTGTGGTATATGGCTCGAAGCAGAATTTTTATGCTTCGAGCCTTTTTGATTTTAATTAATAACCATCGTTTTGTTCCAATTCCGGACTAATCTCTAGTTCATCATCTGGTATTGGCATTAAAAGTTCATAGTCATCCAAAGAGTAACTACTTCCTGTACTTTCGAAATAGGCATTTAAGACTGCTTTTGCACGGTCAGTTCTTAGCAAATCAAACCAGCGGTGTCCTTCATGGAAAAATTCGACACGGCGTTCTTTTTCCATAGCCAAAAAGAATTCCTCTTTTGAGAGCCCGGAAAGATCTTCTAAACCTGCTCGTTCCCTGACTTCATTGAGGTAAGGCAGTGCGTCAGAGGTTTGATTACTTTCATTCAACGCTTCGGCATACATCAGCAAGACGTCGGCATAGCGCAAAGCTGTATAATTAACGCCACCGTCACCTGATGTTCCGGTTGAGAAATCGACAAATTTTAATCCGCAAAGCGTGTATTCGTAGGTTCCATCCGTTAAAAGCACAGAATCAATCACAGAAGCAGTTTTTCTTTCGTCTCCTTCTTCATAGGAGTCGAATAAGTCCTGAGTGGGACACATGTATCCATTTCCATTCATATTATTTGGAAATATGGCCATGTTGAATAATCCAGGGGTGTAGCTTGAAGAAAAAGAATTTCCCTCTCCAAGATCGCCTGAAAGGTATCCTATTTCAAAGATGGATTCATCAGATTCTTCATTTGTTCCGTCAAAAAGGCTTCCATAGTCGTCAACCAAACTGTAGGCATTCATATCAATAACTTCTTTTAAAATTCCGGCAGCATTTTCATATTCATTTAATGTGAGGTAAACTTTTCCGAGTAAGGTTTTTGCTGCTCCTTTAGACGCCCTTCCTCTTGAGAGCTCAATCCCGTCCAGCAAGGTCGCTGCATTGGTCAAATCGTCTTTTATTACCGTATAAATTGCACTAACGGGCTGACGTGACATGTCGAAAGATGAAATCTCGTCGGGGCTTCTAAACGCAACATTAACGACAGGCACATCACCATAAAGGCGTACCAGGTAGAAATAGCAATATGCCCTTAAAAACAATGCTTCCCCTTGAAACTGGTTCTGTTTGGACTCACTCATCTCAATATCGTCAATTCTTGACAATATATTGTTTGAATAGGCTATTGCCGTAAAACAACTTGTCCAGATACTATTAATAGTACTATTTGCCGATGTTACTTCGGCTTCATCAAATTCAGCAACAACCGAACCCCATGTATAAGAGTTAATTTCGGTATTATCGGTTAACAGTTCTGCCGGATACATAATTGTTAAATTATGCAGCCCCTGTAACAAATTATATATTCCTATAACCGCTGTTTCATAATCGCCTTCCGACTGATAATAGTTGATTTCGTTGATTTGATATTCTGGTGATAAGGAGAGAAAATCTTTGCAAGAAGTCAAACTCACCAGAATGATTGATATTATATAAACTATTTTTTTCATTTTTATAAATTCTAATTTAGAATGAAAGTTTAATGCCCAATGTGTATGTTCTCGCCAATGGGAACGTACCGTAGTCGAGTCCCGAGCTGGTGATGTTATTCCCGGAACTGCTCGCATCTGGATCGTAACCCGGATAGTCAGTAAATGTGTAAACATTTGCAACATCAGCATATACGGTCAGGTTGCTTATGGATATTCTGTTTAATAATTCACTTGGGAATGTGTAGGATAGATTAATATTTTTTATCCTGACATAAGAAGCATCGTGAAGATAGTAGGAAGAGGTGCTTAAAGAATATGCATAATTACTGCGAATTGCCCTTGGTGTCCTTCCATCTCCCGGGTCGCTTTCCGATCTCCAACGGTGTATACTTGCCAATTGGTTTTGTACACCAGCACTGTTCATCATGGCGTTATTCATTAAATAAGTATCGGCACCATTTGAGCCATTTAAAGCGATACTCAATGAGAAGTTGCGATACAAAAATTTGTTGTTAAATCCCCATGTGAAGTCAGGCCACGGGTTCCCAACAATTTTCTGGTCGGCAGAAGTAATGTTTCCATCGCCGTTGAAGTCCTCAAATTTTAAATCACCGGGTTGTACATTGGCATGCTGAAGCGCACTGTTTGCAATTTCCTCTTCGCTTTGAAAAACTCCAATTGCATTAAGCATAAAAAAACTGGAAATGGGTGAACCAACCTCGGTTACCTGGTATGAGTTATTACTGATTCTCGCTCCTTCAGTTGCCAGTTTTAGTACTTTATTTTTATTGGCACTAAAGGTAAAGTTACTTGTCCAGTTGAAATTTTTGCTTTTTACAGGTATGGTTTCAAGTGCCAGTTCAATTCCTTTATTCTCAATGTCACCAACATTTTGAGTAGAGCTTGAATAACCGGATGCTGCGGGTAATTCAACGGCCAATAACAGGTCTGTTTTTTTGTTTTTATACACGTCAGCAATAAGTGATATTCTGTCATCAAAGAGTCCCAAATCCAATCCGAGGTCGATTTGGCGTGATTTTTCCCAGGTCAGGTCGTCGTTGGACAGGGAGCTGGGACGTAAGCCAGAGATTTTGCTGTCTCCGTCAACATAATCTGACGAGCTAAGTAAGCCGATAGTTGCATAGTTCCCGATTTGATTGTTTCCTGAAACACCATAACTAAACCTGAGTTTTAGGTTGCTTAAGTTCTCGACAGATTTCATAAAAGATTCCTCTGAAACGTTATATCCTGCTGAAAATGAAGGGAAAGTACCCCATTTGTTGTTTGATCCAAATCTGGAACTTCCATCTCTTCGAACAGTTGCGGTGAGCAGGTATTTGCCCGCGTAGGAATAATTTATCCTGGAAATCATGGATAACATCGCCCATTCTGCTTTTATTTGTGTGCCGGAGTTTACTGTCCCTGCCGAAATGTAGGTCACATAATCTGTTGGAAAATCAGTTGCACCGGCAGAGAGACGGTTGTAGGTGCTTTTTTGAGCAGTGAATCCCACTAACGCATCAAATGAGTGTTTTTCTTTAAAAACACGCTTATAATTTATGGTATTTTCATTTAACCATTCGATGTTGTCGGTTTTTGTAACGCCGGCGGATGAAGGATAATTGAGTGTTGTATACAAAGGAATAGCAGATGAACGCCAGAGTTTAATCGTACCTGCGTTGTAGTTGATGCCGACGGTACTTTTGAACGTTAGACCATCTAGAATTTTGTATTCAAGATAATTGTTGATCATAGCGTTGGCTTTTGTACGTTCATCAGAATAATTATCTTTATTTAAAACAGTTAAGGGGTTTACCAGCCATCCCAGACCATAGGAAACGTCGTCTGCACTGAAATATGGGCTACCGTCTTCTGCATACACCGGAATTGTAGGTGAAGCCGCCAGAGCCATCATAATAACACCGCTTTGCCCATAGTGTCCCTCGGTATTTGGGAAAGTTCCGTATCCGTACGACCCGGATATGGTTGAACCTATTTTCAGATTTTTAAGAACCTGAGCGTCTAAATTTGTGCGGATATTAAAACGTTTGTAATCAGAGGTAAGAACAATTCCTTCCTGGTGAAAATAACCGCCTGAAACAAGATATTTGAGCTTTTCAGTTCCTCCACTGGAAGAAAGCTGATAGTTCTGTACCGGAGCAACGCGGAAAATCACATCCTGCCAATCGGTATTTGTTGCTATTGAAGAAGGAGTGCGAAATTCTTCCGGAACTTTATAGGACTGAGGTCTTGCACTGTTTGGATCGTTAGCATCCCCTCCGGCATAAACCCATGCATTATCCCTGCCTTCGGCAACGAATTCTGCATATTCCTGAGAATTCATCATGTCCAGTTTGTGTGCTACCTCCTGGATACCGTATGAAACATCAACATTAAACTGTGATTTGCCCATACTTCCTCTTTTTGTCGTAATGATAACAACGCCGTTGGCTCCTCTGGAACCATAAATTGCCGTCGCAGAGGCATCTTTCAGGATCTCGATAGATTCTATATCAGAAGGATTTATCGATGTTAACGGATTAATTCGGTCAGTAGTACTCCCTGCCATATTGGAGGCGGAATAATTTGAACCGCCAAAACCAAGCAAGTTAGAACTACCTTCGCCGATGTTTACGGGAAATCCGTCGATAACATATAAAGGTTGATTTCCACCGGTGATGGAACTTACACCACGAACAAGGATGTTTACATTTCCTCCGGGAGCACCGGTCGTTTGTGTAATCTGGACACCGGCAACTTTTCCCTGGAGCATCTGGTCAAAAGTCGATGTGGAAGGCAGAATCATCTCATCTCCCTTCACTCTTGATATTGAGCCGGTAAGGTCTTTCTTTCGTTGTGTTCCGTAACCAACAACGATAACTTCATCCAAGCTTTTTACGTCTTCATCAAGTGTCACGTTTATTGAGGTTTGCGAATTTATTTCCACCTCTTTAGTTTGATAACCGATAAAGCTAAAAACCAGTACAGCGTTGGGATTCGCAATTTCGACGGAGTAATTTCCGTCGGCGTCAGTAATAACTCCGCTATTGGTACCTTTTACCAGCACATTTACACCGGGAAGTGTTATCCCGTCAGCACTTTTTACCTGTCCGGCAACCACAATAGGCTGCTGCGGTGCCTTTGCGGAAAAATTGGCGTTGGCAGCAAAAGAAATACAAAACACCAAAGAAAGGAGAAAAATTCCTCTCAAAAGGCTGTAATCCTTTTTTTTGTTCAAATAGTTTAGATAGATTTTCATAAAATTTTACATTTTTAATTGGTTGAATCAGAAGTAATTATTACAGAGTCTATGTTTAAGTAGTCAGCTATTTTTGCAATGGTATTTGCATGATGTCCGATGCCGAGCGAGAAATGGTGGGTGGGGCCTTCTTTTATCCAACGAGTGAGAAATGTTTTAATGTCAGGTTTAAAAAATCCTCTTGTATTTGTATTTCCGGTAGGAGGGATCGGCCCGGCGACCGATTCTCCTTCAGCAATCACAAATTTGAATTTCCCATCGTATGTTGAATTGATTGAAAGCATGGTAATCGGGCCTTCTTTTATTTTAAACTCCACACCTGCTCCGTTTCCGGGCTTACCGTGGTATTTTTTTAAACTTCTTAGCACCGGTTTTCCTTCAGCGATGGCAATGTTGTGTGGCCCGTCGTGGCCTACAAGGACAAATCCCTCGTTAAAATCAACGGGGTGGAATTCGGCGAAACTACCGCCAATTCCAAGTCTGTCCATAATCAGAAGACCAATGAGTGTTTTTAAATCCGATTCTCCGCACATTGGAAAACCTCTTGAGGTTAACAGAGAATTTCCAACAATTAAATTGCT
The DNA here is from genome assembly GCF_009762775.1 of Maribellus comscasis. Lineage (GTDB taxonomy): Bacteria > Bacteroidota > Bacteroidia > Bacteroidales > Prolixibacteraceae > Draconibacterium > Draconibacterium comscasis. Next base: position 675,399 of record NZ_CP046401.1, on the reverse strand, counting down.
AAGCACAGTTCTTATCTGGCTGTTTTCCGGGCCATCGTAATAGTAAGCAAGTCCATCGAGCTTTTTTTCTTCTACAAAACGGGTCAGCGCAACGCTAACTTTTGCGGCAATGCGTAAATCTTCGTCCTGAAGTTTCATTGAAATGGGATCGGAAACCGGATCCGGGGTGTCAAAAAAGTTGAGTATCAAATCTTCTCGCTCTTTTATTTCCTTTTCGGTAACCTTTTCATAACAGGAAAAAAGTTCGTTCGCTTCACACTCAACCACATGACTTCCAAAAGCAGAAGTTAACATTGTTGCATCGGTATGCATGTCGAGCATAGCGTTTATAGGATGACCCAGGTGGCCCAGTTGCGCATTTTTTAAATCGTGAAGGACGCGCGCAATCCGACAGTATTCATTGAATTGGATCTCAACTTCCGGATCGTCATATAATGTTCCTATTATCATGTCCGGAACCTTTTTCCCCATTCTTACAGCCACTCCCGCAAATTCAGGCAAGGCGCAAATGTCGTCATTCATCAGCTGCATGTATGTTGAGGCTTTTGTATAATCCAGCGCTTTTCTGGGTTGTAATGCGACAAGGACAATCGGAACCGAAACTGTTTTTATGATGATGCCAAACGTGCCGGAAGTCGCATATGTCAGCATATTACAGAAAATCAAATCGAGGTTTGCAGCCTCTATTTTTTTTACAGTTTCGTAAGCTTTTTGCGGATTATCAACCATCCCAAAATCAACAACTGTTGCTTCCTGAATTTCAACTTTATTAATTATTTCCGCGTGCTTTTGCATTAATTCTTCGAAGAGACCGGGAAACTGCTCCCAGTATTTGTCATATCCGACACCAAATACCCCGATTTTTGGAGTGTTTCTTTCTGCATTAAGCAGCATGTTATTTGATTCTTTTTTTTTCATAATAACGCTCGTTGTGTTTGTTCTTTACGCACTAAGTTTGTTTGTATAAATTTTTTTATGATATATTTTGTGTTGATCTATTCAAATGCTTTTAAGAGTTTAATTTTTGGTATTAATATGATAAATGCAATAAATGCGACGGAATACATCGAACCCGCATAAATCCAGACCGGATCATAGGAGAACCGGGAGATTATTAGTCCGATGACAGGATTGAGAATCAGAGATGATAGTGCACCTGCAGAACCCGAGAATCCGATTATTGTTGATGTTATTGTTTTTCCGAAGATGTCGCTGATTGATGTGATATAATTGGTAATCCAGAGCCCGTGGGCAAAAAATGCAATCGAAATAATAAGAATCACCCATTCGGCATTTGGTGCTATTTTTACGAGCAGAGCAGGTGCAGTAAGTAAGGCTGCAAAACCCATTATCATTTTTCTTGCGGAGTTGAGGTTGCCGGTTTTTTTGTACATTTTATCTGATATCCAGCCGCCAAGCATATTTGAAATTCCAAGCGCAAGGAATGGAATCCAGAAGAGTTTTCCAATCAGGTTAATGTCGATTTCCCGTGCCTCATTCAGATATTTTGGAATCCAGAACATATAGAAATAAAATATGGGATCAAGTAAAAAACGAATTAGTATAAAAACCCAAACTTCCTTTATTTTAAGTACCCCGATGAGGTTGACACGATTTTGTTTTGAACCGGTATTGAGTCCTTTTTGACCTGTTTGCTTTAGTGTTTCTGCTTTTTGTTTTGGGCACAGCAGCCATGCGATTACCCATAAAATGCCAAAAGCCCCGGTAATCAGAAACACACCACGCCATCCGGTAACACCTATTAGATAGACACATAGGGGAGGTGCTACTACAGCTCCAAGTGCTGAGCCACCGATGGCTATCCCGTTTGCCAGTGCTTGTTTGTGTTTAGGAATCCATTCTACAACTGCTTTTATTGCACCGGGGAAGGCCCCTCCTTCGCCTACTCCAAGGATAAATCTGAATAGCCCGAATTGGAAGGAGTTGTTGGCTAAACTGTGCAGAAGTGTTGCGAATGACCATATTCCAACAGAAAATGCCAATCCCAGCCGGCTGCCATAACGATCGATTAATATGCCTCCAACGGTAAACATAATGGCATAGCTGATTAAAAAGCCGGTGTTTATAAAACCATATTCGATATCTGTTATATGAAAATCTTCTTTGATTTTTATGATGGAGATTGAAAGCACCTGGCGGTCGAGAAAACTTAAAGCAGTGGCAAGAAATGTCATTCCAACGATAAGCCAGGGTATCCAAGTTAGGTTTCTTTTCATTTTAGTTAACGCACTAAGTTTAGATGTGTGCAAATATAAGTAAGAAATATTAATTTGCAAGTATGTGTTGATATTTTCTTTACTTTCATCTACTTTTAGGACATGAATTCGACACATCCAAAATATATTGAAATTTGCCTGGATATTATCAAAAGTATTGAATCTGGAGATTTACAACCCGGAGATAAAATACCTTCCGAAAATGAACTTATAAAAAAGTATAATATAAGTAATACTACTGCAAGAAAGAGCCTTCAGGAGATTGAACTACGGGGATGGGCTACAAGAATTAAAGGGAAAGGTACTTTTGTTTTAAACCGTACAGTAGATAAACATGTTACCCGAACTTTAGGTTCGATTTATACAACGCGTGCCGGTTTTGAAGAAAACTTGCGGAAAGAAGGGTTTGTACCCAAAAGTGTGATTGTCGAAAAAACGGTTCTCGAGGCAGGTATTTCAACAGAAATCGGAGGGCATCATTATATCATAGAAGGACCGGTAGTTAAAATTCACCGTCTTCGGTATGCCGATGATGTTTTAATGAAAGATGAAACACGGTACATTTCATTAAAGCTTTGTCCAAGGATTAATATAATTGAAACAAAGAAGCCATATTTTACAATATATGAAGAAGTGTACAGCCTTAAAATCACCGACATGAAACAGACATTAAGTACGGTAATTTTAGGTCCAAAATCTTCAGATAACTATTTTGATACCAATTCACCTTTGCCCGTTTTTATTTTGGACGGTGCTATTTTTTGTTCGAGCGGCAAGGTAGTGGAGATAGAAAAGTCATATTATCGGGGAGATCGATACAAATTTTCCATCATTGCAAAACCTGAAGTTTATTGATTTTTTGCCGTGAAAGGACAAAAAGAGAGGCTGTTTTGTAAAACAACCTCTTTTGTGAATTATTTGATTTCCTGTTCTATCCATCCTGAGCGATTTGGTGGTTTTGGTGCTTTTACCTTTTTCACCGGATTTTCTTTCAGTTCTTTTAGCAATACTTCCACAGCTTTTTCAATTCCCGGGTCAATCCCTTTTGCAAGTTGCTCCGGACGATCAACGACTTCAATGTCGGGATAAACACCAATTCCCTCGATTACCCATTCGCTATTTTCGTCGTAAACCCCAAAACGGGGAACAGAGAAACTGCCGCCGTCAACAAAGCGCGCATTGCCGGAAATTCCAACCAATCCGCCCCAGGTGCGTGTTCCGATAAGTTTTCCCAGTCCTTTCTTTTTAAAATAGTAGGGGAAAGCATCGCCACCGGAAGATGAATAACCGTTTATCAGCATCACTTTTGGTCCGTCGTGTGCGATCGCCGGAGTCGACATAGGGCTCAAACCGTTTACATTCCAGTAACTAAGTGTTTTCCTGTCGAGCAAATCAGCCATCACATCGGGGATAAAACCACCGCCGTTGTAGCGGTCGTCAATAATCAGTGCTTCCTTGTTATGGTAAGTATACATTCCTTTAAACAGTTCGCGGTTTCCATCAGTAGAAGTGTTGGGAACATAAATGTACCCGATTTTTCCACCGGACAGTTTATCAACCAAAGCCCGGCGCTCCTGCACCCAGTTGTAATGTAATAAAGCCAATTCGCTCTCAATTGGTTCAATCATCGATGTACGGCTATTCTCTGCTTTGGCTTCTGAATTTACAACAATCTCAATGTGTTTTCCTGCCGTGTTTTCCAAAAATTTGTATGGATTATCGTTTGTAGTAACATTGTGGCCGTTTATACTGATAAGATAATCGCCTTCTTTCACGTCTACACCCTGTTCAGTTAATGGAGAGCGAAGAGAAGAATTCCAGTTTTGACCGTCATAAATTTTTGAAATTTTGAAACGACCGGCTTTTTCATCTGCAACTAATTTTGCACCCAGCAAACCACTTTCCACACGTTCAGGTTTTTTGAAATCGCCCCAGTTTACATACGAGTGCCCCGTGTTCGATTCAGAAACCATTTCACTAAAAATATAATCCAGATCCATACGATGCCCAACAAAAGGAAGCAATTGAGCGTAGTTTTCTTTTACTTTTTCCCAGTCAACACCATGCAGATTATCTACATAAAAATAGTCGCGGTAAATGCGCCAGCCGTCGTTATAAATTTGCTGCCATTCTTTTACCGGGTCAATTTTCATTTCCATGTTATCGAGCTCCAATTTTCCGGTTCCGGCTTTTTGTCCCGGTTTTACAGTTGTGATTCCAAAATCTCTGCCTGAACGATACAGGAATGATTTTCCATCATCGGCCAATAAAAATTGCATTGTTTTTTCCAGTATGTCTTCTTCCTTTTTATCTGCAATGCTGAATTTTTTTAGACTTCCGTTGTTGATATAAAGTATTCCATCATCAACAGCAGTGAGGTTCCTGTAGTTGCCATTTCCGAGTGGCAATGCAACTATACGATTGTTTAATCCGTCTACGTCAATTTCAATTGTAACTTCCTTTTTATCTTCGTTTCCATTTTTGTTTTCTTCTGTTTTTTCCTCCTTTTTTACAGGTTCCTCATCATTTTTAAATTTGAAAAGTTCTTCGCCATCTTCTTTCAGAGTCATGGCATAAATACGTGTTGGGTTGTTGTACACATAATCAAACTCAAAACCAGAAAAATCGAGATTAAAATCCCGATCGGAAAGGAAGTAAATGTATTTCCCATCGCGTGAAAATACCGGCGAGTAGTCGTTGAAAGAATCGTCAGTTAACTGAATATTTTTTTTCTCCTGAATATTGTAAACCCAAACTGCTGTTAATTCGTTTGGCGATTGTTTTTCATAAATCACCCATTTTGAATCGGGAGAAAAATCATAAGTGCGAATTTCATTGAATGTGGCATGGTCAACAATGGTTTCTTTTTCACTTTCCACGTCAATAAGTTTCAGATTAAGTGTGCGGTCGGAATACAGCAGATATTTGCTGTCGGGCGACCATTCGCTGTCGTATTTCCACGCCGAAGAGTTTTTGGTAAGCTGCTTTGGTTTTGCCCCTTCTTTATTTTCGAGAAGATAGATTTCATATTCCCCGGTAGCGTCAGAATAATAAGCAATGTATTTTCCATCGGGCGACCAGCTTGGATAAATTTCCCGAATCCCCTGCGTTTGCGTTAAGTTTTCTGTTACGCCGTTTTCAGCAGGAACAGAAAAAATATCACCCCGCGCACCAAACAACGCACGTTTTGCTGTTGGAGAAACCGTAAAACTGTGAATATCTTCTGCTACATTTTTAAAATAAGGAAGCAGATTCGGATTATCGAAATTAATATTTACCGTTACTTTTTCGGTGGCACCTGTTTCAAGGTTTGTTTTGTAGAGAAATCCTCCATTTTCGAAAACCATCTGCCCGTTTTCTCCCGAAGGCCACATCACATCAAAGTCTTTAAATGTAGTAACCTGTTCGACTTTTTTCGAATTGGTATCGTAACTGTATATATTTAATTTTAAATCGCGGTCGGATGCAAAGAATATTTTGTCGTTGTACCAAACGGGCCACTGGTCAGAGCCTTTAAAATCAGTAATTTGTTCTGAAACATCTTTTTCCAGGTCGTAAATCCAAAGTTCAGTTGCACGTCCGCCTTTGTATCTTTTCCATGTTCTGAATTCGCGGTCGACAGGGGTAAAACAAACTTTTTTTCCATCGGGTGAAAGCGCAGCAAAACCACCATTTACAATTTGCAGCGGTTTTTCTAGTCCGCCTTCAATGTTTACCAAATAGTATTTTCCATTACGTTCGCCAAACTCTGTGCGATTGGCACGAATCATTATGTTTTTGCTGTCGGGTGTCCAATCCAGTACAACATTATCAAATCCACCGCGGGGTGGCATCAATCCTACCGAGTTGTAATAAGTGAGTTGTTTGGGAATTCCTCCATCGGAGGGAATAACAAACACCTGGCGCGAACCCGAATATTCGGCAGAATAAGCAATCCATTCTCCGTCGGGAGAAATTTTCGGGAACAGTTCCATCCCTTCGTGCGATGTCAGATGTTTGGCATTTCCACCGCCGGCATCTACTGTCCAGACGTCGCCGGCATATACAAATGCTATTAAATTGTTGTTGATGTCAGGGTATCTCATCAGCCGCGAATCGTTTGCTGCTGTAGTTCCAAGCGCAATTCCAATAAAAAGAAATAACGCCAAAAATTGTTTTGTAAAATGTCGCATGTTCATTTATTTTTTTAAGAACCTAATTGTAGAAATTATTTTTTATTTATACAAGAACGATAATCATAATCATTCAGCGGCTTTTGAGTTGATTTTTGAACTCAAAAATTGTTTGGATAAAAAGATAACAAAGACACAGGGGAGAGGTTTACAAATACAAAAGTTTGCCTATTTGTTTCATAATTTCTGCTGCCTCGCCCTGAAGAAATACATCTGTAATTTCGCGTGTGAAATGTGTTTCTTTTATGTTTATTTCAATGATTTTTGCACCATGTTTTTTTGCCGTTACGGGAATGTCGGCAGCAGGAAGTACTTCTGCGTTTGTACCGATAATTAGAAAGACATCGGCTTTTTCAGCTTCTTCGAACGAACGTTTTTTTGCAAATGGAGGAATGGGCTCGTTAAAAAAAACCATGTCGGGTTTTAAAATGCCTTTACAAATGTAGCAGGTAGGAGGGAGGTAGTTTAAGTCAGCAAAACTCATATCATATTCAGAACTACATTCCGTACAAACAAGTTGTTTGTATGTTCCGTGAAGTTCATAAACATATTTGCTGCCGGCTTTTTGATGGAGATGATCGATGTTCTGGGTAATTACCGATTCAAGGAAACTTCGTTTTTCCATTTTAGCCAAAACCTCGTGGGCAATATTGGGTTCAGCATCGCCTAAACTATCGTAAAAGATTTCCTTGATTTTTTTCCACGACTGGAGGGGTTTTTTGTTGAAAAATTCAATTTCCAGAAAGATAGGACTGGTTTTATTCCATAATCCGTTTTTGCCGCGAAAAGGAGGAATACCGCTTGCTACTGAAATGCCGGCACCCGTAAAGGCAACGGTGTATTTTGCTTTTCTGATAAGTTTTACGGCTGATTCAAGTTTAGCAGTATCCATTCATTTAAACATTAACAACCCGGCAGAGGATAAACCGTCTGCCGGGAGTTATTTTTTTGTACTATTTTTACAGGTTTTCAGTAATTTCCTTATTTACCGAAACTGTAGTGTCTTCATTAAACCTGATTTTGAAGTTTAATTTTCGGAAAACTGAAATCATAGGCTTGTTGTCTTTTGTTGTTTCAGCCATTAATTTTTTGATTCCACGCACGTTGGCGATTTCCATACAGTAATTGGTTAAGGTGTAACCAAGCTCTTTTTTCTGCCATTTGTCGGTAATTAAAATGGCATATTCCATTGTTTCCAAATCCGGATCGGCAATTAAACGGCCAACACCGATAAGCTCTTTTGAGCCATCTTCCTTTTCATGTTCTGCAACTATGGCTATTTCACGATCATAATCAATAAAACAGAACTGAGATGCAACTTCGTGTGAATCGAAGTAGAAATCATATCTGAAACGGTGATAAATGGCTTCTTTTGAACAGCTTGCCAGGAGTTCAAGCCACATGGGTTCGTCTTCCGGTTTTATCGGACGAAGAGTAATCTCTGTACCGTCTTTCAAGGTGCAGTTTTTTATCAGACTTTCCGGGTATGGACGAAGTACAAGATGCGAGTATTCCTTTGCCGGCTGTTTCATGATTTCTTCATCAACCACAATTCGGGCATCCAGTGCTATCACATCCTCTTCTGTTACAATCAACGGATTAATGTCCAATTCTTCAATCTCCGGATAATCGGCAGCCAGATATGACATTCTGATTAATACTTCGATGAGTTTATCGATATTTTTTGGTGCATCACCACGCCAGCCGGAAAGAAGCGGATATATTTTTAATGATTCCAGCATTTGTCTTGCCAGTTGTTCGTTTAACGGAGGGAACTCCAGGCGTTTATCTTTAAATAATTCGGCGGTTGTTCCACCCATTCCCACAAGCATCACGGTTCCGAAAATGGGGTCTTTTTTTGTTCCGACAATAAGTTCAATTCCGCCTTTTGTATTTACCATTTTTTGAACGGTAACTCCATCTATTCGGGCATCAGGACGTTTTTCAGCGGCAGTTTTTACCATATTTCTGAAAGTTGCCCTTACCATGTCTTCATTTTCGATATTCAAAGCGACACCACCAACATCCGATTTATGGGTAATGTCAGGAGAATAGATTTTTAACACAACGGGATACCCTTTTTTCTCTGCAATGGCAACAGCTTCATCTTCCGTGGCAGCAGGCGTAGGGTGAGTCGTGTCGATGCCGTAATCGTTAACCAGCATTTTCGAATCGTCCTCGTTCAATATCTTTGCTTTTGGGAAAACGTTTTCAAGATATTTTTTACGCAACTCGTTTCTGTCGTATTGGAAGGATACAGGAACTTCTTTAGGAGTTTCGTACAACATTTTAAGATTTTGCGAATAGTCGGAAAGAGTCATAAAAGCTTTTATCGCTTGCTCCGGTGTTCCGTAGCTGGCAATTCCGGCATTGTTAAAGATTTGTGTGCCTTCCCGCATACTTGCTCCACCTAACCAGGCCGCCATTATCGTTTTGGTTGTATTGCCCGCCATCTTAGCAATTGCATCTGCAGTAGCAGTTGGGTCTGTCATCGCCTGAGGAGTGAGGAGTACCAAGACTGCATCCACATTCTCGTCTTCCAAAACAATTTCAGTTGACTTGGCAAAACGTTCTGGTGTTGCATCTCCAAGTACATCAATCGGGTTTCCGTGCGACCAAAACGGCGGAAGATAGTCGTTAAGTTTTTGCATGGTTTCGTCGGAGAGCTTAACCAGTTTCCCTCCCAGTGAAATTAAGGAGTCGGTTGCCATAACTCCCGGACCACCGGCATTGGTTACAATAGCGAGACGGTTGCCTTTTGGGATTCGGCGCCGCCCAACCAGGTCGGTAAAATCAAAAATGTTTCCAAAATCGAATACACGAGCCAATCCCGCTCGGTGGAATACGGCATCGTAAATGGAATCTTCGGAAGCCATGGCACCGGTATGCGAAGCCGCTGCCGCTGCTGATTCAGGAAAGCGTCCTGATTTATAAACGATAATAGGTTTTTCACGAGAGAATGCGCGCGCTGCAGACATAAAAGTTCTGGCATTCTGAATCGACTCAACATATAAAACTATGGATTTCGTATTGGGATCCTGGCCAAAATAGTCAATTAAATCTCCAAAACTAACATCCATTGAGTTGCCGATGGATACAAAATTTGAAAAGCCAACATTTGATTCATAGGCCCAGTCAAGAACAGAAGTACATAAAGCTCCGGATTGTGAGATAAATGCTACATGTCCTTTTTTAGGCATCCCGTCAGCAAAACTAACATTCATATTTAAGCCGGGAACCAAAATACCAAGACAGTTTGGCCCAATTACCCTCATATCGGGAAATTTTGCTTTTTCAGCTTTTACCTGTGCTTCAAGTACTTTCCCTTCTTCCCCTGATTCCTTGAATCCTGCTGACATTATAATTAGTCCGTGAATCCCAACTTCTCCACATTCGCGCACCAATTGGGGGACAAACTTTGCAGCAGTCATAATAACTGCCAAATCCGGAACTTTTGGTAAACTTTTTACATCGGGATAACAAGGTATGCCAAATACGGCCTCACGTTTTGGATTAACCGGATAAACAACCCCGTTAAAACCTCCTCCTACTAAATTTCTAAGTGTTATTCCTCCCACACTGTCGGGATTACTGGAAACCCCAATAAGAGCAATTCTTTTGGGTCTAAAGATACTATCAAGTTTTTTGATGGCCATTTGTATATATTTTTGGTTTTCTAAATTTTGTATTCAGAACTTTATTGGTCTTAAAGTTGAATAAAAGTGGTTATAAAATTCATGAAAAAAAATCAGGTTAGAAAATTTTGAGGGGAGGATTTAAAATTGGGGAGGAAAGATTAAAGTTTATTTAAAATCAGCGAATTAGCTCAAATTCCCCCAAGCAAATATCATCTTTACATGTTTAATAACAATCCTGTTGTAACCTGTTTAAAAACACATGGCGTGTTTAAAAATGGAAAAGCGCCCTTTGCTGGACGCTTTATTTTTTCAACAGAAAATTTTGAAGTTTTTTATTTATACACTTTTAACAGCAACGTTGGATTGTATAACATCCCGGGGTTTCTGCACTGTTTCGGGTAATTTCTGTTTTGCCGGTTTTAAAAAGAGGATTAAAAGAGTTCCAATCAACACCGCTATTCCGGATATCGTAAATGCAAGACTAAAATTGTTCAGATCGCCCATTTTTCCGCCAAGAATAGGTCCGAAAATTCCGCCAACTCCATATGCCAGGAAAACAAACGGATAGTTTTGCCCCACATTTTTTGCTCCAAATGTATCTGCTGTGATGGTTGGAAACAGGGCAAAGTTTCCTCCAAAATTGAAACCAATTAATGTAGCTCCCAGGTACAGCAATATTTCATTTCCTGCCATAAAGGTGAATAAGATTACCGTTATTCCCTGGATGCCGGTCATTAAAATAATGGATAGTTTTCTGCCAATTTTGTCACTGATGATTCCCCATAAAATTCGCCCCAAACCATTAGCTAAGCTAAAGAAAACAGCCATAGCGGTTCCGGCAATGGCACTGGCCGCCGTTTCACTGATTCCCGATTCCATTAAAGCTTGCATAGGATAAAGTTTCATCAGTCCGATTGACATTAATCCTGCGCCAGCACTAAACACAAAAGTTAAAAAAATGAGATAAAACTGAATTTTAGAAAGCATCTCTTCGCTTGAGAAATCTTCAACTGTTGCAGCTTTTGCATTTTTAGAAGTTGTTGTTTTATCTGTTTCGAAATCTTTGGGTTTCCATCCTGCGGGAGGAAATTTCATCCATACTCCGCCAATGATTACCATTGCGGCAAATGCAATTCCGTAAATAATAAAGGTAGCGGAAAGCCCCATGTTTTCGATGAGGTGTCCCCACGAACCGGCAAGTTTTACCCAAAGCATGGCTCCAAATCCGAATCCTGCCACAGCGAGTCCGGTAATCATGCCTTTTTTATCGGGAAACCAACGCATTCCAACGGCAATAGGTACGACATAGGCAAAACCAATTCCCATACCTCCAATAATCCCGATTAAAATGAGCAGTGCAATAAAGTTATCGCCACCGAAAATCCCGGCCAGTAAGTATCCGATGCCGAGTATTATTCCTCCCATCCAGGAGAGCTTTTGAGGGCCCCAGCTTGTTAATTTTTTGCCTGCGAAAACCATAAATAAAGCGAATGAAGCAAGTCCGGCTGAAAAAACCCATTGTGTGTTTTCACTCGACCAGCCAGCGTTTTTTAGCGACGGTGTAAAAACCGACCATGCATAAATTGCTCCTAATGCCAGTTGTATAAGGATTGCACCCAGGATAACAAAGCCCCGGTTAACTACTTTTTGATTATTCATAAGTTCGATTTTTTGATTAAAAGAGAAAAAAAGAAAGCTTGACAGCTTTTTATATTGAATAGAGTCGGATATAAAAAGCCACTAACAAAGAATAAGAACAAAAAAGACACCTTTAATTTAAAGATGTCTTTTTGTTTGGTTTAGATCTATCGTTTTACCTCTACTTTAGCTCCGTCAATAATTTCATCAACTACTCCCGGATCGAGTAAGGTTGAAGTATCGCCCAGATTGGTTGCGTCTCCTTCACCAATTTTACGTAAAATACGACGCATAATTTTTCCCGACCTTGTTTTCGGAAGACCACTAACGATCTGAATCTTGTCAGGTTTTGCAATCGGACCAATAAATTTGGTGACAGTAGCCCGGATTTCGGCTTCAATATTTGCTAAATCTGTGTCTGACAAGTCTTCGCAAATTACATAAGCATAAATTCCGGATCCTTTGATTTCGTGTGGGTACCCTACTACAGCTGATTCAACTACTTTGGGATGTTGGTTGATGGCATCTTCCACCTCAGCAGTTCCAATCCGGTGACCGGAAACATTGATTACATCATCGATTCTGCCAATAATTCTGTAATATCCTTCTTCGTCACGTTTTGCACCATCGCCCGTGAGGTACAAACCCGGGAAGGCAGAGAAATAGGTTTGGAAACATCTTTGATGATCGCCGTAGGTTGTTCGCAACATACCCGGCCACGGGTGTTTTATACATAAAATACCTTCAACACCATTTCCTTTTAACTCGTTTCCTTCCGGATCCACCAGAATAGGCTGGATTCCCGGAAGTGGAAGAGTGGCAAGAGAAGGTTTGGTTGGTGTAATTCCAGCCAGAGGAGAAATCATAATTCCCCCGGTTTCTGTTTGCCACCAGGTGTCAACAATCGGGCATTTACCTTTTCCAACTAAATCGTGATACCAGCGCCAGGCTTCTTCGTTAATAGGTTCACCGACCGTGCCCAGTACTTTTAAGGAGCTTAAATCGTGACCGTTAACCCATTCATCTCCTTGTGCTACAAGCGCCCGGATAGCTGTAGGTGCAGTGTAAAACTGATTCACTTTATATTTGTCAACAATATCCCAGAAACGTCCTGCATCGGGCCAGGTGGGAACACCTTCAAACATAATAGAAGTGGCCCCGGTTAACAACGGGCCGTAAACGATATAGGAGTGACCGGTAACCCAGCCAATATCAGCAGTACACCAATATACATCGCCATCACTGTATTGAAATACATTTTTAAAGGTGTACTCGGTATAAACCATGTAGCCTCCTGTGGTATGTACAACTCCTTTGGGTTTTCCGGTTGACCCGGATGTATAAAGTATAAAAAGAATATCTTCGGCATCCATAACTTCGGCGACATTTTCGCTTGACAGACCGTCGACTAAATCGTGCCACCAGATGTCTTTTTCGTTGTTAAAGTTAATATCTTCTCCGGTTCGTTTTAATACGATGGTATACTCAACCGAAGGGCAGGTTTGAAGCGCGTCGTCAACAATGGCTTTTAACGGAATCGATTTTGTTCCCCTAAATCCACCATCAGAAGTGATAACTACTTTTGCTTCAGCGTCAACAACCCTGTCGGCAAGAGCTGTCGCAGAAAAGCCTGCAAAAACGATAGAGTGAATAGCTCCGATTCTGGCACAAGCCAGCATCGCAACCGCCAGTTCCGGAACCATCGGAAGATAAATGGCGACACGATCGCCTTTTTGAACGCCAAGTTTTTTGAGACCGTTGGCAAATTGTTTTACTTTTTCAAATAACTCTCCATAAGTGAGTTTGATTTCGGGTTCTTTAGGGTCGTTGGGTTCCCAGATTATGGCCACCTGGTCTTTGCGCATAAACATGTTGCGCTCAAAAATATTTTCGGTAATATTTAGTTTACCGTTTACAAACCAGTTGACATTTGGTGCATCTTTACCTTCGAACCGCCAGTCTAAAGCCTGGTCCCATTTTTTTCTCCAGAAATGAGTTTCGGCAATGTCTCCCCAAAAACCATCCGGATCGGCAACACTTTGTTGATATTTCTTAAAATATTCCGCTAAACTAGTTATTTTATTTACCATAACTGTAGTTTTAAAAAGTTAATGATTTAATTATTAAAAAGAATAAGTCTATAGCTGTACTGTCTATATCAAATTGTAATAACAAACTTTAACGAATTCCGTTCGATCGTCTTTTGCTCGTTGAAAATTTTTCGAAGTAATTATTCGTTATTTTGGTTGTTTTACAGCTTTCAGAGTTTAGCGAAATAAGATAATATGGTAAAACAGAATTGTACAAATTGGGATGTATTAGAATTACCAAATGTTAGTGAAAAAAACTGACTTCGAAAGTAATACAAAAAAATCTTTTCGGGAATCAATTCAACATATTGTATAACACCTAAATATGTATTTTAAAAGCATGTTTTTTTATAAAGGAGTTTTGGCTTTTTTTTCGTAAATTAAAATGCCCTTCATCGCCTTGTTTTTTTAGGAAATATTTCTGAGGTTTTGTTTGCGGCCGTCTTTGTCGAGATTTACAAAAGTGATATGTGTTGAAAAAATTAATTCTAAATCAGTATTGCAATTGTTTTGACAAAATACTTTCACCAAGTATTGAACCGATGTATTCCCTTCATATGATTTTTCGATATTGAATTTTAATATTGAACCTTCATTAACCCCTTTTTTGAAGGTTACTTTATCGAGGGCAACAGTTACAAAGCTGCTTCCCGGGTACTCTAATGTTGCAGCAATCCAGGCATATTCGTCAATCCATTTTAACAAATTACCACCATACAGGTATCCGTTTTGATTAAGATCGCCGGGCAAAACCAGTTTATAATTTTCCATAAAAACCTTTTGTAACTAATTTAAGGTTTATTTTTCAATTGACTCATAAGGAATAAATCCTTTTGGACTTTTATCGCTCAATGCTTCTCTTGGTTTGTAAAACTCAGGACTGTCGTATATTTTTCGAAGTAACATTTCTTTTGTATTCTGTTCGGCTAAATGAGCAATGCCTATTGCATGTTCAGCCAGATTTAACCCTAACGGATTAAACGCGCCATTCTCGGTAACAATTACAACAGGATCGGCTGCAATTGCAGTGGTCGTAATTCCCTCCGGGCACATATCGATGATTTTGGAAATACCATTGTTGGTTGTTGATTCCATTGCGATGATTCCATAACCATTTTTTGATAAAATAGAACCACGCAAAAAGTCTGCCTGTCCGCCAATTCCGCTGTAGATTTGTCTTCCTTTTAAAGAATCGGCCCAAATATTTCCATGAAGGTCTACCCCGATTGCGCTGTTAATAGCAATCATTTTGTGTTGTTGTGCAATACGTAAAATATTATTGGTAAAGTTGCAGGGCCGGTTCTGTACAGAACTGTTGTAATCGAGCCAGTCGTAGCCGTTTTTGTCTTTTGCGAGGAAAATTGATGAAATAGAAAAGTTAACGTCTGAAAATTTGTTTGTAACTATTTTCTTCTCGATGAGCTTTTGCATGGAGTCTGTAAATAGCTCGGTGTATATTCCAATATCTTTAATTCCTTTGTCAATAACAGCGTCAGTCACAGCTTCGGGAACTTTGCCTATGCCATATTGTAAAGTACATCCATCAGTAATAAAAAGTTCGGTTATTAGCCGGCCGATTTTATGTGCTGTTTCATCGGGTCGCAGATAAGGAATTACGGGAAGAGGGTAATCAGTATCAATTAAAAAATCAATATTCGATTCGTCGATGGTCGTTCCCAAAATAAATGGCATTTGTCTGTTTCTCTCAGCGATTACAATTCCACCATTTGCTTTGGCTGTATTAACCGCCGCCTGAACACCTTCCACTGTGGTGCCGTAGCTGTAATTACCCCCTTTGTCGGGGCCGCTGACCTGGATGAAAACCACATTTGGCTTTAAATAATTTTTTACCTGGAAGGGAACATTTGAGAGGTGCATCACCTGGTAGGTTGCCAGGCCCTCGTTTAAAGCTTTCCTTGAATAAGGGCCTGAAAAAATAACCCTGTGTTTTATGCGTTGGCACGATTCCTTGCTAAATAATTCCTGAATATCACCCAAAAGTAAAATGCTTATTAATTCGACTTTTTTTATCGATTTATCTTTCACCAATTGTTGTAAAAGGGTCTGTGGCGTTGCTGCATTGCCCCCGGTATAAATAACGGAGCCAGGTTTTACATTTGTTGAATTAACCGCTTCCGAAATATCCTTAATTACTTTCATACCATATTATTTGTTAGAGCTTTTTATTTGCTGACCGAAGTTAGAAGTATCAAATCAAACAAGACAAGAAAAATATCATAAAATCGGGCTTGTTCATGTTTTGTACGACATGTTTTAAGATTTAGAGGCAGTTTTGTGATGATTAGCAATGCTTTAAAGATGATTGTTTGTTGTCTTAGATGATAAAATACAAACAGAAAAATGGATTTGAGTTTGAATGCGCGAACAAAATGTGTTATATAACATGTTTTCGGGTGTATGTTTTTTTTATATTAGTGCAATCGATTGCTGCAATCGATTGCACTTGTAGAACTAGCTTAATTGAAAATAATAAATGAAAGTCTATTTAAAAACACCAACATAGTTTAGTTAGAATCACAAAAGGAATCTGCGTTTTTAAAGCTGGATTCCTTTATATTTTGAACGAAGTTTAATATAATTTAACTAGACCATGAATAATTGCAAATACTTCTTATTCGCAATCCTTATATCATACTCATGCTCTTCAGGCAAAGAATATTTGAGTGAATCAGAACTGATCTCTCATTCCGGGGAACAGTTAACATACGCTTTGGAAATTGCTGAATCGTTGAGAGATTCTGTTTTTGTATCACCAAGAACCATTGAAGACGGAAAGCTGAAGTTAGTAAAAAGAAGAGACTGGACCAGTGGTTTTTTCCCGGGAAATTTGTGGATGATGTATGAAATGACTGGCAAAGATTTCTGGAAGAACGAAGCATTGAAATATACATTACCTCTAAAAAAAGAACAGTGGAACGGAGGTACTCACGATATGGGATTCAAAATGTTCTGCAGCTATGGAAAAGCCTGGGAAAACACGAATAACAAAGAATTTAAGGATGTTTTAATTCAATCAGCAAAGACTTTGGCTGCCCGGTTTAATCCGATGGTTGGCAGTATTCGTTCCTGGGATCACAACGCTGATAAATGGGATTTTCCGGTGATAATTGACAATATGATGAATCTTGAACTCTTAGTGTGGGCGGCAAAGGAATCAGGTGAGGAGTATTTAAAAGATATTGCGGTCGCCCATGCCTATACCACACTGAAAAATCATTTTAGAGAAAATAACTCATCATATCATGTTGTTGATTATAATCCCGAAACCGGTATAGTTCAGAATAAACATACGCATCAGGGGTATGCCCATGAAAGCTCCTGGGCGAGAGGACAGGCGTGGGGGCTTTATGGTTTTACTATGATGTATAGTGAAACCGACAACGAGGATTTTTTGGAACAAGCGCAGAAAATCGCAGAATTTTTGTTGGAGCAGCCAGGCATAAAAGAGGGCAGGGTTCCTTACTGGGATTTTGATGCTCCGAATATTCCTGATGAGCCTTTTGATGCCTCAGCGGCAGCAATAATGGCTTCTGCCTTTTACGATTTGGGGCACCTTGTTGAAAATGGACAAAAATACAGCGAGGTTTCAGAAAAGCTGTTTTTTACATTATCATCACCTGATTTTTTGGTTCCTGTTGGAGAAAACAAAGGATTTCTTTTGAAACATTCTACAGGGCATAAACCACATAATTCAGAAATCGATGTGCCCATTGTTTATGCCGACTACTACTATCTTGAATTATTGAAGAAAAGATCGAATTCTCTGCTCAACTGAACTTTTGAGTAACAGGATTTACTTATTATTATTTTTTAACTAAAACTATTACTATGAAAAACAAAAATGGAATTAAAAGAGCGTTAAGCTTTTTAATGCTATGTTTCTTTTTCGTTGCGGTAAGTATTGGCGCGTACGCCCAGAAAACCGTTAGCGGAGAAGTAAAAGACGAAGGAGGACTGCCTCTTCCCGGTGTATCAGTTATTATTAAAGGTACAACCAGTGGGACAGTTACGGGGATTGATGGCGATTATTCCATTCCGAATGTAAATGATGATGCAGTGTTGGTATTTTCATTTGTTGGGATGGAATCGCAGGAGGTTGCCGTTGGCAATCAAACAACAATTAATGTAACCATGAACACTTCAACCATTGGTCTGGAAGAAGTTGTTGCCATTGGTTACGGTACTCAGAAAAAAGCTAACCTGACTGGTTCAGTAGGGGTTGCAACTGCTGAAAGACTGGAGAATCGTCCGATTACTTCAGCAGGGCAAGGATTACAAGGGGTAATTCCCAACCTGAACATCACCATTAGAAATGGTGACCCGACACGAACGGCCGATTTTAATGTTCGTGGAATGGAATCTATTAGTGGTGGTAGCCCGCTTATTTTGATTGACGGTGTACCCGGTAACATGGATAAATTAAATCCAAACGACATTGAAAGTATAACTGTGCTGAAAGATGCTGCAGCTGCTGCAGTATATGGAGCAAGGGCTGCATTTGGTGTTATACTGGTTGAAACCAAAAGAGGTAAAACTGGTAAAATGACTGTAACCCTGGCAACCGAGCAATCAGCAACCAAGCCAATCGCATTAGTTGATCCGGTTACAGATCCTTTAACCGCTGCACTTGCATGGAACGAAGCTAATAACCGCACTAATGGTACTGATCGGTTTGATGAGGACTACATAACCGGATTCCAGCGCTGGAAAGATAATCCTACTTTTGAAAATGAGTGGGGCGTATATGACGGAACACTTCGTCGTTATGGTTATACCAATTACAAGGATATGACCATTGATGACTTCGCATGGCAGCAAAAATACGACATGAATATTTCAGGAGCCACTGAAAGCGCTTCATATTATGTGTCTTTTGGTTACATCGACAAGGAAGGTTGGGCTAATCTTCCAAAGGATAAAGATTACATGTATAAAAGATACAACGTTTTAATGAAAGCTGATTTTAAGATCAACGACTGGTTAACAATGGATGAACAAGTTAGTTGGAGTGCGGAACATAATGATCAACCTCACTTTTATAACTGGGATACCAACATTAATTCCATAGCCAGGGTAAATCCGAACCATTTGGTTACATTTCCTGATCTGCCTTACTATCTGGAACCGGGAGACCATGACCAGTATGAACAATATATCGGAATGTATTTCCTGAGTTTGAATGCATTGCCTTACTGGGAAGATGGTGGTCGTGACACCGAAACCGAGCAAAGATTGTTAATGAAACAAGGGGTTACACTTACTCCTATTGAAGGATTAAGAATTCGCGGAGACTTTTCTTACAGCACATATCATCGCGAGCGACAGGATGTGGCCAGTAAAATTGAAGGGATTCAAAATACCGACCTGACAAATATTCAAATTGGAAACGGATTTAGTGGAACTGATTTTATTTATAATTATTCCAATTATGATCAATATTATGTTGCAAACGTTTATGGTGAATATACCGTTCCGGGATTAACCGACCATTTTGTTAAAGCTATGGTGGGTTACAACCAGGAATGGGGCAGAAATACTTATGTAGGTGCAAGAGCATATACATTAATTACTCCACTTATTACCGATTTAAGTGCAACTACTGGCACGCAGCAAACATTTGGTAGCAGATCGCATTTTACTTTGAGAGGATTGTTTTATCGTTTAAATTACAGTTACAAAGACAGGTATCTTATAGAGGCTAACGGACGTTACGATGGTACCTCACGTTTTCCAACGGATGACCGTTTTGGATTCTTCCCTTCAGTTTCTTTTGGATGGAGACTTTCAAACGAACCATTTATGGAATCGGCCAGCAACTGGCTGGATAACCTGAAATTTCGTGTTTCTTATGGAACTTTAGGAAATCAGTTGTTGGTGGACAGCAATAATAATCCTATTTATTATCCTTATATTTCTACAATGGGGACAGGTACATCACCCTATATGATGTCATCAGCAGGACGAATTCCTTATGTTTCTGCAGCGGGTTTGGTGAGTCCGACTTTAACATGGGAAACGGTTGAAACCAGAAATATTGGTTTTGATATCACGACTTTAAATCAAAGATTTGATTTATCGTTTGATTATTTTATCCGCGATACCAAAGATATGTTGATGGATGTAACACTTCCTTCAGTATTGGGTACTTCCGCTCCACAGTCGAATGCGGCTGACTTAAGAAACACCGGGTGGGAACTGGCAGCTACCTGGCGGGACAGAATTGGCCAGGACTGGATGTATAGCGTAACACTTGCCCTTTCGGATAGTAAATCAGAAATCACTAAATATGACAATCCTTCAGGAGATATTTCTGATTATTATGTTGGACAGCAATTGGGTGAAATCTGGGGTTACGTCACAGAAGGTATCTTTCAGACTGATGCTGAAGCTGAAGCTCATGCCGACCAGTCGCAATTGGGTGCCAACTGGCGGGCCGGAGATATTAAATATATGGATTTAAATGGAGATGGAGCTGTAAATGCAGGTAGCGGAACTTTGGATGATCCCGGCGACCGTAAAATAATTGGGTACAACCGCGACAGGTATCAGTTTGGTTTGAATCCTGACATTCAATACAAAGGCTGGACATTGAATTTATTCTTCCAGGGAAGATTAAAACGTGATTATCTGCCAAGCAACGGTAACTGGAATGCCTTCTATCCGTTTAACGCAGGGCATATTGAGAAGTTCTATCTTACTGAAACGTGGAGTGAAGATAATCCGAATGCTTATTTTGCTGCTCCGCATATTTCAACCAATACGAAAAAGAATATTCAGCCACAATCCCGTTATGTACAGGATGCATCATATATTCGTCTGAAAAACATAACCTTAAGTTATTACCTGCCGGATAACCTGGTTAAAAAGGTTGGAATGAGCCGCGCGCAGGTATATCTCTCAGGAATGAATCTTTGGGAAGCTACCGGAATGCATAAGCCACTCGATCCTGAACAAACTGCAACAGTTACTCAGGAATACTATTTCGACCGTGTTTATACGTTGGGTGTTAAGGTTTCATTCTAAAAACGATAAAAAGAAAAAGAAATGAAAAAATATAGTTTAAAACTTGGATTAGTAGCTTTTGCAACCTTATTGTTTATGAGCTGCAACAATGAATTTCTGGAAAGATATCCATTGGATCGAATAAGTAATGAGACTTTCTGGAATACCGAAAATGACCTGATGGTATATAACAACAGTATTTACGAAAGAGTAAGAAATGACGATCAGGTTCCGATTTTAATGGCACACGACGATGGTTTTGATAGTCACCGCTATGGAATATGGTATATTGATGAATTTACGGACAATATTGCACCACGAGCTTCACGTCATACACGTTATCAGGAAGTTCGTTCTGGAAAGCATTCTGTACCTTCCGGATCGCAGTGGTATGGATGGAGAGATGGTGGATGGCAATTCGTAAGAGCCATAAACGTTGGGATGGACAATTATGACAAAGCCTTGGAAAATGGAGTAGCAGAGGAGACGGTGAATAAATACAAAGCGGAAGCACGTTTGTTCCGTGGTTGGTTTTATGCCGATAAAATTTCAAAATTTGGTGCTGCTCCATGGATTGACCATGAATTGACTCCAGACTCAGAGGAGCTTTATGCTCCGCTGGATTCGCGTGAAACGGTGATGACAAATGTTTTGGCTGATTTGGACTTTGCCTCCACCTGGCTACCCGATGACTGGGGCGATGGCAGTAGCCCGGGACGTATTAACCGTTGGGCAGCCTTACTGATAAAATCTCGTATTTGCCTGTTTGAAGGTACATGGCGTAAGTACCATGGAGTGGGCTCCGATGCCAATATGTGGTTACAGGAAGCGGCTGATGCTGCAAAGGAAATTATGGATAATGGACCTTATACTTTGTTTAATACAGGTGATCCTGAAAATGATTACCAGGCCATTCATAAAATAAAATCAGATTTGACAGGTGTGCCGGAAGTAATGTATTGGAGAAGATACGATCCGGCTGTTTTTCCAAACCACGTGCAAAGTTACCACAGAGGGTACAATGGTGGAGCTACCAAAAATTTTGTAGAAGATTATCTTTGTACCGACGGTTTGCCAATTACCTTGTCTTCTGAATACCAGGGTGATGCAACTTTGCAGGATGTGTTTGCCAATCGTGATCCACGATTGCGCCAGACCATTCTTCATCCCGATGATGCTACGCGCTGGAGTTGGAATAATGGCGATGTAACACGCACATATCCTCGTGTTTCGGGCCAGGGCGGTCAAACTTCAGAAACAGGATACTCTATTTGTAAAGTATATGAACCAACTACTGCACATGCCACTTACAACACTTCTGATACACCGGCTATCATTTTACGATTTGCTGAAGCTTTGTTAAATTACGCAGAGGCAACGGCGGAATTGGGTACGTTGGATCAGGCGGGTCTGGATATGAGTATTAATTTATTACGCGATCGTGCAGGGATGCCACACATGCCACTGGATCCTCCAATGGATCCTCGATATGCCAATGATGGAGTTTCGTCACTGATTGTTGAAATTCGTCGCGAACGCAGAATTGAGTTGTTTATGGAAGGTTTCCGTTACGACGACCTGAGACGTTGGAAACAAGGCAAAAAACTGGAAAGTCCTGACCTCGGAATTCGCTGGGATGCCAATATGCAATCCATTATCGATCCCGATGGCCTGGCTGTGGTTAAATCAACAACGGTTGATGGCGTACCTTATATCGATGTATATCAGGATACCGACTGGGCTGATCCGGTTTTTGATGAAAGTAAACATTATTTATGGCCTATTCCGCTCAGTGCTATCGCTCAAAATCCAAATATTGAGCAAACTACAGGGTGGTAAACCAGGCGTAATACGACAACGATTATTCATTTAGTCGTCTAAATAACACAAAGCCGTAATTATTTGTAGTTACGGCTTTGTTTCTCTTTTTTTAGAAAAGCAGGCAGTGTCAGATAAAAGTCTGTAACTACGGGGAAATAGACGATGATGCGGCCCGACTAATTTATTCACATATATTTTTTGTGGCGAATTTTTATAATCAATGATTCTTATTCGGAAATATAAGGAAAGAGTTTACAACAGAAAGATTCTGCTTGTTCTTTCACTTCTGTTTTTTTTGTTTTCTGTATCCGTTCGTACGAATGCAAAATTTGCAGACGATACGGATGAGATAGGTAAATTAATTTCACATTTAAATACCGATTCACCCGAAATTCGCCAACTTAAGTCAGGATCAACAAATCCCGGGAAATTTATTGAAAAGCTACTCGGGTATTATAAAGAAAGAATTTCAGTAAAACATTTTGTTAATCCCGCTTTTAGGACTCAGTTTGTCGGCAATTATGCTGACAGTTCCGATTTTGTGATTGCCAATAATGCCCTGAACCATATTTTTATCGGACAGCGTGCTTACCCTCCTCATTTTTGCGGCGATGATATCAACTGGAATTCGCGTCCGGTTCCTGATAATGAATGGGTGTGGCAACTCAATCGTATGTATTTTTGGAGTTCTATGGCAAAAGCTTACTGGCATACCGGTGATGAGAAATACGCAAAAGAATGGTGTTATCAGTTCATTGACTGGACCAAAAAAAATCCAAATGATGAAAACCACAAATATGCATGGAGATCGATTGAAGCAGGAATTCGTGGACACAGTTGGATGAGTTTATACCAGCATTTTATTGGCTCGCCGCATTTTACAACCGAGGTACTGGTTGCTTTTTTGAATAGTTGCTACGACCACGCTGAGTTTTTGATGACAAAATACAGATCCGGAAGTAACTGGGGGCTTATGGAGGCGGAAGGCTTGGCATTTATAGCCATTACTTTTCCTGAATTTAAAGATGCTGAAAAATGGAAAACAGAAGCCTTCAGAAGATTAAACAATGAAATTAATATACAGGTGTATCCCGATGGCCACCAGCGAGAGCTCGCCATGGGGTACCATCTTGGTTGTATAAACTGGTTTTTGCGTACCTGGCATTTGGCAAAATTGAATAAGTTGGAAAATGCGTTTTCTGAATCCTACCTTGAGAGGATTGAGCAAATGTGTGAAGTTCCAATGAAACTTTGTCTGCCCGATGGCACAAATGTGCAGTTTGGTGATGCCTGGGAAGGAACTCCCGGGCAGCATAAAGAAAGATATACCGAATGGGCAAAACTTTTTGACCGCAAGGATTTTTTATTTCTGGCAAGCAATGGGCAAAAAGGACACAAACCGGATTCTACAGCTTACGCTTTGCCTTTTAGTGGTTTATACTCCATGCGCAGCGGGTGGAACAAAGATGCAGTTTGCCTCGTTTTAAAATGCGGGCCGGATGGCGGTGGACACAGTCAGCCTGACAATGGTTCCTTTGATGTGTATGCCGGAGGAAAGAATCTGATGCCCGATGCCGGCAGTTATATCTATAGTGGCGATCCGGAAGGGCGACGCTGGTTCAGGCAAACAAAGGTCCACCAAACATTAACCTTAGATGGTAGAAATACTGCTTATGAACCCAAATTGGTGCTTTGGAAGCCGGGCAAAAATACCGATATCCTGGTGGTGGAAAATCAGAGTTATGAAGATTTAAAGCACCGGCGCTCTGTATTTTTTGTTGATAAAAAATATTTTGTAGTTGTTGATGAGGCAATTGGAGATGCCACCGGAGATATTGGAATTCACTTTCAACTCGCACCGGGTGACGCGATTTTTAATCGCGATGAATACTCTGTAAAATCAGATTTTAAAGATGGTTGGAATGTCTATGTCCAAACTCAGAAACAATCAGGGTTAAGTTTGAAGGAAGAAGCGGGGTGGGTTTCATTTGAATATACAAAAAAGGAGCAACGACCCGCTTTTTGTTTTAACCTGAAAAAGAAAAACGGGAACTCAGCTGTCCGCTTTGTTACTGTGGTTGTGCCTTATCAGAATAAACTTCCTGATATAAGTATTGAAAGTGTAAATGCAACGCAAGATAAACTGGAAGTTGTAGTAAAAAATAATGGAGTTCGTAATCGTGTTGCATATTTTTTGAATTAAATGGCAGATATGAAAAGAACTATTCTGAGTTTACCAATCATTGTTTTGAGTCTCTTTCTTTTGAAAGTGAGTGCCCGGGAGTTTGTTCACCCGGGCATACATCAAACAAAGGCCGATTTGGATTATATGAAATCGCAGGTTTTAAAAGGTGAACAGCCTTGGAAAAATGCATTCGACAGTTTAAAGGCAAACATTGATTTGGATTTTGAAGTAAATCCATTTGCCCATGTTATTCGGGGACCTTACGGAAAACCCAATATAGGTGCCGATGACTTGTCACAAAGCGCTAAGCTGGCATACCAGTGCGCTCTTATGTGGTACATTACAGACGAACAGAAATATGCTGATAAATCCATTGAGATTCTGAATAAGTGGTCATCAACATTATGGGATTTTGATTATAATGATGCAAAATTACTCGCAGCCTGGACAGGACATCAATTATGTAATGCAGCCGAAATTCTACGTAACACAGATTCCGGCTGGAAGAAGGAGGGACAGGAATCGTTCAAGAGTATGTTGATGACGGTTTTTTATCCGTTGATGCGTTTTTATTTTCCACGGGCAAATGGTAACTGGGATGGAGCCATCATTCATTCTATTCTTGCAATTGCTGTTTATATGGACGATGAGGAAATGTACCAAAATGCACTGAATCATTTTTTGTACGGGCCTGTAAACGGAAGTATTTTTAAATACATCTGGCCAAGTGGACAATGCCAGGAAACGATGCGCGACCAGGCACACGTCCAATTAGGGTTGGGAGAATTTGCCGGCGCTGCCAGGATTGCCTTTACACAGGGGACAGATCTTTTTTCAATTGCCGGAAACAGAATCGCTTTGGGCTATGAATACACAGCAAGCATTTTGGCTGGAGAAAATCCGCAGTCGTATGGAAAAATATCAGAAAGAGCTATGCGTTACCGCGACGACTATGAATATGTTTACCGTCACTATTCAGCAAAAGGAGTTGATATTCCTTACACAAAAATCGCAGCCAACGCAGTACGTCCGGAGGCCACAATAAGTGTATTGACGGCATTCAGAGCTCCGGGTACAATAAAATTAGAAAAGAAAACAGCACCTGAGCCGTCTGAAATTGCATGGCCAACCGGCGCACTCGAAGTTGCTGTAACCGAAGCACCTGAAGACGCAGCTGTGGTTGAACCAGGCCAATCGGTTCAGGATGCAGTAAATGCAACAGGCAGTAACGGGTGGATTTTATTAAAAGCGGGTTTACATACCTTGCCTGAGAAACTAAAGATACCCTCAGGTGTAACGATTTCTGGCGAGGGAAAACAAACCATGTTGTATCTCGATCCTTCAGGTGGGCGCGAAGCTGTTGTGAATGCAGAAAATAATATGATAGATGTTATGTTTCGCGACTTAATTCTGGAAGCAGCCGGCAATCCGGATCCGGGTAGCGATCCAAACAGCAGACGCTCTTTTCGCAGTCGATCAAACCGCGGAGGAATACTATTTTTGGGAACCTCCGAAGGAGAGATGAAAAACATTACATTAAAAAATGTAACGGTAAGAAACAGTACTTACAATGGCGTTTTTATTAGCGGAGCACAAAATGTAAATATTATTAATTGCGATTTTAGCGAGAACGGTTCAGATATTGTACCCGGACCTAAATTGCAGCACAACTTACTATTGTCACATTGTTCTGATGTTACAGTTAAAAATTGTCGGATGGTGACTTCTCCTCATGGCAGCGGCGTGGCTCTTACAAATTGTAAAAATGTAAATATCGATTCCTGCGAAGTAGCCCGAAATGCGTATTATGGAATAGTAGTTTCCGAATCTCAAAATGTAACTGTTTCAAATTGTCTGGTTGAGGGAAACGACAGAAGTGGTATAATGGCCGAATATTTATTTAACGGTTCTGAAAATATCTCGTTGAAAAATAATCTTATTCATTATAACAACGGTTTTGGAATAGAATCGTATTCAACAAAGAACCTAGTAACCAATGGAAACACTTTAATTGGTAATTTCAAAAAAAATCAGAGAAATATAAGTGATGAGAAAAAAGTAATCATGCAGTAAATAAATCTTAAAACCAACTAATATGAAAATAAAAAATTTGTTATTAATCAGTTTGATATGTGTGGTAATTGGTTTTCCTTCATTTGCCCAGGAAGACAATGTTCAGAAACTGGAAAATCCCATTTCAGTTCAGTACCTGAAAAAGAATCTGCGGAAATCACAACCGCGTTTGGTATTAAATTCCAAAATAAAAAGTAACCTCAAAAAGAAATTAAAAAGCGATCCGGTTGTACAAAATATGTACAAAGCCATAAAGCTGAATGCGGAAAGTATTTATGATGACCCGCTTTTGGAGAGAGTTGTAGTTGGCCGTCGGTTGCTGTCAACTTCACGCGAAATGTTATGGCGCGTAAATATGTTGGGTATGGTGTACCAGTTAGACGAAGATAATAAAGCGCTGGAACGTTTAAATGATGAGCTTATTGCGGTCTGTAATTTTTCGGATTGGAATCCCTCTCACTTTCTTGATGTTGCGGAAATGTCAATGGCCGTGGCTTTTGCGCTCGACTGGACTGCCGGTAAACTTCCTGAATCAACCATTGAACTCGCAAAAAGGGCATTGATAGAAAAGGGCTTAAAACCGAGCTGGCCCGAAAGTGGAAATTCTCCGGGCTGGGCATACGGCCATAATAACTGGAATCAGGTTTGTAACGGCGGTATGATTGCGGCTTCTATCGCCATTGCGGAAAAAGATCCGGAGCTCGCAGCAAAAACAATAAGCCGCGCGCTTGACGGAATGGTACAGGCATTAAAACAATATTCACCCGACGGCGTGTATCCCGAGGGGTCAACCTACTGGGGCTATGGAACCAGTTTTTCAGTGGTAACTGCGGCGTTCCTGGAAAGTGCATTTGGAACCGATTTCGGAATTGCCGATTACCCTGCATTTAAAGAAAGTGCAGTATTTCGTTATTTAATGAATACTCCGTCTGGCTGGTATTTCAATTTTGCTGATTGTGGCGATAAAAGAAGTGCTGCCGGTGATGTTTTTCTGGCATGGTTTGCAACAAAAACCGGAAATGCTGAATTTTTTGAAAAAGAACGATTTTTAATGCCTGCTGAAGACATGGGTAAATTATCGAGGCTGGGAGGAGCTGCGTTGGTATGGTTGTCGCAATACAAAGAAAGCGCAGATGTAAAAATGCCAACCGCCTGGAAAGGCAACGGTTCAAATCCGCTTGTGGTTTTTAAAGGCGATGAAGATGACAACCACAACTACTATTTTGGCGGAAAAGGAGGAAGAGCAACTACCAGTCACGGAAACATGGATGCTGGCTCTTTTATATTTGAATTAAACGGTGTGCGTTGGGTAGTTGATCCGGGGAACCAGTCATACCATGAATTGGAAAAAACCGGGTTCGATTTATGGGGAAGCTGCCAGGACTGCGAACGCTGGACTTTGCTTACCAAAAATAATTTTGGTCACAGCACTATTTCCGTTAACGACCAATTGTTTGTAAACAATGGTCAGGCAACTTTAATTGAATTTAAAGAGGGCGAAAATCCAGCAGCATCGTTTGATTTAACAGCTGTTTACGGCGAAAATATGAAAAGTGCAGTTCGCACATTTACGAAGGACAGCCCGACCTCAATTGTAATAGAAGATAAAATGGAAACTTCTGAAAAAACAAGACAAATCACCTGGCAACTGATGACAACTGCCGATGTGGAAATTGTTGACGGAGGTGCTGTTTTAACTCAGGATGGCCAAAAGTTAAAAGTTGAAAATTTGTCTCAGCCCGAAATAATATTCTCGGTAATTTCTCTTGACCCCGCGCCAATGGAGTTGGATCGCCAAATCAAAAAATTAAAACGTCTGGAATTACGTATCCCTGCATGGACTTTGGAAAATGGAAAAGGCACAATTAAAGTTCGTCTTTCAGGAGAATAATTAATGTAAAAAGAATGTATAAATGAAGGTTTGGCTTGGTATTATATTATTTCCCTTACTTTCTCTTTCCGCTTGTTCCCAAAAAGAACAGGAAGAAAAAAACCCGGGCGAATTAATTTTTCAATCGGGATTTGAACCGGATTCGGAAGTAATTCCACGGGGAAACGATGCGGATATTGCTGGCGTGGATAATTCATTAAATAAAAACAATGATTGGGTGACCGATTTTGATAATCACCCCGATATTGGAAACTTTAATCTGCAATATCAGGGGGGCGATTCAACCATGCGTTATGCAAAAATAATTTCGGAACCGGGAAATCCTTCAAATCACGTCTTACAATTCTGGCTAAATAAACCCAATGTTGATGGAAAAAAAGGGCGCATTCAGGCAAATATTTATGGAAATAACGGAATGAAGGATTTTTTTCAGTCTGTTCGTATTTTCCTGCCCAACGATTTTAATGCGGTGCGAACGTTTCCCGGTAAAATTCATTGGCTGACCATTGCTGAATACTGGAATAACATTACCTGGAGCCAGTCGGTGCCAAATCGTTTTCGAATTACGCTGGGAATTGGAAAACCTGTAGAGGAAGAAAGTGATTTGTATTTTATTCTGGATGCACAGGATTGTGAGTTATTTGAGGACGGAAGCCAGAAATATACTACTGTTTGGGCAGAAATTAATCAAAGTGTGAAAGTTCCCGTTGGTACATGGTTTACCGCTGAGTATTATTATAAAGAAGGAAACGATAAAAATGGCCGGTACTTTATGACAATTCAGCCCGACGGAGGAGAGAAAATTGTTGTTTTTGATGTAAATAAAGTTACCCACAATACCGGGGATAATAATCCGGATGGAGTAACAGATTTTAATCCGATGAAACTTTATACTTCAAAGAATTTGATTGAATATATGAATAGCAAGGGAAAAACATTGCAGATTTACTGGGATGATTTTAAATTGTGGAAAAATAAACAACCATAAATGATTCCTGAAGAATAGAT
This sequence comes from Maribellus comscasis, assembly GCF_009762775.1. GTDB lineage: Bacteria > Bacteroidota > Bacteroidia > Bacteroidales > Prolixibacteraceae > Draconibacterium > Draconibacterium comscasis. The sequence continues at coordinate 645,623 of NZ_CP046401.1, read as the reverse complement.
GAATATTTGAAAATAACTTAAATCAACAAGAATGAAAAACATATTGCCTGTATTAATTATAGCCCTTTTTATTTTTTCGGTTAAAACGAGCGTTTCCGCTGACTCTGATTTAGACACTATCGAAAAGCGTGTTTTTGAAACACTTGAGAACCCGGATGTTGATGATGCGGAGATTGCTTCGTTGCTTCGCACTTTTACCAGCGATGGAAAGTGGCCGGGTATCAACTATGAAGATGTTTCCAGAACAGGTTTTGAACACAGAAATCATAGCGGGAATATGGTGACATTGGCAAGAGCTTACCAAAAAAAAGATTCAAAATATTACAAAAGTGGAGAAGTAAAATCAACCATTTCTGCAGCATTAAAAACTTGGGTTGATAACGACTATATATGCGACAACTGGTGGCACAACCAGATTGGTACGCCCAATAATCTTGTTACACTTATGGTGTTGGCAGGAGACGAACTCCCGGAGGAACTGGTAAAAAAGGCTCAGCCAATAATCGGAAGAGCGAATATTAGTGCCGGAGGCGCCCGCCCGGGAGGAGACCGTATTAAGATAGCAGGAATTGAAGCAAAGAATATGCTTTTCCTGGGAAATAGAGAAAAGTTTGATGAAGTTATTAAAGTGATTGAAGGCGAAATAAAACATGTTGAGTGGATTGGAAACGACTACGGTTTTGGCTTTCGGAGGATAGTTGGTGGCTTTGATAATCGGTCGGCTGAAGGTCGTGGAATTCAGTATGACAATAGTTTTCATCACCGCACAGACGGAGTAAATAACACACTCTCATACGGATTGGGTTATGCCGATGCTTTTGTTGAATGGGCGGTTTATACAAACGGAACGAAATATGCTTTTTCTGAAGAAAAACTGGAAGAACTGATAAACTATTTCCTCGATGGAATTTGTAAAACTTGTGTGTTTGGAAAATACCCGGACCCCGGAGCAAAAAACAGAAGTATCAGCAGAGAAGGAACGTTGAAACCATACAGCGCAACAACTGCAGAAAACTTATTAAAAACCACTGATTATCGTAAGAAAGAGTTACAGGAAATTGTTGACATCCGAAATAAAGGAATAAAAACAACACTTTCTCATGCAACTTTTTTTTGGGATTCCGAGCATTTTTCATTTCAGCGGCCCGACTGGTTTACATCCGTAAGAATGTACTCTACACGAGTTTACAACATGGAGTGGCCATACAACAGTGAGGGACTGCTCAATCATCATCGTGGCGATGGTGTCAATCATGTATCACTTACCGGCGACGAATATTTTGATATCTGGCCGGTTTACGATTATTTGAAAATTCCGGGAACAACAGTGATGCAAAAGCCGGAATTTCCTTCAGAAAATGAAATTCAGAAATTGGGTGAAACTGATTTTGTGGGAGCCGTAACCGATGGAATATACGGCGCTGCTGCTTTTGATTTTAAAAGCCCGCATGATCCATTAATTGCCCGAAAAGCATGGTTCTTTTTTGATAATGAATATGTTTGTTTGGGAACCGGAATTTCGTGCAGGAATAACGATTTCCCCGTATTTACAACTTTAAATCAGTGTTTACTTAGGGATGATGTAACTGTTTCGGCAAACGATATTTCTTCCGTAGTTGAACGTGGGAAGAATAAATTCGAGAATGTAGATTGGATATTTCAGGATGGAGTGGGTTATGTTTTTCCTAACCCAGCAATTGTAAATATCGAAAACGAAGCTGCAACCGGCTCGTGGTGGAAAATCAACAAACAATCCGATTCGCCAAAAGACCAAATGAGTTTGGATGTTTTTAGCGTTTGGCTCGACCATGGGAAAAGACCAAGCAACAAAACTTACGAATATATCATTGTACCCGCAACAACAATCGGAAAACTTGAAAGGAATGTTTCAAAGAATAATATTGAAATTCTTGTCAATACCGCTGAAATACAGGCGGTAAAGAATAAAGAATCACAAATCTGCCAGGTCGTGTTTTACAAAGCCGGCGAACTTGAGATTTCAAATAATCTTAAACTGGTGAGCGAACATCCGGGAATTGTGATGTTAAAAATGGAAGGAGATAAAGTCTCCAAAATAACAGTTGCTGATCCGAATAGGGAATTGGATAATTACCACCTGTCGATTTCACAAAAAATTACAAATCCGGGAGAATATTTGGATGCTACGTGGAATGCAAAAGAAAATTTAACGAACATTACCATTCGTTTGCCCCGAAAGAATTATCGGGGAGCCAGTGTTTCAATTAAATTATAAGGATGATTTAAAACCACAACCAATGAAAAATCAATTGTTAACATGGTCAGTATTTATTTTTTTTATTGCTTTTTTAATTTCCTGTCAGGAAAAGTCAGGACATCCCGGGATATTGTTACTGGATGGCGAGGAAAAAAGTATTCAAAACCAGATAGAATCCAGTGAAACCTGGGGAAAGGTTCATGAAGCAATCATTGGTGAAAGTGAAAATATTCTTCAATCCGAGTTACATGAACGAATAAAAATCGGAAGAAGGTTACTTGGAACCTCAAGAGAATATTTGCGCCGGGTATTTTATCTTTCTTATGCTTACCGGATGACGGGTGACGATCGTTTTGCCAAACGTGCAGAAAAAGAAATGGTAAAAGCTGCCGGTTTTTCCGACTGGAATCCATCTCATTTTCTTGATGTGGGAGAAATGACAATGGCACTGGCTATAGGTTACGATTGGCTTTTTGATGAACTTTCGGAAGAATCAAAAGAAATAATTAAAAAGGCGATTGTGGAAAAAGGGATTGAACCTTCTTTTAATGAAGATTACAATTGGTTTTTGAATGCGGAACATAATTGGAACCAGGTGTGCAATGCAGGAATGACATACGGAGCTTTGGCCATTCAGGAGGATTATCCCGAACTTGCTCAAAAAGTGATTGATCGGGCATTTGAAACCATTCCGAAAGCAATGGAAGGTTACCAACCTGATGGGGCATATCCCGAGGGATATGGATATTGGGGCTACGGAACATCATTTAACGTGATGTTTTTAAGCGTTGTTGAAAAAGCGCTGGGTACTGATCGTGGATTATCAGAATCGCCGGGGTTTCTTGAAACCGGAGGTTTTTTAGAGCACATGCTGTTGCCCTCTGGTGGCTGCTATAATTGGGGCGACTGTGGTTCAGGCGGAAGTTTGAAACCTGCCATGTTTTGGTTTGCCGAAAGAAATAATGATCCCTCTTTGCTCTGGATGGAAAAACAATTTCTGGAAACGAACGACTATTCGCAGTTTACACGCGACCGTCTTTTGCCGGCTATTATGATTTGGGGGAAAGATATTCCTCTGGATAAAATAAGCCACCCCAACGAAAAAGTTTGGATGGGACAGGGGAAAAATCCGATATGTTTAATGCGTAGCTCCTGGACAGACCCGAATGCCGTTTATCTCGGTTTTAAAGCCGGTTCTCCGTCTGTAAACCACGGGCACATGGATATTGGTTCTTTTGTTATGGAAGCAAACGGTGTGCGTTGGGTTATGGATTTTGGTTCGCAAAATTATGAATCTTTGGAATCAAAGGGAATGTCGATTTTCGGACGCACCCAGGATGCAGAAAGATGGACCATTTTCAGGTTAAATAATTTCGCGCATAGTACGCTTATCGTAAACGACGAATTACAACGGGTGGATGGTTATGCAAAAATCGATAATTATTCGGATGCCGGTGATTTTATGTATGCCATTTCTGATATTACAACTTTGTACAAGGGGCAACTAAAAAAAGCAGTTCGGGGAGTTGGAATAAAGGAAGAAAGTTTTGTTGTTATTCGCGATGAACTCGAAACTCCCGATAAACAAATCAAAGTGAGGTGGAATCTGGTAACACCCGCCGATGTTGAATTGGGCTCTCATTCAGCTACTTTATCAAAAGATGGCAAAAAGTTATTCCTAAAAATAAAAGGACCGGAAAATTTAAAGATGAAAACCTGGAGTACCGCTCCGACAAATGACTACGATGCCCAAAATCCGGGGACAACAATGGTTGGTTTTGAAGTTGATTTACCTGCAAATTCAAAAGAAACATTTGAAGTGTTATTGGTTCCGGAAGAGGCCTCTGATACGGCAGATTTTGGAGATAAAACACTAACGGAGTGGTAAACATCGGACATTTTAATTGTATCTACTATTGAATAATTTTTGTTTAAACCGATATTTATGAAACATATTCTTTGCTTTTTTGCTTTTGCTTTGATTTCGTTAGCTGGTATTTCACAAACTGCCATAAACGGGACAGTTATAGATGAAAGTGGAGAGACGGAATCAATTGAACAGATAATTGAGATTGATAAAGTATGGGCTGGTCATCCGGTGGGTTTTTGTTTATACACACACGGTAACCGGCAGTATATTGCATATTATAACGCCGAACGGCGAACAGTTGTCGGCCAAAGAAAACTTAATGACAAAAAATTTGAACTCCATGTTTTACCGGCAACATCGCGTGAAACTGCTGGCGGAACCAGTACTGTTTTAGGATGGGATAGTCACAATTCCCTTACTTTGGGTATCGACAAAGAAGGATATATTCACCTTTCAGGGAATATGCATGTAAATCCGATTACTTATTTCCGAAGTCAAAAACCAAACGATATATCAACGCTTCAACAGGTTTTTGAAATGGTGGGAAGGGAAGAAAAAAGATGCACCTACCCACATTTTATGCTTACTAAAGAAGGCGAATTGCTTTTTCATTACCGTGATGGAGGAAGTGGAAACGGAAACGAGATTTACAACATTTATAGCTGCGAGACAAAGACCTGGCAAAGACTGTTGGACACGCCGCTCACTGACGGACAGGGTTTGATGAATGCTTATCAAACACAGCCAACAGTGATGAAAGACGGTTGGTACCATGTATACTGGGTTTGGCGTGACACACCTGATTGTTCTACAAATCATGATCTTTCATATATGAAAAGCCCGGATCTGAAAAACTGGTATAATGCTTATGGAGAGCAAATAAAAATGCCGGCAACGCTCGACCAAAAATCGTTAATTGTTGACCCGATTCCTGTACAAGGTGGAATAATTAATTTGGCCGCAAAACTTTGTTTGGACGATGAGAACAGACCTGTTTTTGTTTATCATAAATATGACGAAGATGGGAATTTGCAGTTTTATTCCGCGCACCTTGTAAATAAAAAGTGGATTTATAAACAAATTACAAACTGGGACTATCGTTGGGAATTCTCGGGTAACGGAAGCATTAACAGCGAAGTGCGTTTGAAGGGATTTAAGAAACGTGACGACGGATATTATGAGGTGGACTTCTGGCATATCAGATACGGGAATGGCACTATTCTTTTAAACGATAAATTTGAAAGTATTGGCAAAGTTTTAAAGCCTGAACCATTTTATACACAGTTGGAGATTGAAGGAAATTTTCCCGGATTGCAAATTCAAACAACCGGTGATATTGGCGATTCCAGTGAAGATATCAGATACATGCTGAAATGGGAAACATTGGATCGAAACCGCGATCGGCCACGTGAAAAGCCATGGCCCGAGCCAGGTCAGCTTTATTTGTATAAAGTGAAGAAAGCGAAATAAACAATATTATAAAATGAAAAAATATTTACTGTTTGTTGTAGCAGCTTTTATCTTTTGGGGAAATCTTTTTGCTCAAAAAAATTGGAAGGATATAAAAAGTGTGGAGGATGTTTGTAGCACCTACCCTGAGCAAATGAAAAAAATGCTTGATGATTTTAATCTGGATTACCCAGGTTTGGAAAAAGTGAGGAAAGCCTATCAGAAAGGTAATATTGAAAAAGCTTGTGCCGAGCTCCTGGAATACTACAAAAACGGAAATGCAGCTGAATATTTGCGACGTGAACAGCCGGTGCCGGGAACAGGAACGGTTGCTTCTGCCGATACGATTTTAAAAAATGTGTTTACCATTCAGAATGTGAAAGGTGTAGTTCCGTATCTGGAAGATGGTCATCGCGACTGGTATTTCAAAGGGCCAAATACAGATGAAGAATGGGCATGGTTATCCAATCGTCACAGTCAGATTAGCGAAGTTTTTTTGGCTTATTTCAAAACCGGAAATCCTGAATATGCAAACTATATCGACTTGTTTTTGCGTGATTTTATTATCGGGAGCTGGCCCTACCCGGAGAAAAAAAGCAGTACATCAGTTTGGCGTGGATTAGAGGTAGCCGCACGCGTAAAAGTATGGTCGCGTATTTTTTACGGAATGATTAACAGTAATTATCTATCGCCTGCAACCCAATTGTTAATGTTAAGTAGTTTACCCGACCATGCGCATTACAACCGAAATTTTCATGCCCAAAATAACTGGCTCACTATGGAAATTTCTGCATTGGCAACGGCTGCGACTAATTTTCCTGAGTTTAAAAAATCAGATGAATGGTTGGATTATGCGATTGTAACCATTTCTGAGAGTATGAAGGGACAAGTATACAAAGATGGAGTGCAAACGGAACTTACATCGCATTACCATAATGTAGCGATGCGGAATTTTGAGCTCTTCGAGGAAATATGTGAACATGCAAACCGCGAGTTGCCTGAGTTTTTTGTTCAAACTATCGGGGACATGTATTATTATATTGCACACGCTGTTCGCCCCGATGGCGACCGAATTTTAAACAACGACGGTGACCGTGGCAGTGACCGGGACTTGATTCTTCATGCGGCAGAAAAATCCAATAGACCCGATTGGAAATACATCGCTACCAACGGAAAAGAAGGAACCCTGCCAAAAGACGGGCCATCATACTTTTTTCCCTGGGCAGGGCATTTAATTTCACGAAGTGGTTTTGATGCTGACGCTCAATGGTCATTTTTTGACGTTGGTCCTTGGGGAAGTGGGCATCAACATAACGATAAGTTGCACATTTCCGTAGCTGCTTTTGGCCGGGATTTACTTGTTGACGGAGGACGATTTGCCTACCGTGGTGCAGTGGCCGACAAATTCAGGAAATATGCACAGGGGAGTCAAAGTCACAACGTTATTATGATTGATGGAAAAGGACAGGCGCCCGGGCCACGTTTAGCCGAAGAGCCTTTGACAGAAAAGTATTACAGAATTACCGATGATTACGATTACGCGATTGGTTCATTTGATGATTTTATTGATTTGCAAGGAGAGTGTAAACACACACGGCGCTTGTTTTATGTGCGAGGAGACATGTGGGTGGTTATTGATGAAATTGAAACCGATCGTCCCAGAGAGATTGAAGCTCTCTGGCACTGGCATCCAAACTGCAATGTAAAGGTTGAAGGTGAAAATGTTTTTACCGACAACGAAAGAGGAAACCTGCGAATTGTTCCTGTAGGAGAGCAGGAGTGGAATATTTCATTTGTAAACGGACGGGAAGAGCCTGAAATTCAGGGTTGGTACAGCGAGGAGTACAATACTTATGAATCGAACACCGCATCAATTTATTCAACACGGATCGAAGGCGACAGCAAGTTTATCTGGGTTTTATTTCCATCAGAAAATGTAGCCAATGATATAAAAGCTGAAATCATTTCTGAAACAAATGATGAAATGAAACTGAGGGTTTTTAACAGCAAAAATGATGAATGGTTTGTAACTATTCCGTTGTAAACATTGATTTAAAATGAATAAGAAATTTTTTGTTTCAGTAGTTTCTGTCTTTTTGATATTTATTTCTTTGGGAAAAACGACCGCTCAAAGTCAAACAGCGTATCCGTTGGAACTCAGGCAACTTCATGAAAATGTGTGGGCAAATATTATGGTTGAGCCCGTCGATGAAGAGGAAGTTACGGTTTTGATGAGTTCTCTCACTGCAAAAGGTTCCTGGGAAAATATCGACTATACCAGTCAGCAACGCGGTGCCTGGGAACCACGGAGTCATATTTCGCGTTTGCTGGAAATGGCAACGGCCTATCAAACTGAAGGTTCCCGGTTGTATCAGAACAAAGAGCTTTCACAAAAAATTCACTCGGGATTAAATTTTTGGTTCAAAAACGATTTTATCTGTCCAAACTGGTGGTACCCCGAAATTGGTGTTCCAATGGTTTTAGCGCCCTTGATGATTTTAATGGAAGTTGAACTCTCTGCAGAGCAAAAACAGCTGGGAATAAAAATATTGGATCGTGCAGAAATTGGAATGACAGGACAAAATAAAGTTTGGCTTTCCGGAAACGTTTTATTGAAATCGTTGCTGCTGAAGGATACAGAAACAATAAAAAAGGCGGCTGAATCCATAAAAGAAGAACTTGTGGTTAGCACGGGAGAAGGAGTTCAACCTGATTGGTCCTATCATCAGCATGGCCCGCAATTGCAATTTGGGAATTACGGCTTATCGTATGTAAATGATATGATAAAATGGATTTCAGTTTTGAGGAAAACATCTTTTCAGTTTGACGAAAACAAAGTTGAAATTTTGCGAAACTATTTGCTCGATGGGCAACAATGGGTAAGCTGGAAAAATCAGATGGATATTAGCGCATGTGGTCGCCAGTTATTTGTCGATTCCCCTGAACAAAAAGCAGCAAGTCTTTCCTCTTTTTTTTCAAAAATGGAAAGCCTCGATCCTGCCAATGCAGAAAAATATCAAAAGGGCAACGATTACAAAATGCTTTCCGGAAATAAACATTTCTGGCGTTCCGATTTTCAAGTGAAGCGAACTCCTGAATCCTATTTTTCTGTTAAAATGTGTTCGGAACGGGTGATTGGCGCAGAATCGTGTAATTCCGAAAATTTACAGGGATATTATATGGGCGACGGGGCTACGTTTTTATATCAAACCGGGGAAGAATATCGTAATATCTTTCCATTTCTGGATTGGAAAAAAATACCCGGAGTTACAGCCCATCAGGATAATGATACATTACCGGTGTTAACGGCCCGAGGTTACCGGCTTGAAAGTAACTTTGTCGGTGGAGTTTCTGACGGAAAGGATGGAATTGCTGCTATGGATTATAAACGTAATGGGTTGACTGCGAAGAAATCATGGTTTATGTTTGACGATGTGATTATTTATTTGGGGGCAGGAATTAGTTCTTCCGAAGGTTTGCCTGTTACCACCGGAGTCAATCAGGTTTATTATAACGGTGAAATTGAGTCTGCAACGAAATCGGGTAGCGACGAAATTTATAAATGGATACTTCACGAAAAAAGTGGATATTATTTTCCTGAAGGTTCAAAAGTAAAACTGACAGCGAAAACAGAAAAAGGATCGTGGAACCGGGTTGCCAGTCGATATACCCCAAAAACTACTTATGCAAAAATCTTCAGATTGTGGCTGGAACACGGTGCAAATCCTCAAAATGAAAAGTACCAATATGTTTTGGTTCCGAATGCAACAGTTGCAAAAATGAAAGCTTTGGATGCTGATTTTCCTTTCAAATTTCATAATAAAAAGAATTTACAGGAAGTTGTTTCAAAAGATGAAAAGATAGCCGGAATTGTATTTTATGAAGCCGGCAAATCAGAACATATGGGAGGTATAGAAGTGGATGCGCCTTGTTTGATAATGTTAAAAAAGCAAATGGATGAAATCAGGCTTTTTGTGGCAGAGCCTACACAGCTTTTAAGTAAAATAACCGTGACATTGAATGGTAAATTTTTAGGTGAAAATACGGTAGTAGAAAATGGCAAGTCGAAAATAAAAATAGACCTTCCTGAAAACGAGGAAGCCGGAAAAACAATGAATTTGATATTGAAAATTCGATAGAAAGAAAAGATATGAAGGAATTTATACTGTTATTAGTCGCATTGGTAACTATCGGGAGTGCCGGAAAAGCACAAATCTTAACCAACCAAAAGTTCAACGGCTACCGTGCTATTTGGTTCGAACTCAACCAGAAATATGAATACGGCGACAAGTATTCCGGCGCGTTGGGAACTTACACCGCCAAGCATGTTCCTCTGGCAATTTATGCAAAGGAAGTGGATAAGACTTTTTTTGTATATGGAGGAACAACGAACGCCGATGAACGACACCTGCTTTGTATGATTGGCGAGTACGACCACAAATCGGGAATGGTTTCAAAACCGACGGTAGTGTACGACAAACAAGGTGTGGACGACCCGCATGATAATCCTTCGTTACTGATTGACGACGAAGGTTACATTTGGGTATTTGTAAGTGGGCGTGGACAAACCCGCCCGGGATTTAAATATAAAAGCAGAAAGCCGTTTGATATCAATGATTTCGAACAAATTACAGAAGAAGAAATGACCTATCCGCAACCTTGGGAAACGCAGTTTGGATTTTTTCATTTTTTTACAAAATACACCGGAGTTCGTCAGCTTTATTTCGAAACAAGTACAGATGGTATTCACTGGACCGACGACAAATTACTGGCTGCAATTCCGGTAAACGAAGGTGAAAAATCGGGCCATTATCAAACCAGTGCTTGTTTTGAAGGCAAAAAAGTAGGAACATTTTTTAACCGGCATCCCAATGGAAATGTAGATAAAAGAAGCGATTTGTATTATGTTGAATCTTTCGATTTTGGAAAAACATGGAATGATGTGCTTGGTGGCGAACTGGAACTTCCGTTGCTAAAAATGGATACACCGGCCCGTGTTGTAAATTACAGCGAACAGGGCAAAAATGTTTATATGAAAGACATGGACTTTGATAAGAATGGAAATCCGGTTTGTTTATATATTCGAAGCAACGGCCATGAACCTGGTCCGAAAAGTGCGCCTTACGAGTGGTGCATTAGCAAATGGGATGGTGTGAAATGGCAAACATTTATGATAACAACTTCTGATCACAATTACGACATGGGGAGTTTGTATCTTTCAGAAAAGGAATGGAAAATAGTTGGGCCAACCCAACCCGGACCGCAGAAATGGGGCGTTGGCGGAGAACTGGCCGTTTGGAGTTCAAAAAATAAAGGCGAGAATTGGAAACGGAAAAAAATGCTTACAAAAAACAGCAAATTGAGCCACTCTTATGTTCGTCGGCCGGTGAGTCACAAATCACCATTCTGTTTTTTCTGGGCCGATGGTGATTCTCATCAATTCAGTAAATCGGAGTTATATTTTGGCGACTTTGATGGAAATATATGGAAGTTGCCGTATGAAATGAAAAAATCGAAAGAAAAACCTGAAAAGATAAAGTAGCATATAAACTACTATGCCGTTTTCGTGCAGTATTCAGCAGGATGTGAGATGGAGTTTAAGTGTTTACTTTTAAAAAATCAGAACTTTAAAAATTTTACAATGAAACTAAAACTGACGATGCTTTTTCTTTTCCATTTTTTGTTGTTGAATAGTGTTTTATCAAAAGCCATTGAAAAGGCAAAAACAGATACACAGAAGCCCAATATCATTTTTATCCTAACTGACGATCAGCGCTGGAGTGCATTGAGATACGCAGGGAATGCTGTCATACAAACTCCTGAAATGGATAAACTGGCTGCGACCGGTATTTATTTTCAGCATGCTATTGTAACAACACCAATTTGTTCCGCCAGTCGTTCCAGCATTTTTACAGGTTTACACGAACGCACTCACAAGTATACATTTCAAACAGGTGCTATTCGTTCTGAATATATGGAAACTGCTTACCCCAGGCTATTAAAAGATGCCGGATATTACACCGGATTTTATGGTAAATACGGCGTGAATTTTCCCGGCAAAGAAGAACAATTTGATGTGATAGAAGACTATGACCGCAATAATCAGTTTAATGATTACCGGGGATATTATTATAAAACCTTGGATGGCGACACCGTTCATTTAACAAGATATACCGGGCAAAAGGCACTGGATTTTATTGACGATGTTCCTGCTGGAAAGCCCTTTTGTTTATCCTTAAGTTTTAGTGCACCTCACGCCCACGACGGGGCACCTTTGCAGTATTTTTGGCAGGAAGAACCGGATAAATTGTATCAGGGGATGGAAATGCCGGAAGCTGATATTTCCGATGATAAGTATTTTAATTCTTTGCCGTTACATGTTCGCGAAGGTTTTAACCGGTTGCGCTGGACATGGCGTTATGATACTCCGGAAAAATACCAGCACAGTGTAAAAGGATATTATCGTATGATTTATGGCATCGACCTGGAAATTGCCAAAATAAGACAGAAATTAAAAGAGACGGGGCAGGACAAAAATACGGTTATCATTTTAATGGGCGACAATGGACAGTTTTTAGGTGAACGCCAACTGGCCGGCAAATGGTTGATGTACGATAATTCCATTCGGGTTCCGCTCATTATTTACGACCCTCGGGAAAATAAACATAAAGATATAAGCGATATGGCGTTAAATATTGATATCCCGGCAACGATTCTGGATTTGGCAGGCGTCGAAATTCCGGAAGCGTATCAGGGAAAAAGCCTGGTACCGGTTGTTTCCGGTAAAGAAAAATCAATCAATCGCGATACTGTTTTAATTGAACACCTTTGGGAGTTTGAGAATATTCCACCAAGTGAAGGTGTGCGCACAGCCGAATGGAAATATATGCGATATATTAATGATAGGTCTGTGGAAGAATTGTACAATTTAAAAGATGATCCAAAAGAAATAAACAATCTTGCCGGTAACAGTAAATTTAAAAAAGTGCTCCGGGAATTTCGTGAGAAAAATGATGAACTCGCGAAAAGATATGCAGATCCTTATTCCGGAGTGCCGTCAGGTTTAACAGTTGAATACATTCGTGAGCCTCGTTATACAAAAATTATAGACAGCAAGCCCGAATTTAGCTGGATTGTGCCCGGGGAAGCAGTTATTCAAAAGGCATATCAGGTTTTGGTGGCCTCAAGTAAAAAGAATATTGACAATAATATTGGTGATATTTGGGACAGCGGAAATGTCAGAAGCAACAAGTCGACTGATATTGAACTGGGGAGTGAGCCTCTCAAACAAAATACGACCTATTTCTGGAAAGTCCGGGTTTTTGATAAAGATAACCGGCTGTCTGAATACTCAGAACCACAACAATTCACTACAGGCACTTTTGGCGATAAAGTTACTTCAGGAAATTGGTTTCAAATTGAAAAAATAAAACCAGTTACATTCAAAAAGAACCCTGAGGGCAGTTATTTTGCCGATTTTGGGAAAGATGCTTTCGGAACGCTTCGCATTAGCTATTCAACGAAACAAAAAGAAACAATTATTATCCGTTTAGGCGAAAAATTACTCGACGGAAAAATTGATCAGAATCCCGGAGGAACCATTCGTTTTACAGAATTGAAATTAGATGTGTCGCCCGAAAAAACCGAATATCAGATCAATCTCATTCCTGATGAACGTAACACAAAGTCGATGGCTGTTGCATTGCCCGATTCATTTCCGGTTATTACGCCTTTCCGCTATGCTGAGGTGGAGTGTGCCGGTACCCTTGAAGCAGATGATTTAACTCAGATTGCATATTTTAACTATTTTGATTACAGTGCGAGTTCATTTTCAAGCTCCGATGATATTCTTAATCAAGTGTGGGAAATGTGTAAATATTCGCAAAAAGCAACCTCATTTGCAGGATATTATGTGGATGGCGACCGTGAACGAATTCCCTATGAAGCCGACGCCTATTTAAATCAGTTGAGTCATTACTCGGTGGACAATGAATATGCGATTGCCCGGAAAACCATTGAATATTTTATGGATTATCCGACCTGGCCTACTGAATGGCAATTACATGTGGCGCTTTTGTTTTACCAGGATTATATGTACACCGGAAACACTGAACTTATCGAAAAATATTATGAGCCATTAAAATATAAAACCTTAATGGAACTGGAATATAAACACGGATTGATTAGCACTCACTCGCCAAACTTAAACGGTGAATTTATGGCGAAACTCGGTTTTGCAGATACAACACAGCGTGTTCGCGATATTGTGGATTGGCCACCCGCACAAAAAGACACCGGATGGAAACTTCCTAAAGACTGGCCACAGGGAGAACGCGACGGTTTTGTATTTACGCCAATCAGTACGGTTATCAATAGTTTTTATTACCAGAATATGAAAATTATGGCTGAATTTGCCCGCATTTTAAACAAAACGGATGAACAGCTGGACTTTGAGATGCGTGCGGCAAGAGTGAAAAAATCGGTTAACGAGTATCTGTTTAACAAAGAAGGTGGTTATTACAAGGATGGGATTGAGACCGATCATGGTGCTGTCCATTCAAATATGTTACCATTAGCCTTTGGTATTGTTCCTGACGCTTATAAAAAAAGTGTTGTTGATTATATTAAAACCCGTGGGATGGGCTGCAGTGTATATGGTGCACAATTTTTAATGGAAGGCCTCTACAATGGAGGTGCCGGCGATTACGCCCTGGAATTGATGACCGCCACCCACGATCGTAGCTGGTACAACATGATTAAAGTCGGTTCAACAATAGCAATGGAAGCCTGGGACATGAGATACAAACCCAATTCCGACTGGAACCATGCCTGGGGAGCTGCACCGGCGAACATTGTTCCACGTTATTTATGGGGGATTCGGCCCAAAACGCCAGGCTATGGCGAGGCAGTAATTCAGCCACAAATGAGTAGTCTTAAAACAAGTTCTGTTGTAGTACCTACATTAAAGGGACAGATTAAAGGTGAGTACCAGCTTGTAAATCAGCGTTTCCGTAAATACAATATTGAACTGCCGGCCAATGTGGTTGGCGAATTTATTCTTGATTTTTCTCCGCAGGATGTGGTAACCGTAAATGGCGAACCGGTAAATCTTTCGTTTGGAAGCATTCGGTTGAGTCCCGGGAAAAATGATATAGAAATCAGAATTAATACCTTTTAAGTGGCAAAGAAATAATAACCAACTAAAAATAATTTATCATGAAACGAATTTTTCTTCTGCTGGTCATAGTCGTTTTCTCAACGACAGTTTTTTCAGCCGAAAAACGGGACTTGTTACAAAAGGAAGCCGCCGAAATTAATTTGGCAGCGTCGTTAATCAAAGATTTTTCGGGGTTAGATTTTCCAGATTATGAATCACGTGCGTTTTGGAATTCTTTGCCGGAAGCTATCAAAAGTGAATACATAAAAGAGGCCGAAAGTTATCTCGATTATAATTGGCCGGTGGTAAAAGCAACCGATTATCTGGAAATTATTCGCTCCGGCGATCGTCGGCAACAGGTTTATGCAGCTCCACGTGCTGCTTTGCTTGCGTTGGTAATGGGCGAATTAACCGAAGGCAAAGGGCGTTTTATCGACCAGATTGTAAATGGTGTTTGGTATTACAGCGAGCAAACCTGGTGGGGATGGTCGGCGCATTTAACAGCCCAAAAAGCGCCCCACGGTTTACCTGATGTTGACGAACCTGTTATCGATTTAGGTGTGGGCGAAATTGCAAATATTCTTTCATGGACCTGGTTTTTGTTTAAAGATCAATTTGATGAAATTCATCCTTTGATTGCAAAACGTCTGAAAAATGAAATCATGAAAAAAGCAGTAATTCCATATTACGAACGTAACGATTTTTGGTGGCAGGGATTGGATGGAAGTCGGGATGTAAACAACTGGAATCCCTGGACAAATCATAATATGCTAACTGCAATTTTAATTCTGGAGGATGATCAGTCAAAAAAAATTGCCGGAGTTGAAAAATTGGTAAAATCGCTCGACCAGTTTATAAATGTTTATCCAAAAGATGGCGGTTGCGACGAAGGCCCGTCGTATTGGGGAAGGGCAGGTGCTTCGTTGTATCAAAACCTTGATTTGTTAAAGAGGGCAACCAATGGAAAATTTGATGTGTTTGACAACCAGTTGATAAAAAATATGGGAAGTTATATTTACAAAGCTTACATCAACTATCCGTATTTTATCAATTTTGCCGATGCTGACGCAACTACGGGAGGCCGCCCTCAAATTATTTACAGCTATGGAAAAGACATCGGCGATCCGGTGATGCAAAAGTTTGGCGCTTTTCTGGCAGAAAAACAGGATTGGGGTACAAAACCTCCGGGAGGTAAAGTAGATGAACAGATTATGCAGCTGATGCATTTGGATGAAATTAAAAATGCCGACCCAGAAAATGCATTAATCAGCGATTTTTGGTTGCCGGAAACACAAGTGGCCGGCGCGCGCGATAAAGCAGGTTCTACCGAAGGTTTCTTTTTTGCAGCCAAAGGCGGACATAATGCTGAAAGTCATAATCATAACGATCTGGGGACTTGTGTTTTGTATTTTGATGGAAAACCTTGTTTGGTGGATATTGGTCGGGAAACTTACACTGCAAAAACATTTAGCAGTAAGCGTTACGAAATCTGGACAATGCAATCGCAATACCACAATCTTCCCAAAATTAATGGAGTTGATCAAATGAACGGACGAAATTTTGTCGCAACAAATTCAACCTTCAGCGCCAATTCTAAAAAGGCAACGTTCTCAACCGATATTTCAAAAGCTTATCCTGAAGACGCTGCGGTTGATAAATGGGTAAGAACTTATACACTCGACCGGGGCAAAAAATTTACCATTGCCGATAATTATGTTTTAAGTGAAGTAAAAGATCAGCCCACAACTTTGAATTTTGTAACCAATTGCGACGTTCAAAGAAGGACCGAAGGAAAGCTGCGATTAAAAGGCGATGGATTTGTTTTGGAAATGAGTTACAATCCGAAAGTTGTAACACCAGAAATTGAATCCACAAAAATTACAGACGCAGGTTTAAAACGTTACTGGGACGGAATTAACCGGATTGTTTTCAAAATAAATAACCCAAAAGAAAAAGGGAAAGATGAGATTGTGGTGACAGAAGTAAAATAATATTTAAAACGTGATGAGATTTATTGCAAAGATAGCTGGCATAATTTTTTTTCTCGCACTGATAAGTTGCAGTACAAAGGAAAAAGCCGTTCCCTTTGTTTCAGACAAAGAACAAAATTATATCATTGAAACAGCAAATTCTTACATCGATAGTTTGCCGGTGACTGTGACAGCGTCAAAATGTGAGCGAAGTGCCGGAGGACTGCACGATTTTTATTCTGAAGGTGATTATTGGTGGCCCGACCCTGAAAATCCGGATGGTCCGTATATTCGAAAAGACGGGCAAACCAATCCTGATAATTTTGTGGCACACCGGCTGGCAATGATTCGTTTGAGTCAAATTGTAGGAATGCAAACTTCGGCTTATTTGTTAACCGGCGACGAGAAATTTGCCTTGGCAACACAAAAACATTTAGAGGCGTGGTTTGTCAATGCTGAAACCCGGATGAATCCAAGTCTTCTTTATGTTCAGGCAATAAAAGGCCGCGTAACAGGGCGTGGAATTGGAATTATCGATGCCATTCATTTGATTGAAGTGGCACGTTCCGTTGAAATTCTGGAGGGAAACAAAGCTCTGCCAGCCGAAACAATTTCCGGAGTAAAAAGCTGGTTTAGTGAATTTGTAAATTGGTTAACAACGCATCGCTACGGCATTGACGAGATGAACACAAAAAATAATCATGCCACCTGCTGGGTAATGCAGGTGGCCGCTTTTGCCAGATTGGTAGAAAATGACGAAGTCGTGGAAATGTGCCGGAATCGTTTTGAGAATATTTTGCTTCCCAACCAAATGGCGGAAGATGGTTCTTTTCCATTGGAATTGGAACGCACAAAACCCTACGGATATTCGCTTTTTAATTTGGATGCATTTTATACCTGTGCCGAAATTCTTTCTGATGAAAATCACAATTTATATACATTTATAACTTCCGACGGGAAAAAATTGGAGAGGGGCGCAGAATTTATGTTTCCTCATGTGAAAGACAAGTCGGCATGGCCTTATAAACACGATGTAATGTATTGGAATGAATGGCCGGTGCGGCATCCGTTTTTACTGTTTGCAGGAAAAACGTATAATAAGCCGGAATACATTGATTTGTGGAAAACGCTTGATGGCTATCCCAAAACGCAGGAAGTGATTCGCAATTTGCCCATTCGTAATCCGTTGATTTGGCTTTTGGATAAGCCGATAATTAAAAATAACTAAAAAAAAGTCGTTTGAAAAGACGTAAGTTTATACAAAACTCGATAGTTGCAGGAGTTTCAACTGTATTTTTACCGTCGTTTAGGTTTTCGGGAAAAAGCTTATTCCATTTAAAACTTATGACTGCAACCCGCTTGTATGATGGAGAAAAATGTTGGACTCACCCCCGCGCAGGAATTATTCCTGATGCAAATAACAGTAACGATCCGAAAGTGATAATGACCATGAATAGCCTTGACTTAGCGGGAAGTGATGTATTTAAAGGTATGTTTGGACTTGAAAGTTTAAATATGGGTGAGACCTGGACAGAACCCAAACTGTTAACAACACTGGCGCCGCAGGTAGAAGAAATAGATGGGGAACAAAGACCGGTCGCAGTTAGCGACTTTTGGCCCCGCTGGCATTCAAAAGCAAAAACGCTTCTTGGAACCGGGCATACTGTAGCTTACACAAGGGATTGGAAAGTGACAAATCCACGACCCAGGCACACCTCATATTCAGTTTACAACTTAAAAAGTGGAAATTGGAATCAATGGAGAAAGTTGGAAATGCCTGACGAGGCTAAATTTTATAACTCAGGAGCCGGATGTGTACAAAGGTACGACCTCGAGGATGGACATATTTTGCTCCCCTTTTCCTTTAAACCAACCGGGGAAAATTCACGAGTTGCAGTTGCAAAATGTATTTTTGATGGCGAAACATTAACATATCTCAACCACGGTTCTGAACTTGAATTAAACGATGAAACCCGTGGTTTGGGAGAGCCGTCTGTAACAAGGTTTAATGGAAAATATTTCCTAACCATCCGAAATGACAAAATGGGTTTTGTAACAACCAGTACCGACGGTTTAAACTTTGGAAAAATAAAGCCCTGGGTGTTTGATGATGGAAGTGAATTGGGGAGTTATAATACACAACAGCACTGGGTAACCCACAGCGAAGCTTTGTTTTTGGTATACACAAGACGGGGAGCTGACAATGATCATGTTTTTCGTCATCGTGCACCACTGTTTATGGCACAAGTAGATACGGAAAAACTCTGCGTAATTCGCGAAACAGAACAAATATTAGTCCCTGAACGTGGTGCACGGTTAGGGAATTTTGGAGTAACCGCTGTTAGTGAAAATGAAAGTTGGGTAACTGTTTCCGAGTGGATGCAGCCTGAAGGTTGCGAAAAGTATGGTAGCGACGGTAGTGTTTTTGTCGCCCGTATTCGTTGGAATTCGCCAAATAAATTGTTCAAAATTTGATTTTCTTGAAGAAAATTGAGGCAACTTGTCACTAAAATTAGAGATAAACCGCCAAATCAACCGATATTTTGCGATGGATTTATTTTTGTTGATTGCTTTTTCCATTAATTTTGAATGACAACAGTTGCACAATGAAAGAAAAGGAACTCAAATATAAATACCTGGAAATTTGTGAAAATCTTGCTGGAAGAAAGTTGAAGCCGGCGTTTGATTTATTGGGAAAACTGATTCATGAAAATGGATTGGTGCAGTTTTCCGATGAATACAGAACGTTGGAAGAAACTTACCATTACATGCTGAAATACACGGTTGAAGGGATTCAGGATCCGGAAAGGCAAAAAATTTACAGGAAACTGATTGTTTCGGTTTATGAACTGGCAGACAAGTTGAATGAAGCATTGAAAATGAAATTTTCTTCGTCGGTGGAATACGAGAAGAAAAGGGTTTTTAAAGAAAATTATATCAATGATTTTTCAAAGGAGCTTTCTGCGTTAGAAGATTTTTATGTTGATAAAGAACTGAAATCGTTAATTGAAGAAGGCGAAATTAAAATAAGCGATGAAAAAGCTGATGCCAGAAATCATCAGCAGAAAATGGTACAGTTGTTTTATCATTTTTGGTTTCGCGATGAATATTCAAATGAAGAAATCAATTTCTTAAGAAAGTTTTTTTCCAATGAGCAGATTTCAGAATCCTACAAAGCGTTTGTTATATCTTCTGTTCTACTCAGTCTTCAGCGTTATTTTAGTCCTGAAAAATTCGAATTGTTTTTTGAATTGTATGAATCCGAACAAAATGAAATTAGTCAGCGGGCACTAATTGCCTTGCTCATCAATTTTTTTCGTTACGATTCGCGCATGCAATATTATCCGGCTTTGGTTGGGAGATTAAAAATTTTAAATGAAGATCCTTCATTTAAAAGAAACCTGGAACAGGCAGTGTTACAGTTGGTCCGGAGTAGGGAAACGGAAAAAATTCAGCAAAAAATAAAGGATGAGATCATTCCTGAAATGATAAAAATAAGTCCGAATCTGAAAGATAAAATTAATCTTGATAGTTTGATGGACGACAGTATTTCGGATGATAAAAATCCGGAGTGGGAGGAGATTTTTAAAGAATCGCCCGGATTGATGGACAAAATGGAAGAGTTCTCTGAACTTCAAATGGAAGGGGCGGATGTGTTTATCGGTTCGTTTTCGATGTTGAAATTATTTCCGTTTTTTAATGAGATAAGCAACTGGTTTATTCCTTTTTTTAGTGAGAATCCGCAAATTTCACAAGACATTAATTTGGATGACGAATTGAACCGAAAATTTGTTGAAACCATTAATAGTGCACCAATTTTATGCAACTCCGACAAGTATTCGTTTTGTTTTAGCATTCAGAATCTGCCTGTTGAAAACCGTGAATTTATGGCGCAGGGTATGAAAGCAGAAATGGATCAGTTTAACGAAATTGGGAAAGATGAAGAGATGACTGCCCCGGGAAAACAGGCCGGTTTTATTTCCAATCAATATGTTCAGGATTTGTACCGCTTTTATAAACTCCACCCACGGAAAGAAGGTTTTGAAGATATTTTTAGCTGGCGGTTCGACTTTCATAACTCGGAAACCATTGGCGAGATTCTGAAGGAAGACGTAAAAATTTTACGAAATATTGCCGAATATTATTTTGGGAAAAATTATTTTGACGAGGCAGTAGAAATCTATAATTATTTGCTGACCATTGAAAAAGGTGGTGAAATTTATCAAAAGATAGCTTTCTGTTATCAGAAAATGGGAATGTTCCGGAAGGCGTTGGACAATTATCAGAAAGCCGAGTTGTACGAGCTAAACAAATTGTGGAATTATAAAAAGATTGCGCTTTGTTACCGTAATTTAAAACAGCCGGCAAGTGCGCTTGAATATTACCGCGAAGCGGAAAAAATCGATCCGGAGAATTTGAACATTCAACTTTCTATAGGACATTGTTTGCTTGAGTTGGGCGAATTTGAAGAAGCGCTGAAATGTTATTTTAAAGTGGAATATTTGTCACCGGGAAATAAGAAGGTGTGGCGCCCAATAGGCTGGTGTTCGTTTGTGAGTGGCAAAAAGCAGCAGGCTGAAAAATATTTTCAGAAACTAATTGATGATGAGCCAAACAAACACGATTTGATGAATATGGGGCACGTACAGTGGAGTTTGGGTAGCCGGAGAAAGGCACTGGATTTCTACAAAAAATCAGTGGAGAAAAATGATTTTACAGAACAGGAGTTTTTCGATGTGTTTGAAGAAGACTACCATCACTTGGTTGACCAAGGCGTAAATCAGGAAGATGTGCCAATTATGTTGGATCAACTGCGATATTTTATTGAAAATTAGAAGGAGTCAGATTTAAACAAAACCCGGATTCATCCGGAACCCGGGTTTTGTTGTATTTCGTACAGAATAAATTACGATACTAAAATTTTTGTAGTCAGGTTATTGACACTGGTTTCAATTCCTTCAAACGGTTTTCCATTTCCCTGATTATCGTCTTCAACAAAGAAATTTTTCAATCCGGCAGTTTCTCTGGCTGCGTAAATTCTTTCGAAATCAATCAACCCGGAACCTACTGATGTGATATCATCTTTAATTACATCGTAGAAAGGAGCGCTTTGTTCCGACATATCTTTGAAGTGCCACAACTGGAATCTTCCCGGATATTTTTTGAACATTTCTACCGGATCCTGCCCTGCTTTTGTTGCCCAGTACAAGTCAAGTTCCATGGTAATCAGATCCGAATCCATTTCTTTCAGGAAAAGATCATAATAAGGAATCATTCCATCCATTTCTTTGAATTCGAAATTGTGGTTGTGGTATGCGAATTGAATTCCTACATTTTTCATGATTTCTCCAACATTATTCCAGTCGGCAATCATTTTTTTGTAGGTTTCAATATTTCTGTCTTCGTCGTTAATCCATGGTTGAACGCAGAATTTAACACCCAATTCGGCGTGAGCGTCGGCCAATAATTTTGCACTGTCGGCCGTAACTACTGCCGATTCTACTGCGGTGTGGCTGCTGTTGGCTTCCATTCCCAGATCATTCACCATTTTTTTGAACTCAGCAGGAGTGTAGCCGTAAAATTTGCCGTCAGCATAACTGGCAAGTTCTACATATTTATAACCTAAATCCGAAACTTTCTTTAATGAGCCTGGAACATCTGCAGCCATTGCATCACGAATGGTATAAAGTTGTAATCCAACACCAAAACTCTTTTTATCAGCTGCAGCTCCCGATGTACAAGCTAACGGACTTAAAGCCATCAACCCAACTGTTCCTGCTGCCGAAACTTTTAGGAAATCCCTTCTGTTTTTCAATGTCATCTTTTTGTTGTTTTTTTAGTTTGATTAATTTTCATTTCATAAAAAGCTTAAAAATAATACAAACCTTTTATATTACAGGGGTTGGAAAGGAAATTTTCTAGGATTTTATCTTATTTCCAGAATTTATGCTTTTAAGTTGAATTCCCCAATGCCGGAAATTATAATATTATCGTAATGAATTGTGACGCTTTATTAAAATTAACTCACCCTGATACCGAGTACTCGGTATCGTCCCTCTCTTCTGGAAGAGAGGGAGAAGAGGGAGAGTCAAAAACGAATTGTCAATTTCAATGTCAGGAATTATCTTTTATACCTAAAAAGTAAAAAACAATAGAATTTGCACTTAACTTCAAAAGAAAAATTCCTATTCTTTAGCGTTAAAAAAGAAATACCGAAGCCTGCAAACGTTTCCCAAACTTTCTGAATTTTTATCTTTTGAAACTCTAATTTGTAGCGTGTGACTTCGGTCTTTTAATTCGCTTTCCAAAGTAAAGTACCAGGGCAAATGCAGCGAGTTGCTCCATTCTGTGAACAAATCCTGCTTTTTCCAGGGATGATTATCAACGCTGTATTCAATAATCCCGGCATCTGGTCCGGCGGCCACTGCAATGCCAACAGCCGTTCCTTTAAAATGGAATTTTATGGTTTTTCCGGGATAAGTTCCTTCAAGCATCGGAACATTAACATAATTGTCACGTGTCCCTTTTCCATCTTTTGGCTGCCAGTTTTCGATCATCGTCCAACCTTTAAATGCTTTTTTAGGATTGGGTTCAACCAGTTTCCCATTTGAATAGGAATATTCATCAATCGCTTCCGGAATGTCGGGAACAGTGATTTTTGCTCCTGGGAAATCATTTGTCCACTGGTCTTCCAAAAATGTTTTAATCGACTGAAAATAAATGTTCTGTCCGAATGGCGAGGGGTGCAGATTCTTGAAGTCATTTTCCCAGTCAAATTCACCGGCATCAATTCGTTCAGTTACTTCCTGTGCCAGATTGATTGCTGAAATGTCATAATATTTTGCCACTGCATCCTGCAATTGGATTTCTTCGGGAATTTCTCCTGCGCGGTAATGTTCCATTTTCCCGGGATCGACAAAATACATAAAAACAATATCGCAGGCAGGATTTGCCGTTAATGCATGGCGAACAATTCCTTCCATTCCGCGGGTAATTTCCTCCGGTTTTCTGTGATTGGTGTCGTCGTTCACTGACGCTTCTTCAAAAAGTAAATCCACCGGGCCATTTTTCAAAACATCGCGCTCAAAACGAAAAGCCGCCGGAGTAGAGCCCATCGAAGGAATTCCGGCACTGATAAAATCAAATTCAGTATCGGGAAACTTTTGTGTGAGGTAGTGGCAAACAGAATCTCGCCAACCCGGATTATATGTAATTGAACCTCCCAGAAAAACAACACGCCCGTGTTTTTCATTCGCAAATTTTAAATACGAATTTTTTAATGCCGAGCGGTGAATGTGATATTTTTCAGAACTTAATTTAGTTTGTGCTTTTGTTGTATAAGTAATAAGCAGGAAGCTCAATAAATACAAGGTAATCCGGGTTGTTTTTTTCATTTTGTCGATTTAGGTTTTATTTCCATTCCACTTTGGAATCGACAGGTCCGCGCCCGGGAGAAGGATAATCCATCGCAACTTTTCCCACGTAAAAGAATCCCATTGGCAACTGGCCCGGTTCAACTTCCAAAATGTCGTGAAGCAAAGATATAAAATAAGGCGTCGCCCAGAAAGCGCCGAGTCCCATTTCTGTTGCCGTGAGCCACATATTTTGAACTGCCATTGAAACGGCGGCCACTTCTTCCCATTCAGGAATTCGTTGAGCTTCGTCGCGTTGCATCGCGACTGAAATTACTACGGGAACACGCTTAATGTTTTCGCGTAGTTTTTCCGCTTTTTGAGCATTTACATTTGCCCCTTCTTTCATTTTTTCTTCAAGCTGGAGAAAAATATCATCTGCCAGTTTTTCTTTTGCTGCTCCCGAATAAACTTTAAATCTCCAGGGCTCAGTCTGTTTGTGATTAGGTGCCCAGTTGGCATTTTCAAGCAATTGTTTGATTGTTTCTTCCGAAATTTTTTCTTTCGATATAAACCGTGGCGGTGTTGCCCTGCGGTTTTTTATAGTGTCATTTATATTCATGATTATTAGAATTTTTATATTAAACTGGAAAAAGAACAAAATGTTGATTGTTCTTTATAAAAGTTGGAAAATGAATGATGTTTATTCTTAAAAAGTATTTAATTTGTTCGTGTATATTTTTTACGTATTTTAAACAATTTGAAATGATGATGGGGAAATACCCCTGTAAATAAACGGTTGAAAATGAGTAAAGTTTTAATAATTGGAGCCGGTGGAGTTGGCCGGGTAGTTGCAAGTAAATGTGCTGATAACCCGGATGTTTTTTCTGAAATTTTGCTGGCCAGTCGTACAAAATCAAAATGTGATGTAATTGCCAAAGAAGTTGGTAAAGGACGAATCCAAACGGCTCAGGTTGATGCCGACAATGTTCCGGAAGTTGTTGCTTTAATAAATAGTTTCAACCCGGAGTTGGTAATTAATGTTGCGCTTCCGTATCAGGATCTTCCAATTATGGATGCCTGTTTGGAAACTGGGGTAAATTACATGGATACTGCCAATTATGAACCTAAAGACGAAGCAAAATTTGAATACAGCTGGCAGTGGGCTTACCAGGAGCGCTTTAAAGAAAAAGGAATTATGGCTGTTTTGGGCTGCGGTTTTGATCCAGGTGTGACGAGTATTTATACCGCTTACGCAGCAAAACATCATTTTGATGAAATTCATTATTTGGACATTGTTGACTGCAACGGTGGCGACCACGGAAAAGCTTTCGCAACCAATTTTAATCCTGAAATTAATATTCGCGAAATAACCCAGAACGGGCGTTACTGGAAAGACGGAAAGTGGGTTGAAACCAAACCTTTCGAAATCAAAAAGGCGCTTAATTATCCAAATATCGGGGCACGTAATTCGTATGTGCTTTATCACGAAGAATTGGAGTCGCTGGTGAAAAATTTCCCGACCATAAAACAAGCACGTTTTTGGATGACTTTTGGTGATGAATATTTAACTCATCTGCGTGTGATTCAGAATATCGGAATGTCGAGAATCGACCCGGTAAAATATAAAGGTGTTGATATTATTCCGCTGGAATTTCTGAAAGCTGTTCTTCCCAATCCGGGAGATTTGGGTGAAAATTATACAGGTGAAACGTCAATCGGTTGCCGCATAAAAGGTTTAAAAGATGGCAAAGAACAAACTTACTATGTTTGGAACAATGCCAGTCATCAGGTTGCTTATCAGGAAACCGGAACGCAGGGAGTTTCATATACAACCGGAGTTCCAGCCATGTTAGGTGCAAAAATGGTACTTACCGGAAAATGGAGTGGTACCGGCGTGTTTAATGTGGAGGAATTCGATCCGGATCCGTTCATGGCGGAAATTGGCAAACACGGCCTACCCTGGAACGAAGAATTTAATCTTGACTTGGAAGTTTAATTTATTCATATTCGGGAGCTTCGTTTTTTACGAGGCTCTCTTTCTTTAAATTTATTACCTTGGACTATTCAAAAATTCCATCGCCGGCATTTGTGTTGGATGAAAAACTTCTCCGGCAAAATCTGCAACTGATAAATCGGGTTCAGAACGAAGCCGGAATTGAAATAATTCTGGCATTTAAAGGCTTTGCTATGTGGAGCGCTTTTCCCATGGTTCGCGAATATTTAAGCGGTGCAACCGCCAGTTCGCTTAACGAAGCCCGTCTTTGTTTTGAGGAAATGAAAACACGTGCGCATGTTTATTCTCCGGTTTATTTTGAAAACGAGTTTCCGGAGTTGATGGCATACACAAAACACATTGTCTTTAATTCGTTTAATCAATTCAATCGGTTTTATTCGGAAACTCAAAAAGCTGATCATCCTGTTTCATGTGGAATTAGGGTGAATCCAGAATATTCTGATGTAGAGACGGATTTATATAATCCGAGTGCCGCCGGTTCGCGTTTGGGAGTTGGAAGCGATGAATTTCCGGATGAACTTCCGGCAGGCATTGAAGGAATTCATTTTCATGTTTTGTGCGAATCTGATTCCTATAGTTTGGAAAAGGTGCTTCAAAATTTGGAAACAAAGTTTGGAAAGTACCTGCTTCAGGTAAAATGGGTGAACATGGGCGGTGGCCATTTAATGACGCGCAAAGGTTACAACCACGACCATTTGATTCAGTTGCTTCAGAATTTTAGAAAAAAATACGATGTGAAAGTCATTTTGGAACCGGGAAGTGCCATTGCCTGGGATACCGGAGTTTTGGTTTCAAAAGTGATGGATATCGTAGAGCACAAAGGGATAAAAACCGCTATTCTCAATGTTTCATTTACTGCCCACATGCCCGATACGCTTGAAATGCCTTATCGCCCGAGAATTATAGGTGCAAAAGATCCAAACGAAAAAAGTAAATATTTGTATCGCTTGGGAGGAGTGAGTTGTTTGGCTGGTGATTTTATGGAAGCTTACGATTTTGGACACGAACTTCAAATTGGCGAACAGGTTGTTTTCCTGGATATGATTCATTATACAATGGTAAAAACAACGATGTTTAATGGTGTGAATCACCCGGCTATTACCATTTGGACCGAAAATGATGAATTAAAAGTTGTCCGAAAATTTTATTACGAAGATTTCAAAGGAAGGCTTTCTTGAAGTAATTTTTATTCTAAAATAGACCTAAACTAAAATAAACGATATGAAACATGTTCTTTCTTTTTCATTTTTGATTTTTATGGCTTTGTCTGTTTTTGGTCAGAGTCAGACCAATGAGCGGGCAAAGTGGTTTGCCGATGCGCGTTTTGGAATGTTTATACACTGGGGAGTATACAGTGGTGCGGAAGGTCACTGGAAAGGTGAAAAACTGCGTAATGATAATGATTATGCAGAATGGATTTTTTACCGAAACCGTATTGAAAAAGACGAGTATCTGACTTTGCTCGACCGATTTGACTGGGATGAAATTGATCCTGAAGAATGGGTAATTCTGGCTAAGAAGTCGGGGATGAAATATGTTACTATCACCGCAAAACATCATGATGGATTTGGTTTGTGGAACAGTAAAGTGAGTAATTATGATTTGGGTGACTACACAAATCCCGGGCGTGATATCATAAAAGAATTGGCTGATGCCTGCAAAAAGCACGGTTTAAAATTGGGACTGTACTATTCTCATTGGCTGGATTGGGAACATCCGTTTGGCTGGGATCACACAATGGAATTAAATCCGATTTCACAAGAAGAGTACGACAAATACTGGCAGGAAAAAGTGATTCCTCAGATGCGGGAATTGTTGACCAATTATGGCGAAATTGGCATGATTTGGTTCGATATGTGGATTGACCATTCGCAGGCAATCGTTTCGAAAGAGGAGTTGTTGCAGCTCAAAAACTTAATTCGGGAGTTGCAACCCAATTGTTTGGTGAACTCCCGTCTCGGATTGACCATAGAAGAAGATCCCGATATTGATTTCAAAACTTTGGGTGATAATCAACTTGGTGACAAAAAAGAAGATTTTCCCTGGCAGTCACCGGCAACGGTTGCACATTCGTGGGGTTTTCATTCTTCCGATTCGCAATGGAAGTCAACATCAACGCTGCTAAAATCGCTTATCAATAATGTAAGCCTGAATGGAAATTTCATGTTAAACATTGGCCCTCGTGCAAATGGTGATGTGCCTTTTGAAATTCAACAGCGCATGCTCGAAATGGGAGAGTGGTTGAATGTAAACGGAGAATCGATTTACGGAGCTGAAGCCTTTGATTTGGATAAAGATTTGCATGACTGGGGAAAGATTACCTGCAGGAAAACAGAAAATGGAGAAAAACTGTTTCTGCATGTTTTTAATTGGCCGCTGAGTAAAAAGCTCTATTTGACAGGTATAAAAGCAAAGCCTGAGAAAGTTTACCTGTTGGCAGATAAACAAAAGAGCCCGCTCCATTTTAGTTCTGAAAATGTTTTTACAGAAATTGAATTGCCTTCTTTGCAGCCCGATCCGTATGTTTCTGTTATCGTAGTTGAGTATAAAACAAAACCGGAAATTGAAGATGGCCTGGTGGCAAAAAATCAGGAAGGCGGATTTTCTTTGACTCCCGGAAATGTCTATGAAAACAGAGATGAAATTCAGATTGAGAAAAAGGAAAGGGGAGGGACGATTCCTGAACACGTTACTATTTTTAAGCCTCAGAAGTTTTTGTGGAAAATATATGTGGATGAGCCGGGTAAAAAATCAGTTGATGTTTCCTACAGTTTTCAAAATAAAAACGGCAGTGGCATGATAAAAGTCAGCGCTGCGGGGGGGAGTCTTGTGCATGAAGTAGAAAATACAGGTAAAACCGTTGGGGAAGCAAATTCCAATTGGGTGATAGATAATTACAAATCAAATCCTTTGGGTGCGCTTTATTTTGCAGACAAAGGGTTTTATATAGTGGAACTGGAAGTGGTTCCTGCAGAGGGTGAAAGTATCCTGTTTCAATGGGCGTGGCTTAAATAGAAGAATATCCGGGGTTTTATTCGGTTGGAATAATTTTGGTTATCAACAATTGTTAATATCACCGGTTGAAACATAGTGAATATAAACACTTGGTAATGTCTTGCCTGAAATTTAATATTTATTTAATTTTGATTCATCAGGTGAGCGATAAAAGACAGCTCTGAAAGTGTGGAAACGGGAAAAGTTACTTAGTTGAAACCGGAACCTTTCAAACCAACCTTCGGGATGGCACACGGAAAGAGCCGAAGTTTGAACTTGACAGTCTGGAAATCAAAGTTCAGTCAATTATCGGAAGAACACCAGACGTTCTTTTAATATTGAGTCATCAGGCAGGAGACAAAAACGACTACGGTCGAAAATGTCAAACTGCACGGTTTAAAAGGGTAAAACCTGGAAAACCGGAGAAAATTCAACAACCGAAAGGAAGAAGAATAAACACTGAATGACACTTCGTCCAGGAAGGTAATCCGGAATGCCGAACGGAATGCTGAAAAGTTTACGCTGTAGAAGGCTAAACCGGAAGGTAAAGGGCAGAAATCAAATTCGAAAGAATTGAAGAAAGCCGGTCACAATAACCGTAGCCTGGCACGAGAGGAAACTTCGGTTACCTCAAGTGAATGGGAGCTATTCGTTACAGAGTAGTTCCCATTTGTGTTTTTATATATTTGAATTTTGTCAAAAAGTAATTGATTTCGAAACGATATAACGGTTTTTGTAATCGGTAAATTTTACCGCAGTAATTGTAACGTTTTGGGTAGTTAACGGAATAAGAATTTCGCCCACACCTTTTACCACCTGTAATCCTTTTAAGTTTTCAGGTAAATATTTTCCTTCAGCTAAATTACCTATAAAAAAATCTACATTTTTTGAACCATCTGATAAACGGGCTGTAATATAATAATTCTCCAGGGTTTTGACTTTTTTAAGCAGTAAATCAGGGTGTTTAATCTGGTTTCCTGATTGATAATATTCTTTTAATCCAACTGCCGGAAGTCCGTCCTTGTATTCGTATTCGGCCTGAAGCGTTCCGTCGCGGTGATATCTTTTGCAAATGCCGTCCAGTTTATTTTTTTTGTAAGACTGCTTTTTCCAGATAACGGGTTCTGCGTTTCCGTTGACAGGGTAGTAGGTGTAAGCTGTTCCTTCCCGTTCTCCTGCAACGTAAGGGATTTCTGAGTATAAACTGCCATGTTGATAGTATCTTTTTTGAATCCCGTGTTTTATGCTCGTCCCTTTTACAATAGGAATTTCATACTCAACTGCAGTTGCCGAATTCTCATACAGCCTTGTTACGATTGTAATCCCCTCTTTTGCGGGTGTCAGATTAACGGTTTCTTCTACCTGAGGTTTCGGGTTTTGACAACCAAAATAAAAAATGGCAGTTATAAGTATTATCCGGTAAGATTTCATTTTGACTTTTGTTTACAGAATACCAGATAAAGTTAGTTAAAAGTGTTTGTAAATTAGTGTTTTTATATCGTTTTCATAAGAGTTTTTATAGATATGGATGAAAGGCTGTTTTAAGGCCATTTTCTATGATAGTTCTTCTCTGAAATTGATGCTATATCAAACTCCTGATCGATTATTTTTACAATTAAGCTCTATAAATATATCTTTGTTGCATTTTGAAGACTATTTAAAACCTTTTATACCCGGGAACAAATTATTTTATACAATTTGTAGGATAAATAAGGAAAAATAATTCCTGGTTTAAACGGAGATATTGATGACTGATTTCGACCAAATATTTCAAAGTTATTACCATTCTTTATTTTTGTACGGAAAGAAATTCATAAATAACGAAAATGATGTTTATGATATTTTACAGGAAATATTTATGGTTGTGTGGGAAAATAAAAAGTACAAACTTGAGGATGCACATTTAAAGTCCTACTTATTTAATTCGGTTCGGAACAGTTGTCTGAATTACCATAGGCATCGGGCCGTTGTAAACAAGCACAAAGGATATGAGGTATTTAAAGAGCTGAATTTTTACAAAAGCGGAGAGAAGTCATTGATTGAGAAAGAGGATCTGAATAATATTTACGAGGCAATTTCTTTGTTAAAAGAAGATTATAAAGAGGTTATAGAATTAAGCAGGTTTGAAGGTTTAAAAAATAAAGAAATAGCTGAAAAGTTAAATATTCCTTTACGGACGGTTGAGACCCGATTGTTTCGGGCTTTGTCTGCCTTAAAAAAAATGCTCACTCAGAGACAAATTTTTATTTTGGTAAACATGATATTTGAATCTGATTGAATTGTAAAATTACTGTTAGAGTTTCCTTCTTTTATATTTGCTTTATCGTCACATAATCTGCTAATTGAGAATGTTTATTTAACAAAAAATAATTTTTTCCTAATTCGTTGACGTAGTTTTTACGTCAAAGGTGTATTAGCATATAGATGCGAATAGAAAATGAACCAAAAAACGAATATCGAACAATTAATTGCCCGTCACTTAAATGGAGAAAGCACTTCCGCAGACCGGGAAACATTTAAAATATGGTTGGAGTCATCAGAGGAAAATAGAAAGTTGTTTTATCAGATTAAAGACACCTGGGATGCATCCAAAAAAGAACAGGACAATTCAAAAGACGCTTTGCTTCGTTTTTATAAAAGACAGGCTTACCAAAATAATTCTGTCGGAAAGACTCTCTCCTTATGGAAAACGATTGCCGGTGTTGCGGCCGTTATAGCTGTCGTTTTTTTTAGTGCATTTCTGCTTAATATGCTTACGCGGGGAGAGGATGTAACAGGAAGTAAAACAGAACTGGTTTCATTTAAGGTTCCAATGGGATCTCGTTCTCAGGTAAACTTGCCCGATGGAACAAATGTGGTACTAAATTCCGGATCCGAATTAAAATATAAGGGCGTATTTACCAACAAAAATCGTGAAGTGAGTTTGAGTGGCGAAGCTTTTTTTAAGGTGAAGTCAGACAAAGAGCATCCGTTTATAGTGAGAACTTCCGATTTTGATGTAGAGGTTACAGGTACTCAGTTTAATATTTGCTCGTACGCCGACGATAGTTTTTCAAAAGTATCGCTTTTGGAAGGTAAAGTTAGAATTCAGTTGGAAAAAGAGAAACCTGCTGTTGGTATTGCTCCCGGTCAACAGCTTTATTTAAATAGAGAAGAACAAAAATACAGCGTATCGGAAAGCGATGTAGAAATAGAGTCATCGTGGAAAGGAGGAGAGTTTCGGTTTAAAGAAATTGCTTTTCCTGAATTAATAAAACGTTTGGAACGTTGGTATGATGTTCGTCTTACTTATACTGCACCTCAGTTGGAAGAAATGTTGTACAGTGGAAATTTCAGAAACCAGGAATCGATTTGGCAGGTGCTGGATGCTCTAAAGTTAACGACCCCCATCGATTATAAAAAAACAGGATTCAGAGAATTCGAAATCAGATATAAAGTGAAATAAAAAAAAGGTGGAGAGTCGGTCAGGACAAACCACCTTTCAATAATCAATAACATTTAATCATTGAATTAACATTTCAAATTTATGAAAAAAAAACGAACTCAGGGGAAGAGTTTTCTGTTTGATGACCTTCCCAAAATTTATCGGATTATGAGATTAATTTGTCTGTTTTTATTTGCTGCCTTGCTGCAGGTCTCTGCTTCCAGCTATTCTCAAACAACAAAATTAAACCTAAATGGTAAAAATCTGTCGCTTGAACGTGTGTTTGAATTGATTGAAGACCAATCTGAGTTTTCATTTATCTACAATCTTAAACAGGTTGATTTGAGTAAAAAAGTTGATGTCGATTTTAAAAATAAACAGGTCGAAAAAATACTAGACTCTGTTTTAGAAGGAACGGATATTACTTATACTGTGGATAATCGTTTGATAGTTATACATCAGGAAGGTACTCCAAATATTAGCTTCGTTATTGGTTCACAGCAGTTGGAAACGGTTTCAGGGAAAGTAACTGATTCTTCAGGCCAACCACTCCCGGGAGTAACAGTAGTAGTAAAAGGAACTACCCAGGGAACGGTAACGAATGCTGATGGCGAATATTCATTAGCAAATATTCCAGGTGATGCAATATTACAGTTTTCTTTTGTTGGGATGCGGACACAAGAAATAGTTGTTGGAGGACAAACGGTGATTGACTTAACAATGGAAGAGGATGCTATTGGGATTGAAGAGGTGGTGGCTATTGGCTATGGTACAATGAAAAAAAGTGAACTTACTAGTTCAATAGCAAAGATAAATAGTGAAGATTTAGAAGTAAGACCTGTTGCCAGAGTTGATCAGGCCTTACAAGGACAAATGGCAGGTGTTTATGTCCAACAGAGTGGCAGTAAACCTGGGAAGAACGCGAATATCAGAGTACGTGGAGTTGGGTCAATTACTGCAGGAACGGATCCATTATATGTGATAGATGGTTTTCCTGTTGATGCAGAGACGTTTGCTAATTTAAATCTTTCGAATATTGAATCTATTGAAGTATTAAAGGACGCCGCATCGGCTGCCATTTATGGATCAAGGGGATCTAATGGAGTTGTGATTGTAACGACAACTAGAGGGGAAAAAGGTCAGGAACTTAAAATGCATTTAAATATTTATTCCGGTATCTCAAACATTGAAAGGAGAGTTGAAATGTTAAATGCTAAGGAACAAATGGAATTAATAGCTGATGAGAAAGATGGGAAATGGATTGAATCAGGAGGAAGTCTTGATGTTTTGCCTTTAGATAGGCCATATAATTATAGGTATGATCAAAATTTACTAAATGATCCAGATCTTCCTTCTTATGATCATTTAGGAGCTATACTCCAGACTGGAACTACTCAAAATTATACTTTGTCTGCATCGGGATCAACAAAAAATGTTAGGTATTTTTTTTCTGGAGAATATTATAACCAAACGGGGATAATCAAAAATACAGATTATATAAGATACTCAGCGCGTGCAAATATTGACGCCGATATTAACAGTTTTTTAACTATAGGTTTAAGTCTTACTCCAATGCGTATTATTTCTCATGATAAAGACACAGAAATGAAGGAAGGTATTGTCCATCATGCTCTCCTTTCCAGTCCGATTCTACCTCCCAGACTGGGGTACTGGGGAGAATCTGACGTATATTCTACATTTTCATTAGCAAATAGATCTCCTGAGAATCTAGCAATTATTGAACATTTAAAAGATGAACAAGTTAGAAATCAGATTTTAATGGATGTTTATGCCCATATTGAAATTTTACCTGGATTGAGCTTGAAAAATAATTTCGGGGCAAAAGTAATTAATGTTCGAAGGGATATGTTTAAGAACCAGATAATTATGAGAAATCAAACTCCTGAAGGAGAGTATTGGGGAAATGAATCATTGAACTGGCTTAATGAGAATATTTTAAGTTTTAATAAAGTATTAAAAGAAAAGCACAAGGTAGATGGTTTGTTAGGTTTCACTGCTCAAAAGCAAGAAAATAAATCTGCATACATCAAAGGAACAGGTTTTGCAAATGATTATGTCCCAACATTAAATGCAGCAACAGAATATGTTGCGAATACGAGTATGAGTGAATGGTCTCTTCTTTCATACCTTGGGCGTGTGAATTATTCGTTTAGTGATAAGTATCTGTTTCAGGCAAGTATTAGAAGGGATGGTAGCTCTCGCTTTGGAAAGAATACAAAGTGGGGATGGTTCCCATCCATATCAGGAGCATGGCGGATTGAACAGGAAGATTTTATAAAACAATATCAAACCATCAATCGGTTAAAATTAAGAGTAAGCTGGGGTAAAACCGGAAATAATGATATTGGAAACTATTCCGCAATAGCTAATATGGGTAATTCATATTATCTTTTTGGAACAAGCGAGATGTTGACTCCAGGAATGAAACCGAATTCAATTTCTAACCCAAATTTAAGTTGGGAAAAAACAGCTTCTTTAGATATCGGTTTAGATTTAGGATTAGTAAATAACAGGATTTTGTTTGCAGTAGATTATTATAACAAACAAACTAATGACTTACTTTTGGATGTACCTGTACCAACAATTACAGGTTTTTCAACTGAAACTCAGAATTATGGTAAGATTGAAAACAAAGGATGGGATTTTGAATTGTCAACCATAAATATTGACAAAGAATTAAAGTGGTCTACTAATTTTAATATTACATTTAATAAAAATAATGTATTACAACTTGGTCCCAATGATACCCCAATTTTTGGTGGTTTTGAAGATAATAATATTACGATGGTCGGCTATCCTATTGGGTCATATTATATGTATAAACAAATTGGGGTTTATAATACACAAGAAGAAATAGATGCAACTCCGCATCGTTCTGGTAGTCAACCTGGAGATGTCATTATTGAAGACTATAGTGGTCCAGATGGTGTTCCAGATGGTGTTATCGATGCGAATGACCGTCAGATATTAGGAAGTAATATCCCAAAATATTTTTGGGGTTTGACTAGCCAGCTTAGTTTTAAGAATGTTGATTTAAGCATTTTCTTTAACGGAGTTGGAGGGAATCATATATTTAACACTATTGGCAGGCAATTTGACAGGCCTCAGGGAGCTCATAATGTTAAGTATAAACACTGGGTAAATCGGTGGCGTTCACCCGAGGAACCAGGGGATGGAATGACTCCAAGGATGTGGGGATCTCCAACAGGGGCTAGTAGTGAATTTACCAGTCGAATGATATATCCCGGAGATTATCTTCGGTTGAAAAATATTACATTAGGCTATACTTTTCCCAAAAGAATCACCGATAAAATAAATCTTTCTGCTTTAAGAATCTACATCCAGGGAGAAAATCTTTACACATGGGATCACTATGATGTCGGTTTTTCGCCTGAAGTTGATATGTATAATGGAGATGCACGTGCCGCTGGTAATGATTATGGGATGTACCCTTCGTCACGTACTTTTTTATTTGGAATAAATGTATCATTTTAGAAATATTTAAAAAAGTTGTATCATGGAAAATAGTTTAATAAAAAAAATCAAGATATTAGTTACCATTTGCATAATTGCCATGTTATCGGCTTGTAACGAAAGTTTTCTTGATCTCGCCCCAATTTCACAGGCTAATGTGAACTCGTTTTATAAAACTCAGTCTGATTTTGAAACAGCAATAGTTTCTGTTTATGATTCATGGCAAAATATTGTCCCGGGTGATTGGACAAGAATGACAGAATTCAGGGGTGATACATATCATCGTTTCAACTATGTAGAATATGAAATAAGTTCAAACATTTGGTTGTTAAATTCAACTTTAAGTTATTGGAAAAATTTTTATAAGGTTGTAAGCAACGCAAATATTATTCTTGACAAAATTGATAATATAAATTCATTTGAAGAAACGACCAAAAACAGAATAAAAGCAGAAGCAAGATTCTTCAGAGCAGAAGCATATTTTGCATTGGTTCGTTTTTTTGGTGCTGTTCCCCTTGTAAAGCATGAAATAAACTCAATAGAAGCTTTAGATATAGGGAGAACTGATGTTTTTGAAATTTATAATCTAATTGAGGACGATTTTAAATTTGCAATCGATAATTTACCAGAAATAGTATCGGATCAGGAATATGGCCGGGTTACCAAATACGCTGCAGAAGGCGAATTAGCACGTGTTTTTATTACACTTAGTGGCAAGGTATATAATCAAAATCGTTGGGCAGAAGCAAAACCTTTGTTGGAAGATATACTTTTTAATAGTCCTTATGAGTTTGCCGAAACATATCAGGAAATATTTGCTGATGACGGTTCAAATGAGAAAGGGAAAGAGATAATTTTTTCCATATTATTTAAGGCCGGAAATGAAGGGGAAGCTACTAGTTATGCAAATGCATTTATCGGGAAATTTGGAGAGGTTGCCCGGCATGTACAATTTGAGAACGGGCTAGTTGAGTCATACGAATCAGGAGATATTAGAAAAGATGTCAATATAGTAGATAATTATTTGGCTTTAGATATTAATCAATGGATTGACGGGCATTGGATTAATGTAAAATTTGATTATTTATACGATATAGGTTCTAAAAACTCCGGTATGGATTGGCCAATGTTAAGATATACAGACGCATATCTGTTATATGCGGAAGCTCTGGCAGAAATATCAGGTAATGTTCCGGAACAATCACTTGAAATATTAAACAAAGTTCGTAACCGGGCCGGGTTAAATCTGTTAACCCAAATAGATATACCTGATATTAATGCATTCAGAATGGCAATGGAAAAGGAACGTAGGTGTGAATTAATGTTTGAATGTGTTAGATGGTTCGATCTGGTTAGAACAGGTAGGGCTGTTGAAGTATTAAATGCACTAGGGAAAAATGCCGACGATACTTGGCTTTTATTTCCTATCCCTCAATCCGAGATAGATAAAGTAGGATCAGATATTCTGCCTCAAAACCCTGGATACTAGCTTACGAAGAATAATCAACATGTACAGATGTGCCTTTAAATATCCTATTAGTATGTTAGGTTTAATAGGCACATCTGATATTCCATTTATCATATTGTATAATTTATGAAACAATACCTTAATAAATTTATAGCTATTCTCATGATCGGATTAAGCATGTTTAGCTGTATGTCAAAGCCAAATAGTGAAAAAGTAGATAAGCGCCCAAATATTGTATTTATCATGGCGGATGATCTTGGTTATGGTGAGTTAGGTTGTTACGGATGTAGTGATATTCATACGCCAAATCTTGACAACTTGGCCACCGAAGGATTTCGATTTACCGATTTTTATGCAAATGCTCCGGTTTGTTCACCCACACGTGCTGCTTTACTTACGGGGGGGTATCAACAGCGCTTAGGAATGGACGATGCATTGTACTATCAGGAAATGGGGAGAGGTCTTAAAGTAGATGGTGAAACCATTGCGAATGCGTTAAAGTCTGTTGGTTATACCACCGGGGTGTTTGGAAAATGGCATGTGGGATATGATTTTGAAAGGCGCCCTCTACAACAAGGTTTTGATAATTTCTTTGGAATTCTCGGAGGAAATCATCATTATTTCGAGCATATGGATCGAATAGGTGTATATGACCTGTGGTCAGGAAATGATACAATTATACGTAAAGGTTACACAACGAATCTAATTACAGAAGAGGCAATTGAGTTTATAGAAAATAATAAAGAACATCCTTTTTTCCTGTACCTCTCTCATCTTGCACCTCACTTTCCTTATTTGGGGCCAAACGACAAAGAAAAAGATGTCCGCCCAAATCATAAGTCCTGGCAACAAGAGAAGGATCCACAAACGTATATATCAATGGTAGAATATATGGATTCTGAAATAGGACGGGTTTTAGAAAAAATAAAGAATCTTGGACTTAGCAATCGTACCCTTGTAGTATTCACGTCTGACAACGGTGGAGCCCATTACGCACCCTATAATAGAAATGCCCCCTTTACTGGTTACAAGGCTTCACTTTGGGAAGGGGGTATCAGGGTTCCGTGTATAGCCAGTTGGCATGGAGTATTGCCTGCCGGAGAAGTTACAGCTCAGGTAGGAATTACAATGGATTGGTCTTCAACATTTCTTCGGCTTGCGAATTTTGACGCTAAGTATGAGAAAGAAGACGGAATTAACTTAATGCCAATTCTTCTTGGGGATAAACCGGAACAGGAACGTACTCTTTTTTGGCGTATAAAATCGGGGCCTGTTCGTAAAACTTCACCAGAATATTGGGCAGTACGAGATAATAGTTGGAAATTGCTAATAGAAAAAGCTGAAAATAACAATCGATTTTTATTTGATTTAAAAGCTGACCCTGGTGAGTCAAATAATCTTATTGAAGAACATCCAGAAATAGCAGACCGTTTGGTTAAACAATTAAGAATTTGGGAAGAATCAGTAGATTGTGACACAATAGTTTATCACAATTGAAATTATATGTATATAAAATTTTTTTTTTTTTGTTCGGTGAATTGTATACTTTATTCTAATGCTTGTTCTGATCCTTAATTTAGGGAAAATCTACAATTAGAAGGAATCAGCGAAGACATACCAAACGCTATGAAAAATCTCAATAAATATGTACAAGGAATTATTTTATCAGTATAATGATCTTAAAAAGAACGCGAATTTGGTATGTAGTATTCACTTTCAAATTTCATTTTCATGAAAAGCGAAAATAAAACAGATAAGAAAACAAGAATCAATAAATTTTAGTCGTCTAATTTTAAAAGTATTAAAATGAGTAATCTAAATTTTAAAGAACATATATTACTTTTTCTTTCATTATTGTTTGTAATCGATGTTTGGGCTCAGGATATGAGTCCAACAGATTTGGTAAATCCATTTATTGATACGGGTGCTCCAAGAACACGTTGGTTTTATTTTAGTTCTGCCTGTCGCCCTTTTGGTATGGTAAATTTAAGCCCGGATATGTGGACGAAGGGTGATTGGGGGTCCGGATATCTTTACGATGAAGATCATATTCGTTGCTTTAGCCATATACATGCTTGGGAAATGGGTGGTGTTGCTGTTATGCCAACAGTTGGAGAGTTCCAAGGGCATAAGGGAATGGAAGTATATAAATCAAAATATTCACATGAAGGTGAAATTGCAAAACCTGGATTTCATAAAGTTTTTTTAGATGACTACGGGGTTCAGGTAGAATTAACTTCCACTACACGTGTGGGATTTCATAAATACACATTCCCTGCTAGTGAGCAAAGCTATATTCTTTTTGATGGAGGTGCTCATGTGGGGCATGGTTCCACAGTGTATGCAGAAGCTTGGAGAGTAAATGACACTGATATAGCTGGCTATGAAATTATGGAGGGCATTATTCGACGTCCCAAAGATTTTCCTGTATATTATTATGCAAGATTA
The DNA here is from genome assembly GCF_009762775.1 of Maribellus comscasis. Taxonomy (GTDB): domain Bacteria; phylum Bacteroidota; class Bacteroidia; order Bacteroidales; family Prolixibacteraceae; genus Draconibacterium; species Draconibacterium comscasis. The sequence goes on along the minus strand of NZ_CP046401.1, from coordinate 605,743 downwards.
AGTAAACCTTTTCAAAGTATCATAACATGGAAAGATAGTTCAATTGTAAAAAATACTGATCCTGAACGGATTTCAGGCTGGAATTCTGGACTTGCGGTTAAATATTCAACTAAAGAAAATGAAGAGATATTACTAAAGGTGGCAATTTCTTATGTAAGTGTAGAACAAGCCAAATTAAATTTAGAAACAGAATTATCTCACTGGGAGTTTGAACAAGTAAAAGAAGAGTCATTTAAAGAATGGAATAACTGGCTTAGTCGTATTGAAATTGAAGGAGGAACAAACGAACAGCAAGTAAAGTTTTATACTGACTTATGGCATTCTTTGTTAGGTCGTCGTACTGTTAGTGATGTTGATGGAAAATATATGGATATGACAGGCCCTTATCCGCGAGTTAGGCGAGTCAGGTTAAGTGAAGAGGGGGTACCTCTTTTCCCACATTATAATTTTGATGCTTGGTGGGGAAGTCAATGGTCCTTGAATATTTTATGGTCAATGGTCTATCCTGAAGTAATGGATGCATTCTGCAATACAATGGTTGATATCTACCAAAATGGAGGTTTGATACCGCGTGGCGTTACTGGTGGTAATTATTCCTATGTTATGATTGGTGATCCAGCATCTTCTTTTTTCGCTACAGCGTATAATAAAGGTATTCGTAATTATGACACAAAGTTGGCATATGAAGGCTTGCAAAAAAATGCTTTCCCCGGAGGAATTCGGGAACGGGCTGGATACGAACATCGGTTTAATCCATCAGGTGGTGGTATTTCCTATTATATAAAACAAGGCTATGTTCCTCATGACAGACCCAATATTCAGGGCTATCATAGTCAGGCGAGTGCTTCCATGACACTTGAATATGCATATCAGGATTGGTGTTTAGCTCAACTTGCCTTGACCATGAATAAAATCGATGATTTTGAATATTTTATGAAACGTTCGCAAAACTATAAAAATCTTTGGAATGCAAAAACTGGTTATATTCAACCAAAAGATATGAATGGTAACTGGGTAAATAATTTTGATCCTTTAGCTTTATCAGGTTTTTGTGAGAGTAATTCTGCTATTTACTCTCATTTTGTTCCGCATGATATTTCTGGTTTAATAAAATTAAACGGGGGGAGTGATAGGTATGTTCAGAAACTTGATAAACAGTTCAAAAAGTCAGAATTAAACGGGTTTTGTATGGCCTCTCATAAAATTAAAAATGATGCAAATTGGACAGATTATTGTAACCAACCTGGTACAGGTATGGCTCACCTGTTTAATCATGCTGGAGCACCTTGGCTCACGCAATATTGGGTTAGGAAAATAAAGGATGAATATAGTAATATAACACCATACGGTGGTTATAAAGGAGATGAAGACCAAGGTCAGATGGGCGCATTAGGTGTTTTGATGGCTATTGGTTTATTTGAAATGGATGGTGGTGCCTCTGCAAATCCGATTTATGAAATAACCAGTCCTATTTTCAAAAAAATTATTATACATCTAGATAGTAATTACTATCCAGGGAAAGATTTTATTATTGATACAGAGAATAATAGTGATAGAAACATCTACATTCAAAATGCTATTCTGAATGGAAAAGCATGGAATAAGTACTGGTTTTCTCATGAGGATTTCAAAAACGGCGGATTTTTAAAATTAACTCTTGGTAGTAAACCTAATAAAAAATGGGGAGTGGAATAATAAACATAATTCTATCAAGTCTATTAGTAAAGGTCAATGTAGGTTCTTTTGTTGTCCTGTTCCATTTTTACAGAACCCTGTTCATTTTTTTCCTGTCCTGTTTAACGGGAAGAGCCCCAAAATGTACAGGAAAGGTAATTGTGTAACAGAGAGGTTCAGAAACCAAAAGGGCGCCCTGTATTCTTGCAGGACGCCCCAATTTACAACAGACAGAACCCCCGCTCCCGCGTGATTTCACCTAAAATCCGCATGTTATAGTTGAAAAAAGCTGTAAAACTATTCAAATGAATGCTTTACAGCTTTGGCATGTTCACCTAAATTGGTGTTGCTACAAAATACCAAATATGAAAGTATTAAATTCTAAACCTGTTTCGGCCTTTGGCGGATTAAATTTTGTTATCAAGGAGGCAATTAATTTAAAAATCAACACTTTGTTAAATACTAGTTTGCCAGCCTTGCCCAAACAAAGCAAATACAATTGGTTTGATATAGTAATGTCTTATTGGTCTGTATTTTTTTGTGGGGGCGATTGTGCCGAAGATCTGTCTCTTAACCTAAAGGAGGGCTTTCGGAGTAACCCATTTATCAGTATTCCCAGCCCCGACCGGGTTTTGAACCGCCTTAAATCCTTAGCTGATGTCCCACAATATTTTGGAACAAAACGAGGAAAGGCAGAACACCATTTTTCGTTGGCAGAAAAATTAAACCGATTAAATATTAAAATGTTGACCTTACTTCCTGGATTCAAAAAGAACAAAGTGATCATAGACTATGATAATACACTAATTTATACAGAAAAAGCTGATGCACAACTCACCTATAAAAAGGAGAATGGTTATTGCCCGGGAGTTGGAATAATTAACAATCATATCATTTATGTTGAAAACCGGAATGGTCGTAGTAACGCCCATGTCCTGCAACATGAAACTATCGAAAGAATGTGCTCTTTGCTTCATGAAGTTGGGGTAACAATTGATGTTATACGTGCCGATTCGGCATCGTACACTTACGAGATAATAAAAGCAATTGAAAAAAATGCCAGGCGGTTTTTCATAAAAGCAAGAATGACCGATACCCTTGAAAAAGCTATTGGCAACATCAAAAAATGGGAAGAAGTAAAAACAGGGGACAAAATATTACTCAGGGGCTCAACAACCTACACTCCTTTTGAGCGTCACGCAAGAGGTAACAATGCCAAAACAAATTCTTTAAAACAATACAGGCTGGTAATAACCAAAGAGGCTCGAAGAGATGGACAAATAAACGCTTTTACCGGAGAAGCTTGTGTTTATAGTCCAATTCTTACCAACGACTTCGACATGACAGACGATGAAGTGGTGTTCTTTTACAATGCAAGGGGAGCAAAGGAAAGAGAATTCGATATTTTGAAAAATGATTTTGGGTGGGATAAAATGCCTTTTTCAAAACTGGAACAGAATACTGTGTTTCTACTGATTATGGCTATGTGCAGAAACTTATACACTCACATTATTGAAACATTTTCAAAAAGAGTAGCATTTTTATCGGCAAATTTCAGGATTAAAAAATTTATCTTTCGTTTTATTTGCATTCCCGGTAAATGGGTTGAATCAGGAAGACAAGTAAAACTAAGGTTGTTTGGATCACTCGATTTCAGAACATAAAACCAGAAACCAGCTAACCCCTAAACGAAGAATTGAGGAAGAAACAATTCCAATAAATATGTATTGCCCAAACTATAAAACCACCACTGTAACTGTAAAATGAATAATTTCAATCTGCTTGATAATCCTATTATTGAGTCCATTTTAGATTATCAGTATCTGTCAATACAATAAAATTGTTAGCAAATATGAAACTTGCGGATTTTAGGTGCAATCGCGCGGTAGCGCTGTAGATGCTATTACAGGAGCTACTCCACAACCAGGATATTTAATATTTAATACCCGGGTCAGAGTCATGCCGGGGAGTGATAAAAAATAAAATCGAAAGAAAATACAGGAAAATAAAATTTACCTGTTGCTAATTTTAGGGTGTAAACAAAAGCATGTCAGACTTTGCAGAAACGAATAGTAAAAATACAGGAAAAAACAGTAAGAAAAAACTTAGTAGATTTGTAAAACAGTGTAAATGAGAAAAAATCATTTACTCCTACCAGTAAATAAAGTAATAATCTGTCAAGCTATTTTAGGAAAGGTCAAAGGTCAGTCCTGCAATACATTATCCACTCCCTGCGGACTTTTTTTTGTTCCTGCATCGCTTTTGATCAATCCTGCAGCTTTTTTACCCTTCCTGCGGTAATGTTTTTGAATCCTGCACTGCAGGATTGCATAAAGTCCTTGCAGGGAGGAGATAAAACAAGCAGGGCGCCCTACTTGCTCGCAGGACGCCCCAACCGGATGCAGAATAAATATTAAGTCACATCATTCTGATTGCTGCTTTGTTTTCGGTGTAGTTTTTTCCAGTACTCGCTGGAATAGCCTTTCAATCGGTTTTTATCTTTTCGGAAAACATATTTACCGGCTTCACGGATTTCATCCACCAGTGCTTTCAGGTAGGTGTAGGCCTTGTCGCGGATGATTTTCGATTCGTTGGGATCGGCTTTGTCGCCGTTGGCTTCAGCCAGCAGATCGGCCAGCTCATCTGCCCGGGTAGCCGCCAGGTCGAGTTGTGTGAGATCGAAACCAATAGCCGTAAGCGGATTGGGATTTTCGCGGCCCAAAACGGCGATGTCATTCAGGTCCTGTATCATGTCGGCATGGCCGCTGCCATCGGTAATAGCACTTACACGGCTTAGGAGGGCATCGTCTTTCCTGTAAGCAAAACGAAGCGAAGCGAGCAGGTCGTCGCGGAAAGCGTAGGCTTCAGGTGCCTGTTCGGCCCATTCTTTCTGGGCTTCCTGTTGCGAACGGTAGTTTTTGTTCCAAATCGATTGTGCCTCGCGCAGGCGCCTGCACGTACGGGCAGGTCGTTAATCATGTCGGAAGTAATTCCAACCACCGCCAATGCGGCGGCATCGTTTAAACTCCAGTGATGGAGGTTTTCGGCTTCCTGTAAAGCAACATCTACAGGAATACCCGGTTCCAGGGTTTCTTCATCAGGAATTGCCTTGATGTCGGATAACCGGGCATTGTAGTCATCAATGTTTGCCATAATTTTGTAATTTTACAATGTTAATATTATGCCCTTCAAAGGGCGT